>JAURQH010000092.1 GCA_030836185.1 Planctomycetota bacterium
ACATCGAGATATTTTACAATACCGAACGAATCCACCAGACGTTAAACTACCAGACGCCTGAGGAATTCGAGAAAGACTACGCAGCCAGGCTGGCTGCGTGAATGAAAGATTTGTTCTCCGTTATTGTTGGTCTACCGCAAACAAGCCAAGAGCAATTGCAGTCACAGCATCAAACTGCGGGTTTTTGACAGCGACAACCACATCAGACGACGAGATGAATTCAAAGTGACTTCTTGATCATTTCTTCCATTTCATCTTGATCAATCGGTGTCCCCTCTGCGTCAATAAAGAAGGTCTTCAACAACTCTCCCGACTGATCGTAGATTTTGTAGTGTGGCAGGCCGGTATCGCCAATTTTGAAAGACTGGAAACTCTCGTCCTCGCTTCCATGAGCCGACCGGTAATTCAATAGCCCAGTCGCTTTCTGCTTTGACAAGAACTCGCCGACTTGATGTGCGGCAATCTCATCATCACAGGCGATTGTCATCACAACCAGGCCTTGGTCCTTGTACTTTTCAGCCAGTTCGACCGTGTGTGGAAATGATTTTCGGCAAGGAATACACCACGTCGCCCAGAAATCGACCAACACCACTTTCCCAGCGTGACTCTGGATCGCTTGCTGATAACCGGCAAGATCGATTGTGGAAAGCTCCACGGCCGCCGTTTGCGCTGGCTCTTTAGTCGAATCGTCTATATGAGTCTCGGAATTCGCCCATTCCGGCGTTTCGTTCGATTCTTGTTCGTCAGTCGGGCTATTCTGCTGCTCCGCAGAAGTTTGGGTGGTCTCAGGCTTCTCTCCACAGCCAGAGAGAATTCCCAACACGCTAAAAGCAATCATAAGTGACAATCGATTCATGGCATCCATTCCCAAAGTTCCTATCCTAGCAAGTGCGGCTTCAGAATTCTCATTTAATCGTTTCCGGACTCCAATTAACAAGGGCAGATCGTTTCTTCAGAGAAGTTTTGTCGAGAGAGCCCAGCGAATTCGAGAATCCAGGCGTAATACTTGTCATAACGGGTACAGAAAAGAGCATCACCGAGCGGTCTTGCGATCTCGATACAGATTCTTCAAGATGATTCCCCTGTTGTCATCAACGAAAGATTTGCATGAGCCTCAGCCTGAAAAACATCCAGAAGTCATATCGGGAGCCCTCCGGCAATCGCTTACCTGTCTTGGACATCGCCAGCTACGAGTTAGAACGTGGTGAACAGGCCGTGTTATTGGGGTCCAGTGGAGGTGGAAAAACGACTGTGCTCAATGTCATTTCCGGGATCACAGCCCCTGATTCAGGCTCCGTGACCATCGACGGAATAGACATCACAAAACTTCATGAAGTGGGGAGAGACCGTTTCCGCGCGGCAAAAATTGGATTCGTATTTCAGACGTTCAATCTTCTCCCCGCATTTTCGGCTGTAGAAAATGTTCTTCTCGGCTCGACCTTTGCCAACCGCGCGATCAATCGTCAGGAAGCAGCGTCTCTGCTGAAAAGTGTTGGTCTCGATCATCGACTCGACCATAAGCCGGGGCAAATGTCGGTGGGAGAACAACAACGTGTGGCCGTCGCGAGAGCTTTGGCAAATCGCCCTGTTCTTTTACTGGCAGACGAACCGACGGCGAATGTCGATCAATCAAATCAGGACGGAATTCTGAAATTGATTCGGGAAGCTTGTGTCGAGCATGAAATCTCATTGATGCTCGTGACCCATTCACAGGAAGTCGCAGACCAATTTGATCGAGTCGATCAGTTGAGTGAATTTAATCGGGCAGGAGCCACGACTTCATGAATCTATTTACCATTGCGTATAAGAGTATTCGGCAACGAGCCCTCGCTTCCTCTTTAACATGTCTGAGCGTTTCGCTGGGTGTCATGTTGATGGTCATTGTCCTTTCAGGATTTGCCATCGTCGAGAAAAACTTCAGCCAGAACTCCATCAATTATGACTTGATCGTTGGCCCCAAAGGAAGCTCTCTACAACTGATCCTCAACACGGTCTATCGAATCGGTGATCCGGTGGGAAATCTTCCCTACCGGTTCTATCGAGAAATGCAGGACGACCCGAGGATCAAAGTTTCCGTCCCCATTGCTCTGGGGGATGTCACGGAAGAAGGCAGCTTCAAAATTGTCGGCACGACGACCGAATATTTCAAAATCGGCTACGCACCGGGGCGATCCTTCAAAGTGGCCGGCAAAAGTTTCGGAACAGCGTTCGATGCGATTATCGGTTCTCAAGTCGCCTACCAAAACGGATGGGAAATCGGCCATAAATTCAAACTGGTGCATGGAGGTGCCGAGAGTGATCACGTTCACGATGAAGAATTTACGGTCATCGGAATTCTTGCCCCAACGGGAACCGCCAATGATAAAACAGTGTTTGTCAATCTGGAAGGCTTCTACTTGATAGCCGGTCACGATAAGCCGGTCCGAGAAGCAGTGAAACAAGAGATTGAGTTCTTTGGCAACACCTCTCTCACAGAAGAACAAATCGCCAAGATTGAAAAAGCAGAAATTGAGGAAGCCGAAGCCCATAGTGCAGAGGGTGGACACGATCATGCCCATCACCACGCTCATGAGACGCCGGAAATCAAAAAAGATTTGACCGCCATTTTTGTGCAAACTCACAAACCAATTCAGGCTGCCTTACTGGAAGGCCAATCTCGACGTGGATACCGGGCACAATACGTAAACCCCATTCGCCCGATCAGTCGGCTGATGAACAACATTGTGGGCAACATTCGCACGGTCATGTTCATGATGACTTCACTCATCATCATTGTCAGCGGCGTGGGAATTTTTGTCAGCATTTATAATTCGATGTCTGATCGCAAAAAAGAGATTGCCGTGATGCGAGCCCTGGGAGCCCGTCGGCAAACAGTCTTCTCCATCATCTTGGCAGAGTCAGTTCTGTTATGTCTCACGGGAGGGGTTCTGGGAATTTTGATGGGACATGGTCTCATCTATGCCTCGGCCCCCTATATCGAACGATCTGCGGGCATTCTCGTCGATCCGCTGACCATCGAACCGCTGGAATTTATCCTCTTTCCCGTGCTGATGGTTCTGGCAACACTCGTGGGCTTTATTCCCGGCATGACAGCTTATCGGACCGATGTTGCAGACGCACTGGCCGGTTAACGGCTTGGATTTGCCCAGAAACGGCCAACAGAGCCAGTTTTACGGTCGTAACAGACAGTAGGGCAATAACCTGCGCCAAATCGTCATAATTCGTGACTTCAACGACCAGTTAGTAGAGATTCATCCGCTTTTCATCGAGTTTCTCTGGAGAGTTCGCTTCTGGAGGTTACTATAGAAGAGTTCTCTTTTGGTTCTCGCGATTGCCAGACTCCATACACCGTATCACCTTAAAACAGGATGAAAGTCGTATGTCACAATCGACTCTCCCCAACAATTCTTCGGAAACGACCGCTTCAATCGAGCCTGATACCGAAACCGTTGAAGAATCTCTCGAACAGAGCGAAATCGTCGCTGAAAGCCCCGTGCCTAAAGACTTGAGCATGGAGAACGAGTTTCATTACAAACCGATCCCGGTTCTGGCCCCCGTCTCGTTTGTTCTGGGCGTTGCCTCTCTGGTGGTCTTTATCACGGCCTTCGGAATTATTGTCGGTGCGATTGGTGCGATTCTTGGCGTGATCTGTCTTTTGGGAATTCTCCGAAACCGTAGTGAAATTGGCGGATTCCGCATGACTAGTATTGGTCTGCTACTCTGCTTATGCACGGCGACATACGGTTCAAGCAAGCTGATTTACGACTATCAGACGGAAGTCCCTGCCGGGTTTGAACGAATCAGTTTCTCAAATGATATTGCAGAAAAAGGCTTTTCCTACGAAAAAGGGAAAGGTTCATGGGCCATTCACGCGGATGTTGAGAAATTGGATGGTCAGGAAGTCTTCCTGAAAGGGTTCATGTATCCCACCCGAATTAAAGAAGGCATCACAGAGTTTATCCTGGCGAAAGACAATGGAGATTGTTGTTTTGGTGGCGAACCAAAAGTGACCGACATGATTTTGGTTAAACTCGACAAACAACTGAAAGTGGATTTCACCGATAAACGCGTCTCCATCGCGGGTGAGTTCCAAACAAATCGAAACCAGTCTGAGGGGCTGACTCAAGTGTATGAGATGAAAGCCTCTCATTTCGAGATTTCAAAAACGGCGTTCTGAGCATGGATCGAATTCAGACTATCGTTACTTGTTTCCTCTGTTTCGCGCTCTGCACATTCTGTGGATGCCAACAGGAGTTTTCTCGAGACTACCAGGATTTTTCATCACTGACTGATGAAGAAACAGATTCTGAACTCACTGAGAATGAAGTTGGCGAAGAAGATCTGGAATCCATTGAAAAGACAGCAAACATCGCTGACCAGACGATTGAACCGCTGGTTGCCGTCAAACCTGTCTATGGACAAAACGCGGCTGAACTGAAAACTAACATTGACAACAAAACCTCAACACCAACAGAAGCACGCGAAATCAAGCTGCTTGTGGAGCCCCCCTCCTTTCGCCAAGAGAGCGGAGCCGCCAGAGTCTCCTATGATGACCTTGATCTCTTGAAGGTTCTCAATATGGAGCCGGTCCCCCCTGACGCTGTCTCCCATTTCCCTGAATGGATGATGGGACTCGATGGACAGAAAGTACGAATTCGTGGATTCATGTATCCTCCATTCCGAGAAACGGGCATCGAGTTTTTCGTCTTGGCTCGCGACAATCAAATTTGCTGCTTTGGCCGTAATCCCAAAGTCTACGACTTGATCAGCGTTGAGATGCAAGAGGGACTGACAACCAATTACATTCTCAATCGGCCCTTTGATGTGGTCGGAACATTTCATATTCGACCTGAAGTCGACGGCGATGAACTATTTGGACTTTATGAAATCACCGACGCCAAAGTCGTGGACCAGTAAATGGCATCTCGCTTTGCCATTCTTCAATTGGTATGCTGAAAGAGTAGAGAACCACAGTGAAGTTCGTATAGAGTGAATTCCGCTTAGAACGACCATGTTCAACGCCGACAGGAGTTATTATCCCATGAAGTTTACACGTCCAACGAAATTGGTGACCTGTTTTCTGGCGATCGCGATCTTTCTCTTCGCACCAAGACCGACACACGCCTGCCCTTTTTGCTCCGCCCCTTCATTGACTCTCAGCGAACAAATGCAGCAAGCCGATGCCGTCCTCCAGATTGCCTATGTGAGTTCAGAGAAGGGTGACACCGGCGAAGCTGGCAACACCACGTACAAAATCATCAAAATCGTCAAGGCTCCCGAAGGATTGCTAAAGCAGGGAGACTCACTGGTCCTTCCCGCCTATCGATCAGCCAGCAAAGGCGAACTCTTCCTACTCACAGGAACACAAACAGCCTCGATAGAGTGGGCAGCACCGCTTGACGTTTCCCAGCAAGCCTTCGACTACATTGTGAATGCACCTGGCCCTGATGCTTCTTATGAAAAACGATTGCCGTATTTCCTTGAGTATCTCGAACACCAAGACGAAGTGATTTCTAACGATGCTTACGGCGAATTTGCCAATGCTCCCTACGAAGAGATTGCGAAAGTCTCTGATAAAATCTCCACCGAAAAAGTGCGACAATGGGTGGCCGACAAAAAAACAGTCCCCACTCGACTCGGTCTTTACGGCTTGTTACTCGGGCTGGCGGGAGATGCAACGGACGCCAAGGTCATGTTGGAGAAGATTAACGAACCGACTCAGGATTTTCGGCTCGGAATCGACGGCATCATGTCGGGCTATCTGATGATCGCAAAATCGGACGGCTTGAAAGAGATGGAAAAGTCCAAGCTCAAAGCCAAAGATGTTCCCTTCTCCGAAACTTACGCCGCCATGCAAGCTCTTCGGTTCATGTGGAAATACGAATCGGGGACAATCCCGAAAGAAGATTTACGAGCCGCCATGCGTGTTTTGTTGGAACGCCCTGAGCTTGCCGATTTGGTTATCGCCGATTTGTCACGTTGGGAAGACTGGGCAGTCACCGACCGCCTGATCGCCATGTATGACGAGGAAGATTTCAGTATCCCTTCCATCAAACGCGCCATTATTCGCTTCCTGCTGGTCTGTTCCTCAGAAAACACAGTGTCGGCTGGCGAGGCTCCGGCACAAGCCACCAAAGCGGCCAAAGCGCTGGAAGAAATTCAGGCGAAAGATCCGAAAATTTACCGAGACGCCAAACGCTTCTTCCGGTTGAGGTAATTACCCATGACATGGACCAACTGTGAAACACGTCCGATTCAACTTGCTTTGCTTGTCACTTTTCTGACGGCACTGGTTTCTAAAAACGTTGTTGCGTCAAACTGGCACTGTCCCGGATGTGTTCCCACGGCCAGTGAGACACGTGCCGAAACGGTCGCTCGTTCGGATGTGATCTTGTTAGTTCAATGGGTCTCCTCGACCGCCAGAGATGGCGAGAATGCGGCCAAAACTGTCTATGAGGTCACTTTAGTCGGCAAAGACGACACGAAGCTCTATCAACCGAAACAACGGATCGCACTCGATAATTATCGGGAAGCCGAACCCGGTGATCTCTTCTTTCTCAACGGCCTCAAAAACAGTGAAGAGACAATCGACTGGGAAGCTCCTGCAGAAATCAGTGAAACCGGCTATCACTACGTGATGCAGGCACCCTCTCCTGAACTGCCTCGTCACAAACGTCTACCCTACTTTGTGAAGTTCCTGGAGTTTCCCGACACACTCATCGCCGACGATGCTTACAACGAGTTTGCGTTTGCTCCCTTTGAAGATGTCGTCACCCTTTCTGACTCATTGCCGAGAGAAAAGCTTCGCAAGTGGCTCAACTCGAAAGAGACACCGCAGTCACGGGTGGGACTTTATGGGATTCTTCTCGGTTTGTGTGGAGAGAAAACAGATGCCGATTTACTGGGAGAGAAGTTCTTTGAAAAAGCAGATGAATACGTCTTTGGTATGGAAGGAATTGTCACCGGGTATCTCTTTCTGACGCGCGATCAGGGGTTGTTGAAAATCCAGGACAAAATCTTGGCCACTCAAGAGAAGAGTGTCGATTTTCTGTATCCATTGATGCGTGCCTTTCGCATTGTCTGGACTTATGGTGGGGACCGCGTTCCCAAACCAGCATTGATTTCTGCAATGCGGACATTCCTGCAACACGACCGACTCGACGAACTGGTCATCCCCGACTTGGCACGCTGGAAAGACTGGCAACCTATCGACCTGCTCATCGATAAATACGAAGCCCATCCCGAAAAGAAACATGAATCACTCAAACGTGCCATCATCATCTACATGATGGAATGTGCCAATCAAGAGACCGACGAAAACGGCTCACCGTCTCCCACTGCCGACAAAGCACAGGCATTTTTAGACAAGGTCGAGCAGGAAGATCCCATCCTGATGAAAAAAGTACGTCGCATCTATCGCGTTGAACCTCGCAAAACGCCAGAATCGGAAGAGTCACCCGCCGAATAACGACTCAAACGAGGATGCCGATGTTTTCGCTCTCAAAGATTCAGGACGCACTCAAACAATTCGAGATTGATGTTTGGTTATTGTACGACTTTCGTGGCAGTAATGTTTTTGCTCGTCGCGTTCTCGACCTTCCCGACGACCAAATGGGTTCGCGACGCTGTTGCTATGCGATCCCCGCTGAAGGTGAGCCGATCAAATTGGTTCATCGCATTGAGTCCTCGGCTCTCGATCACTTACCCGGTCGGAAATTGGTCTATCTTAAATGGCAAGAGTTGGAAGCGGGTTTCGCAGAGTTAGTACAAGGTCATCAGACAGTGGCGATGGAGTATTCTCCCCGCAATGCCAACCCCTACATTTCCAAAGTCGATGCGGGAACTGTTGAACTGATCAAAAGCCTCGGCGTCGAAGTGGTTGATTCCGGGAATCTGATCCAACTGTTCGAAGCCGTCTGGACGGAACAGCAATGGCAACAACATCTTGCCGCTGGCAAACTATGCGATGAAGCGTTCAATGTCGCTTGGACGTTCATCGCGGAAGAAGTTCGCAACAACGGATCCGTAGAAGAATCGGCGGTCTGCGATCAGATCATGAACCATTTCCACAGCCATAACATGACAACTTATCACCCCCCCATCGTAGGGGTCGGACCGCATAGTGGCGATTGCCATTACGAAACAGGATCGGGCGATAACACGTTAATCAAAGAAGGAGATTTCGTCCTCATTGACCTCTGGGCAAAAATGGATGAGCCAAACAGCGTGTATGCCGACATGACACGCACCGGATTCGTCGGTGAATCAGCCCCCGAGAAATACACTGAGATTTTCAATATTGTCGCTGCTGCGAGAGACGCTGCTATCGCTTATGCCAAAGCGGCTTTCGCCGAAGATCGACCGTTACAAGGATGGGAAATCGACGATGCCTGCCGAAAGGTCATTGAAGATGCCGGTTATGGACAATACTACGTCCATCGCACGGGACATAACATAGGGCAGGAAGTCCACGGCAACGGCGCCCATATGGACAACTTGGAAACTCGCGAAGAGCGTCTCGTCTTACCGATGACCTGCTTTTCCGTCGAACCGGGAATCTATCAGGAAGAATTCGGTGTTCGCAGCGAAGTCGATGTTTTTGTCGATGCAGACAAGAACGTCCATGTGACGTATGGCGAGTTACAGAGAGAAGTCGTTCCTATTCTCAAAGATTATTGACCGACCATAAAAAAGGGGACATCACACGGATGTCCCCTGAAGTGTTTTGACGGACATCAACAATCATAACTACTCACCAGCATCTGCTTTCGCTTTTTCTTCCTGCTGCTGGGAGACTTTCGGGTTCGGCTTGGCCGGGGCATCAATCAGACCGGCGGACCACAGAATCCCCTGCTTCGTGGATTCCAGGAAAGTGGGGTTCGTCCAGGTTCCCTCGTTATGACCCAAGTTTGTGTAATAGACACGACCTTGATCCCACTCTTTGGCCCAGGCGACGGCCACATGATAGGGTTTGCTCGGTTTGCACTTCGCCATGTTCAAGCTCATCAAGACGTGGACTTTTTCCGGTTGCCAGTTTTTGTACTGGTAAATTTCATCTTTAATCTCGAATTCATTTCCGAAAGGTTTCATCGCTGGAAACGAAGTATCATGGACACTAATCGTCACGGTTGTTCCCGACCCCCAAGGATGGCCATTGAACGAACCACCAACCATATCCCAATACGGCTTATAATCTTTGAAGGTATCTGTCGCTGAATGAAAGCCGACGAATCCATGCCCCTTCTGTTTCAACCAATCGTTGAAGAAGTAATCCAAATCTTCTTCTTTGATGGGAAGTTTACCTGTGGTGTAGAAAAACACGAGATCATAGTTTTGCAAATTCTCTTTGGTGAAATCGGCAGCACAGTCCTGAGAACAGTGAACGGTCAGATTGCCCATCTGTTGACCGAGCTGGACCATGGCGACTTCTGCAGGAGCCAGTTCCTGGTCACGCCGATTCACACTACCGTGCCGAAATCCTGCTGATTGCGTAATCATCAGTGCTTTTAATTTTTTTTGAGCGTGAGCAGGCTGGATCGTAAAAGCCAGCAAAGCGACTGGAATCAAAGCCAGTACAAGATAGCGTCGAATCACAAATCTTCTCCTTGAAAAAGAATGTCGTGTATGGGGTTGGGAACTCGGTTCCCCCATCATAAAATCAGATGATTGAAAACGCGAGCAATCTCTGAAATTGTGAGACACTTCGATGCCGACAATAAATCAAACGTCTGCGAAAACCGCGAAGAAAAACATCATTGGAAAAGGGCGATATCTGACTCTTGTCCAGGAAAATGGTTGGGAATACGCCCAGCGCAACCAAGTCAGCGGAATCGTGGCCATTATCGCCGTCACACGAGACAAAAAAGTAGTATTGACGGAACAGTACCGCCCTCCCGTCAAAAAACGTGTGATCGAACTCCCAGCGGGACTCGCAGGTGACACTCGGGAGTTTGATGGGGAAACCTTGGAAACAGCCGCTAGACGGGAATTGCTGGAAGAAACCGGCTATGAAGCCCGAGGTATGAAGAGCCTATGTGGAGGGCCAATCTCGGCTGGGTTTGGAACAGAAGTTTTGACCTTTTTTAAGGCCACCGGCCTGAAAATAGTGACTGAAGGGGGAGGAGATGATTCCGAGGATATTACCGTTCATGAAGTACCGTTGCGAACCGTGAAAAGCTGGTTGCTCAAACAGGAATCAGAGACCGTTTGCATTGATCCTAAAATTTTTACCGGTCTCTACTTTGTCAAATAAAGACGACCCATTCTCTGAACAATTCGAAGGACGTGCTAAATGAAGATCGCCATTGTCACCGCAGGAGGAGCCGGCATGTTCTGTGGCTCCTGTATGCACGACAATACTTGGGCGAAAGGTCTGCACGCAGCCGGTCACGATGTCACTCTTCTTCCCACGTACACTCCCATTCGAGTTGACGAAGAAGATCTCAGCGCAAAGCGAGTATTTCTCGGCGGAATCAACATCTATATGGAGTCAAAGTCCCGACTTTGGCATCGCCTCCCGAGACCATTGACACGCTGGCTCGATCATCCACGCATTCTCAATTTGGCGTCTAAAATGAGCATCAGCAATGATGCCAAAGAACTCGGCGAACTCACACTCGCATCTCTTCAAGGTACAGACGGACCACAAGATCGGGAAGTTGAAGAGCTGATCAATTACCTTTGTGAGGAGCTCAAGCCCGAAGTTGTCTGCTTCAGCAATATCTTGCAAACAGGCGTCGTGAAATCATTACGCAAACGGTTCACCGGCAAGATCTATTGCGTCTTGCAAGGTGACGATATTTTCCTGAAAGATCTTCCTGAGCCGTACCAATCTCAAGCGGTCTCCATGATTTCAGACATGGGCGAGCATTTCGATGGCTACATCACTCATAGCGATTACTATCGTGATTTCATGTCTCAATTTTTGAGTTTGCCAGTCGAGAATTTTTACAGACTCCCACTTGGAATTGATTTATCAGGACATGATGGAAAACCTGGGGCTAAGGAGAACAGCCCATTGACCATCGGATACTTTGCACGAATTTGTCCCGAAAAAGGGTTTCACCACAGCTTGGAAGCTTTTCGAATCTTCCATGCTGAACACTCCGACTCTCGTCTTCTGATTGGTGGCTATCTTGGTTCCAAAGACCAGGCATTCTATGAACAGCAACTTGAAAGCGTTCGTGACCTCGGGAACGCGATACAATACATCGGCAGCCCCACGTCACAAACAGAAAAGGTGGACGTTTACAAACAGTTTGATCTCTTTTCGGTCCCGACGACGTATCACGAACCGAAAGGCTTGCCCGTTTTGGAGGCGTGGGCGAACGGTATTCCCGTGATTCAACCCAACCACGGCGCATTCCCGGAGATGATCCAACGGACAAATGGGGGAGTGCTAGTGTCTCCAGAGAACTCGGAAGAGTTGGCCAATGCCTGGTTAAAATTAGCAAAGGACCATGGTCAGCGTGAAGAATACTCTCACGCCGGGCATCGTGGTGTTCGGGAACATTTCAGCGTCGAGACGATGGTGAGCGAAACAGTCCGTATATTCAATGAAAGCTGATTACTCGTTCAATCCCGGCAGTACCTGTATCCAGTACAACAACACCTCGGCCACGCTCTCCAGACTTTTTGCCGAGCAATTTCTTGGAGAATCCGCCGTCGTGTGCCAATAGCGGTAATCGAAGTCAATCAGATCGGTTGTCGGAATTTTGGCAATTTCATTGAGGGGGATATGATCGTCGAGCACCTCATGTCGTGCTCGGGGGACGAATGCCCGGTTCTTTTTGTCAGCAGCCGCCTGCCATACGCTTTGCGTCACTTGGGGAGCGTATTTGAGGCTGTTTCGTTCGTAATAGAGACGAAGCGGTTTACCGGCAATCATATCGACCAATACGCCGTATTTGTATTTGTGAGCAGGAGGATTGTCTCGATATTCCGTGGCAAAATGTTCCGATCCCAGGAAATATTTATCTCCTCTTCTGAAGACAAGCTCTTCCCCATCAAATAGCAACATATCAATGCCGTAGGGCACATCTAACGCCTTGATGTGATGGGCCATTTCCATGAATAAGGCGACTCCGCTCGCTCCATCGTTGGCTCCGATAAAACGGCCACGAGGATTTCTAGGGTCTTGGTCGGGGAACGGGCGTGTGTCGTAGTGACAACAAAGCAAAATTCTCTCTTTCTGTTCAGGATGCCAACTGATGACCAGATTTTTCATCCGCACCGGTTCACCACTCAATGGATGCGGGGCATCAAAATTCTGTTCGGCAACCTGCGCACCCAATTTTTTGAAATGATGCACAATGAGTTGCTGCTGTTTGATCATCCCCGCAGAACCACTGATGCGTGGCCCGATCTTACAAATATCATTCAGGTATCCAAAACCTCGCGCACCACTCACCTCTGGTGTGACGACTTTAGCCTCCTCGGCTTGAAGAACACACACAGGAAGAACCACACACATGACGAGACATGGAAAGTTAGCGATTTTCATCACAGCGTCTTTCATAAATATCTTACGCTTAGAGACGCGATTTTAGGGCATCGAGCTCTGCTCGAATCCCTTCGGGAAGTTTCTCGCCAAACATCTGGAAATAATCAGTCTGTGCTTCCACTTCTTCCTGCCATTCCTCGGCGTCCACAGAAAACAAAACTTTCACGTCGTTCGGGTCGAGGCCCAATTCATCAATCTGCATTGTTGCAGGATCGGGTAGATATCCGATAGGAGTCTCGTTCACTTGCCCCTTCCCATCACACCGTTCGACAATCCACTTCAGCACGTGCATATTGTCGCCAAAGCCTGGCCAGACAAATTTGCCTTCACTGTCCTTACGGAACCAGTTGACGTGAAAGACGCGAGGCATATTATCGCCCCCACGTTCGCCCATATCGAGCCAATGCTGCCAGTAATCGGCCATGTGATAGCCGCAGAAGGGAAGCATGGCCATCGGATCGTGTCGTAATTCACCCACCTTACCGGCAGCGGCGGCCGTTTTCTCACTGGTCATCGTGGCCCCTAAATAGGTTCCATGTTGCCAGTTGTAGGATTCATAAACGAGGGGAGTCGTTGTCGAGCGACGACCACCGAAGATGATCGCATCGATGGGTACTCCGGCAGGATTTTCAAAATCGTCGGAGATACTCGGACACTGGCCAGCCGGTGCTGTAAATCGACTGTTGGGATGTGCGGCTTTATCCCCTGACTCGGGAGTCCAGGGATTCCCTTTCCAATCGATGGCAGAATCAGGAGGCGCTTCAGTCAGTCCTTCCCACCACACGGTGTTATCGGGACACAATGCTACGTTTGTGAACAGGGTGTTCGCGCGACAGGAAAGTAACGCGTTCGGATTGGTCTCCATGCTGGTTCCGGGGGCGACACCAAAGAATCCATATTCAGGATTGATGGCATAGAGTCGACCATCCGGCCCAAATTTCAACCAGGCAATGTCATCACCGACGGTTTCGACTTTCCATCCCGCATCAAGAAACTCTTGAGGAGGAACCAGCATTGCGAGATTGGTTTTTCCACATGCGGAAGGAAACGCGGCACAAATATGACTTTTCTTCCCTTCGGGAGATGTGATCCCGAGGATCAACATATGCTCGGCCATCCACCCTTCTCGCTTCCCCAAGACACTGGCGAGGCGAAGTGCAAAACACTTCTTCCCCAAAAGCGCATTCCCACCGTAATTGGACGAGAAACTCATGATGAGATTTTCATCGGGAAAATGAGAAATGTATCGTTGATCGGGGTCGAGTTGACCGGTTGAGTGAAGTCCTTTAACAAACTCTCCATCCTCACCAAGTTCATCGAGCGCGATTTGTCCCATGCGAGTCATGATACGCATGTTGGCGACAACATAGGGACTATCGGTAATCTCGATTCCCACTTTGGACATTGCCGATCCAGCAGGCCCCATCAAATAGGGAATGACGTACATCACACGTCCCTGCATGCACTCTTCAAACAGCGGATCGATCACCGCATGCATTTCTGTCGGTTCCATCCAGTTATTTGTTGGACCGGCATCTTCTTTTTGGGCAAAACAGATAAAGGTCCGCCCCTCGACGCGAGCAACATCGTTGATGTCGCTACGTGCCAGATAACTATCAGGATGTTTGTGGTCATCCAACTTTGTGAGAGTGCCGTCGGAGACCATCAACTCATAGAGAGTATTGATTTCACTTTCAGAGCCATCACACCAATGAATACTGTCGGGAGTCGTGATCTGGGTAACTTCCTGTACCCAGTCCTCAAGTGCCTGATGCGCCATTCCGTTCCTTCAATCCTTGCATTGCAGTTAGTAGCCTATCCATCTGGTAATACAGAGGATATGCCTCTTTCTGGCATGTCGCAAGGTGTGTTACAGAACTACTGGCGGATTCCCTCGGGAAACAGGCGTCAAGCGACCAATGAGAGGTTAATGATTTCGTGTCGCAATCGGAGATTCCCGCCGTTCCATCAATGAGCTCAGGTACAACAGATTCGAATCTGTTGGCGAAGCAACAGCCATCTGATGATGGGCGGCCGTCAAAAGATCTCGACGACTCACTTGACCCGTCAGGTGTTCTCCGTTGAGGACGGGCAACCGCCGATAGGGACTGGAACGGAAAATCTGGGCAAGAGACAGCAGGTCGACCTCTTGACTCACCGTTTTTGCAGCAGTATCCATAAACTCGTAAACTCGTGGAGGCCGTTTATTTAATGAGGCTTCCGTCAGATTCACCGTCTCGACATCATGCAGCGGACGGTCAAAGACCGTGTTTTCATTCCAAACTTCTTCAGAAAGTCGGATTTGAGTGTTCATGACATCGCGACGGCTAATTTGACCAACCAATTTCTCATCCCGTAGCACAATCAAACGGCGATAGGGAGTCTCCAGAAATATGCGGGCAATCGTCAATAAATCGGTATGTTCATGAATCAGACGCCCTCGATCTGCATCCATGAATGAACCAACGCGCGTGGTCGGTAATTGCGAATAGGACGATTCAATGACAACATCCATACTTCCCTTTTCAGAGAATACACCAACATAGTCACCATCAGCATCAAGAACTGGTGACCCCGAAATACGATTTTTCAAGAGAAAGCCAATTGCATCGAACACATCTATGTCGGGCGTCAAAGTGACCAACTTGGTCTGCATGATGTCCATCGCTCGCACTCGACGAATTCGCTCATATTTCCCGCGCTCAGTTGCCAAACGAGCCGCCTTGGAAAGAAGATTCATACAACACTTCTCAGAGAACACACCTTGATAGACACCATGCTGATCGATTACTGGTGCACCAGAGATTCGACATTTAAGTAACTGTCGAATTCCCTGCAAGACATTTTGTTCCGGCTGCATCGTGTGCAGTTTTTTCACCATGATATCATGAGCTAAGCGCGGCTTTGACATAGCGAATCTCCTATTCCATGAGCATGAAGGCTGGCATCTCCTGGGTCTCTGCTTGTCTGAATATCTCTACACTGATTTCAAAATGGACGGGCTATGATTTGCGAACTCGATATGCTCGCACGAGAATTTGAGAAAAGACTATGCATTGGTTATTAAAAATCGAATGTCGATTGACATGTTTGAGTTTCTCAAGATTAAGAATTTACGGTTTAGATAGCAAGATTTTTTTTTACCAACAAAACCACCACAAAAATGCCCGACCTTGCGAACTGAATCCGCTCAACTCATTTTCATCTTGTTAACACACATAGCCAATGGTAGTTGCGCTGATTGATCACACATCCGTCAGTAGGAAAGGTCGCAGAATCAAGCCAGACAAGATTTGATCCCAACTGCTCTGAGGAGTACAATTAAGTCCTTATCAGTAGAGACCTTTTCACGACTGGGACAGTAAATTCCCTAAAAGTCTGGTTTCTCTGAAAATCAGCGAGTTTGATGCCCACCTCAGCAATAGTTCCCACCCGAGTGAGAAGCCCACAGTCGGGACAGCAGTCCTACCAGTAATCATGTGCAATCTGAAACGGATGTCTGAATGAGTGCGTCTGCCGATACAACGTCATCAATCATACCCATGATCGATTACCAACCTCGCACCCGCTTAATTTACGGTCCAGGGACGATTGGCTTGATTGGCAAAATCAGCAAAGACGTCGGTGGGCAACATGTCCTCTTGGTTACTGACCAAGGACTTCGAAATACGGGGCAAATTGATCGAGCCACCGCACTGATCGAAGAAGAGGGATTGAACGTCACCATTTTCGATGAGGTTCAACCGAACCCAACGACAGAAGATGTTGAGAGGGGACTAGCCGTTGCCAAAGAGATCAACGCCGAACAAATCATTGGTTTCGGAGGTGGCAGCAGTCTCGATTGCGCAAAGGGTATCAATTTCCTGTTCACAAACGGTGGACGTATGGAGGACTATTGGGGTGTTGGTAAGGCCAAGAAGCCCATGCTGCCACTCATTGCCATTCCTACGACGTCGGGAACTGGTAGCGAAGCACAATCCTTCGCTCTGATCGCGAATCCCGACACACACATGAAGATGGCTTGCGGCGACAAAAAAGCCGCCTGCAAAGTGGCAATCCTCGATCCCGAACTTACGGTCAGCATGCCCGTCTCGGTCACGGCCAATACTGGAATCGATGCCATCACCCATGCCGTCGAAAGTTACGTCACAAACCGCAGAACTCCCATATCAAATTTGTTTGCTGCGGAAGCCTGGCGTCTCCTACACCAGGGGTTCACAGATATTTTCAAACAGGCGGACGATGTTGAGGCTCGCGGGCAAATGCAACTGGGGGCCTATTATGCAGGAGCTGCCATTGAAAATTCTATGCTAGGTGCCGCACACTCGTGTGCGAATCCACTCTCGGCACACTTCGGCACCACACACGGAATTGCCGTCGGCGTCATGCTTCCGCATGTCATTCGGTTCAATGCCAAAGTCGCCAAACGATGGTACGGAGAACTCGCTGAAATCGCCGGTCTGAGTGATCAGAATGATCCCACGGCTTCTCATAAACTTGCTGATTACATTGTCTCATTAATCGATTCGAGCGGCAGCCCGACATCCCTCAAGGCCTGCCATGTGGATCGTGATTTGATCCCCAAACTGGCAAAAGAAGCCTCCCAGCAATGGACGGCACAGTTTAATCCACGCGAAATCACTGCACCCGATTTTGAGGAGCTATATCGATGCGCTCTCGACACATAACCCTTTATCTGGTGCTGGCTGCTTTCTTGTCAATCGGCCAGAACATCTCCAATGCCGACGAGAAATCGTCGAAGGTCAGCAAGCCCTCCAAAACGAGTTGGTCTTCATTTCGTAACGGTGAACAACAACGAGGAGTGGCAGGCTCAAAACTCCCCGATCAACTGGAACTGTTGTGGACCTACGACACGGAGTTTGGTGTTTCAGGAACAGCGTGTATTGTTGGCGACCATATCTATGTCCCCACGATTGACGGCCTCCTACTCTGTTTGAATCGTGACACGGGATCCCTAATCTGGAAATATCGCTCGATTGAAAGTGACGACCCAAAAGCATTCGCTCCAGGGTTTAAGGCCGCCCCTTTGATCACTGATCAATTTGCGTTGGTGGGAGATGAAGACGGCGTTTTCCACTCGGTCAACCGAATGACCGGCATGAAAGTATGGTCGTTTGCGTCAGAGGCCGAGATTGCCGGGGGAGCAAATCTTTCCGGTGACAAAGTCATTTTTGGGTCGCACGATAGCCATCTCTATTGTCTGAACCTCAGTGATGGAAAGCTAAACTGGAAATTCCAAACTCAGGACCGTGTCAATTGCGCTCCCGCAATTGCCGACGGGCATACATTTATCTCTGGTTGCGACGAACACCTGCGAGTGATCTCGATTGATGAAGGGAAGCAAATTGCCGATATTCCCCTGAATTCGTTCCTCATTGCTTCGCCCGCCGTGTGGGACAACATCCTCTATGTAGGAACCTATGGCAGTGAGGTGGTCGCCTTGGACTGGAAAAAAACCGAATACGAATGGAAATACCGAGACGGAAACAAAGAGTTCCCCTATCACAGTTCTGCTGCAATTACTGAAAAACATCTCATCGTGGGAGGTGGTGATAAAGCATTGCATTGCATCGACCGAATCACCGGCAAAGTAATCTGGAAATTCCGAACTCGTGCCGGAATCGACAGTTCACCCGCCATCGCCGGAGACAGAGTCTTCTTTGGATCCTCAGACGGAAACCTGTATGGTGTAAGTATCACGACTGGAAAAGAAGTCTTCAAATACAACGCGGGACGCGACATCACTGCCGGACCAGCCATTGGTGAGAATGTTTTGGTCGTTGGTGCCGAAGGCAACCGCGGAAAGATTTTCTGCTTCGGCAAGAAACCTGAATAATCTTTCATTTTGACCATCCGCATTTTGTCTATCAGAAAGTGAGTTATTTATGGCGACCGATACTTCAACAACTACGGAAGTCGGAAGCTATTTCATCTCGAACTATCCGCCTTTCTCTCTTTGGTCGAAAGAGCAAGTCCCCCGTGCGCTTGATGCGCTGTCAAATCCTCCCCAACACAATCGACCACTTGGCCTTTACATCCACATTCCGTTCTGTCGAAAACGCTGCAAGTTCTGCTACTTTCGTGTCTACATTCAACAAAATGCGAAGACCATCGAAGAGTATGTGCAGGCTGTTATCGCTGAGAACAAAATGCTGTCTGAGCAGGCCGGGATTGCCGATCGAAAGCTGAAATTTGTCTATTTTGGCGGTGGCACCCCGTCATATTTGAGCTCCAAACAATTGCTGTCTCTCCGGGAACGGATGAGCGAATATGTCACTTGGGATGAAGCAGAGGAAGTCACCTTCGAATGTGAACCGGGGACGTTAAGCCTGGAAAAAGTAAAGACGCTGAAAGAAATTGGAGTGACCCGAGTTTCGCTCGGCATTGAAAACTTTGACGATGCCATTCTGGAAGCAAATGGCCGGGCACACCTCTCCCCCGAAGTGCTCAAGGCATACGGCTGGATTCAGGAAGTGGGCTTTCCGCAGGTCAACATCGACCTCATTGCCGGAATGATTGGTGAAACCGACAAGAACTGGGAGGTATGTGTGGAGAAAGCCCGCGATCTCGACCCCGACAATATCACCATCTACCAGATGGAACTACCCCACAACACCATCATCTCAAAAGAGATCAAAGAGCTCGGCATCACTTCACCGATTGCGGATTGGCCCACCAAACGACGCTGGGTCTCTGAGGCGATGGACACACTTTCTGAAGCGGGTTACAAACCTTCCAGCGGTAATGAGCTGGTCAAAGATTTGGAAAAAGACCAGTTTGTGTATCGCGACAATCTCTTCCGCGGCTCGGACCTTCTGGCAACAGGAGTCTCGTCCTTTGGTCAATTCCAGGGAGTTCAATACCAGAACCTCGACCAGATTGAAGAGTACATGCAAACGGTCCAAAGCGGAAAATTACCCATCAATCGAGCATTAGTCCCGACTGATCACCAGATTCTCATTCGTGAATTTGTCTTGCAGCTCAAAGAAGGCCAGATCGATGCGGCTGACTTCCGCAAGAAGTTCAATGTCGATGTCCTCGAAGAATTTTCCACGCCACTCGCCAATCAACAGGCTGCCGGATATCTGACCGTCAATGGAGATGACATCAAACTGACCCGTAAGGGACTGTTACAGGCCGATAGTTTGCTTCCCGAATACTTTGAAGAGAAGCACCGTGCGGTTCGATACACCTGATCTCGTCAATTCTCTCTTTTCCCTGCTGACTCTCAGACCCAGGATAAATCACAAGTGAACCCACTGGTTGAACTCAAAGCATTGACCGATCTGTTTCCCGACGAAGATCCACTATTTACCAAAGCCGAACATTGCCCGTCATCCCTCACGCCCGAACCTTACAAATCCATGCTGGTCCACGAACACCACATGACAGTGACGATGGAGAAGTATCACCACTCGCCCGTCGAAGTGCGCATTTTGGACCGGAAAGACTCTGAAGGCCTATACTGCCGAAAAATTATTCTTGTCAAAGAGGGAACCGATGAAGTCGTGCAGTTCGGAATTGTGAAATTCAATTTCGAGTACGTCACTCCCCAGGTCAAGGAAGAGATTGTCGAAGAAAATATCCCTCTTGGCCGAGTTCTCATCAACCATAACGTGCTCAGACATATTGACTTAGGTGCCATCATCAAGTTTGAAGCCGGACCAGGACTTGCGAAATATCTCCAGATGGACGAGAAGGCAGAAACCTACGGGCGAATGGCGACTATCTTCTGCAATCATCAGCCAGCCGTCGATTTATTGGAAATTTCGAGACCTCTCTCCTAAAACTTAAGATGAGACGACGCCAAGTGACTGGTCGCAGAAAACAGTCAATCGCATTTTGCTAACAACCTCGTTGCTGATCCGATGGATGGATAACTCATGATAACGACAACTCCCAAAGAATACGGACCTCAACCAACGTTGAAACAAGAGTACGATGTCATCGTCATGGGAGCCGGTCCCGGTGGAGCGGTCTCTGCCGCTCTCATCGCTGAGGCGGGACATTCTGTGCTTCTTTTGGATCGTTCAGAGTTCCCACGCTTCCATGTCGGCGAATCTCTGATTCCCGAAACGTATTGGACACTGAAGCGTTTAGGTTTGCTGGAGAAACTTAAGGCCAGCAATTTTCCCCGTAAGCATTCTGTACAGTTTGTCTCCGACGGACACAAAGAGTCGGCTCCTTTTTACTTCGAAGACTACAACCCGCATGAATGCTCGGTTACTTGGCAGGTTGAACGAGGTGTTTTTGATCAAATGCTGACAGACAAGGCTGTTGAGAACGGCACTGTCTTTCGATCCGATGCCTCGGTCATGGATGTTCTGTTTGAGGGAGATCGCGCAACGGGAGTGAAAGTTAAACTCTCAACCAAAGAGCAGAATCCCGTTCGCGAAATCAAATCGCAGGTTGTCGTAGACTCGACAGGACAATCATCTTTTCTTGTGAATCGACTAGGC
This sequence comes from Planctomycetota bacterium, assembly GCA_030836185.1. Classification (GTDB taxonomy): domain Bacteria; phylum Planctomycetota; class Planctomycetia; order Planctomycetales; family Planctomycetaceae; genus JABURQ01. Next base: position 20,983 of record JAURQH010000092.1, read on the forward strand.
CTGAAAGATACCGACCCCTGCCTCAAAAAAGGAACGATCTGGTCTTACTACAAAGGCGCTCTTCGTGACGAAGGACGTGATGAAGGAGCCACGATCATTCTACAAACCGAAGGCAAAAAATCATGGTTTTGGTACATCCCGCTCAGCGACGATGTCGTCAGTGTGGGATGTACTGGTGACATGCAATACATGTTCAACAAATCTCGAAGCAAACCGGAAGAGACTTGGGCTGAAGAGCTCGAACGATGCCCGGCGCTCAAGCGTCGGCTGGAAAACGCCCAACAGTGCGAAAGTTTTTATGTTACGAAAGATTATTCCTACAAAGCCACGCAACCGGCTGGCCCCGGATGGGTACTCGTCGGTGATGCCAGTGGCTTCATCGACCCCTGCTATTCCACCGGAGTCTTCCTGGCTCTCAAGTCGGGTGAATTCGCAGCCGACGCCATTGTTGAAGGATTTCAAAAAAACGATTTATCAGGTACTCAGCTCGGGAAATGGCGGGAAACATACAACAAAGGTGTCGATAACTTCCGACGACTTGTTTATGCGTTTTATACGCCCGGATTCAGTTTCGGTTCGTTTTTGAAAATGTACCCTCAATACAAATCCAACATGGTGGACATTCTGATCGGCGATGTCTTCAAAGACGGTGTCGATGAAATCTTCCGAGAGATGGACCCGGTCATGAGAAAAACACTTGAATCACATAACGAAGTGACTGATTCAACGACGACAATGTAGTTGGCTAGTCAACACAATTTATGAGAAATGATGTTTCCAACCCGAATCGGGTAACGGGATAATTTCACCTGGACGAGTCATGAGCAACACCTCATCCGCGTCGCCTTGCATGACTCCGATCTCATACAGCTCAATTTCCCTTTGCTGTTTCAACTGTTCTCCAACTTCTGGAGAGACCGTGAATAACAATTCAAAGTCTTCCCCGTCTGAGAAGGCATGAAGTAAACGATCTGCCTGATGCAGATTTTTGGCTACTCGATCAGAAATCGGTATATTATGTTCGTTGAATACGCATCCCACCGAGCTAGCCTTAGTGATGTGACGAATATCAGAAGACAACCCATCCGAAATATCGATCATCGAATGGATGTCGTAGTGAGATGTTAGATAATCTGATTCTTTCAATCTGGGCTCGAAAGACCAATGATGTCCAGTTATTGAGCCGCCTAACGGACCGGTCACAAAGATTGAATCGCCCTCTGCCGCTCCAGAGCGAAGTATAGAACGTCTTGTTGCAATACCAGTAATCGCCACGTTGACGATCAATGGCCCTTCATGAGATGTCGTGTCTCCTCCAACGACAACCGTGTCATATTCTTGAGCGAGAGCAATCAAACCGTTCATCAGATCTTTGAGATTTTGAGTTGATGCCGAGGTGGGAATACCCAAAGAAACCAACGCAGTCGCAGGTTTGCCTCCCATCGCTGCAACATCAGACAAATTTACCGCGAGAGCTTTGCGCCCAATCTGTTCAAAAGAAAGTTGATTGAGGTCAAAATGAACTCCCTCAATGAGAATGTCTGTTGCTAAGAGAATTTGCGATTCAGAGGGGTTCCAGACAGCACAGTCATCTCCAATACCAACTTCAATCGAAGAAGACTGAGTGTTTGCAATTTGAGAAATGTAATCTATCAGGTCAAATTCGTGCGACATGAAATGGGAATTCTTCAAAATACGTGTTCCCAACCATCATACAGCTCCTCTCTCAAGTTGGGGGCTTTACTAGAACAAACCGTACACAAATCGAGAATTAGAATTCGAGTTTGCCGTGGAGAGGTTGGCGACCACGCAGGATGAAGAATTTCAAGGATTTATCCGCCAGAGTCGACTTCTGATCGAGGACGTATTCGATATTATCAACTGATACAGTGGCCCATCGATGCAATCCGACGACAACGTCACCTGGCTGTATGCCACCTTTCGCAGCGGGACTTCCGGCTCGAATTGATGTCACTCGCAACCCACTCTCATAAATCGTCCCTTGGGTCACAGTCTGACTGTCTGGCAAAGATTGAACACGAACACCGATTTCGTTCCAAATGCGCGTCGAAAGTATATCTGACTCTTTCGACGACTTGACGACAGAATCACTCTTCACACGAACAACTTGTGAGGGATCGTACTTGCCAACTTCTATTTGTGCGGTCAGTTCTTCTTCGGCTCGTTGATATTTGACATCAATTTTTTCACCCGGCTTTTTTCCGATCAGAGCACGCTCGAGATCAACCCGATCGGTAATTTCGAGATCACCGATCTGAAGTATAACATCCCCTTCTTTGAAACCGGCTTTCTCAGCAGGGCTTCCCGTCTCTGCACTTTGCACAATGAGCTTTTTCTCATCGGGTGTCTTCAAGTCGCGTGACACGAAACCATGACTTGTTTGATCGATTTCATTGACACTGATCAGATCAGCAATCACTTCTCTTGCCTGGTCAATAGGAATCGCAAAACCGATTCGCTGGGCTCCGGCTCGAATGGCCACATTGATGCCGACGACTTCACCATCGAGATTTAACAATGGGCCACCACTGTTGCCCGGGTTAATACTTGCATCAGTTTGAATTAAGTTGAAATATGATTGAGTCTCGTTCACTTCAACATCTCGCGAAAGTGAACTGACAATCCCGGATGTCACGGTGTGTTCGTAACCAAATGCGTTACCCACAGCAAAAACCGTCTCACCCAACATCAAGTCTGATGACGTTCCAATTGTCATGACGGTCAGCGGCTTCGACGGTTTGATCTTGATAATGGCCAAATCTTGCTTGCGATCATAAGATACGACGCTCGCCTCGTAGGTACTTCCATCAACAAGAGTCACCCTGAGCAGATCAACTCCATCGACGACATGATGGTTGGTTACAATATAACCGCGCTCATCAATCACAACCCCAGTTCCCATCCCGTTGACTTTGCGACCTTTGGTCGACTGAAAAACGGTATCGGTAGAGTAGGTCGTTTTTTCACTATGGATATTAACGACTGCTGTCTTGGAATTACTAACGGCCTTCACGAGTGGTGTTTCACGTCGTGCGCTTGCGGCAAATAGGCTAGTGGCAATTGTCATGAGAGCAATTGCCTGAATGCCAATGAGTTGGATTCGCTTCGTCATTATTGGGTGCTGCTTTCGCGAATGTCTCTAAAGTGCGTACTCTCGGCATCCATGCCCGTCTGTAAATGCAGTCCTTGCAACGAGAATCGGATCCTTTGCAGGGATCTCTTGAGGGGCAAACCCATCCGCGAAACAGTTTGCCTATCCTTCCACCCTGTCAGAACAGGTAAACCATGACGATCATCCTAATCGGATCTGTAAGACCGTTAAAATCCTCACCAAATAGATCTCAAGTTGTTACAGTTCAACAACTTTTAACACGATAAAATTGCCCTTTCGCTTGCAGGTTTCTCTCAGTTTGAGAAAATGGCTTCTCCAGTTCGTCTACAAAGACTTCATTACTCCATTTTATTTTATTTCGACGTTAAGGATTTTGCATGGCGCGCAAAGAAAAACTCCTTGCAATGCTGGAGACGGATTCTGAAGATCCGTTCCTGCACTATGCACTTGGTAAGGAATATCTCTCGTGTGGAGAGAGAACAGAAGCCATTGAAAAACTTCGCGATGTTTTGGTCCGTTTCCCCAACTATCACGCAGCACATTTTCAATTAGGCCAGGTTTTGGCCGAAGATGATGAATTTTCTCAAGCAATTGAAATCGTCAAAGCAGGAATCATTGCAGCACAGCAAGATGGTGATTCTCATGCGGTTTCAGAAATGACAGGCTTTCTCGATACATTAGGACAATAGAATCATGGCTGAGACACAAAACACCGAGCAGTTCACATTTCAGGCAGAAATCAAAGAACTTCTGGATCTGCTTTCACACTCTTTGTACCAGAACCGTGAAATCACAATTCGGGAACTTGTCTCCAATGCCTCCGATGCCTTAGACAAAATGCGTTTTCAACTCGCATCTGGTGAAGCCAGTGGGCAGAACGAAACGCTGGAAATCTCGATTCTTCCTGATTCCGATGCCAAGATTCTCACCATTGCGGATACGGGCGTCGGGATGACTCGTGACGAGCTTGTCCAAAACTTGGGGACCATTGCCCACAGTGGCTCCCGGGATTTCCTTTCTAAGTTGAGTCAGGAAAAGCAGCCCGATGTTTCTTTGATTGGCCAGTTTGGAGTCGGATTTTATTCGGCCTTCATGCTGTCTGAAAAAGTCGAAGTCTTCACTCGTAGCTTTTCTGAAGACCATGGATGGAGATGGGAATCAGACGGCACCGGTCAATTTACGATCGAACCTGCTGAAGGTCTCGAACGTGGAACACAAATCAAACTTCATCTCAAAGAAGAAGCTTTGGAGTTTGCACGTCCTGAACGGTTACAACACATTCTGCAGACCTACTCTACATTTGTCGCTCACCCAATCAAACTCGATGGCGAGCAAGTCAATACTCAACCCCCTATCTGGGTTGAACCCAAGTCACAACTGAAGGATGAACAATACCAGGGATTTTATCAATATCTCACACACGGCATGGCCGGCGAGAAGCCAAACTGGCATCTCCATTTAGCGAGTGAAACTCCGTTTGAGTTCAAATCCATTCTCTTTTGCCCCGAGTCAAACTTTGAAAAACTCGGCTTTGGGAAAATTGACCACGGCTTGTATTTATGCGCAAAACGTATCCTTGTTCAGAATGACTGCGACAAACTGCTTCCTGAGTATCTACGTTTTCTGTACGGGCTCGTTGATTCAGCCGACCTTCCTCTGAATGTTTCGCGAGAGGCGCTGCAAGACAGTACCGTCTTTATGAAAATCAAGAAGGTGATCACCAAAAAAGTTCTCGATCACCTGACCGACCTGCAAGCTGATCAGACCGAGCAATACTACACATTCTACAAAGAGTTCGGCACAATTTTGCGGGAAGGGGTGAATACCGATTTTGGAAACAAAGACCGACTCAGCAAATTGTTACTCTTCCCCTCAGACAAGACTCAGCATGAATCGGGCCTGACGACACTTACCGAATATTGTGAACGAATGCCCGATGATCAGGAACAGATTTATTTCCTCAGCGGACAATCGAAAGAAAAACTCGCACGAAACCCACATCTGGAGGCATTCCGTAAACGGGGTATCGAAGTGCTGCTACTCGTCGATCCTGTCAATGAAATTGTTTTGAGTCAGCTCGATAAATTTGATGGTAAAGAGATCGTCTCTGTCGATTCCGCAGAAGTCAAACTTCCCTCGAACAAAGATGAAAACGAAGAGACGAACGATGAAACTTCGTCTCAAGACCTGCCCGCTGGCTTCGAGACGTTGATCGAGTTTTTCCAAAATCAGTTGGGAGACCGTGTGGCCGAAGTTCGAAAATCAGACAGATTGACAGACAGTCCGTGTTGCCTCGTCAACAAGAACGGCAAGATGAGTACACAACTGCAAAAAGTGCTCAGCATGCAACACGATGACTTCCCGATGGCTGAACGAATCCTCGAACTCAACCCTCACGCACCGTTAGTCAATCGACTGTCGAACCTGGTTGGAAATGAACAAAATCATGACTTCGTCGCGAATTGTGCCGCGACATTGTTAGATCAGGCGCTTCTCCAAGAAGGAATTGCCCCCGACGATGATGATATGACTCAGCGAGTTTTCGGCATGATGCAGGATCTCGCGGATGGCAAATCATCCATCGTGACCTGAATCGCAACACATTGAACGAGCAACGATGAGCAATCCATTCGATCCGATTCTGGCCAACTCAAAGTTTCGGGAACACCTTTCCAAACTTTCCACCTCGATTGAGGAGACCGGAGGTTGGCCCACAGAATCATGGCAGGCGATGTGCGAAAGTGGAGTCCCCGATTGGTTTTTACCAGAGGAATTTTGTGGGAATCCGCAGTCAGAAATGACGAAGCAGTTCGGCTATTTGGAATTGGCTGCGGCTTGTCTGACAACGACTTTTATACTCACACAACGAAATGCCGCCGTATCCCGGATCCTCAATTCTGACAATCAGGAACTAAAAAACAGATTATCGCGAGAACTCGCTCGCAACGAATCTTTTGCAACTGTCGGCATTTCCCATCTCACTACGTCCAGACAACACGTTAAAGATCCTATTCTGAAAGCAACTCCGACAAACGGAGGTTGGCTTCTGAATGGCGAGATCCCTTGGACGACAGGAGCAGAAGCGGCTGAGGTTATTGTCACAGGTGGTGTTCAACCCGACGGTCTACAAGTCTTATTGGCGTTGCCCACCAATCTCATGGGTGTCGAGATCAATCCAGCCCCGAAGTTGTTGGCGCTCAACGAGTCGTGCACAACTTCTGTCTCTTTGAAGAATGTTGAAGTCCCCAAGGACATGCGGTTGATCGGTCCCTGCGAGAATGTTCTTGCCGCCGGGACTGCGGGTGGAGTCACCACGTCTGCACTGGCATTAGGGGCTGCCCAGAAATCAATTTGTGGACTCGAAACAGAAGCCGAGAAAAGGCCCAATCTCAGGGACTCCGCGACGGAGCTACGAACCACCTTAGACCGTTTGAAAGAGTCTGTTCGGAAAATGACGACTTCCTCCGACACGTCGCCGTCTGCCGAAGAACGAGAAGCATTAAGAAAACAATCGAATTCTCTCGTGCTCCGCGCGGCTCAAGCGTGGTTGACGGCCTCAAAAGGTGCCGGCTTCTTGGCAGGACACCCCGCTTCGCGAGCCGTTCGTGAAGCTCAGTTTTTCTTGGTCTGGTCGTGTCCGCAAAATGTTATGGCTGCAGCACTCGCGGAATTCGCTTGCGTTTCGATCAGTTCATCGTAAAACACCAAACGCCATACTCTGGCTGAATAATCATTCAGACAAGGTTTGCTCACGATTCCAAGCGTCCATCGCCTGCTGGAGATAGCCAGTCAAAGCGTAAATATCCATCGGGGGATCATCGACCCACTCGATATCCGCCGGCTCTACTCGACAATCTTCTAGCCGTCGTACGACCACTCGAAATCGGGGTTCAATATCACGTTCGACAATATTGCCGTTGACCAAATGAGACATCACACACCTCCTTTCGGCGACTCGTGATTCTCTTATTCTATTCTACAATCCTATGTTCAATGGTTGGAGATTTTCCGGCAGGAATCGGCCATCTTTACGAATTAATTCGCCGTCAAAAAAGATCTCCCCACCGCCGTATTCGGGAGTTTGTATCAGCACCAAATCCCAATGAACCTGAGACCGGTTGCCGTTGTCGGCTTCGTCGTAGGCATTCCCGGGAGTCAGGTGGAACGAACCACCAATTTTTTCATCAAACAGAGTATCCAGCATAGGCCGCTTGACCGCGTTGTTGCATCCCAATGACCATTCACCGATATAGCGGGCGCCTTCATCAGAATCCAGAATCCCATTCAGGGTGTCTGTTTCACTTCCGCTTTCGGCATGCACAATTTTACCATCTTTGAATTCAAATTTGATATTCTCAAAGACTGTCCCCTGATAGCAGGAGCCGGTGTTGTATTGGATCGTACCATTCACGCTCTCTTTGACGGGCGCGGTAAAGACTTCACCATCAGGAATGTTGCATTCACCGGCACACGGAATGACGGGCAGCCCTTCAATCGAGAAGGACAGATCAGTCCCCGGTGCTGTAATCCTGACATCCTTTGTCTTGTCCATTAAATCAGCGAGTGGCTTCTGGTTTTCTGACATCTGAGCATAATCAGCCGTGCAGACATCGAAGAAATAGTCTTCAAAAGCAGAGGTGCTCATATTGGCTGCTTGTGCCATGGAAGAAGTCGGATAACGCAGCACAACCCAACGTGTCTGAGGAACGCGAATACCAATATGCACCGGCTTCCACCAATGCTTTTGAGAGAGTTGCATTTTGTCAGCCGGCACATCCGCGAACTCGTTACTGTTGGCTGTCCCGCGAATACCGATATAGGCATCCATCTGCGACATTGCATGACTCTCCAATTCACCTTGCAAAGTCATCGCTTCCTCGGTGGCATTCAGATATTGCGATCTAAGAACCTCGTTTGATTTCAAACTCACAACCGGGATCGCTCCACGTCCTGCGACGGAGTCCACCAGACGCGAAATCAGCTCTGTGCTGGGCAAATCAAAAGCCTCGATCATTACTTTTTGCCCAGATTTCACCTGACAACTGTGTTCAACAAGCACTTTTGCGAGTTGCGAGATACGGGAATCGGCCATTATTGGTTCCTTCATATTTGATTGTCTGGCAAGATGCTGGTCGTCTGCGGTTGTGTGGGCAAGCCTGAAACGGAAAAATAGAGGCTCTGCGTGAGGGCTTACTGTTATGTCCCCTCAAACCTATCTCGAACAGTTTACACTCCCTGCGGGTTTGACAACATGTGGCGTTCTAAACTGTTTCGACGATTTTTTGTCATTCTTTTCCTGTTGGGAGCACTCGTCTCAACTCTACTCATCTCTTTCATGACTGGAAAGATGGAACAACTTGTGACTCAGCAAGTTCAGCAACGACTCAAAAATGTTGCCAATATGGCTGCGATAGAGGCTCGAATTTTTCTTCCCAATCCACCCGACGATACATTCCGAAGTCAGCTCGATCAATTAGGGCAGACGATGGATGTTCGATTGAGGATCTATGATGCGGAAAAAACACAAGTTGCCGACACTTTAAGAGACAACACCAAATTTGACGCACTCTTGCCTCCCGCAATATCCCTACTGGATATTGAAGGGTGGGACTCCACTTCTGAGGCCAGACAATTGTTTGGTGACGACCTGATACTTTATAAATCCAGCATTAACAACAAGAAGGTTCATCTCGGTTTCGTTTTGACCTCATTGCCTCGGTCGGATTACAACCTGGAATTGGCGTCAGCTCAAAAAACGATTGTCACGGTGATACTCTCAACCTACGCATTGACTCTACTATTTGTTTCTCTGTTCATCTCGCGGATCGTCTCCTCACTCTCAGAGCTTCAAAAAGCCACCGAGCGGCTGGCTAAAGGGGAGTTCAATCAAGGCGTTAGCATTGAAACTAACGATGAATTCGAATTGCTGGCAGACGGCTTCAACCGAATGAGTCAGCAACTCGAATCACGCATGAATCGTCTGAAAGAAGAAAGCCAAGAAATCCACAACGGCAGTGAAAGATTACGCACCGTATTGGGAGCAATGATCGAAGGTGTGATTGCCGTGGATGAACGGCAACAAATCCTCTTTGCGAATCGAGCTGCGGTCAACATTTTTGAGATTAACAGAAACTATGTTGATCGTCCTCTTGTTGAAACAATTCGACACCCCGGCGTCCTCGATCTCGTGCATGATGTGCTCCACAATCGTCGGCTTCTTACGGTTGAAATTGAAGTCCCTCGGAAAGACATCATTCTGTCGGTCATCGCGTCTCGCTTGCCGGGAGAACCGACGGGGGGAGTCGTGATGGTATTTCACGACATGACAGAACTGCGACGACTCGAAAATTTGCGACGGGAATTTGTTTCGAACGTCTCCCACGAACTGAAAACCCCTCTTGCTGCGATTCAGGCTTATACGGACACTCTGCTGGAAGGAGGCCTCCAAGACCCATCGATCAATCGTAAATTCCTTCAACGTATCGACGAACAAGCAGACCGCTTACATATGCTGATTGTCGATGTCATCAAGATTGCGCAGGTCGAAAGCGGTCAGGACATGTTCGACATGACAGCCATCAATCTCGCCGAGATGGTCGATGAATGCATTCAGGATCATCAAGCTGTTGCGGACTCCAAACAGATCCAACTTCGAACCATTCCCGCCACACAAAATGGGTTGACGGTGCATGGAGACATCGAGGGCTTGCGTACGATTCTCGACAATCTCCTGGACAATGCCCTGAAATTCACCCTCGACCAGGGAACGATCACCATCGAGTGGACTGCCGATGAAAAACGCGTCTGGATCTCCATCAACGACACCGGGCTCGGCATTCCCCAAGAACATCTCAGCCGCATCTTTGAGCGATTTTATCGTGTCGATAAAGCCCGCTCACGAGAGATGGGGGGAACGGGTCTCGGCCTTTCCATCGTCAAGCATCTCTCGCAAGTCTTCGGCGGCTCAATTCGCGTCGAAAGCGTTCAAGGAGAAGGAACAACTTTCACCGTTGAGCTACTCAGGGCTTAGTCCTTCACGTTCCCAGTGACCGTAAGAAGTACAACAAACCGATGCAGAAGGCGACCATCACCCAGGATCCCAGAAAACCAATCATGCCAATACGACTCGGGGACGGAATTTCCCAATCCGGGTGATTGATCAGTTTTCCCGTTTCCATCGGTGCCGGGTTCTCGGGCAAGGTGCAGGGAATCTCCACATGCTCGCCGGGTGTAATTGGCGTGCGGATCAATTTGTAAAAATGATCGAGTTTTTCTTTGGGTGTCGGCTTCGACAGGAAGCTGGTCACGATCCCTGAAATGGCGCCTAACGAAAGATACATTGCCATCTGATAAGGGACTCGCGTGTCGGCAGAAAGAATCTCTCCCGCTTCGGTCAGTTTGACGTTCATCACAGACGGAATGATCTCGGCTAACCAATGACGCACCATGCTCGGGAAGTAATCGATATTTTGTTGCAGGAACTCAGAGCCTCCCATGCCGGCCATCCAGTCCAACGGTTTGTGCGTTTGCGTCAGGTACCAAACCCCCGCCGTGATGACTGTCGAAACCCAAACAGCAGCCGGGCTAAATCGTCGCCAGAGCAGTCCGATCCAGAAGGAAAGACCAATGAAGGCCGGTAACGCCTGAATGTATCGAGTCAACACTTGAATGACGTTGTCGAATTGCGTCAACATCGCCAGCGCCAATGCAACAATCCCCAAACTGGCCAAACGCCCCACCCACAGATAATGCGTTTTACTCGCATTTTTAACCATGAAACGACGATAAATATTCTCGGTAAACAACCCTGCCCCCACCACCATTTGAGCATCACAGGTACTCATCACGGCAGCCAGAAGTGCAGCCATTAAAAGTCCCACCAAGCCATGCGAAATCGTGGGCAGAATATCATGCGCGGCCCGCCCGAAGACTTGATCGGCGAAATCTCTAAACGCATCGGGACTTTCGTTGATGGCCGCCAATTCAACATCGGTGATGTAGCCGTTTTCGGGCGTCAAATAAATCACAATGCAGGCCAACCCCGTGAAGGACCAGGCAATCGTGCAAAACCTCTTGATGAAGTTTCCGAAGGTGAAGCCAACTCGTCCTTCCATTTCAGTTTTACCCGCACCACAAACACCCATAATGTGTGGCTGAACAACGATTCCAATCAATCCCGAGATAGAGAGCATCATCACGAAGAATGGTGTGATCGGTTCTTTCCCGGTCTTCTTTGCAAACTCCTCGTCGATGGTCAAACTCAGCATTTCTTCCCCACTGAAATTGGGGACGCCTTGATGGAGGGCTTCGAAGCCCCCTTCTGTACCGGCGACATTCGCCGCAACCACCAAGGCGAACGGTAACAGCAAGAACGAAAAGACAATCGTCAAAACGCCTTGCAGAAAGTCCGTAATAATGGCCGCACCAAGACCACCCGCAAATCCGTAAATCACAAACATGACCGTCATCGCACCAATGGCGTATTCCTTCGGAAAGAAAGGCTCATTCGTCGCCGGGTTGATACCCCCTGCCAGTCCTTCAATCATTGCGCCCGCACCGAACAATCCACCGGCAATAAAGACCACGGAGATCAATATTCCCAACGCGGAATACAATGTTGCCGTGGAACTGTTGTAGCGAGCTTCGAAGAAGTCACTCGTCGTCAGCGCTCGCATGCGGCGAAAGATCGGAGCAATGATCCAATAAAAGGGTGTCGCAATCAGCCACAAAAATTGATACCAGATACCGGCCAATCCAAAACGAAACGACCCCGCCGCAACACTGACGGCCTGCTCGCTGCTCGTCCCTGAACCGAAGGCAAAGAACATCATGAAGACCTTGCCGAAGCGACGTCCTCCCATGAAGTAATCAGACATGTCCGAAACTTTGAGATAGGAATAAAGCCCGATCCCCAGAATCACAATGAAATATCCGACCAGCACAATCCAGTCAATCGGGTGCAACCCCATCCAATCCGCCGGATCGACTTCCGCAAGCAACGTGTTCATTTATCAAGCCCCATCATGTATGGGCGGAATGTTCTTATTCCCCCAATTGTCCAGTTCATCTAGCCAGAGTAAGGGGCCAATTCTCCACAAGCAATCCCCGACTTTGACATTCCCCATCTCTCCACTTGTACTGGGGGGCGTATTCCTGATATCAATGGAATATCTGAGGAATGAAAGACCATGTTCACCCGCCAACAACTTGACGATATCCGCGTGACGGTAATGGGGCTCGGCCGATTCGGCGGAGGCACCGGCGTCATTCGTTTTCTGGTCAATCAGGGCGCTCGGGTCACTGTCACCGACTTGAAGCCAGCCGACGATCTCGCCGACTCACTCGACTTGATTTCCGATCTGAAACTTGAAGCCGTCCATCTTGGCGGGCATCACGAACAGGAATTCACAGATACCGACCTGTTGATCGTCAATCCTGCGGTCCCTCGTGATAGCGAGTGGTTACAACTAGCGATAGATGCCAATGTTCCTCTTTCTTCGGAAATTGGACTGTTCCTGCAATTCAATCCCGCCAATGTCATTGGAGTAACCGGCAGCAATGGCAAGTCAACGACGACCGCACTGATACATCATCTCCTGAAAGAAGCCGGCATCAAAGCACATTTGGGAGGCAATATCGGCGGCAGCCTCTTGAATTCTCTGGATGAGATTGAATCCTCTGATTGGGTCGTTCTGGAGCTTTCGAGTTTTCAATTGGCGGCACTCGATCAAATGTTCTGCAGCCCACGCATTGCCGTCATCACCAACTTCACTCCCAATCACCTTGACTGGCACGGTTCGTTAGAAGATTATCGTCGCGCGAAACAGACAGTCCTCCGCTGGCAATGCTCGACGGGACATGCCGTTCTCCCCTTGGAAGATCCGCATGTTTCGCATTGGCCCGTCCACTCAGACCCGATCTGGTTTGCATTGAAAGACACCGGCGGACGTGGCGTCTATCAATCCGATTGCGGTCAACAAATCATTTACAGAACGAAAAACAACGAATCCCGCTGGGAAGTCACCGAACTGAACCACCTCCCCGGCGAACACAATCTGCGCAACATCCTCGCAGCATGTGCGACGGCCCTTTCTGCCGGAGTCCCCGGTGAGACGATCAATCAATCTCTTAGCACATTCAAACCATTGCCTCATCGGCTTGAATATGTGGGAGAGTTCGCCGGTCGTCGATTTTTCAATGACTCGATCTCCACAACTCCCGAATCGACCATCGCCGCATTGGATGCGTTCCATGAACCGATTGTCCTGCTCGCGGGTGGCTACGACAAACAAGTCGATCTGACCCCAATGTCGGCAAGGATTGCGGAAAAGACAAAAGCCGTGTCACTGATGGGACAAACCGGCAATCGTATTTGCGAGCAGATGAACAAAGCTGCCGCTCCCAAAACGGTCAATTGTGCCGTTCATGAATCGTTCGAAGACGCCTTCCATTGGGCGATGTCTCAATCTTATCCGGGAGACATCGTGCTTCTCAGCCCCGGCTGCGCCAGTTACGATTGGTTCCAGGACTTCCGCGACCGCGGCGAACAGTTCGTCGATTCCGTCCAACGCTGGGCCTCACACCAGACGAATTAGTGTCATAGCTGATTCTTGGGAAACATTTTGTTAATCCGAATTATCCTTGTCGTTTTTGCATACGGACATTTTATTGAGCGGTTGTAAGAAGCAAGATGATTGAAATCAATCTCAAAATAATTCGGGACGTTTTTGACAAGGTCCTGTCTGGTGAGATGTCCAGAGAACAAGCATCAGCGCAAGCTTATCAATGGATGGAAGCTGCGGATTATGACAGGCTGCTCTACAGACCAGAGACAGATGAAGATAAGATATGGCAATGTATCTTATGGGTCCTCGGAATTGATTTATTAGATAGCCCTACGACATACCTCCATTGCGAAGAAGATATCATCGACGCGCGACCATGAATCTGGAATATTAGCAAAAAGCATTTCTTCTAGCGCAGGGTGGCCCGGTCAGTTTCATTGGCCGGGTGACAAAGTCACAAGATGACTCGTCATGATCATGCAGTTGTGTGACAAACGTGGCAAACACAATTTGTAACCGCATGAGGATTCTTCTTGTCGCCCGAACGGCCATGACAGATCTTCTCGATCTGTTTTATCAGCGTGCTCCGCGGTGAAACCATTCACGTTCAATTACCGGGGGCTTCCGCTTCACGGAGCACCCGCCGCCACCCCAAATATATAATTTCATTCGTTTGATTCGAGTCATTCGTGGTGAATTCTTTTTATTTGTCAGGCACAGCCTGCGATACACAGCATCCAATTCACCGGCTCCCGATTTGCCAATTCGGTTGGAATGGTTCTATTGATGAAACAAGCGAATGAACATCGAATCGAGTTGTCGGGTTACGACTCGCTTTGCTCGGCTAACCCGACCTACCGTTTTTCTTTTCTTCGTGTTTCTCTACGGATTTGCGTCATAAAACTGATCCTTCAAACTGCTCTTGCTAATTCGTTCGCACCAGAGTTAGCGTTCGTGGTTCGTTGAAATCTTTGAGCCGCTTGCGCTAGCAAGCAGGGGACGTTGACACTGATTCAGCCAGGGCAATCGCATGATATTTCGGCTTGGAAGTTGCATGGTTTGAAGAGTTCACACGTGAGGCCAGGGACTGCCTCGGAATACTCAAAACCCACTTCCGAGGAACCGTTGTCATGCTTACAAAACCGCCTGCCATTTTCA
>JAURQH010000006.1 GCA_030836185.1 Planctomycetota bacterium
AACTCATCGGAGAAGACGCGTCTGGTGCGTTTTGGCTTCTCGGATGAGTGGGAATGGTTGGCAGAATTGTTTGACATGGGCTTCCTCCAAATGGATGATAAAGGTTCCATTTGTTCTCCGCCATTGTTGGTCTACCGCATTCGATCAAATCGATCTTGAAGAATTTCGACAACGACGAGAGAAAATGTTGCAGAAGCAAAAATGATTAGTTTCTATTCTCATTTTCAATGCATGACTTTCTCAATCACCAGTGTTGTCATTCTTACAATCTTTGACCGCGTGCAATTCAATTATCGTCATTGCAAGTTGCTTCGATCTCCATCCAACCAGCCGATTGTGCCGGTTTCGAAAAGTGTGTTGCCCGCAAGGTTTACCCGGCTTCACTGACCGGCAGACGATTTTGGGAAGGGGGCACAATTGGGTGCGCAAATCGTGCTTTCGGCATCATAAGTGGTAAGTTTAAAGGATTGTTGTTCGCAAGATGTCTCTGCAAACAGCTTGAACTTCCCACCTTAAGATCCTCGATGGAATTGTGAATCCCATGATAATGTCCTATCTGCTCACCGGACGTGTCACACCCACGAAATTGTTTGCGTTGTTGCTGATCCTCTCTGCGACTTTTGGGCCACGCATTCCTCTACTTTCGGCAGACGCCGAAACTGCGAAGGTTGTGGCTGAGAAGAAAGCGGCTGAAGAAAAAGCTGCGCTTGAGAAAAAAGAAGAAGCGAAAAAGGCAGAAGAGGAACGTCTGAAGCGGGTGAAGTTGGCGGTCGCTCTCAATTACTGCCGCGCTTCGTTCCATCGGATCAATAAGTATCAGACGAAAGATGTTCTCTATCAGGAACAACAGCGGATTCTCAATAATCTCGATTTGAGTAGCATTGATGATGTCGAAGTCATCAAACTCTATACCGCTGTCGTGCAGGAGATCAATCAAATTCAGTTGGTCGATTCGGAAGAGAAAATTATAGAATCACGCTATCGACGTGATTTTGCCGAGCGGTTTTTCTTTAACACATTCGCGATCAGTGCGAATGTCGCCACGTTGAACTATTTGGGAGCGGTTCAGACAGGCGCGCGCAGCTTTTGGGATTATCAAGCGACCTCAGATAAAGCGGAGACTGATACCTGGAAGTTGGAGAAAAGCCATCTCACTTCACTGACCGCCAAAACAACCAATTTTATTGAGACTTCCTGGAAGCTGGCTCGTGAGCGAAAGATCCCCGACGAATGGTTGATTCGAGATCGTGATATCGAATTGATGTACGAAGCGCTCAAGGAACCTGATCTCGAAACTCGGTTGCGAATCCTTAAACGGAAGGAATCTTATCTGCAATGTTTCCCACCGTATTACTATTACATCGGTCGGCTGGAACAGTCGCTGGGAAAACTTCAGGACGCCGCTGAGACTTATCGGAAGCTCCGCGATCTCGAAAAGGGGCATATGCGGCGGGACGACATGTTGGCAGCCGGTTTAGCAAATCTGGCCGCTATCGAGCATCACTTTGGTGACCCACGTGCCGTCGAGACGGCTCAATTGGCTTTACAGGAATCGAGTGAGGTTTGGGAAGCGAACCTAGTCTGTGCGGGCGTGCTGATTGACGCGGGAAAGTTCGCCGTGGCGGAAGATGCCGTCTTGAGAAATCTCGATGTCGCCTTGGAAACTCATTCCTCTCGCAACTCATTGGCTGTTGTGTATGCCGCCTCGGGCAACTCCGAGAAGTTGGCCAAACATTTGAATGATCGCGAGTTTGTAGCCTCGCTGCGTGCTCCCGTCTTGTTGAAATGTGCGTTGGCGATGGGCTCGCAAGGGATGCCTGTGCCTGCCAGTCAGAAGCTTTTGGCCTCCTTGCAAGGGCATGTGAAGCTTTCGAATGGTCGTGATGATCTGGTGATCTCGGCCAGTGATGAGTGGATGCTTGGCGGTGCTCATTTGAAGATTTCTTACGATGGACGAATTCTGGGCCGTCCGCATGTTTCACATCGAAAAGGCCAGCTTCAGATGGTTTATCAAAATGTCTTTGAGGTGGGTTCGCCCTGGAAACAAACGCATCAGGTTCGACCGTTGGTGATGGAAGTCACGTTCCCCGATCAACCCAGCGTGGCCTTTGAGTTGACGCCCGGCAGCATGGCGTCGGCCAAAAAAGCGATCGAGTTGGCGGGGCAACCGAACTTGATCGGTGCTCAATCATACGGTTATCTGCTGACTAATGTTCGCAGCGAAGAATACACCATTGCGTTTGATGGTTCACCGGTTCAGCTTCATCAGGGGCCGCAACTGGTCACGCCGGAAGAAACGATCGAAGATGACACTTTGTTGACGGAGCAGTCTCCCAAAGCCGAAGACCCTGGTCTGAAAACTTACAAAGCCAGCAAACCAACAGTTCGCTTCAATGATGTTCAGGAAGCCAATCCCGGATACAAAACCGAGCAACCGGTTCAGATTGATGCCCCGGTGGAGCTGTTGTTTCCGACTGAATAAGCAAGTCGGTCAGATCATTTCTTGCCGTAAATGGGAGCGTGGCGATACGGCGTCTCCAGGATCAGGACACACATGGCGGTGATATAAAGACGCCCGGCTTGTGCCGCGTATTCATGATAAGCGCCGGCTGGAGAGATGGGATCCCAACTTCCTCGCACATCTTTTCCCGCTTTGGTCGAGCCACTTTTCGTTTGTGCGCGGACAATCTGACGAGCGACGGTTTGATACCAGAGATACCAGTCATCGCCCCCCAGGTTATGCAGAGTTTGGGCGGTGTAATACCATTCGTAGACGTTACGCCGTCCTTCTTTCCACTGCGGTTCATTGACGGAACTCAATAGCCATCCCGACCCTGATTTCATCGAGAGACTGTCAGGACTCGCACCCAAATATTGCCGTGAGAGCAATCCTTCTGCCGTCATGGTCAATGTCACACTCTCAGGAGGATCGCTGGGCATATATTTAAATCGTGTTCCCTGTTTCTCAGAGACACTCTCCAAAAATACGCCCGCCCGGAGAAAATGCGATTCGGGGAATTCAAAGCCGGCCGCGCGGGCGGTGTGTAACGCCATTAACGCCCAGCCGGTTACGGAAAGGTCGCCCACCGTGAGTTCTGTGGCCGGTCGATATCGCCAACCTCCCTGTGTGGGGTTCTGTCCTGCAAGGAGATACTCAAGTCCTTTCGATGTGGGTTCTCGGAGTGATTCATCCCCCGTGAGAAGTATCGACTCGCATAATATGATCATCGCCTGAGCGTGGGCGTAATAAGTCGATTGGTGACCGAGATCGTACCGGTCGTGAAAGTTACCATCTTCGCGTTGATTGCGGACCAACCAATCGAGTCCTCGTTTGACGGTTTGGCGATGATCCCCGGCAACGTGCGTGTGCCCGGCTCCGAGAAATGCCAGCAGCGCAAGAGTGGTGGCACCGGTTTCGGTTTTCATCGTGGGTTCACCCGCGTCGGGATAGCCATCATGAAGAATCCAACTTCCTCCTTCACTTTGTTGTCGCTTCAACCACAGCAACGCTTCTTCGATGGTTTTCTCTGTGGAGATCCCTCCGCCATGTTTTTTGACGATTTCTTTGCGTAGCTCCGGGTTTCGTAATGAGAGAAGCTGATCGACGTTTACGGGTTTAATTCCTTCGGAAGCTGGTTTGTCGTCGGGAGTCTCTTCATCGCTACCACCAGTTTTGTCTTTTGTAAGCTGAAGTGGTTTGCGCTCTACGGGCGAATCGGGGTTGAGCTTCATGGCTCCCACATTGACGGGACCGCGTGCCTTTTGAGCCATTGCGGCCACGGGTTCGGGAGTCCAACCCATTTCGAAGAGATAGTCGTTCCGGTCGGATTGGATTGTAATGACAATCAGAGCCAGGATCGTAAGCACGATGACATGAATGACGATACTTCCGATCATTCCCCGTAAGCCATGTTTGGCGTCGCGTTTCAGGTCGTTCCAAAAAGAGAGAGTGGGGAGAACCAGATCCTCGGGATGGACTTTAATTGTGGGTTTGCGAGTCCGTCGCATCCGTAATGGTTTTTTCTTCTGCTGAGCCGCAGTACTCCTGACTTTTGTTTTTTGCTTTTTGGCAAACCAGTCAGGTTTATTCGACGGAGATGACATGGATAGGATCGTTGGAATCGAAGAAAGGTGAAGTCAAACATCATACCGAAAAAGTGTCCCGAAAACAGGTTCTCTTCACGAGCCTGCTGATTGATCTGGACCCCGTGGTAGAGGTGATCTAAACTCAAATTATGAATTTTCTCGTGAAAAATACGTCCATACTTTCTGTAAAACGACTTGGGGCCTCGGTCTGCATGGTGGTGCTTTGCCTGGTTCAATGCACGCAGATTGCAGAAGCACAGCGACTGGGAGAAGAGGAATACCGAAAAAAGTTCAACGAAAGCCAGGATCTGTTCTATCTGGAATCTGATCAACTGGCGACCAATTTGAGCGGGATTGGACAAACAGCACACGCCAAAGAGATCGTCGATAAGCTTGAGTCTCTTGCGGTTACCAGCCATCGTCACAGCAAACTTCCCAATCAGGTTCGGCCTCGCATCAGTCCCGAGGCAACGCCGGAAAATGCGTGGAAGCAACGCTGGCGACGAATGCAGAATGATCACGCCGCAGAAATGTACTCGCTTGCGCATCAGGTTCTGAAACAACAGATGATCGGGCTCGGCTATCGAATCCTCCGTTATGTCTTGCTGGTGAATCCCGATCATACAGAAGCCCGTAAGATGCTTGGCTACACTCGATTTGAAAATGAGTGGATGACGCCGTTTGAATTAGAGAAGCGAAAAGATGGTGAAGTTTGGGATGATCGCTTTGGTTGGATCAAGCAGAATGATCTGAGAAAATATGAACAGGGGCTGCGTCCGTTTCGCGGCCGGTGGATCCCTGAAGAGCAGGATCAGAATTTGCGATTGTCAGCCAATGACCTGTGGGAAATTCGCACAGAGCATTGGATTGTGCGTACGGATCATTCATTGGAAAAGGGGGTTGAAGTTGCTAAAAAACTGGAGGATTATTTCCAGTTCTTTATCCGCGAATTCCCGGATCTGTTTGCTTCACGCGGACAAATGAATCAATTGTTCAACATTGGACAGAACGGTCGAGCGCGTGTCAACAAAAACCCGATGCAGGTCAATTACTTTCGCTCGCGAGAAGGGTATCTCAAACGTCTGGAAAAAGTGGGGCCATTGATTGCCTCCACGAACGGCATCTACCTCCATAAGCTGGGGACCTCGTTTTTCTATTCACGACCGGATAACCTCGAAGAAGAAGAGTCCACCATTTATCACGAGGCGACACATCAGATATTATTTGAATCTCGTGGCAGCAAAAGAGACATTGCCCAAGAGATGCATTTTTGGGCCATCGAAGGCTTCGCCTGTTATATGGAGTCGTATCGTAATCAGGAAGAGGGTATTTCTCTTGGTGACCCTCATTACATTCGTTTCAATAACGCAATGGTGCGACTGATTGTGGACGAATATTTTGTCCGATTTGAAGTCATCACTTCGCTCGGACAACGCAATTTTCAGGGCCAACAGGATCTCCCCAAACTTTACTCACAAGCTTCCGGCATGATCCATTTTCTGATGCATGCGAATGAAGGTGCGTACCGGGATGATCTTGGTAAGTTTATAGCGGCGATTTATTCTCCGAACCTCCGCAGTGAGCGACATGTGCCGACTCTGGATGAATTGAGCGGCAAAAGCTATCTCGAACTCAACAAAGAATACATCGCCTACATTGCACGATTGGCGGAGGAAGTCTCCGTGACGGAATCGACTACGACAAACACGTCGGAATAGAATCAGTCTCCTAACCATTCTTTCAGAGTCAGCACATTATCCTGATTCTTGTCGAGAGACCGAAACCGCTTTGTGAGTATCGGGACATTGCGAGTTTTCGGGTCGCCGATTAATTCTTCGAGCGTTAATTGTCCATCTTGGTTTCTATCTCGTTGCTGATAGATCTTCTGGGAGTCTCGCTTGCGGGTAACCGACGAAGACTGTTTGGCAGGACTGAATTTATCTTCTAAAGGTGGTGCCGGTTTCCCTTCGAGATAGAAATCGAAGTACTTGGACCAAGTTTCGGCAACAGGTCCAGTTGCCAATCCCGGCGGTTGTAATTCATTGGACCAGTGTTTTAATTTGACACGCAGACGTTTGGCGATCTCTGGATGCTCGGAAATCAGGTTCTGTTTTTCTTCTTTGTCTTTGGAGAGATTATACAAATACTCTCGTGGACCACCGATGAGCAATTTCCAATCTCCCTCTCGAACGGCTGATTGAGAGATCCATCGCCAGTAGAGTGTTTGATGGGGAGGCTCTGCATTTTGGCAAGTGAGATAAGGAATCAGATTCACGCCGTCCAGTTTGGGATCAGGGGGCAGTTCTGCCAGTGCAACGGCGGTCGCCGCAACATCAAGTGACCAGACGGGATGATCATAAGTCTTTCCTCCGTCAATTGTCCCCGGCCAACTGACGACGAAGGGCACACGAATTCCTCCTTCGGTCAGCATTCCTTTTTCACCATTCAGCGGTTCATTAAGAGATCCATCCCATCCCGGTCCTCCACCCGGTGCATCGAGTTTGTGAATTTTGAGTGGTGCTCCATTATCGCCGATAAAGAAAATCAATGTGTGTTCGAGTAAGCCTTCTGCTTTGAGTGTTTGGCGAATCAATCCCACTCCATCATCCATTGCCGAGATCATGGCGAGCGCCTGACGACGACGTTCCGGCATCTCTCCGGGAAATCGAGAGAGATATTTTGGTGGTGCATCGAGAGGGACATGAGGAGCTCGGTAAGCGCAGTAGAAAAAGAACGGTTTGTCTTTGTATGATTTGATGAACGCGGCTGCAGCGGCAGAGTTGGCATCCAAGTGGTAGAGTTTGGACGTTTCAGGTCCGGGTTTCACTCGGTTTCCGTTCAAGTCAAAATTCGCCCAGCCGGGGCGATTGGCGTTCTTGTAATAAACATCCTGAAATCCGTGATTGGGGATTTGAGGAGGCGGCCCGAGATGCCATTTCCCCGTCATGCCAGTGGCGTAGCCGGCTTCTTGCAGTCGCTCAGCAATTGTGGATTCGTTATTGAAACCTTCGAGTGATTGGCCGTTGCTCTCAACGCCAAATCGATTTTGTGACTTTCCCGTCAGTAAACCCGCACGTGATGGAACACATTGGGGGGCCGTGACATATCCATTGGTCATGCGTAACCCCTCCGCGGCCATTGCATCGATATGCGGAGTTTTCAGGTCGTCCCGAATGTCCTGAATCCCGAGATCTGTCCAACCATGATCGTCTGTGAAGATGACAATCACATTTGGGCGACGTGCCTCGGCGAAAGAAAATAGACTGAGTTGAACCACGCAGATGGCAAGAAAACGAGAGCGCATGAGAGGCCTTTCGAGAAAGTATTAGCTATACAGTACTTCACTGAATAGCCAGAATCCAACCTTTCATGTCAGTGTACTCGGGAGGATCCTGATACGAGAGCAAAGAAATTTTCTTGAGAACGGAAAAATTTATGTCAACTGGTTCTGCAAAAACACGAGACAAACATCACGCTGATTTCTCGTGAATATCATAGAGTGGGCGTCAAGTGAGACTCAGAAGAGGCCTCTGGGACAAAAAAATGTGATCTCAGTGAATGACAACAATCGAGCTGCGGTTATAGTTCCAAAGAAGAGACGAGCAAGGCACGGCTAGCCAATTGATGTACACCTTGCACATATCTGACAACTATTCATCCCAACTCAAAATACAAAACTCGAAGGATTCAAATTATGCGAATTGTAATTGCACTGGCTCTCACACTGGCTGTCTCAATGACAGCCTACGCAGGAAAATGTAAGACCGAAGCACAGGCCTCAAAACAGTCTCACGCAACTCAGAACGTGGCTGCCAAGAAGCCAGCCGACATTGTTGATACCGCTGCCTCAGTCAAAGACTTCAGTACATTAGTTGCTGCTGTCAAAGCTGCTGGCTTGGTTAAGACCCTAAAAAGTGACGGCCCATTCACCGTGTTCGCTCCAACGAACGCAGCCTTTGCTAAGTTACCCGAAGGAACTGTCGAAAGCCTTTTGAAGCCTGAAAACAAAGATAAGTTAATTGCGATTCTCACGTATCATGTCGTGCCTGGCAAAGTGATGGCTGCCGATGTTGTCAAACTGAGTTCCGCAAAAACTGTCCAGGGAACAACGGTTGACATCAAAGTCACAGACGCAGGTGTGATGGTCGATAATGCAAAAGTTGTCAAAACCGACATCGAAACTTCAAACGGCGTCATTCACATCATCGATAGTGTGATTCTCCCATAATTTCAGTTTGGGCGAAGTTTAGCTTCTCCAGACCAATCACCAGATTACGGACATAAATCCGTCTCTGGTGAATTGGTCTTTTTTTGTGCGCGGAGTCAAAAGAGTCGTCTCCGGGAAGACTGACTTTTCGAGATCATCACGGTATGCTGGAACCTATTGAAGCTGGCCGAATTCGCACTCACGTCAGGATGATTCCATGAGCGGACTGAGTTACAAAGATTCGGGGGTTGACCTCGATAAATATGAGCAGGCAATGCAGAAGTTGCCGCCGCTGATGAAACGCACTCATTCATCTCGGGTCATGGAATTAACCGGAGGATTTGCGGGCCTGTTTCGCCTGAACGGAGAAACCGCCTACACTGACCCGGTTTTAGTCTCGGGGACTGATGGTGTTGGCACGAAAATCAAAGTGGCCATGCTTTCTCAGACTTACAACACCATCGGTATCGACTTGGTGGCTATGTGTGTCAACGACTGCCTCTGCTTGGGAGCCGAGCCGCTATTCTTCCTCGATTATCTGGCGTTAGGCAAAGACAATCCACCATTGATTGCCGATTTGGTCGAAGGTGTCAGTGAAGGGTGCCTGCAAGCGGGAGCCTCGTTGATTGCCGGTGAAACGGCCATTATGCCCGATGTCTACGGCGAAGAGGATTTCGATCTTGCTGGCTTTTGCGTCGGTGTCGTGGAACGCGAGCGATTGATTGACGGCACTCAAATTGAAGCCGGAGATGTTCTCATTGGGTTGCCTTCCAATGGTTTTCATTCCAACGGCTACAGCCTCGTTCGGAAAGTGGTCTTCGACCATGCAGGGCTCATAATCGATTCTGCTGTTGACGAGTTGGGAAAAACTGTTGCCGAAGTGCTACTCACGCCCACAAAAATCTATGCGGCCGAAACCTCGGCGGCAATGGCTCTGAATCAAGACTCAACCGCAGTGACCGGAATTGCCCACATTACGGGGGGAGGGCTCGCAGAGAATCTGGAGCGAATTCTTCCTGAAGGAGTGAAGGCTCACCTTGACCGAAACAGTTGGACGGCTCCTGCCTGTTTTGACTGGGTTCAGAAACTCGGCAATGTTGATCCTGCCGAGATGGATCGTGTGTTCAATATGGGAGTCGGTATGGTGTTTTGCGTGCGGGCGAATCAGGCTGAAAAACTGGAAGCCGCGTTTGCCAGTGCCGGTGCTGAATCATTCCGCCTGGGCGAGATTCAAAGCGGAGAACGCGGTGTGATTCTCAACTGAACTCCTTGAAGTAGTTACGGCATGACCTTCTCCCCCGATTATCTCCGCGTCCTGATGACGTTTGTTCGCAATGCGCTGATTCGCGAGATGACATTTCGGGGTAATTTTCTCATCACGATGTTCACTCGGGCGTTTTGGTTTACCGCTCAAATTGTCCTGTTCGAAATCATTTTTCGAGAAGTCTCTAATATTGCCGAGTGGAGTCGTGCCGAATACTTTGGATTCATGGCGACAGGGATGTTGATCAATTCGATCGTCGAAACCTTCTTTATGCCGAACTGCGCTAACTTCAGTGAGCTGATCAGAACCGGAAATCTTGACTTTGTGTTGCTCAAGCCGATTGATACACAGTTTCTTGTTTCGTGTGAGAAGCTGGAGATCGCCAATTTAAGCCAGACGGCACTTTCGTTGGCATTACTGGTTTACGCCGTCATTAACAGTGGCGGCGTGCCCGATGCGACGATGATACTTTCTTACAGTTTATTAGTGCTGGTTGGAGTCGCGTTTTTTTATAGCCTGATGATTTCGCTGGCGTCCACGAGTATCTGGTTTGGTCGCAACCAGGGATTGTATGACTTCTGGTTCTATATCACCGTGTTTGCCCGCTATCCGCGTAGCATCTACACAGCCCAAGAGACTCTCACCGGTAATCTTCTTTCGACTGCTTTTACCTATGTGATTCCGATCCTGCTCGTTGTCACAGTTCCCGCTCGCGTGTTGATGGACAAAGCACTCGACCCTGGTTGGCTGGTGTTCGTCGGCGGAGGGCTGACGCTTATCGGATTGGTGGTGTCTCGGCGGATATTTCAGTGGTCGCTGATGAGCTATCGAAGCGCGAGCAGTTAGTCGTTTTTTAACGAACTTATTAAGCGTCTTTGAAATCGTCTTCGTCGAATTCCATGTCTTCGAATTCGCTGTCGTCCCATTCGTCATCAGATTCTGCGATCATGGTTTCTTCGGAGAAGTCATCTTCCCCGAACTCAGTCACGTCTTCATCGACTTCTTCGAATGCATCTGCATCGTCAATCATTTCTTCATCATCAAAATCTTCAATCTCATCGTCGTCAGATTTTTTCTTCTTGTCTTTCTTGGGAGCAGAAGGACTCTTTGGTCCCATGATGAATCCAAGGATCGGTAATGCAACCACTCCCACACCGGCAAGAATCCCCACGCCGGTCATGATCATCAACATACCCGACAAGCCGCCCATCATGCCCATGATTAGGAGATAGAGCATGAATGCTGCCGGGATGACGGCAACTAACGATGATAATGCAAAACCGACTTTACTCACGGCAATGACTCCTGGGATTAAGAACCACACAAAGGGCTTCGAAACTTCTTACTCTATGGTATGTCTTATGAGAATCAGTTCGCAAGCCGTCATTCTCTTGAAAGTTGTTGAGCGGCGTGCGAGAGTTCCAGTGAGGCCGGTTATAGCGGTCAGGAAATGTTGGAAGAGGAGACTCGTTTATGGGAATCGGACGTAATCGGCAACTCCCCATTGTGACTTGGGATAGGTTGAATCAGCGGATTTCGAATTGCCGAGCCTGTCCACGATTGATCGAGCATTGTGAAACCGTGGCTCGCGAGAAGCGGCGTATGTTCATGGAGGACGATTATTGGGGGCGTCCGGTGCCCAATTTTGGTGATCCGAAAGCACGATTCTTGATTGTCGGGTTAGCTCCTGCGGCACATGGGGCGAATCGGACCGGAAGAATGTTTACCGGAGACCGAAGTGGAGATTGGCTATTTCGAGCTCTCCACAAAGCGGGCTTTGCCTCTCAACCCGATGCGGTTTCTGCGGAGGATGGTTTGACACTCCACGATTGTGCAATCACTGCGACCTGCCATTGTGCTCCTCCTCAAAACAAACCGACCCGTGACGAAATCCAGAATTGTCGCCACTTCATGACCGAGACTGTCGAAATGTTACCGGTCAAGGTGTTCCTCGCATTGGGATCAATTGGGTGGCGGGCCGTGATTGATTATGCGAAGGCCGTTGGTTGGTGGGATCGCAAACTTCCCAAGTTTGGGCATGGAGCAACGGTGCAATTTGAAAACGGCTTATGGTTGGTGGGAAGTTTTCACCCCTCCCAGCAAAATACATTTACGGGAAAGCTGACTGAGCCGATGTTTGATGAAGTCTTTCAGCAATCCAGTCGATTGTTGGATTCTCCTGTTTGAATCTGTCGATGGTCCCGTAGAGAGGAGCCGTGGAATCACTGAAATGACCAGAATTCTTCACGAATTCAGAGGAAATAACGACGTTGACCTCATTTGTGAACTAGGGTCGGAAAGAATTCAGTTTTAGTCATTTTGAAGGTGGAGTTGGTCATGTTGGAAAAACTTTGGTTTTCAACGCTTCTCAGAGGCGTGATGGCGATTTGTTTTGGGCTGGCGGCGTTGTGTCTTCCCGGTCTCACTTTGAAAATCATCATTATGATTTTTGGATTCTTTGCCATCGTTGAAGGCTTTGCCCTGATTGGTGGAGCGTTGGCCTTTCAAAAAGAGCATGTTGATTGGTGGCTTCCTTTAGTGACCGGGTTTGCTGTAATGATCCTCGGTTTGCTGACTTTCTTTTGGCCCGGAATCACAGGAATGATTGTTCTGATTCTGATTGCCACACGATTTCTCGTGGTGGGTGTGACAGAGATTATGCTGGCTGTTCGCATTCGCAAACAAATTGAAGGTGAATGGTTTTTGCTGGCGCAAGGAGCACTTTCGCTTTGCCTCGGGATACTTCTCATTGCATGGCCGGGGGCCGGAGCCTTGGCGCTCGCTTGGCTTATCGGAAGTATTGCCTTATTGAGCGGAGTGTTGACCGTGATCATCGCACTTCGATTCCGCGGTGATCTGCAAAAAATTCACGAGCAGGTCGAAAATGAAGCGACTTCTGATGTCTCTTCATCATCCATAGTGGAGTAATCAGACTGTGATCGTTTGGATCGTCTCGTCGAAGATTTCTCGGTCGAGTTCTTTACCGCTGACGGCCTTGAACATGGCAGCGAGATAATCATAGCCCAGTTCTTGCGGTGGGATTACTCGACACCCTCGTTCCACGGCTTCCTGGGAAAACTCTGTCTCCAGTGGAAGTCGACTGAA
Organism: Planctomycetota bacterium; assembly: GCA_030836185.1. GTDB lineage: Bacteria > Planctomycetota > Planctomycetia > Planctomycetales > Planctomycetaceae > JABURQ01. The sequence continues at coordinate 12,663 of JAURQH010000006.1, forward strand.
GTCGGCAACGGTCATTTCTGGGCGGAAGAAGGCTGGATTGATTTCGGTTTTTCCGATGCCGGGCTTTAGTGTGTCGTCGGCAATGACAGTGAGGTCAGTGTAAGTGTCGTACAGATTCATGAACGGAACTTGTCGAACGCCCATCACTTGTGCGATTTTTTTGGCGGCGATGTCATCGGGAGAAGTGACACTCACAACGCATCCTTTTCGCGATAAACCATAAATCAAGCTGCGCGCTAATGGGTTCGTTCCGAAGACAAGCACATTCTGTTTCCCGAGTTCTTTATTTTCTTGGGCAAGAGTGCGTTCGACGGCTTTCAGCATGACTCGCCAAATCAGATTGAAGCCCTGCCATTGATTCTGCTTCTGGAAGAGTAAGTCGCAGGCTTTGGATTGCTGGACCGACTCTTCGTCTTTGTCGGAAAATTCGTGCAGATCGACATTCAAAGTGGGGTTCACAAAGATTCCAGGGATTTTGAGTGTCTCCAGGCGCTTGCGAATTTTTTCCAAACTGCCCACTTGAAAAGGTAAGCAGCGATAGGACGAATCAATTTTATGGAAACCACGATTCAGGACTTTTGCAATTAAAGGTTGGGTCTCACCATAACCGGCCAACCCGAGAAAACGGGTCTTGGATGTGATATTATCGAGATCATAAATTTCATTCAGGTCGAATGCCGAAGTTTGACCGTCAAATGCTTCCATCCCTTTTTCGAGAGCCGCGTATAACCAGGGAGAACCATACTTGCGACCCAATAACGAAAACGTGATGCCCGATTGCCCGACACCCATTCCCACGACGGGTAACTCCCGTTTTCCCACGACAGCTTTCAATAATGGCCAAGCATCTTCAAAATAGCGGGTTGCCCAGGTGAACTTGACGACATCCGCTTTGGCCTTCCAAGCTTCTTCAAACATTTGGTTAACGTCGTCAATCGGCTGGTTGAGACTCGTCACGCTAATCACTCGTTTGGTTTCACCAAATCGCGGGACTTTTTTCGCAGTTTCTAGGTCCAGTTCGACGTAATCGGGACCATTGATAATCGCCTGCCGTAACATGGCAATACGTTCGTCTTCTGATCCCGAGAACTTCCCTCCATCGACTTCTCGTCGGCACGAGATAATCACAGGTTGTTCGATCCCCTCCGTCAACTCACCCACATCGGGAGCTTTGATGAGTCGGTCCAGGCACAGTTCAATCATGTCGGCAAATTGCGCGGCGTTGAACATGTCAACTTTTGCCAGATTGCGAGACTCGGGAGTGACAGAAATACAAATCATCGACTCAGCTTTCTCGAAACATGGAAGAGGGGGAGATTATTCTGCCACACTTTCCGCAGCAATGGAACGATAGATCTCCTTCGCTTTTTCATAGGCAGGTTTTGCCTGTTTCTGATCGGCTTTCGAGATCAATCTTTGCTTGCTATTCCAGCAATTTTCGACTGCTTTGATGCACCATTCTGCCGAACGTCGGCTGGAACGAATTGGTTTGCCGCCCACTTCAACGAAGATTGGGTTGGTATGACACGATGGAAGAATCCGCACCGCCACCCAACTGGAATGAGCGATGTCGATGTCAAACTCCATGGGAACCGTGGCCCCATCTGCAACCAATTCCTGTTTGGCGACGACTTCACCATTCACGACAATTTCCACAGGAACCTTCCGAGACTCGCCAATTCGACAACGCTCGACGTTCCAGTAAGGTTTCTCATCAAGACGACGATTGCGAATCGATTCTGTGAAAGGTGTCGGTTTCGGTTCCAGGAAAGCGGCGGCATCGAAAGAAACATTCACCTTGCCCGGTTTCTCCAAGTCGAGCTGACTGATTTTTCCGTCTGATCCCGGTTCTCCCAAGGCAACATCATTCACCTTGAAGTCCAGCAGATGGGTCAATCCGTCTCCGCAATAGCTGCGCCCATCTTTCAGGCCGGCAACCCAGTTATCGAAAGAGAACTCTTCAGAATCATCCAGCTTCACGTAAATGCGACCGAGTCCGACTTTATCACCAAAGATGCAGGGAAAGTCGGTCTCTCCGCTGATGCGAGCTTTCATGCCACAATTAAGGGTGTGATACCAGATGTTGAGTTCCCAGATCGCAGGAGTATCAACGGCTGAGATAAAGTCACAGACACCATGAGCCACGGTCACAATGTATTCATTCGCCCCGATGCCATCGAAGCGGGGGACTTCATAATCGGGTAACTTATAGGCTGCCTTGCCTCGAGGCCCTGGTTGATGGCGAAAGATATCAATGCGTTGTCCGTTGTCTGCATAATCGGGCAGCGCAAGTCCCCAACCGCTGTGAGAATATCCGACCACTCCTCCTTGTTCCTGTCCCCATTTCAAAATGGGAAGTGTCCAAGTCGGCCATTCTTCGATGAGTGTCGTTCCTGGATAATCGTCTTCTTTCAATCGCAGCAGGCACAAATGCCCCGCATGGGACGAGGGGAAACCGCTGACTTCGACATCGTAACGCATCAGATAATCGGGCGTCGAAAGGTCAGAAACACCCCCTTCAAAATATTTCTTCTGGGAATACCAGCACGGTCCCCAAGTCAGCACACAACCAACATTCAAATCTTCACCGAGAATATGTCGCATCATGTCGGCGGGCGTGACGCCTTCGGTCGGAGCATCGTAATGTGCACATCCGGCCGCATGGACATGATGATCGCCCGAGAACCAATTTCGTTTCGCGGGATGAACCCAGCGTTCGAGTTGAAAATCGAGATTGAACGTCTGTGTTCCATCGGGGATCGTTACCTTTGTTGTTTTTGTGAGATACTCGGGCCCTCGGGTCACCGTGATGTGGTAATTGCCGGGAGGTAAAACGATCGATTCTCCATCCTCTCGATAAATCTGTTCGTGGAAGAAAAAGTCGGGCGCCAATCGGCGAGAAGGTGCCGGATAAACGCGGCCTCGATCATCTTTGATGACGAGCGAAGCCATCGCGGGCTGGCCGTCGATGTCTTTGATGCCGAGCTTGATATCAACTGCGGGAGCACACTCAAACAGAATCGGCAACTCGTTGCGAAAACCGATATCCTGTGTTCCTTGTCCGACATTGAACGAAAGCTCGGCTTCTCGTTGCCCGCTATCGCGGCTATAAATTTGAATGATTCGATATTCCACAGGCAAGCCGGAGAGAGTTTGTTTGAGTGGCTGTTTGTCGAACATCGTCAATTCGAGAAAGCGATTTGTCGTTTGATTAGGACGCACCAATTCGGGATTGTCAGCAAGCGGTTTTTGTCGCGCGCCCCGTCCGCGTTGATACAAAGGAGCCGCGTTGGGGCTTTGTCCGACCAGCTTCGCCGTCACTCCGGCTTCGTTATGGACTTTAATCAGAAACGTGCGCCAACCGTTCTTCATCAACTCTTTTTTAACCGGTCCTTCGGCAACCTTGACTCGACTTTCCGAGTTGATGTTGACCAAGGCGAGACATCTGCGATCAAGGATGCTCTGAATGTCGGCAATCGATTTTGGGATATCCTCGTTTTCCATCGCTGTTTTTAACGACTCGGATTCCGTATCACTCAACGGCGAACCCACATAACGGAGCGCTGCTTCCAATCGCTTGGTCGCCGCAACAAACGGTTGATGAGCCACATCGTCAATGATGGGTAACTCGGGACCATTCGCGAAGAGCAGGGCAGAACGACAAAGTGTAAGACCGATTGTCAGCAGCAAACATCGAGCAGTGAGCGAGTTCCGCATGTTTTCTCTCCTGGGTGTCAAGTGTTTGACTCATTCTGAACCGATGGGAAGGCGCATGCAATTCATTTCTGGCAAGCAGACCAGATGTCAGAATTACGAAGTCGTTCTAAGGCCAATCAGATCAATGAAACGGGACAAACGCTGCTCCCTCATTTTGTTCGTTGATAACCACTGTAAGTGCTGAAACGGCAACGGTGATCTCGTCTGCAACTTGCGAGATTGGATACTCATTTCGAGCCAGAGATTGCCCGCAGACATAAAAACGAACACCATGATCTTTCAGTTCCTTCATCAGAGACAGGTTGGGATTGTTGCCGATCTTCGTCACTTTATGATACGCACTGTCATTCAATGCCGAGGCGGTTGCACTGCCATGAAACACAACTGCGATGTCAAACATTCCTTTTTTGACTGCTCCGTTTTCGGCAGCCAGATTCAGAAACATAGCGACCCGGTCGAGTCCTTTGAGTGCGTTGTTCTCATTGCCAATGTTTGTGATATCAAACACCATCTTCGTGCCGGGAACGGGTTGATGAGAAGCGTCTGGTAAAGCGACATACTTTCCCGCTTGCGAAATAAGAGAGGTTTTGAACGCGGGAGTGTTGGTGATGACAGCGGCAGAGGCCAAACCTGTAACACCGAGGACAAGAAGTGCTGTTTTCATCATGAGTCTGAATCCTGATACGAAGTTAATGTTGTTGGCTTTCGTACTAATCTAACAAGGATCACGCCGGCAATCATCATTACCGGGATCCACCAACTTGGCCCAAACACGACTGTCGCGTTCAATACGATGAAGGCGAGATAGCCGTGAATGGCGATGAAGAATCTCATTAGCCATTTTGTTTTCCAAGTGACGACTACATCAATCCCCCACACGAGCAGAAACAGATAGTTGAACCAGATCCCGCCTCCCCAGTACCAGCCCGTGAGATTCTCTGTATGTACGGCAGTATGTTGCCAGGCCGCGGTGTGACTCCATTGGTGGACATATTCAAAAGCCGCCCACACATGCACGAGAAAGACAAAAAATCCAACTGTCCAGACAACTTGAGGCAGTTTGGAATCATTCTTCCAGAAACGCAGGCCCAGACCAACCAGATAGAGCACTACGGCAAGTCTTGCGGTCCAAATCACATAAATCATGCCGATTTCACCATAGAAAAATCCTGTCATCTGTCGAAATAAAGAGTAGGAATTGTGGGATCTCTTCCTATAAAGACATCGTACATCATACCTTTTGCGAGGTCCGAACCCGATGATCATTCAAAAAGAGTACAAATTTTACGCCGCGCACCGGAACGAAGAATTGCAGGACAAATGCCGCAACCTTCACGGTCATCGGTACGGCATTACCTGTTTCTTCGAGGTCGAACGGACAGGCGCATTGACGACTCTGTTTGGTGATTTTGATGCCAAGATCGAACCGTGGCTGAAAGCCGAATACGATCACGGTATGTTGATCCATAAAGGCGACACTCTTTACGAGACGCTTCAAGATCATATGGATCGTACTGGCGAAGAGTTGAAACTGAAACTCCTCGATGGTCCCACAACGGTGGAGAATCTGTCCCACAAACTGTTCACCGAGATCACCGAGATGGGCTTTACCTTGAATCGGTTGGAAGTTCGAGAAACTGATTCATCGGTGATCATCTACACGCGAGAAGATTGGGTTGCCGACAATCGACTGTTCGCTTCCAAGCCAACTCGTACGAAAAGATAGCTCCGTCGTAATACCTGGATAACAGTATGAGCGGTCCAATAAAGAATCCGCAGGCAGTGAGAACCACCTGCGGATTGAGTCTTTAGACGTTATGCGAAGAGGCGTTAGAACTCTCCGATGACTTCGCCCCCGGACTTCGTTCCGAGAGCACCCCAAACTCCGTAAGGGCTCGCTCCTCCAGAACTTTGAGCCGGAGTTGGCAGAGCCAGATTTCCGGTGTCAATATTCTCGCTAACAAATCGAACGGCACCATCGGTCATGAGGCAGTGGACGCCTCCGGTGTGAGCACTCGAGGGTGCCAAGGCGATGTGGGCAGCATCGGCATTCGGATCCACACCTTCAGCACAGGAGGGGCCGTTGGGAGGAAGGATTGTTGTAAATCCCACACGCTCGACTTGACCGTCCCATATCTGAGTTCCAAATCGGCCCTTAATTTGCGTGCCCATTCCAGTTTGCCAGTTCGCTCCATCAACAAGCGACAAGCACGCGATAGGACTGGTACGAGGCGTTTGGTTCATCGCGACACTCTCAATAATGCGATAGTTTTGTGTATCCACGGCCACGAGAACGAAGTTCGCACGAACATGTTCACTCATGGCAATCGTGTTGCTGGTACCATCGAGAATGTCACTGAAGCTGGTGCAGGCACGGTTGCCAAACATTCCGCGAACAGTGGTGCTGTCCCGAGGGTTTTCAGCAGAGTCACCGACGCAGAATGAATAGCTATTTTGGCGATCTCCTACGGGAGAAAGACCGTCCGAAGGACAAAGTAAACCGGGGATTCGAACATTCCAAGCTGCCCAAGCCGACCATGCCGAAGGGCCTCCGGGAGGAGTTCCACCTTGGACTTGGTTGAACAGAGGTGCTTGATCGAGGAACGGCATCAGTCCCATATATCCGCTCAAACGACCACGGTTGCTGGTGGCAGAGTTGGTTCCGTCCGTTCCACCTTTACGTGCTGGGAATTTATTGTAGACATCGTGGTAGTTATGAAGTGCCAACCCCAGTTGTTTCAAGTTGTTTTTGCAGCTTGATCGTCGAGCTGCCTCACGTGCTTGCTGAACGGCTGGTAACAGTAACGCAACCAAAACCGCAATAATTGCAATGACAACCAGTAACTCAATCAAAGTGAACCCCCGATGGATTCGTTTCATGTGCATCTCCATTTCTGAGAAGATTTGTGTGTGTGGGCAGCCTGAATAATATGTGCCCGATCAGAATCAAACCCGGTATGTTTCGCCTCGGACCTAAAATTCCAAAATAATTGATGAAGATTATTTCGCTGCGGGCGGGTATCTCAAAAACTTCAGATTTATCAGTCCGAGTGTCTCCGCCGGGGGTTAGAGATTGATCCCGACGACTTCTTTCTGTCGGCCACCCATACACATGCGAGGAAATGATGAACGCGAACTCTATGACTTTTGGCCGTAAATTGACTTTTGAGACCTGGCCAATCCTGTGTGGAATCCTGTCGATCTGTGTGGCGGGTTGTTCCTCAAGTAAGGACAGCAGTGCTGATCGACCAGCACGAACAAACGTCTCTGGCCAAGTGGTGTTTCAGGGAAATCCTGTTGCGGGAGCAACCGTGATCCTGTCTCCGGTCGTTTCCCCGGGAAAAGCAGCATCGGGAGTAACCGACGAGAACGGAAAGTATATGTTGACAACATATGAAAAGGGAGATGGTGCTGTTCCTGGTGACTATCAGGTGATGGTGCTTAAAGTAAAACCGGAACTAAGCACGCTTCCCAGTGAAGAGAGTGCCGATTATCAAGGCCCGGCATTGGTGAACATGAAGAGTCCGGGCCCTGAACACCTCATCCCCAAGAAGTATAGCAACATTGCAACTTCGGGCCTAACGGCAACGATTCCGGCAGACGGAAAATTGACAGATCTTAATTTCCAACTCTCACTCTAAAGCCCTCAGCATTTGGACTCCAGCCCCACGTTTCCGAAACTCTCCTTGGGAACGTGGGAAAGGGGAAGGATTTGCAGTAGTCTGGCTCGCGAAGTGGGTATGTGGAACTCGAACGAGTTGACAATGCTCTTGGAGATTATCCCGGTAGCTGCGTCTTGCCCATTAGGAAGCGGTCGCATTCGCGAGCCACTTGCCGTCCTTCATTGATGGCCCAGACAATCAGACTTTGACCGCGACGACAGTCACCCGCGGCGAATACGCCGTCGATGTTGGTCGCGTATTCTCCGTACTCGGCTTGGAAATTACTGCGAACATCGGTCTTGATGCCCAGTTCGGCAGCAATCGTTTGTTCCGGTCCTGAAAACCCAAGAGCCAGGAAGCAAAGGTCGGCAGGCCATACTTTTTCGGTACCCGGAATCGGCGTGAACGGAGGGCCTCCTTCGGTCACTTGTTCCCAATCGAGTTCCACAGTTTTCAGGGCAGTCAGATTGCCTGCGTCGTCTTTTTCGAATTCCAAAGTCTGTGTACTGAAGTGACGAGGATCGTTACCGAACTTAGCCGCCGCTTCTTCGTGACCATAATCGACTCGCATGATGCGGGGCCATTGAGGCCAAGGGTTGTTGGGTGATCGCTCGTGAGGAGGTTGCTGGACGATCTCAAAATTGGTCAGGCTTTTACAGCCATGACGCATCGAAGTTCCCAGGCAATCATTCCCGGTATCTCCACCACCGATCACGATGACATCTTTGTCTTTGGCCGAGATGAAGTTGCCGTCGGTTAGTTCAGAGTCCATTAAGGACTTGGTGTTTTGATGCAGGAATTCCATTGCGAAGTGAATTCCGTTGGCATCGCGACCGGCAGATTTTGCGAAGAAGTCGTTCGGCTTGGTTGATCCCACCGCGAGGATGACGGCATCATTCTCTTCAGTCAGTTGCTTGGCGGAGATGTCTTTACCGATTTCGGTGTTCGTCACAAATTTGACGCCTTCGTCTTCCATTTGTTTCACACGTCGTTCGACCACATGCTTTTCCAGCTTCATGTTGGGGATGCCGTACATGAGCAAGCCTCCAATACGGTCGGAACGCTCGTAGACGGTTACGGAATGTCCCACCCGACGAAGTTGTTGTGCAGCGGCGAGACCGGCAGGCCCGGAACCGACAATGGCGACCTTTTTGCCAGTTTCCTCTTTGGGGAGAACCGGAACGACCCAACCTTCTTCGTAACCACGATCAATGATTGAGACTTCAATGTTTTTGATGGTGACGGGCGGTTCATTGATCCCCAGCACGCACGAACCTTCGCACGGGGCCGGGCAAACTCGTCCCGTAAATTCGGGGAAGTTGTTGGTCTTATGAAGTCGATCCAGCGCTTCCTTCCACTGGTTACGATAGACCAGATCATTCCACTCGGGGATCAAATTATTGATCGGGCAGCCTGCCGCCATGTTGGCAATCATCCCGCCGGTGTGACAAAACGGAACGCCACAATCCATACAGCGAGCGCCTTGCTCCTGAAGATCCTGCTCGGTGGAGTGATCGTGAAACTCCTTCCAGTCGAGAATCCGCAATAGTGGATCGCGATCGGTGGGAAGTCGTCGTGTATATTCTTTAAAGCCGGTCGGTTTACCCATTGTCAGTGAATCCGTGATCAATATTTATCGTGGTGTGTGGTTTTAATGGAATTCTGTTTCGATTCGCCAAGCGGCGTGCTTTATCCCGCTGCTGTTTCTGCGGCGAGTTCTTTCAGAGCCCGTTTGTAGTCAACCGGCATTACTTTTTTGAACTTTGGCAATTCGGTGTTCCAGTTGTCGAGAATGTTTTTCGCGACCGTTGAACCGGTGTAGCGGTAATGGTTTTCGAGCAACTCGCGAAGCTCGGCAATACATTCTTCCTCGGCCATCGCTTCGAGTTCCACCATCTGCATATTACAGTTCTCAAGCAGTTTTTCGTCCGGGTCGTAAATGTAGGCGATACCGCCCGACATTCCGGCTGCCAAATTACGTCCTGTCGGGCCGATGATGACGGCTCGTCCGCCGGTCATATATTCCAAAGCATGATCGCCGACACCTTCAACGACGGTTTTCGCTCCCGAGTTCCGCACACAAAAACGCTCTGCCGCGATCCCTCGGAAGTAAGCCTCACCTTCGGTGGCTCCGTACAAAGCGACGTTTCCAAGCAGAATATTCTCTTCGGGAACGAAGGTGCAATTATCGTGAGGACGGATGATGATCTTCGCTCCACAGAGACCTTTACCAACGAAATCGTTCGCGTCTCCCTCCAGGTTGAAGGTGATTCCGCTCGCCCCCCAAGCACCCAGAGATTGACCGGCTGACCCTCGCAAGTTGATGCGGATGGTATCTTCCGGTAAGCCTTCGGCTCCCCATTTCTTCGAGATGTGGTGCGAGAGCATTGTCCCAAAGGCTCGGTCGAGGTTTTCGATTTCAATCGGGAACTCAACAGGAGTTCCTTCATTGATGGCCACCCAGGATTTTTCAATCGCTCGATTGTCGAGGACTTCTTCCAAACCATGATCTTGCGACATCGTGCAATAAGTATCGACGTTGTCGTGTGGTGGTTGGGCGGGAGCCAACACCGCTGAAAAATCGAGGCCGCGTGCCTTCCAATGATCGATAGCCGTGTTCGTTTCGAGCATATCAACACGTCCCACCATCTCGTTGATGGTTCGGAAGCCGAGTTCGGCCATGATCTGACGGCACTCCTCTGCCACGAGGAACAGATAGTTAACAACGTGTTCCGGCTTACCCTCGAACTTCTTACGAAGTTCAGGGTCTTGCGTGGCAATACCGACAGGACAAGTGTTGAGATGGCATTTCCGCATCATGATGCACCCCATCGTGATCAGTGGTGCGGTTGCGAAGCCGTACTCTTCGGCGCCAAGCAACGTGGCCATTACCACATCACGACCAGTTTTCAGTTGTCCATCGGTCTGGATGCGAACGCGGCTGCGCAGGTCATTCATGACGAGTGTCTGGTGGGTTTCGGAAAGTCCGAGTTCCCAAGGCAAGCCTGCATGTTTCACCGAGGTCAGCGGCGAAGCACCAGTCCCGCCGTCGTGTCCGGCGATCAGAATGTTATCCGCTTTGCCTTTCGCAACTCCCGCAGCAATCGTACCGACACCCACTTCAGAAACCAGTTTCACACTGACACGTGCAGTCGGGTTGGCGTTCTTCAAGTCGAAGATCAATTGCGAAAGGTCTTCAATCGAATAAATGTCGTGGTGCGGAGGAGGTGAAATCAATCCCACGCCAGGAGTCGAGTGACGAGTGGCGGCGATAATTTTATTCACCTTGTGACCCGGAAGTTCTCCTCCTTCACCCGGCTTGGCTCCTTGAGCCATCTTGATCTGTAACTCATCTGCGTTGGTGAGATAGTAACTGGTCACACCAAAACGGCCTGAAGCAATTTGCTTGATTGCCGAACGCTTGGAGTCGCCGTTTTCCATCGGCTCAAAGCGAGAGTAATCTTCGCCTCCTTCGCCCGTGTTACTCTTACCGCCGAGACGATTCATGGCAATCGCCAATGTCTCGTGAGCTTCTGCCGAAATTGAGCCATAACTCATGGCTCCGGTGCAAAATCGCTTGACGATTTCCGCAGCCGGTTCGACTTCTTCAATCGGAACAGGAGTGCCTGTTTTGAATTTCAGCAATCCACGCAATTGGCATTGACGAGTCGATTCTTCATTGACCAGCTTCGAGAAACGGGCATAGGCATTTTTGTCGCCCGTTCGTGCCGCATTTTGAATCTCGGAGATTGTAAATGGATTCCAGGAGTGATTTTCACCCTTTTTACGCCAGGCATACAATCCCGGATTTGGCAATATCGGCAACCGATTTTCAGCACGTTCGGGGAAACCGAGATTATGCCGACGAATCGCTTCGTCTGCGAGGACATCGAATCCAATACCCTTGATTCGTGAGGCTGTCCCTCGGAAACATTTTTCGATGACTTCTTCATTGAGCCCAACCGCTTCGAAAATTTGGGCTCCTTTGTAACTTTGCAAAGTCGAGATACCCATCTTGGCCATCACCTTGAGAATGCCTTGCTTTGTCGCTTTGCGATACCGCTCGACAATTCGTGCATCTGTGTATGATTCTTCCAGCAGGCCATCTTCGCGTGCCTGGATAAGTGCTTCAATCGCAAGATAAGGATTGATGGCATCGGCACCGAATCCGGTCAAGAGACAGAAGTGATGGACTTCTCTCGCTTCACCGGTTTCTACGACAATCCCAATGCGAGTTCGCAATTGATTGCGGACAAGGTAATGATGCAGAGCACCCGTTGCCAACAAGGCCGAGACTGCGACGCGATCTTGTCCCACATTTCGGTCGGATAACAAAACCAGATTGTATCCATCTGTGATGGCCTGTTCGGCTTCCTGACAGATACGGTCAATCGTCGTTTTGATGCCATCCGGTCCTTCCGAACGGTCAAAGGTCATATCGATGGTCTTGGTTTTCCAACCGCGATGATCGAGAGCTTTGAGTGATGCTAATTCCGGCTTCGAGAGAATCGGATGCGGGATCAACAGACGATGACATTGCTCTTCGGTCGTTTCCAGCAAGTTGCCTTCGGGACCGATGAAACATTCCAGCGACATGATGATCTCTTCCCGCGTCGAATCGATGGGCGGGTTGGTCACTTGAGCAAACAGTTGCTTAAAGTAATCGTAAGACATTCTCGGTTGATCACTGAGAATCGCGAGCGCGGCATCGTCTCCCATCGAGCCGAGGGGATCTTTCACAGTACGGATCATGGGCATCAGCATGAACTGTAATGTTTCAATTGAGTAACCAAACGACTGCATCCGATTCAGTAACTCGTTGGTGTCGTAATCGGGAGTCACTTCCTGTTGGGGAAGTTCGTTGAGTGTGATGCGTTGATTTTTGAGCCACTCGGTATAAGGACGACGTGTGGCGTAGTCATGCTTCAACTCGTCATCAGAGATGATTCGTTGGGCTTCAAAATCGACGAGGAACATTTTCCCGGGTTGCAAACGTCCTTTGATTTTGACGTTCTTGGGTTCTACATCCAGCACACCCACTTCGCTCGCCATGATGACTTTATCATCGTGCGTGACGTAAAAGCGGCTGGGGCGTAATCCGTTGCGGTCGAGTGTGGCACCGATGTATTTTCCATCAGTGAAGCAGATCGAAGCCGGGCCGTCCCACGGTTCCTGAATCGCAGAGTGGTATTCGTAGAAGGCACGTTTTTCTTCGGAGAAGTTATGATGATTCTGCCACGCTTCGGGAATCATCATCATCATGGCTTCAGGGATTTCACGACCGGCATGCAAGAGCATTTCCAAGGCGTTGTCAAAGTTCCCGGAGTCCGAACAGGTCGGATCGCAAATCGGAAAGATCTTTTGTAATTCTTCGCCAAACAATTCACTTTTCATCACACCCTGGCGTGCAGTCAACCAGTTGACGTTGCCGCGAAGTGTATTGATCTCGCCGTTATGGCTCATAAATCGACAAGGTTGAGCACGGTCCCATGACGGGAAAGTGTTCGTCGAAAAACGTGAGTGGACCATCGCCAGATGACTCTCGAAATCCGGGTCGTGCAAGTCGATGTAGTATTTGAAGACCTGCTCTGAAGTCAGCATCCCTTTGTAGATGATCACTTTCGTTGAGAGCGAACACATATAGAATTTGGTTTCGTCGGCAATGCCTTCAAAATGAATCTTATTCGAAGAGCGTTTTGCGATCAGAAACAGTTGTCGTTCGAGAGCTTCTTGATCCAAACCCTCTGCCGCACCGATGAAGAGTTGTTCGATATGTGGTTCGGACAACATGGCTGTCTTGCCGACGTTGGCCCCCTTGGCATCAACGGGCATCTTCCGCCAACCCAGCAATGTTTGACCTTGTTCTTCAATAATATTTTCAACCGATTGTTTGCAAAGATACCGTTGAGTTTCATCGTGGGGGAGAAATATATTTCCGACGCCGTATTTGCCATCTTCGGGTAATTCGATCCCGAGATCTCGTTGGGCGACTTTACGCAAGAACGAGTAGGGTAATCCGGTCAGCATGCCGGCTCCGTCACCGGTATTCGCATCACAACCACAACCACCACGATGGTCCATATGGCGCAACACGCGTTCCGCGTCCATGATGATTTGATGAGACGGTTCGCCTTTGATATTGGCGACAAAACCGATACCACAGTTATCCTTCTCGTTGGCAGGGTCGTACAAACCGGTCTTTCCGGGGCGTCCCAATTGCTGACGAGACGTGGATTGTGGAGTTTCGGATTGTGGAGCGAGCTGATTTTCTGGGTTCGATAGCGTCATGATCTGTCTCTGTGTATTTCGTTTCGCTGGTTGTTGTGTGTGTTATGTTTATCTTGTTGAGGTCTTGGTCAGTCGTCTGTTTTGAATGATTTCTCTCGTCGTTTGCGGGGAGAGGTTCCTCGCGGGGCAATTCCGTAATCCATCTCTGGAAGAAAGAAACCGCGAAGTTAGCATCTTCGCGAATCTCAGGTTTGCCGAGTCGCAACCCCCGGTTCGATGGTTGCCGCCTCGGAAATTTCTATCGGCTTCCCATCCGATTTCAACAACTCGATAAACTTACGAGCTGCCGGTGAAAAACGCCGCCTGCGTTTGGAGACGATTCCCAAAGGTCTCGTCCAATCGACATCCGTGAGAGGGATGGCGTGAAGCAATTCGAGCTCAACTTCTCGCTCGACTGTTTCTGACGGCAGAAAGGCAATCCCGCTGCCGATTTCCACATCCCTTTTGATGTTCTCAATATTATCGAATTCGTGCCGAATCTTCAGTCCTACGCCCGCCTTTTTCAGCCAGCGATCCAGTTTTTTCCGAATTGGCAACTCGCTCGTAAAGGCAATCCACGCTTCACCTTCCAATTCGTGCAAGTCGACTTCCGATCGTTCGCAGAGTGGATGACCGGCGGGAAGAACTAATTGAATCGATTGTTCCTGCCACGGTTCCGATTGAAATTCGCCCGCATCCCTGGGAAACGAAACCAAACCGAGTTCCGCAATTTCCTCTTGGACGTGCTGGTAGACAACATCTGGGTGAGCGTACTCAACCTCAATCACAGCATCGGGATAAAGTTCTTGGAATGCTTTGATGTAGCGATCCATGCGGAGCAGGCCGATGGAGTAAATCGCCGAAATTTGCAGTGTTCCTGTGACGCGATTCTCAATTTCCTGCACATTCTGTTCGAGCTTCTCCAAAGAAGCCAGAATCCCCCGCACTCCATCCAGATAATATTTCCCGGCTTCCGTCAGTCCCAAAGGACGTTGAGAGCGGTCAATCAACTGACAATTAAGCTTTTCTTCCAGCGCATGCACAGCCTGAGACGCAGCCGGTTGCGAGATCTGATGCTGTTCTGCCGCTTTGGAAAAAGAGCGGCAGGCAGCGACATCGCAGAAGATTTTGACGTTTCGCAGGTGCATGATTTGTATAAGCGATGCTTATAGTGTGTGTGGAGACGATAAGAAATCCTGATGAAAAATTATGGCGAGTGTCCATGCGGAGGTCAAGGGGGCGGGATTCCCTGCACTCACGCCGCGAAATTGATTGTCACCTGATCTCTGGCTGCGTTACGATCAAATCAGGGATTCGTGTATTGCCAAAAGATTGAGGGGTTCTTGCCCATGAAGAAAATCCTGCAGAAAAAATATCTCGTCCCTGTTGGCATTCTTGCAGCAATTTTTGGCTTCGCACGTTACTGGTATCACCAAAATTATCCCTATGGATGGAGCCATTGCTGCGAGACGCAGCTTTCATTTGCTCTTAGAGATTATGCAGATCGACATGGAGGAAAATTCCCTCATGGAGGTTCATCCCCCGAGGCTTCTCTGGGCTTACTCTATCCTCGCGACGCCAATGCTTATCTTCTCTCTGGTAAGATAGCGCCTCCTGAACAAACGGAAACGGTCTTGGTAAGTGGTGGAACACTCACTCCTGAAACTTGCGGCTGGAATTACGTCGAAGGCCTCACGAACAATGACAATCCCGAACTGGCTCTCTTTTGGTGCAAAGAGCCACTCGGTCATAATGGGGACATCCGTGATGGCTTTGTCGTTTGGAAAGTTTCTGGTTCCAAAGAGTATGTTTCCTTGACCGACTGGGAAGAATTTCTTAATCGACAGGAGGAACTTATGTCGCAAAGAGTCCCTTGATCACTCTTGAAAGTTGAAGAGCTACTTTTTGAACTGACCATCCACGAAGTCGAGGAACCAGTCCCAGTCTTGTTGTTCCAGGCCGTGACCGCCGGTCCGCACGTGATACCCGGTTTGACCGACGTGACGGGGAGAATTGAGGGCCGGCATCGACGGATTCGTGATCGACTTTTTGCCCAGCAATTGGAACACCGACGCCGAATTGATGAGCGAGGTGTATTCGCCGTGAGGATCGGCCCACAAATCTTCATCGGCACTCGTCACATAAACTCCCCGCGGAGCAATCAACCCCATCAATTGATGTTGGTCGATGGGCAGTTCATTCTCGCGACCAGCATACTCGGCAAAAGGTGGGCAAAACCAATGTGGAAAACTACTTGTGATCCGAGCGACCGTTTCGCCATAAGACCGGCGCGTTAACGCCGCTCCTCCACAACCGGAGTTATTACTATAGGCGACTGCGAAGCGAGTATCTTCCGCGGCGGTCCAAAGTGACGACTTCCCGCCTCGCGAGTGACCGACGATGGCCACGTGCTTGGCGTTGATTGCATCGACTGTCTCCAGATGATCGAGAATTCGACTTGCTCCCCAACCCCACGCGGACAGAGACCGCCAGGCTTTGTCTTCGGGCGGCTTACCATTTGCGAAGAAACTCCGTACTCCCTGTGCGTATCCATCTTTCTTATCGGGACATACATCGGAGGTATGAAAGGACGCCGTCGCGTAACCACGTGCGATCAAGGTCCTCACGGGCCAGAAGGGGTCGTGTTCTTCGATCACTTTGTCCAGCGAAAGAAAATAGCGATTGTTAATGTGGATGACCGCCGGGACAGGTTGTTGTTTGCCATTCGGAATGAACAACGTGAACGGGTACGAATAATTGCGTTCACCAATTGTGATGGTCACTTTCATACTGCGACCAGTCGCCGCACCATCGAACAGGTCTTTCTTTTCTTCGAGAAGTTCATACGTCACCACATACTCTGTCTCGGGACGATTGCCGTACATCGTGTCACGGAAAAGTTGGAGTAATTCGGGACGACGCAAGTTCTTCCAACTGGTCGGATTGGTGATCTCTTGACCGTCCTGAGAAACCAATGCATCGGGAAGTTGATAGTCGGGGACCTTCGACTCTTGATAATTGAATGCACCACTGCGAGCTTCAAACTTTTCGATGACATCGGGCCGAGCCGTCCAAGGTGTCTTCTTCTCTTCCGCTTGCGCACTTGAAATACCGCACAATAAAAGTAGAGCCAGCAAGACTTTTTGTGAGCGTTGCATCATGTGAGTCGTATTCCTGATCTGTTTTTTTGAGTGTTATGAGTTCTTCGTTATGCCAAGATGTCTTTCACGACGTGACCATGCACATCGGTCAGTCGAAAATCTCGGCCCGCGTAGCGATATGTCAATTGCTCGTGATCGTAACCTAACAGATGCAGCATCGTCGCGTGCAGGTCATGGATCGACGTCGGGTTTTCAACCGCTTTGAAACCAAATTCATCGGTCGCGCCGTAAACGGTCCCACCTTTGATTCCACCACCGGCCAACCACAGCGAAAATCCCCAGTGATTATGATCGCGGCCTTGTGACGCGCCGCCACCATTTTGTCCCAACTCGACACTCGGCGTCCGTCCGAATTCCCCCGTACACAGAATCAGCGTTTCGTCAAACAAACCTCGCTCTTTGAGGTCGGTGATTAACGCGGCCAGACCTTGATCGCATTGATTGGCGACGGTTCGATGAGCGCCGGCGATATTGCCATGACTGTCCCATGGTTGCCCTCCCCCATGCCAGGTCTGTACAAAGCGGACTCCTCGTTCGACGAGACGGCGGGCGAGCAGAAGTTGACGGTTCTGAGGACCTTCGCCGTACATTTTGATAATGTGTTCCGGTTCCTGTTCGATGTTGAAAGCGTCGGTCGCTTCCATTTGCATGTTGTATGCCAGTTCAAAGGAACGAATTCTCGCGTCGAGTTCGGCTTCTCCCGGTCGTTGTTCGAGATGCCGGCGGTTGAGTGACTGCAACAAATCGAATTGCGACTTCTGTTCCTGTTGGTTGAGACGTTCGTTGTGAACATAGGCGATGAGTTTTTTCGGGTCGGTCTGATTGGTGTCAATGTGGGTTCCTTGATAGACGCCTGGCAAAAAAGCCGACCGCCAATTTCCTGCACCGCCGACAGGAAGTCCTCCCGGACAAAGTGCGATGAAGCCGGGAAGATTTTTGTTCTCACTCCCCATGCCCCACGTGAGCCAAGAGCCGAAACTCGGCCGCACCAATCGCTGATCGCCGGTGTTCATCAGCATTAGCGACATTTCATGATTGGGAAGTTCAGCGTACATCGAACGAATGACGGCCATGTTATCGACATGCTGCGATAAGTGCGGAAACAAATCACTGACCGGCGTGCCGCTTTCGCCATGTTTCTCGAACTTGAAGGGCGAGGGGAGAGCGACACCCGTCTTCCGTTCGGTCTGCAAGTTATCGAACGGCAACATCTGACCGCCCCGTTTTGTCAATTCGGGTTTAGGATCAAACGTATCAACCTGAGACATTCCTCCATTCAGGAAGACATTAATCACATGTTTGGCTTTGCCGGGGAAATGCGTTTTCTCTTCACCCGCAAAACTGCTGTCGCCCATCACTCCGGCCAGCGCGAGGGAGCCGAACCCCATTCCGCTGCGTTGCAGGAATAAGCGTCGATCAAACGATTGAGGTTGTTCGAAAAATGTCATAATCAGTCCACAAAGACGAATTCATTGGAGGCCAACAACACGTGAGCCAGTCGCTGCCACGGGTTAGTTTTGGTTGTTTCGTTAGTATTACGCACATAATTCAAGGCGATTTCTAACTCGCGATCATCGGGCTGTCTTGCCAATGCTCGTTGGTACAATCGTTTCACCCGTTCTTCATCAGACTCCGCCGAACTGACTTCGGGGTGAGCGGCCAATTTGACCGCACGGTCCTGAATGAAATCGGAGTTGAGCGCGAACAGAGTCTGTTGCGGAACATTGGTGTCGGGACGTTTCGCCGTGCAGGCATTGGGATTCGCACTGTCAAAAGTGCTAGCCAGATTGTGGACGATGTCTCGGTTCACAAAAGCGTACACGCTGCGTCGAGGTACGACCGGATTCGAGAGATAATCGAACGGTCGACCGCCTTGGGCAGAATTCAATTCGCCCGACACCGCTAACATCGAATCACGCATCGCTTCCAGTTTCAGCCGTCGTCTTGGCATTCGCCACAATAACTTGTTATCGGGATCGGTCATGCGTGCTGTCTTGTTCTCAACGGCTCCTTGCTGATAGGCGGCTGATAACATGATTCGCCGGTGCAATTTTTTCAGCGACCAGCCATCTTCAGCAAATGTGGTGGCGAGGTAATCGAGTAATTCAGGATGAGTGGGAGGTTGTCCTCGTGTCCCAAAGTTATCCGGCGTGCGCACTAATCCTTTGCCGATATGATTTCGCCAGACCCAGTTCACGAACACACGTCGTGTCAGTGGATTGTCAGGATCGACAATCGACCGAGCCAAACCAAGTCGTCGCTTGCCATCCGAGAACGCTTTTGGTTCTGCCGGCGTTAACGCGGTGAGAAAGTGGGCTTCGACGGTCTCTCCACGATTGACGGGGCTACCCCGTTTGAAAACATAAAAGTCGTCTGTCTGTTGATATTCTTGCAAAGACATCGCTCGGGGTGGTGAACCTGGCGAAGACAGATGCAGGTTATGTATTTGATTCTTGCGACCATTCAAACTGTCGCGGATTGAACGATTCAATTCTCGCGCCGCCGCTTTTTCATCCATCGAGGTTGGCGTCCCCGGTTTATAGAGATGTGTGCGAAGTTGACGATTGACGGGGCTATTCACGTCGGCGTGTCGAGCATCTTCATCGGGGATCACTTCCGCCCCCGGTACTGCTTCTTTCGCCGTCTCTTGCAACAACAGTAACCATTTCTGATGAACGTCGGCGAACAGGGTTCCATATGCTTCGGCGACATCGAGCAGCGACTTCGGTTGTTTCTCTTTGATGACTTCAATCACACGCGGATTCCATCGTGGAGCCGCCCATTTGGTGGGATCGCCATTTTCGTCCGTCATCTTCTGAAGTATTTCCAAACTCTGTTTTTCGAATTCGTCTGGTTTGAGTGCCGATAATTGATGCCAGGCTCCGAAAACGGGATCGGTCGCATCGAATTGTTTCAGATACTTTCGCCAAGCTTCTAAGACACGAGGACGCAAATCGTCTGTCCGGTAAGACAGAAAGACAGACGCCAAATCTTGCTCGGGAACCCCTTTCGCCAGTTCTTTGAGATACAGCCCCACCTGCATTCGCAAACGTCCGCGCATGACGGCATTCTGCTCGCGAGCCATGTCATCATACGCGGCCTGCCGAGCCTCAAGATCGGCTTGATACTTTTCATACGCGGGTGTTGATTCGGGTGTACCCACGACCGGTAACAATTGAGGCGATTCGCTACTAGCGAGAGTTGCATAAAGTGAATAGTAATCGCTGGTCGGAATGGGATCGTATTTGTGATCGTGACAGCGGGCACAAGAAACTGTGAGCCCCAACATACCGCGCGAGACGACATCGATCTGATCATCAATCGTGTCGTGAGGGTTTCGGAACTGCATGCCGACGGTCAGAAATCCGAGTCCCGCGAGAGCCGGATCATTGGCCGGTAAGCCAAGTTGGTCGGCGGCCAATTGTTCCAGCACGAACTGGTTGTAAGGAGTATCGGCATTCAACGCACGAATCACGTAATCGCGGTACGTGTAGGAGAAAGGGAACTTCGTGAATCCAATGGCCGCTCCTCCATGCGTGTCGGCATAACGGGCGATGTCGAGCCAGTGTCGTCCCCAGCGTTCGCCGTAATGAGGCGACGCCAATAAGCGGTCGATCACTTTTTCAAAGGCGTTCGGCGATTCATCGTTGACAAAGTTTTGGACCTCTTTCCAAGTGGGGGGCAAACCGAGCAGATCGAATGTCGCCCGGCGAATGAGTTGTTGTTTGGTGATTTTCGGTGAAAGCGAAAGTCCTTGCGCATCAAGTTTCGCAATCACGAAGCGATCAATATTGGACTTCGCAGCAGGATGATCGGGCGGTAACTCCGGTTTTTGAATCGGTTCAAACGCCCAGTGACCTTCGTAATTCGCACCTTCACTGACCCATTGTTCGAGCAACTGAATCTGTGCGGGTGTCAGCGTCTTTCCCGACTCGGGGGGCGGCATCTTGGTGAATTCGTCCGATGACAGAATCCGTTTGATCAATTCACTTTCGGTCGGCTTGCCCGCGACAATGGCTTTGGCTTTCGCGGCGTCTTCCAGATCGAGACGCAATTCCCCTTCGCGTTTGTTGGGATCGGGGCCATGACAATGCAGGCAATTTTCGGCCAGAATCGGTCGAATCTGTTCATTGAAATCGATGTCGTCAGCGCATAACCCCCCACCTGTGAAGAGGATGCTCGCAACGACAAGACTGGGAATTACGCAACAAAGTTTTTTCATGCGTCCATCGTAACGGCAATGCACTGCGAAACTCAATAACGTATTGCTAGATGTTTTCTTCGGGGCCGACATCGTTCTTGGAAAGATGAGCGACTGATTCTTCCGAACAGATCACTTTGATTGCATAGCCAATAAAAAATAGGATGACTAAAACGATTCCTAAAATAGTAAAACCAGCCATCCAAAGCATTAGAGTAGGACCTGAAACCAATTTGGCAAACTCCGCTTCTTCATCGGCAACCGGTTCGGGGTCGTCGTAATAAACTTCCGCATATTTGCGTTCAACATTGATCCCCTCGGCAATCCACTTTAGTTCATTCTCAAAAACCTCGGTGACCCATTTATCTGCCGATTTCAACTCTTCCTCAAAGCGTTCTTCCACTTCATTGAATTCCAATGGGGACTGATCTCTTGGAGAATAAATAGCACTACCTGCATACATGGCCATATTGCGATACTTTTCTTTCACCTCCTCGTCCTCGTCTCCATAACTGGCTTTGAGGAAAGCGCGACTCGCCAAGTGGCGATTGGAATCACTTTTTTCTCCATGAAAGAACAGGTCTCCCAAGCATTCCAACAAAATTGGCGAGTCGTGATTCCCGAATCGCATCATTCCGAGCACACCCTTGATCGCTTTTTTGACTTCCGCGTCCTGCTTGTTCTTGAGTTCAGAATCTTCGGAATCAGATTTCTCAGGAGTCTCTATAGAGAGTTGAGAAAATAGAAATTGAGTGAAGCCGACGGCATCCCCATAACCCTCTCGTCGGCTCTCTCCATCCAACGGTAATGTCAATTCACCCTCAACCTGTTTCGACAACACATATTCGACCACATATTTTTGATACCGCTCTCTGCCAAAGTGGGCATCGGGGTTAATGGCGATGGCTTTGTCGATGTACTCGAGGCCCCGTTCCAACTCACCATTGTGAATGTAAAACGTGCCGAGATTGGCCAGAGTTTCGTATCGATCAGGATCACGACTTTCCATCCCTTCCATCACTTCGATGGCTTTCGCGGTCTGTCCGGTTTTCTCATACGCCACCGCCAAATCGTCGTAGAGTTCCATCTTGTCAGGAGACTTTTCAATCTCGGCGAGTCGTTGTTCGATACGCCACTCATAAAATTCGGGCGAATGTCGGAGGAATCCTCCCGTGATTAAAGCCAGCGCATCGGGGAACGCTTTCTCTTCCATGCTGCGCGTGTCACTGTCCCAGATACAGGCGGTCAGTAAAGACGCATTGAAAATCAGAACAAAAACAAGCAACCATCGTGACAAGAATTTGGCGAGCATGGTCGAAGTCTCCCGAGACAGGAATGACAGAGACCCTATTGTCACGGTCATGATTGGCTTTGTCAAATTTTCTTCTCGGCATTCTCTTAGTTCCAGTTCCCGATTGAGTCGTCGGGTTACGACTCGCTTTACTCGACTAACCCGACCTACGGCTTTGCCTTTCATGGCGACTCGGCGGCTTTGCGTCAAAAACTGATCTCTCAAATTCATCTTGCCAAAAGCAAGCTACCAGAGTTAGCGTTCGTGGTTCGTTGGTGAACTTCATAAACCGTGGGCTAGCGCCCAGCGGCTGATTGGGTGGAATCACTATTCGGGTTAGATGCTAGTTCGATGAAATCAGCCGGAACGCGCTAGCGTCCGGTTCTAAATCAGAATAAGGTCTCGATCTTTGGCAATTTGAACGTCATACAACTCGATAGTGTGTTGATGAATGACGACCGCTGCAACGTGAGAAAGAGAGCGATTTCGCGTGAGGTAGAAAATGCGTATCGTCAATATGCGTGACTCCCTCATACAATGAAGATCGACGTAAGGTGATGAGCATCAATAATTTGCTCAAGGGTACAGAAGATTTGGAATCAAGATTCGGGAAGATTTGATTCAACATTTGGTCAAGATTCGGTCCAGGTGTGTCCCCGAATCTCCAAATCTTCAAATCTTGAAAACGGCGTTGAGTGTTCGGGAAGATGGCTACCAATGTATCTTGTTTATTCTTTCAACTCCTGCATCAGTTCCAGAATTGTTTCGGTGATTTTCACCGAGGCGTTGAACTCAACCTTGTTCGTTCCCATCCAGGTTTCGTAGCCGCCGAGTTTGTGTTGTTCGGGAGTTGGCAGGTAGCCGTTGTAGTCGTTGGCGAGTTCGATGGTGAAGGCATCGCCGAAGGGTGACTTTTCTTTGATCTCCAAGCCAATTTCTACAAACGTCTCAAACGGAATCGCGGCAATCCCCAAATCACCAATCCGAACCGCTTGCAGCGGGATTGTGATTTCATCGGGACCATCGAGAAGATTTTGCACTCGTCCGGCGTAGTTCGTTTCGTAGCGATGAAACTTTTCTGCATCATCCGATTTGGAGAGCACTTCTTTGAAGTAGGCCTGCATCGTCGTATCGGGCTTACGAACTTTGAGAGTCAAATCGCGATTGGCCAATCCTAACGGAACCCAATCGTGATATTCGACTTTTTCATAGGCTGACTTCACTTTCTGTGCGACTTTCTCAGCCACCTCGGTCATCTTCTCGTAGCGTTCGTAACGCTTCTTCCCAGGATTGGGAAAGTTGATGTTATTAATGTCGCCGCTGGTGCCGTTCGACATCATGCCGACAAACGGAGGGTGGGAGTAATGCTCCTTGGCACCAATCAATTCGCCAATCCGGTTTGAGAAGATACCGAAGTAATCCGAGGAAACTTCGCCTCGGTTGACACCACCCACATAGTGTAATGAATAATTTCCCAGCAAGGCGAGAGGACGCCCCTCGGTTGTTTGCACACTGATGAATGAGACTTCGGGATCGATGGGGCCTGCCGGCTTGATCAGCACTTTGCTGCCACGCGGAGGGTTCATGCGAACTTTATCGACACCACCAAACGGATTTCGAGTCAATTCGGGATCGGTCACATACCAGCGACGATTGAAGACTTCCGAAGGTTCATCGACACTCGACCAGCCGATTTTGGCCGGCTCCAAATTCTGGTTCGCCCGGCGGATGCAATCGGCAATGCGTCTTACGAGCAGCGGTCGGTAAGTCTCGCTGCTACTGGGTGTCGCGGAATGGGTGTGCGTGGCCGCCAGCAAGATATTTTCAGGAGACAGGTCCGTCTCCTGACCGACGAGCTCACGAACTTCTGTATAAACGTCTTTGCGAATGCCGAGATTATCGCAGATCACGATGGCGAGCTTCGTTTCTCCATTGTCGAGTACCAGACAGCGGGCGTGCAGTTCGTCATGAATGTTTGTAGACGGAAAGGGAGCGAACCCCCCGATCACCCGCTCTCCCAATGGGGGCGTGATATTACTGGTCGCGGCTCCGGCTCTCAGAACTTTTGCAGAAGGAGCTTGAGCAAATCCTGAATTTGGGAGAAGCACTGGTAAACTAAGAACCAGCGATAGTAATAACAGGCGACGTAAGAAGATCATGATTCTCTCACTTTTCCGAGGTAGGACAACGGGGTGGGGTGCTTTGATCCTAGTCGAGGAAATCGGTCGAAGGCAAACATCGTTTTTTAGGTTCCTTTCTTTTTTGATTTGTTACAATAGAAGTCATCGACTTCACTCTTAATGGAAGCATCATGCCTCGTTGCCTACAATTTGCCATCATTTGCTGTTTCAGCCTCTTCATCCAAGTCGGTGCAACAAGAGCGGCTGAAAAACAGTTGATTCGCCAATCCATCGAGAAGGCTGTTCCCTATATTATCAAAGAAGGGAACTCGTGGATCGAATCAAAAGACTGCACCAGTTGTCACCGAACATCGTTCATGACTTGGTCACTCGCAGCGGCTGCTGATGTTGGTGTCGAAGTTGATGGGGCAGAACTCGAAGAACTTCGTGTCTGGTCGCGTGCTGATCTTAACAAGCTCAACGAAGAGGATCAGAAGCCCGCCGCAACACGAAATCTGGAATGTGTCAGTCATATCCTTTGGGCCGAACGGCAGTTGTTTACACCTCGTAAAGATCATTCGACGCGGGCGACTTTCCTCAAATATGTGATCGAAGGGCAGCAGGAGGGTGGTCTTTGGAAAGCCAACGGACAATTGCCTCTCCAGAGAAGAGACAAAAACGAAACGGCGCTGGTCTCGTCGATGTGGCATGCGCTGGCATTGGGAACGTCTCCCGATACGGCTGCTCAAGATGCTCGTAAGAAAGCGATGGTTCCCATTACCAAGGCGGCACCGGGTACAAGTACGGAAGCACTCATGCTGCGTATTTTGCTGGCAGATCAGTCACAAGACAAAAAGCAAACCGCTCATTGGGTGAGTGAGCTGAAGTCTCGACAACGAGACGACGGTAGTTGGGATTGGGTCGGTGAAACAGGCAGTGACCCGATGGCGACTGGCATGGCAGTCTATGCGTTTAGTTCAGTCGGTCTTCCTGACAATGATTCTGCGATTTTGAAAGCAGTCGATTTTCTGTTGGTTCATCAAGCCGACAATGGAAGTTGGGAGACCACTACCGGCACGAAGAAGAAAGCTCAGGGGAAACCGGTTGAAACTTCCATTTATTGGGGGACTTGTTGGTCTGTCATCGGCCTGACTGCTGTTCTCGAAGAGAAATAACTTTGCTCAATATTAAGGGGGATATGATGAGGCATAAGTTGGCAAGAATGATTTTGGCGTGTTGTTTGTTGACGAGCAATCTGGCTGTGGGAGACGATCTCTCCCCCGAACAGAAAATCCTCGGTCGTTTTGTCGGGGAATGGGATGGAGTGGATCAGGATCAAAAGTTTGCCTTCGATGTGTCGTCTTCGTGGAAACTGAATGGGCAAATCATCGAGCAGAAACAAGTATTTCGAGACGGCGCGGAAAGCTTGATCTTGCGAGGATACGACAAGCAGTCCAAGAAATATTTCCTGTCATTGCACGACTCGCGCGGCATTCATTTGATGCTGACCGGTGATTGGAATGAAGAGACAAAGACCTTCACCTTTACCGGACATTCCGGCGAAATGGCTGTGACTGTGAAGTCGACCTTCCGCAATGATGCCACGGAAGACTGGACGATTACATTGGTTTTGGTCGGTGGAGATGTGACCGAACTTCGTGGAACGAATACGCGAGTGACCAAGTGAAAGACGGGGTGGATCCGTCTCAATAATGATATTTCTTGAAGGTTCGACATGAAGCAGAAACGATTGATTGTACGATTTGTCGTCATGGGAATTGGTTGGCTGATCGCTTATCTCTATGTCAACATGAGCGATCAGGCACAGGTTGTTCCTCCAACTTCTGAAGCACCGCCGAAAAACGTCGTCTCTCTGCGTGACGCTGATCTTGTTCTAGCCGAAGCGTTCGAGAATCGGCAAAGTGATGTTCAGGTGATGGGGCACGGCACTGTTGATCGAGTCTTGCCGGACGACAACAAAGGGAGTCGTCATCAACGCTTCATTCTCAAGCTCGACTCGGGGCAGACAGTTATGGTGGCTCATAATATCGACGTGGCAGTGAAGATCGACACTTTGGGAGTGGGTGATCGTATCGAGTTTTACGGCGAATACGAATGGAATCAACAGGGCGGAGTTTTGCATTGGACTCACCGAGCCTCGCACGGCAATCATCCCGGTGGCTGGCTCAAACACGACGGACGGCGATACGAATGATGAACTGACTCTGATCTCTTAAACGGGAAGTGATTCCTCGAAACATTGCATCGAGATCAGAGAAAGATAATTACCAATCGACGATAAGCTGCTACAAGTCGTCAACCGCGCGTTTGACTTTTTTGGCTGCGTAGCCCACTCAGTGTTCGTGTTTTCAAGAGGGTTCTTTCCCAATGCCTCTTCCAGTTTCAATACGACGAGTTTCCGAGCATCCACAGAAGACGCCGCGTTCCTTACGAGGAACATTTGCGGGGTATGTGTCGCCGGGTGAACTTCCCGTCAGTGCCATTGAGCAGATGATACCGCGCGGGAGTGGGATTACTCCGCTTGACTCTCGGGGGAAGGAGACTGTTCCCGTTATTTTTTTGTTTGGAAAACAACGCTGGGTCAGAAATGTTTGGGGCTCATGGGAGTTTCAATATGGCTTCGGTCTCGAATACGAAGAAGTGTTATTGATCATTCCCGACCTACAACTTCCAGAATCGGCAGACTTGCCTGCGATCCCTCGCGTGACGCTTTATGCAAGAATATTTTTGAACAGCATATGCTCTTCGGTTCTTGGTCGCTTCATGTACGGTTTTTCGAAACATCACGGTCGTTTTGAGTCTGGGTCAGATACGTTCCAGGCATATAATCGTCATGGTCATCCCATTTTTGAGGCTGGCATTGAATCTGGAACAGGTTCAATTTCAGAGGACTCAGTGAATGCGATTCGTGAGTTGTTGGCGTCTCCCGTGGTGTTTGCCGGTCGGCCCAACAAGTCATCGGGGTGCGCCATTTCGATTCGACAATTTGACTATGAAGTTTCATCAGAAGCGATTCAGCCAATCGCGACCACCATTACAGTCGATGAGAAATTCACCAAGAAATTTCCGACCCAAACTTTTCAGACGGTGGGTCTTGATCGTGATCCCAATGGGTCATTTCAATGTGAGTTCCCGTGGGTGATGACAGAATATCGACCCGCCACATGATCTGTTCAGGTCATGAATATGGGGACAATAGGGGCTCGATAGAATCTGTATAACCGGTTTCTCATGCGGGTGGTCTTGGGCTCTCGATGAATTGACAGAACTTCTCAAATCGGGGGTTGACACTCCTTCGAATGGACGCCCAGAATGCTTTTAACAGTTAGGGATCGACAGTGTTCGATCTTTGATTGCCTAGTTTTCCCCCTCGACTAAGGCTTGTTGTTATGCCAGATATGCCCCCCTCTGAAGATCAAGCTCCTGAAAACGCTGCGACTCCCGAAAATTCGGTTGAAGCAGTTGACGCCACAAGTTCAGAACACCCTGAAGGTGTTGAGGCTGGACAAGCTCAACTTGCTCAACAAGGACGCAAACTCGAAGTGATCGGCTATGTGGCCGTGATCATCATTTCGCTGGCGACATTGGGCGTGAAATGGTCAATGCGTCCGCCCGAGCCAATCGCAAAGGGCGACAACTTACCTGTTCTGCAAGAGTATTTAGCAACGGATAAGGATCAAACAATTGTCTTGGCGATTTCACCGAATTGTCCCCATTGCACGAAGAGTATGCCGTTCTTTCGTCAAATCGTGGAAAAACGAAATGCGGAAGGAATCAGCAAGTCTGTGATTGTGGCTCTCCACGAACAGACGCCCGTTGAGGAAGAGCAAAAAATTCTCGACAAGAATAACGTCAAAGTGGACAAAATTGTTCAGCTCGATATGGACAAAATGAATGTTCAAGGCGTCCCTACGATGTTGCTCGTTGATAAACAGGGCAAGGTTCTCGAAGTCTGGAATGGTCGATTACCAGAGGACGAACAGAAAAAAGTGCTCGCTGCACTTTAATTCCACGTCTCAAAGTGACTGACATCAACCATCGCTTTATCGTCTTTTTTGCGAGAGTATCCCCTCATGAATCAATCACCAAATCGTCAACAACCGAACCCTGGTCAGGATTTTCGCTTGGGATGGATGAAAGAGTTTAGTCCGGGTCGAAAGCTATTAGTGCTATTCGCGCCGCTACTATTGGTGGTTGTGGCTTTGACGCAAATCGTCCGGGCCTACACCATTGATCAATCTCCTTGGAAGGGGGGCGGTTTTGGAATGTTCGCCTCGGTCGATTCTCTGGGAAACCGTGAACTGCGTGCCTATCTCGTCACGGGTGATTATGAAATCGAAATCCCCTTGCATTACAACTTCATTTTCGATGAAGGTGGCGTGCTGGACGATGTGAGTTTGGCTCGAACTGTGCCGACCGAATCCAACCTCAAGCATATTGCTCAAGAATTAGCGAAGTTTTCGTGGTATCTGAACGATGCGGAGACGTTGTTACCCCAAGTGATTGATGCAGCATGAGAATTGAACAAACTTAAAGCGGGTGAACGCGTTGTTTTATCAATGTCGCAACTGCGAGAGATCGAAGATCTTCTCAACGGTGTCGAAGAAGAATCGGAAGATGTGACAGCGGAAGAAACGGTAGAAGCTGACGCGCCTTTGGTCGCCGAAAAGCCAGCTGAGGCCGTTGATGAGGAAGAGGAAGAAGAAATTCGTGTCGAGCCTCCACGAGGATTTGGTCCAGGGATGTATCAAAAGATTGTGGCCGATATTCAGAAAGCCATTGATGAGGGAAAAGCGGAGGCAGAAAATCTGACCGAGTTTCAGGGACAGCATGACGAAAAAAATCGCCTGAGTTTTACAGAGATTCGGGTGGAACTGTGGAAAGGTGATTTCTCAGGAAAAACTGCGAAATACACATTCCGACTTAATAAAACCGCATTGGCATCAGCCGCCGGTGAGAACTTGGACATTTGCGTGGATTGCCAACCATGAGTAGTACCGAAACGATGACTCCACCGACTCAACAAACGGTCCAGAAATCGGGCATGCTGAGTCGTGTCAAACGGATATTTGCCGATCTGCAAAAGTAGGAGGCCTTCGAAATTGATGGTCTCGGAGCCGTCAGTCGTCTGACGTTTCTGATGCTCATCGCGAGTTCCGGTCTCGACGATATGGTCGAGTACGTGATGATCGGCCTCTGTGTGGTCGGTTTCGTGATGCCAGCCGTCTATCGTCAACCTTGGCTCTGGTTCGGGATCAGCGGGACCATGCTTTATGGGCATGTTCCACATTGGTACGAAATCGATAATCACAAGTATCTGATGATTTATTGGTGTCTGGCGATGTTCTGCAGTACGTTGCTGCCAGAAAAGCTGAAGGCCAAGTCAATTTCTTTTAACGCACGTTGGCTGATTGGGTTGTGTTTTCTGTTTGCCACCTTGTGGAAATTAACGGTCCCCAATTACGTCGATAATTCGTTCTTCACTTTAACGCTTCTTGAAGACCCACGTTTTTATCCTGCTACGATGTATGTCGGTGGGTTGACGGAAGATGACATACAAGGCATTCATGAGAAGCTTGGCGACCTGGAGGATCTGAGTGGGACTGAAAAGTCTGTTGTTTTGATGGAAAGCATTCCTCCGAGAGTTCGCAACTTTGCTCTGTTTTTGACCTGGTTTACGATTGCTTTTGAAGGTTTGATTGCGGCCTGCTTTTTACCACTCGGTATTAAATCATTAGACAAAATACGGCATTTTGCTCTGATCATGTTTGGGGTGGGGGTTTACGCCCTCGCGACGGTTCAGGGATTTGGTTTATTGCTAATGACCATGGGAACCGCACAATGCCCGATGGAGAAGCAGAAAACGCGAGTAGGATTTATTGTTGTTTTCTCAATCATCTATCTTTATGGCCTCGGAAAAATGTTGTTCCAGATTTGATTTTTGCACCTGCTATCTTTGACTAAATTCACCCGGTTGAGCCTTTCTTGACCGGGTTTTTTTGTTGGAAGAGTTGAGTTAGAAACAGATGGCCAGATTTTCATGATTCGACGCTGAATCGGGGAGCGAAGAGTGTTAGAATAGAAGCCTACAATCTTATTTGAGGGGCTATCTATGCAAATTCGTTTGGTTTTTGTTCCAGTATTGTCTGTTTTGGTGTCCGGCTTTCTCGTTGGTTGTGGAGGAGATCAGCCTGCTCCAGTCTCTTCAACGGGTACGGGAACCACCCCATCGGCTCCGACAGCACCAACTGCTCCTGATGGATCACCGGCTGCTGCCCCAACATTTTCGGGAGCTCCTTCATTTTCTGCACCGACGGTCGGCTCCTCATCGGGGACCCCTGTCTCGAGTGCGGAGACTCCCGATGCAGTCGTTAAGCAATTTCTCGCGGCTATTGAGAAGAACGAATACGAACGGATCTGGGATCTCTTACCCAAGTCTTATCAAACTCAAATCAACGAACTGTTTCAAGAATTCGGCGAAGAGGTGGATGCAGAACTTTGGGACAAGTCATTCAATATGATGAATCGGTATGTCAGCACGATGCTCGCCAAAGAGGAAATGGTTTACCAAACTCCCGAAATGCAGGAAC
This sequence comes from Planctomycetota bacterium, assembly GCA_030836185.1. Classification (GTDB taxonomy): domain Bacteria; phylum Planctomycetota; class Planctomycetia; order Planctomycetales; family Planctomycetaceae; genus JABURQ01. The sequence goes on from JAURQH010000006.1 coordinate 43,693, forward strand.
AGTTAAATACTCTCAAATCCTCTGCCGCGATGATGGGAGCTGGAACGGTTGACTGGCTAACAGTTGAAAAACTGCGGAGGTTGTCTGATCCCGCTAATAAAATTTCGATTCTCTTCATCAATTCAGAATTCAGTAGTACGCAAAAACTGAAATCATTTGATGGCCGTGTATTCTTTGCAAAGACCATCAGCCCTGTCGCCGAAAACTTGCACAAGCTTGTGGAGTTGATTGTTGAAGAGGCATCGCAGGTGGAAGAACTGAAATCGAATGTTCAAGTTCAAATGTTTCTGCAACAGGCGGATATCGGCAAGTTTTTTGATGGAATTAATGTCTCTGTCAAAACTCAGCAGGAAGAGTCTGCTGTGGTGGTTATCAAGGCGATGGGGACTCCCACTGAATTCAGTATGGTCAAAGTGGAAGGGAAGTGGATTCCCCAGAGTCTGGCGGGGATGTTCTCATTGTCGATGGGAATGGCAAAAGCCCAGATCCCCATGATGGCCCAACAGGTCAACATGATGAAAGACCGAATCCTACCCGCTTTGGATGAAGTTGAACCATTGATTGCAGCCGTACAAAAAGCCAAAACGCAAGAGGAATTCAATGTTGCCTATACTGAGATGAATTCTCAAGCACCCCAAATTGTTGCGAATTCTTTGGGGATGCCGGGACTCAGTGCGATGCTCGGTGCCGGAGCGGTGAAAGTCAGTCCGGTAACGATTGAGGTCAATTCAGATATTTCCGATGCACAGCTTGGGGAACTGATCAAGCAGTTGGAAGGACTCACCGATGTTCCTGATAAAGCCATCTCATTACCCAGACGTTCAGGGACAAATCTCACCATTGAGATGACTCCCGTGATCAACGCACAGAAGTTTGCAGATTCAATCACCTTCACCAAATCGGTGGAGTACGATGCGACTCGCAGAACAATCGTCTTGGAACTGGAACCTCCAACCGAACCTGAAACCACCGAATCTGCCGAGCCGGAAAAACCATGATACCGGATCTCCGTTAGGTCTCTGGCAATTTGTCTTTTAATCGATGAATGCAGTCTCCAATGCTTTGCGACGGAATCCCCGAATCGCGTCGATTAATTCTAACATCGATTGATAGCGTTCTTCTTTGTCTTTCTGTAATGCCTTCATACAAATTTTTGAAAGCAGTATTGGCACTTCCCGGTCTGGGGCTGCTTCGTGCAAGTTGGTGGGAACCACATTGACAATATTGTGGAATGTGTCTTTGACGGTCTTCCCGCGAGAAGCATCTTGCAATGACAGCAATTCGTAGAGCACGACTCCCATACTATAAATATCAGTGCGTTCGTCGATCTCGGCTCCTTCCACCTGTTCAGGCGACATATACAAAGGAGTCCCCGGGCGTTTCCCGGTTCCCGTCAAGCGATCAAGTTCTTCTTCAGAATTGCTGCTGGGGATATGTTGTTCTTGCGTGATTCGTTCGTCTTCTGCTTGAGGAATGTCCCAAACTTTGGCGACTCCCCAATCGAGCAACACCACTTCGCCGAAAAAACCGACCAAAATATTAGCGGGTTTGATGTCGCGGTGGACCACGCCATGGGCGTGGGCATAAGCCAGTGCATTGCAGACCTGAATCAGCACACCCAGAATGCGTTCAAGTGTGTATGTCGCTTCGGCGTCCACGTCTTTCTTTTGTAGCAGGTTGATGACTTCGCGAAGCGTTTCGCCTTCCACCTTCTTCATGGTGAAGTAAAGTTTGCCTTCAACATCGACGCCGATATCATAGACCGGCACCGTATTAGGGTGTTGAAGCTGAGCCGTCACTCTTGCTTCGCGGACGAATCGGCGACGCTCATAGTCATCCTCGGCGATCGAGCGATGTAATGTTTTGAATGCGACATAACGCCCCAGATTTTTATCCAGACAACTATAGAGTTCCGCTTTACCCCCTTTGGCCATCGGCTTGAAATTGGCGTACCGGGTGAATCCGTTCGAAAAATATTTGGGGAGTTGTTTGTCGGTTTCCGAAAGCGATATTTTGGGATAGTTATCCTGCTTTTGCAGCATGGTTATGTCGTCCGTTGACGGGTGTGTGTGGGAGACAGTGTGTGTGGACTGCCTCCCACCAGTGTAAATTAACTCTGACTTTTCGACGAGGTGTATTTACCGAAATTATGGATTCGGGGCGAATTGGGAAAGTCCAGAATTCGCTTTTGATTCCTCTTCGGCGCTGCTTCACAATACATCAACAAACTAAATTCGTTCAAACGAGGATGGCAAGATGGCCTATGTGAAGGATTTTGGAGCCGTGGGTGATGGAGTGGCCGATGATACCGTTGCTATTCAACATGCCGTTGATATGGGGGAAGGGATTGTCGAATTCGGACGTGGAAATTATCGAATTACGCGGACGATTCAGGTCGATTTGGCACAACACAGTCGCACTTCGATTCACGGATCTAATGGGGTTGCGAAAGTCATCATGGCTGGTTCCGGTCCTGCTTTTTTCTTTCAGGGGACGCATGCCAAGACTGCCGATCCTGGTGGGTTTCGTCCTGAGGAATGGGAACATGAACGGATGCCGATGGTGAGCGGCATCGAAATTACCGGCGATCATCCTGAAGCAGACGGGATTCGGATTGAAGGGGTGATGCAACCGACCTTGCGCGGTGTCTTGATTCATCAGGTCCAGACAGCCGTCCATCTCACCAGCCGCAATCGAAATGTGATCATCGACCATTGTCACTTCTATAATAACACAGGTGTTGGCATTCACTTTGATGGTGTGAATCTGCATCAAACGAATATCACAGGAAACCACATCAGCTATAACCGATTGGGCGGGATCAGGATCGAGAATAGCGAGATCCGAAATTTACAAATCACCGGCAACGACATCGAATACAACAATAATCGTGCGCATCAAGTTCCCGATGCGGACAGCATTCCGACGGCTGAAATCTACATTCATGTCGGGGAAGAGAGTGTTCGTGAGGTGACAATCGCCAGTAACACAATTCAGGCGACCTATTCTCCCAATGGAGCCAATATTCATCTCATCGGAACCGGAGGGGGCATCGATCACAAAGTTGGCATGATGGCCATCACCGGTAACTTGATTGGCAGCCAAGAGACCAATGTGCATTTGGAATCAGTCCGCGGCGTGACGTTGACTGGCAATTACATTTACTCGGGCCATCATCGAAATTTGTGGGTGCAGGATTCTCGCAACATTGTTGTCGGTAGTAATGTTATCGGCCACAATCCCGACTATCGAAAAAATGAACTGGCGACAGGAGTCCGATTCGAGAATTCCAAAAACTGCATCCTTCAGGGGACATTGATTCAAGACTCTCAAGCAGGAATGCACACGGTGCCCGAAGCCGTCCCCATTCAACGCGAAGGATTAGTCGAAATTATCGGCTGTCAGGGAATGACGTTCAGCGGAGTTCAGATACTCGAGGGGGAGCCGTACTGTTTGTATGTGGAGAACTGTGATGATACGATTTTGAATGGCTGCACGATTCTCGATCAGCGATCACCGAAACAGTCACTTGCTTCAATTCGCTGGAAAGGGACGGGTGCCGGGAACTTGATTAACGGTTGTCGTATCGGTAAAGGGACGCAAACTGATATCGAATCTGATGTCGAGTTGTTGCACCCTCATCTGATTGGCGATTGAATCAAAGAGAGTGACTCATTCATTATTTGAGGGGAAGTGAATTTTATGGGAAGCTTGATCTGGGTAATTCTGCTGGGAATATTAGCCGGTTGGATCGCGGGACAAATCTGGAAGGGTGGCACTTCGGATTGGTCGGTAACCTGATTGTGGGCGTTGTCGGGAGTGTCTTAGGAAGCTTCTCTGCATCCATGATCGGATTGGCAGCCACTGGGCTATTAGGAGAATTGATAGTTGCTGTGGCGGGCGCGATTCTGTTTCTTTGGCTGGTCAACTACTTCGGAAAGAAGAAATAGAACATCGCAATCAGCGTGGTTCTCTAGTGGTGTGTCATGTTCAGAAAACCGTTTTGCCTGGTTCTTCGGCGAGTTGCTGTGGAGTTTCTTTGGCCTCATACTTCCAGAAATGATGAAACAGAAATTGCTGCAAAGATTTAGCTGCTTCCTGATGTCCATATTTGCTCAGGTGTCCAGAGCGACCTGGAAACAAGTCTTCAGTCTGGGAAATTTGTCCCGATTCCAATCCAGATCGAAATGTTCGCTCCAATGAGAGGAATGGAATTTGTGTCGATGTCGTGATCTCTTCCAGGTGTTCGAGTGGCAAATCTCGTGAGATTTTTTGAGCAGCATTTTCACGATGAACTTTTGCCACGAATTCATTGAAGATATCAGGGTAGATGGTGTTCGCATTCGGCATGGTCATCACAAGGAACTTTGCTCCGTCCGCTTCGACATCGTCCCGAAACATGGGCAAAATTGCATTTAACAATTTCCACGAGTGCTCGAATTTAGCAAGTGGCGGGTCGAAGTAAATTTTGTGCCGCACATCAATTTGGTCGGTATTTGATTTCCACGTTTTTCGCAAGCGATTGAGACGCTGTTTTTGCCAAATATAGAGCTTCGAGTACTCATTGAGCAGATTATTGGCTTTTTGAGTCGAAGCACTTTGTTGGACGAGTTCGAGTTGGCCTTGTTCATTAAAGTCATAATTTGCCAGTGGGTTTGTCGATAATCGTGGGTTCAAGTCCACCAAATCGGTCGACATGCCGAAGCATAGAATCACGATGTCTGGATCGCACTGGTGTACATGGTGCAGATAGCGAACATGTTGATCGGCGGTCCCCGTTCCAGGGACTCCGAAGTTCAAGACTTCCCAACGAGTTTCCTCACTGTTTTGATTCAGAAGGGTTTCCAATTGTTCCGTGAAAACTTGATTCTGCGGAACTTGTTCTGCGGCAACAAATGAATCTCCCAGAACAGCAATGCGTTTGATGCCGAGCAGTTTGGGGATAACCGGTTCATGATCTCGGAAGCCGAGAGAGTTTGTTTGTAGTTGGATAAACTTTTGTGTTTCTTTATTCCAGACTTTACGATCAACATTCGGTGTCAGGTGACGACAATATTCGCCCCGAACGATCAGTTCGAAGGGTGTTTCGATGAGATTCCGACAACACAATTCCAAAGTGACGAGGACTGCGACGATATTCAGGCATACCATACCGAGACGTCGAAGCCGAGTTGTTTTGAAGTTGCCATTCATCATGGTTGAGAGAGACGCCTGAGTTCCGAATTGTTTTGTTGTTTAGAACTGAAAGTAGATAAAGGGGTTGTCGGTGACCCGAGATGCGTATTCCATGACAAACCAAGCGACGAGAGTAACAGCCGACCATTGCAGAGGTTGCGGCAAGGTTGAATATTCCAGCGGATAGTCGCGATCTCTTTGAATCCACTCAATCCCGACGAGTAAGCCGATAAGAGCCATTGATTGACGTAGTTCGGAGAGACTCAAGAGTTCTTTCATTTGAAGGTAGAACTCGGCTGTTAGTAGCGAACTGCTGATTTTTTCGATGATGGTGACGCAATCGGCCATCGAATTGCCACGAAAGAAAATCCAGCAAAAACAGACAAAAAGAAACGTCGCACTCATTCGCATGAGGGTGGCCAGCGAAGGAATCAAATGGTCTCCCCCGACATGTTTCCAGCCTCGCTTTTTTTGTGTTCGACTCCGATTGTTGCTGAATGCAACGACTGTTCCGTGAAGCCCCCCCCAGACAATGAACGGCCAAGCGGCCCCATGCCAGAACCCACTGATCAGAAAAGTGATTAGCAGGTTTAGTTTTTGCCTCCCGGCGGAAACACGATTGCCCCCCAATGGAATGTAGACGTAATCACGAAACCAGGTGGAGAGTGAAATATGCCAACGCGACCAGAACTCTCGCAAGTTTTGTGAGAAATAGGGATAGGCAAAGTTTCGCATCAATTTGATACCGAACATCTGGGCGGTGCCGATGGCGATGTCGGAGTACCCGGAAAAGTCACAGTAGATCTGGAAGGCAAACAGAAAGGTGGCGACTGTCAGTTCTGCACCCGAAGCCGCCGCAACATCGTTGTAAGACGAGTTCACAAAACCAGCGACGGTGTCCGCGATGACGACTTTTTTGAACAATCCCCACAGGATGCGAAGAACTCCCAACTGCATCTGTTTCAGGTGAAAGAATCGTCGTTGTTCGAATTGGGGGAGAAGATTTTTTGCTCGTTCAATCGGACCGGCAACAAGCTGTGGAAAGAATGACACGAAGGTCATGTAATCGACGAGGTTGCGAGTAGGTTCCATGCGTCGATAGTAAACATCGATTGTGTAACTGAGGGTTTGGAAAGTGTAGAAGCTGATGCCGACAGGCAGGATCAGATTCAAAGTGCCCGTGTCGAGATTCCATCCTAACGAGTCTCCCAAAGCGATCAGGTTATCGAGGAAGAAGTTGAAATACTTGAAGACTCCCAGCAGTCCCAGATTGCATGCGAGGCTTGCGATGAGTAGCCGTTTGCGATGAACGGGGTTTTCAGCCCGATGAATCCCATTGGCGAGGAAATAATCAACAAGTGTAGAGGCCAGCATCAGGACGCAGAAGCGGTAGTCCCACCAGCCATAGAAAAAGTAACTCGCGCAGAGTAGTAGCAAGTTCTGCCACGACCGCTTGACCAAGAGCCAATAAGTCAGCCAGACCAGGGGAAGAAAAATAAAGAATGCCAAGGAGGAAAAGTTCACGTCGGCAATCCTTTGCCTGTGTCGGGGGACCACTATTAAGACAGCGGAAACCTATTATATACAGGGGATTACGTCAATACGGCATTGCCGTTCTGAGTTTTAGCAAGCCACGTGGGAATTGCGCTTCGAGAGACGACGTTTTCTTACAAAACCAGCCAGACCGGTGATTGTCAGAAATGCCCACGTGGAAGGTTCGGGAACTTCGCTCATGTCCAAAACGCTGATTCCCGCAAGGTGAATCAATTGGTTGTTAGATTCGGAGGCATCTGCGTCGCGATCCCAATAATAAAAGCTGAAATACTGAACCTCATCAGCAAAATTGATGCGGGCCGAGTTTGTTGTCAGCTCGTCCGCATCATCAATAATACTGGAGGGAGGGTTGCCTATTTCATCTGGGCGTATGCTGAGAAGATTTTGAGTATGAATAGTTAAAGTTGTTAAATTGGAGCCTAAGGCGGCGTAGTTGGCCACAGTCCCTTCACCTAAGATACCAAAACCTCCCACAAAACTTTCCACATAGACTGCATCGTCCCAAACATCGTTCATTCGATCGATATCATGAACGAAAAACTCGACGGCTGAAGCTGAAGAGAGTGCGACATCGATTCTCAGATAATTCGTGAGCGGGTCAGCTTCAGCATCGAAGGCAGACCCCGAACTTTGGGTCAGGTACAATCCTGTGCCTGTGTCGTAAGCACGGCTAGTCATGTGTTCTGAGGTGTTTGGATTGGTATGAATAACGGTACCAAAGTCTGTGATCGTAAATGTGGCTTGAACACCGTTCGAGAGAGTCGTGGTTCCCGTGTAAGGAGAAGTATCCAAGATTGGCTGTTGCCAGCCTGTGACCGCACCACTGCCGAAATTCCAGGTTCCATTGACAAAATCGACCAGCGCTGCAGACACTTCTGTCGTGAACGAGAGGAGGATTATCGAAGGAACAACGTGTAGAAAGAGTGTTTTCATCTTGCTCAGCATTCTTGAATAGAGAATGTTCACCCACGGAAGAGTGTGTCGTCAACCTCAAGCGGGAGGGGAGACCGTAAGCGATGACATTGGGAATGTATGGGGGAAAATCCGATGTGGCAACTTGGGAATTCGACAAATAGCAAAACTTTACAAGAATTAGACTTAGGTGTAGGTGAAGAGTCTTTCTACGCGGGCATTGAATGGGGGGTAAACACTTCAGTTAGGGATATCTGGATAGGGATATCCTAGAAGAATTCCCCATCTCCGTCCAAATCGCCTTCCGTCAACAGCGTGATATCCCGGTCTTGAAGAATCTGGATGCCCGCATCAATGTCATCGACATAAACGGCAATCGCCTTGCGGCCACCTTTATGGTAGAGCAGCGGATAAGCATACTGCAGGTTGACTTCTCCACGCAGCAGCGCTGTGCAGATCTCCAAAAACGGTTGATCACTGTCAGGGAGTTCGACTCCGATAATGTCGGTTTCAAATGTTTTGAACGGGGATTGTTCCATGATCTCAACGGCTCGCTCGTAATCATCCATGATCAAACGGGTGACCGCGTAGTCGATGGAATCAGCTACGCTCATCCCGACGATCCTGAGATCGTCTTTCTCCAGTGATCGCAATAATTCGTGCAATTGGCCAACACGATTCTCAAAAAAGACTCCGAACTGACGCAGGCAGGGCCAATCTCTGCCTCGCATGGTCGAGGGAATGATCTGATCTCCATCCTGGAAATCGTCGGCATCTTTATCAAAATTATCGGGCATCTCTGCGCTTTCCAGATGTAGTCGGAGTCATCTCTACACTCTCACTCTGAGAAGTGAGAGTAGTTGCATTATCGTGAGAGAGTGGCAGTTTGGTCAATGTGAGATTATCGCCCGTTGAAAAACACAGTTTTGCCAGGCACGGCTCTTTGATTCGGGAACAGATTTCGTCTAAAAATTTCCTTCTTGCCCAATCCTCAAATTTCTCGTTCTTGCTGACAAGCCCGCTTCTCAACAGTCTATTATCTGAGTTTCAAATTCTGGAGAATCAATAAGGGCGGACATGTTAAGCAGTTCATCTCGAGTGATTGATCTTGCAAAATTTACACACCAGATCTAAATTTTGTAAATGTTACGAACAGCAGCGTGGGGCATAGATAGCCGCAAGCCGCTGTTTTGGAACAGGTTAGAACGATTATGTGTTGAACGCCTCGTTTGGCACACCAACTGCCTAACCTGTTAAGAACTCGGAGACTCTCCCGCAACTCGAGGAAAGATAGAGCATGGATGCTCGTAAGACTCGATTCGCCGCTTGGGTAGCGGTGATGACACTTGGCACTCTCGGCACAACCGAGGCTGCTACATACCGAACACCAAATTTTGTGGTGAACGCGCCGACGAAGGATTTCGCAGAAGAGGTAGGAAAGGCAGCCGAGTTCTATCGAGAAGAACTGGCTGTCGCGTGGTTAGGAAAGAAACTGCCAAAATGGTATCGCCCCTGTCCAATTTCTGTTCGGGTGGGACAGATTGGAGCAGGAGGGGCCACATCATTTCAGTTTGACCGCGGAGAAGTGTTTGGATGGAAGATGAATGTGCAGGGGACCGAGCAACGGATTCTCGACTCGGTCATCCCGCACGAAGTGAGTCATACAATTTTTGCCAGCTATTTTCGGCGGCCTCTGCCGCGTTGGGCTGATGAAGGTGCCGCGACCATCATCGAACATGAGTCCGAACGCATGCGTCAAATGCAGACGCTCAAACAGGTGACGAATAACGGAACACGTTTCTCACTCCGCCAGCTACTGGCGATCAAAGAGTATCCACAAGACATGCAACGAGTTTTGACCTTGTACGCTCAAGGCTACTCTCTCTCTGATTATCTGATTCAGAAAAAGGGTCGGAAAAGTTTTCTGGAATTCCTCGAAGCCGCCCATCATCACGGTTGGGATAACGCGATTCGCACTCATTACAAACTGAAAAACATCGAGCAGCTTGAAGGCAAATGGAACAATTGGGTGATGGCCGGTTCGCCACGGTTGAAATTGCCGAAAGGGGTTATGCTGGCCTCGAATGATTCCAAAGTCCGTCAACCGGAAGTGGTTCGTGGACAAACACCCGAAGCGGATCAAGGAGAGGTGGCGTTGGCAACTGCGGAGGACATCACATCTGGTGAACGGGTAGAATCGAACAACAGTAATCAGGACAAGATTGCTGCAACAAACGAAAATGCTGCTCGCTTAGAGTCAGAAGAGACAACCGTCGCCACTGCTGAGGAAATTCGCTTGCAAGGGCGTCAAGATGTTCTCGAAAATGGTTGGGAACCGCTGAGTTCACAAGAGGTGATGAGGTCTCGTATTCAGAATGTCTCCAGTGCTATTGAGCGTCCGCCGTTCGCAGAGAACTCGGCGTCAGCAAAGCGAGAGCGTCCACCCTTTACGGAAGAAGTTGCACTCAAACGCGACCGTCCTCCTTTTGCAGACTAACACTCTTAATTGGCAATTGCCTGTTTTAGCAGATTTTCGGTGATCTTTTGCACGCGTTCATCGGGGCCGTGGGGACGGCTCCAGTGAGACCATGGAAGGACATGCCCGGGGGGTGAACTGAGTCCCTGAGCCCAGAAAATCGTGGCCGCGTTGAAGACGAAGTTGCCTTTCGGGCCGGGATAGATGGTGGCCGTCCATTGCTGAGGATTCACACCCCCTTGCCAGGCAGTTCCACCGGCGACCACTTCGAGCCCTTCGATGTCAGCGGGTTGCCCGTGATACTCCCAGCCAATCAGGCCGGGAATCTTGTCCCCTTGATTGGCGCCGGTTCCGGCAAACATCCAGTGATCGGGTTTGGTGATGATCCAGTCTCCTCCACCGTTGACGGGTTCAACATTGCGAGCACCCATCAGTAAGCCTTCATCGGGTCCGTGATGTGGAAACGGGCCATGATTTTTCTGGCGATTGACGGCGTATTCATTCTCTCCGCCGTAGGGTCCACCACGGAAGATAATTCGATTGGGAACATCGGTCGAACTTTTTCGAAACGGCGTGACCCAGCAGACGCTGTTTCCCGAAAGAAACATGAGATCGACACCCGCGTCACGCATTTTCGTCACGCTGTTAAATTGCCGGATGTCCCAGTATTCGTCATGACCGATGCTGACAAAAACTTTGCATTTGAGTCCTCGTTCGGGAGTAAGCATGTCGCTGTTGGAGCAATAGGTGACATCGTAGCCGTGTTTTTCTAACCAATACGCCATCGGGAATTCAAAAGGCAGAAACTCACCAGAACCGACCGTAAGTGGATCGTTCACAACACCCGTGTGCTGTGCTTCTCGTCCATACGGACGATCAAACGAGACATCGGCCCACGGGCCTTGATTCCCTTTGGGGTGAGTGTAGATCGAGTAATTGTTGGGCCAACGGTTGTAAGCTTGCCAAGTGTTGTCCGAACATTGAAAGAGAATGTCGGCGGGCCGGTCATCGGTCACAATGAACACGATATAACTTTGCCAGTACGCTTCGGTTTCTGTCGGGATCGTCGTTAATCGTCCGAGATAAACACCGCTGATCCAGTCTTCAGGAATCGTCAAAGAAACACTCGACTCCCACTGGCATTCGTGAAGATTCTTTTCTCCCGGTTCGGGAGACGGTTGGGTGATCCCTTTCAGTCGTTCGTAGGTTTTCATCAATCGCGCGCCGCGACCGCCGTAATATCCCATACGAAAGATTTCCAACTGGAAATCACGTTGCGGAGCTGTCGAAACCATAATGTCCAATGTCTCGCCTGCTGAGAGGCTTTGTTGGGAACAGTAACCTTCAATCCAGGGCGAACGAAAGCCATCATTGTCGACTCGAACGCGAGTCAGTTGCCAATCGTTCGAGCCGGGGAGTTTATTCTCGCGGATGACGGGAGAGTCGTCCGTGGTTTGTGCGTTGGCAAGCGTGGGGAAGAAGATCAGCAAAGCGATGAGAATTTTCAGCATAGTGACTCTCCAGATTACGGTCGATTTATTGAGCTAACAGTTCCAGTGTTGCCTGCAATTCTTGAGTGAATCCATCGACGAGTGATGGTTGTTCTTCACCCGGCATCACGCTCCAAGTGTAGGTTTCGACTTCCAGATGGGGTGTTTGGTCGAGCTCCGCAACGGTCTTGACCGCAATTTTCAATTCCTCGCGAGTCGTTCCCAAGGGGCCAAGATCATCGGCATTCACCGGGACATGAAAATGGATTCGCCATTTGATGGCGTCAGCCATGTGCGGAGGAGGATTGAGGCAAAGGTCTTCTGTGAGATCGGTAATCGTTCGAATGTTACCGTCTGCAAAGAGTGCGAAGGTTTGATGCAAGTATCGTTGTTCCACAAAACCTGCCAGCATTTTGCGTCCCGCTTCGTTCTCTGCAGGCTGATCAAGATCGATGGCACAAGTGATATGAACTTTGTTGATCCTTATTCCGGCAGCGTCGAGTGATTTTAGAGAGTCGGCGACATCCTCAAATTCGACCGCTTGATGACAGACGTCATAACAGACCCCGAGATATTCGCGGGCAAGTTTTGCCAGATCACGCTCGATGGCGACCGATTTGAGTTCCTGAAAGAATTCAATGGTTTCAGGTGTTGTTTCCAGAACGCATAACGGTTCGGGTTCAATGGCAAGACGGATCCGTTTCCCGGTGTCTTGATAAAGCTGTTCTAGATGTGTGGCGAGTTGCAGAAGTTGATCAATGCACTTGGCGCGGAAGTCGGCACCGCTGGCAAGTTGTTTGAAACCCAGGGGGACGGTCGAAATACTTCCCTCGTCGATCTCGTCCATCAGGTCGGCAAGAATCTTGGCACATTCGTGAGTGTAGGTCAGTCGATCTTCCTGACTCCAGTCGGGTACATACACCTGTTCTTTCACGCGATCCGAATGAAAGTTGCCGTAGGGAAAGGCATTGAGCGTATAGCAGATTAAATTTTGATCTTTGAGAGTCTGTTTCAGTTTTCCGATTTTCGTGGTATCTGCGCGTAATTCTTCGATCACGGGTTGTGCCAACCAGAGACCGGCTGCCAATGGAGATGTTAGTTTTTTCTGGATAGGACCGGCGTAATCGACCAATCCTTGGCAGACTTCTTCCACGGTCAGGCCCGGATGGACGTTCGTGCAATAGCTGAGTGGGAGAGTGCTGAGAGACATGAAAGCTCCGTATAAGACGCCAGGCGTCAATCAATCATTGTGTTCAGGAAGGTGGGGATATATTCTGAGATCTCAGAAAACGGTGTATGCACTCAGTTTAAGGCGTCTGCGGAAGCGGTTCCAGCAGTCAACCTAAGACGAGACGAATTCCCCGAAACTTTTTTCGAGGTGCGGGGTTTGAATCCTTCAATCAGACAAACTTCAGAGAGTTAGTCACCTGTGGTAACCAGCGAAATTAAGGCCAAGCAGCCAGCCTTCCTCCGTGACCCGGACGTTGCGCTGATGCTGCGCGTGAAAGCTGGGGACGACGAGGCCTTTGGTAAATTGGTGGCCGGATATCAGGATCGACTGATTGGACTCTTCTACCACTTGGTGCGAGATCGGTCGGCTGCAGAAGATTTAGCGCAGGAAACTTTTTTGCGAATCTACCGTGCCAGAAATGGTTACGAACCTCGCGCGAAATTTTCCACGTGGTTGTTTCACATTGCCAATAATCTTGCCAGTAATAAGAGACGCGATAAGGGACGGCGTAAAGAAGTCAAGTTGAACCCTTCGGACTCCGGCCCACTTGGGGCACGACCCGAAGAACAGATACTCAAAGATAAATCGGCGTTGATGCCGACGCGTCAAGTGGATAAGTCGGAACTGCAATCCATCGTGCAGGACGCACTTTCGGAACTCAATGAACGCCAACAAATGGCGGTTCTCTTGAATAAGTTTGAAGGGATGAGTTATGCCGACATTGCCGACACGATGGAAATGACGCCGGCAGCGGTGAAATCGTTATTGTCTCGTGCACGCGAAACCTTGCGTGAGAAATTGGAATCGTACGTGAAATAGGTGACTCCCAATCAAGGTTGGGGAAGATTATGGACAAAATCAGTCGACTCAAATCTGAACAGCGAGAAGATCTCGTCGCCTATCTCGATGGCGAGTTGGATGGCGAGCAATCGCGCGCCATCGATCAGGCGCTGGTGGGTAGCCCAGTGGCTCGTCACGAAGTCGAAATGTTGACCCGCACTTGGGAAATGCTCGACCTGCTGCCTGCAGAAAAAGCACCAGAGACGTTTACTCACACGACGATGCAAACGGTTCTACTCGAAGAAAAAACAGAACCCAGCGTCAGTTTGGATCAATATTATCCGCAAGTGAGGCTGGTTGGCATGGCCTTTATCTGGTTGGCGGGAGTCTCAGTTGCTTCGTGGCTGGGCTTTACGATCTCCAATCGCTGGGTTCAAAATCCGACCGATCAACTCGTCGAAGACCTTCCCGTCATTCAGAATCTGGAGTTGTACGAGTCGCTCGATATTGAAGTTGGCACGGGAGTCGAACTTCTCAAAGAGCTCGAACGAACCGGAGCGATCAATGAATAATGCCACTCGCAAGAAGTCACGATTTCTCACTCCCGCATGGATGATGTTCGGATCGGCTTTGTTGTGTGTTGTATTGGTTCCCGTATTGCATGCAGCCATGAACCAATCCGGGCTGCGGGCCGAGCGTTTGCAAGAGCTGCGGTTGATGACTGCTAGTGAACGGCTACGAATCGAGCATCAATTTGAACGGTTCCAAAAAATGTCCCCCGCCGATCAGCAACGGTATCGGGATTTGCACAATCAATTAAATGGTGAGCAGGTCGCGCTGAAAACGACTTTGGCGGATTACAAAGATTTTCTGGTTTCGTTAAATCCTGTTGAGCGTGGAGAAATCGAACAAAAGTCAGATTTGAATCAACGTGTTTTAACGATCAAGCGAATTCAGGAAGAACGTGAATATCGACAACAACAACTCGATCTCGGTCTCGCCGAAGCTGATCAACGTCGATCCTCATTTTTGCAGGAAATGAATCGGCACGGAGGCGGTCAGAAACTCAGCGATGATGACATGCAAGCAATTGGGGCTGTGATTCAAGCGAATCTCCCGACGAATCCCAGTCAAAAAGCCAGCTTTGAAAAGTCGGAAGCAGCAACACGGTATGCTTTGGTTCTCACGGCAGCCTTGAAAACTTGGGAGCCAAAGCCAACCGGCGTGAACCGACAACCGTTTCCTGAAGAAATAGTCGAGGAAATGGTGGGGGCCATCGAGAATGAAATACTGCGATCAAAGCTACAAAAATTTCCGAAGAAAGAGTTTCAGATTTTCGCACTCGTCATGATGTCCGAGCGCGCGTTACTTTCAGAATATATGGAAGACGTACCGACAACTTCTAAGCTTCAGGAATTCCTGGAGACCCGCGATCCGGAAGAGAAAAAGAAGTTGATG
Source organism: Planctomycetota bacterium (assembly GCA_030836185.1). GTDB lineage: Bacteria > Planctomycetota > Planctomycetia > Planctomycetales > Planctomycetaceae > JABURQ01. The sequence continues at coordinate 58,769 of JAURQH010000006.1, forward strand.
CAAAAAGAGCCAGGGCAGATGTATTTTGACCTGGTGGAAGCATATCGAGATTTGAATCCCACTCCACTTTCCCAGTCAATCTCAGAATTAAGACAACAGATCCAAACCTATCGGGATGCCATGCGACCACCGCGTGGACCGGGTCGGGATGATGAACGTGGACCGGGGGGACGGCGAGGCCCCGGAGGATTTGGTGGGCGCGATTCAGAACCTGATCGGCCGGGAGGAAGAGAGAGGCCAAAACCGCCGGAAGGTCGCCAGCCCGAGCGTTCTCGGGACGGAGGGCCGCCGTTATTGGACCGATTAAAATCTCTTAAAGAGAATCGTGAGTGAAAAAGCCCTCTTGGCTTAGCGCAAACTTTTACTTGACATGCATATATGTACCCCTTAGGGTATGGACTCTTCATTGTTCACCTCTTCAAGATGGGCCACAGCATGTCTTCTAATTCATCAAATCGCCCCTCTCGTTCGTTTAAGGATTTCCAGGCACTTGCTCTCGGTTTGTTTTTGGGCATGTTGACTGTCGGTCTCGGTTATTTGGTCGTTGTTAAGTTTGCCACACCAGAAGAATTACCCGATGAACGACCACAGTTCGCTGAGAAAACGGATGTTGCCACGAATCAATTGCTTGCTGATTCCAAATCGCCCACAGAAAAGCCAGGTGATTCAACTCAGACAGATACGACCAGCACACTTCCTGAGATGGCCACTGATGAGAAGCAAGAGGTAGAAGTTGCCAGTGAGGAAAAAGCTCTCGTCGTGGAGTCCTCGTCTTCGGGAGAACCGACAGTCGATCCAGAGGAGACAGTCGACTCTCCCAGCGATGTGAAAGAAGTCATCGTCTCAGAATCCAAAACGCAGGCTTCGGAAAAATTTCCTGTTGATTCCAACACGCCAGTTGAGAAGGGTTCTGAAGAAACGACGCCGGATTCCAATCAGAGTTCAGCGACTCAGGAGGCTCCTTCGACGAATGAGGACAAGAAAGACTCCGAAGCAGAAAAGAAACCTCGCGAAGATGTTAAACTCTCCAAAAAGAAATGGACGACACTGGTACTCTTACCTGCAAATCAGCCTGGGGAGTCTCCAATCCCAGAAGACTTTCCAGTCTGGAATTTCCCCAAAAATTACTCTTTTTCTGGTGATAAGTTCGATCAGCATCGATTGGGCAGTTTTAGTGTTGACGGGGAGTTCATTATTCGGAATGGCTATATCGTGCGAGAATTTGGAAAAGACGCGCTGCTCCGTCTGCCGATAGCCAAAGACTTTGATCTGGAAGGAATTATCGCCATTCAGGACAAAGGAGGTTGGATGATTCTGGTAGGTTGGGACATCGAAGCCAAGTCTGGTTACGCGATTTATAACACTCAACTTGTCCAAGGCGGACATTGGTTTTTGGTCGAAATTAAAGATGGAAAAGCTGTTGAATTTTCCGTCAAAAAACTGGTGGCACACGAAACCAAGGGGCTAGGACCGTTGCGTTTGCGTGTTGATAACAAAAAAGTCTCGATGCAAGCTGCGGGGGCGTATCTGTTCCGCGATGTTCCGCTCCCCAATTATCAGGAAGGGCATGTCGCCATTGGCACGTTTAATCCCAACTATGGCCCGCGCCAAATCGGGATCAAATCATTGCGGATGATGTTACGTTGATTGAAGAGTATCTGAAGCAATTTGCAATACAGTGAGTGGTGTTGCATGATAATTCGATCAACACCTTTCTATTTTGTGAGGATCAATCCATGTCCCGACTTTTGATGATGAGTATTCTGCTTTGGTTCGTTCATTGTTCTATTGAAGTCTTCGCGGAAGATGCAAGTTGTGGCAACAACAAATCAGCTCTGCTTATCAGCGAAGATTTCTCTGCCGGTTCGCAGCAGTGGACACCGACCGACAAAACCGCTTGGAAACTCAAAGCAGAAGACGATCATCAAGTCTACGCGTTGATCAAAAAGAAAAGCAATTACGAACCACCCGTTCGGTCACCTTACAATCGTGCGATTCTCAAGGATGTGGTCGTTTCGGACTTTGTGATGGAGGTGAAATTTCGTTCCACGATTCCCGATTATAATCACCGTTCACTCTGTCTGTTCTTTGGTTATCAGGACGAATCTCATTTCTATTACGTTCACTTTGGCAAGAAAACCGACGATCATGCCAATCAGATCTTCATTGTCAACGAAAAACCACGTACGAAGATTTCGACAAAAACGACGCCGGGAACTCCGTGGGACGACGAATGGCATCACGCCCGCATCGAGCGTTCGGTCAAGACCGGTGAGATCAAGGTTTACTTCGACGACATGAAAACACCCGTGATGACGGCGACCGACAAGACATTTGCCTGGGGGCAAATCGGCATCGGATCGTTCGACGACACGGGTGATTTCGCGACGGTGAAATTATGGGGTGAGCAGGTCGAAAAGGAATAGATTCCTCAGTTACTTTTCCAAGTCAAAAGTAAACTTGTTTTCTCCATCCGCAGTGACGTCAGCGGTGAGGCCACTCGTGTTTTGATTGACATATTTTCCCGGGACGGCCGATTCAGAGTTTGGGTCCGGCACGCTGTAGGCGTCTTCGGAATTGATCTCACCTGACATTGTGTTATCAGCCATGACTGTCACTTTATGTGAGCCAATCTTGGCTCCGTCCCCAGGCTCTTTTGTCATTAAGGTGAAATGGCCAGAGTCATCGGTTCGCCCCGTTGCCGGTCGTCCCGATTCGGGATGAAAAGTTACAACGGCGTTGGGAAGCGGGGAGCCATCGAGATTCACTGTCCCCTCAGCAGGAGCCAAGTCGAGGGCGGGGCCATCTGCCCCACCACAGCCAATCGCAATTAGCGAGAATAAACAAAGCGAGAAAGCGAGTCGCAAGCGCAGCATGATCGTCACCTTTGATGTCTATTTTAGAATGAAGAACTGAAAGAAAAGCAAGGAACTTCGAAAGTCGATCAGAGACCCACTTCCGAAGTTCGTTTTATCAAGTGTTAAGCGATTAAAAAGCACCGATGGTTTCACCACCATCAATGGTTCCCAACCCGCGGTAAGTATCCAAGTCAATATTCTCACTGACGAAGCGGACGGCACCGTCGGCCATCAAAAATTGGCCACCACCAACATGTTCACTCATAAATGAATAATTGTTGGGCCAGTCCGTATAACAGGCTGTTAGAGCTTGAGCTTTTCCGAGACCAGCCCCACCCGGACACAATGCAGGTTGATTAAGTGGAACAGCCGTGGTAGCGGTAACGCCGTTGAAATGCCACCACCAAGTGTGATTACTCCAACGAGGGACCGCTTCGCCCACGGCAAAGCTGTTGCTCGTTCCATCTTTCACCTGTGCCATTGAAGTCGAATACCCAAACCCAGAGCCTCGCATGATCATGCCATTGCCTCGATCAAGGCCATGGTTAGAGACACCCCAACGAGTGCTATTCCAACCCGAGGCGTTGCTAGTGGCAAAAGGACCCCAGCCCCAGTTTGCCCCGGCACAGGCCTTGTAGTTATTAACGGCCAAGAAAATTCCACCATTAATGTTAGCTCGGTTTTGTTGCTTAGCATCGCCACCGCTTGACGGACAACGAAAGGTTGTGAGCACAGTCTGCGCGATTGCCAAGTTACTTGGGGAGGCAGGAGTATTAGTGTAGGGGAGTGGTGCTCGGGGGTCGTCACCTAACCCCGCATCCATATCGATTTGATTGTAAAGTGGGGCTTGATCGATATACGGCAAGATGAAGGTAATCCAACTGCGACTGAAACGATGAGGTTCTCCGTAAGGTGAACTCGGGGAATTAAATCCAAAGTTTGTGGGAAACACCGTGAAGGTGTCATGGTAATTGTGAATTGCCAGTCCAATCTGTTTGAGATTGTTTTTGCAACTACTGCGGCGAGCCGCTTCGCGGGCCTGTTGGACTGCAGGAAGGAGTAAAGCTACCAGAACGGCGATGATGGCGATGACCACCAGCAGTTCAATTAGCGTGAAACCTTTTTTGTGGGTGTGCATGGAGAGAAACCTTTCATGAAGAACGAAATGAGTTTAAGAAATCTATAAACATCAGATGCGGTATATTGACCGTCAAGAATTGAAGGTCATGAAAACTTAACACATCTTAGAGAATACACCGCTATCAATCCAAGGTTTCTTTCGGAAAACAGTGGCTGAAAGTGGCCTGGATTGGTAAGGATCTGCTGCGGTAGACCAACAATGGCGGAGAACAAATGGAACCTTTATCATCCATTTGGAGGAAGCCCATGTCAAACAATTCTGCCAACCATTCCCACTCATCCGAGAAGCCAAAACGCACCAGACGCGTCTTCTCCGATGAGTTC
>JAURQH010000093.1 GCA_030836185.1 Planctomycetota bacterium
AGCCGAATCCGGAAGGGGAACGGCCAGGAAATCGCGGGCGGGTTTCGTCGCGTGGCGTTGTCTTTGATCAAGAGAAACACGACGGTGAAAGCGAGCCTGCGCGGGAAACGCCTGATGGCGGGCTGGAATCCGGCGGTCCTGAAACAGATTCTCTCGGGAAAATAAGACTCAACTCATGCGATTGCCCTGAGGGCTATGTTGATGTTGTCATGACGTTCAAATTGCCAAAGATCGATTCGCCATCAGGCGAACCACGAACGCTAACTCTGGTAGATTGCGTTTGGCAAGGCGAGTTTTGAACGATCATTTATTTGACACAAAAACGCCGAGACGCAAACAAACGCAACGGGTTCATTCTCTTGTTGGGTGGCACTGGCGGCTTGCCCGCCAGTGAGATGAGAGGGAACCAAATTTAATTCACCGCGGAGTTCGCCAAGACGTCGAGGAATTCCAAAATGGGTGGCTGGGGACGAACGCAGTGAGCCTCCAGAGTTCGGACGTGTGAGAATTTGACTCACGCCGCGGCGCAGAGAAAAACAAACAAGACACTCAATTCTGGTTACCACCGATTGCTCGTCGGACAGGTAGCTGGATTCGCAAGAATTCAGACGAGATGCGAGGGCAGTGTCGGTCCTTGTGAACTCTTGCGAGTTCAACTACGGGTAAGGTTAACAACAAGAGCGAGACGTTGAAGCATTCGTCTTTTGAAACGCAAGCATAGTCCCAGAAAAAAATTTGGCTCACGCAGAGACATCAAGCCTCAGAAATAATAGAGAATTCGTGTGCCACTGCTGGCTAGTCCAGCAATGCGAAATGAACGACGTTAACAATAACTTCCTGCTCCGCTCGGTTAACATCAGCCAATGACTAAAATGTCTATGTCTACTGATTTGCAACGCGAGCGTTGCCTTCAATCTGTGCCCATCCCAACGGTGGAGGTGGAGGAATTGCTCGAACCGCCGAAGTTTGCTGAATTTCTCCCAGCAACTGTTTTTCTTGCCAGTCGACGGCCCGTTTCAAAGACCTTGCTGGCCCATGATTTGATTGTAACGCAAACAATCGATCTAGCGTTTTTGTCGTCTCGATACTGTCTTGAGATTGATATTGGGCGTATGCCAGATAATAAAGATCATCCGCTCCTGGTTGTTCCATAATCTCTACGGCAATCTGTAAAGATTCTATCGCGTCATCCCAGCGTTGTTGCTGACCGTATGACAAACCCAGCAACCAACGCGCTTCGGCTATTTGTCCGGGAGTCGCTCCACGACAATAGCAAACTGACCGTAACAAGACACTGGCACGAATCGATTCATTATGCCGCATCTGAATTCTCGCAATTTTCAATAATGCGGGAGGATGAATTTCTTCCAGAGAAAGCACACGATGATAGTATTCCAGTGCGCGGGTTTCTTGTTGCCGACGATCTTCAATTTCTCCTCGAATCATCAATGCCGAGATAAGTTGAGGATCCAATTGAAGGGCGGCTTCAAGAGAGGCATCGGCACTTGCATAATTTTCTTTTTGATAATAAAGCTGTCCCAACTCTAACCAGGCACGCGAATCGTCTGGAGTGAGTGTGACGACTTCCCGCAGGCTACCGATTGCCTCATCAACACGACCTGCTTCACGATGCAAACGAGCCAACTCGATTCGGGCAGCCACATCGGCCGTATCGATTTGTGCGACACGTGACAAAGAATCGGTCGCTTTGTTCAAATCTCCGGCTTCTTCTGAACGGCGAGCACGTTCGCTCAATTCCTGCGTCATTTCATCTTTTTTGGTGTCTCCAAATCCATACCACGAACAACCGCCCAGCGCAGTCACTGCGCAGGCAGAAATCATCAGAATATGTCGAGGTCGGATTGGAATAGAAGACACGTTTTCAGGACCGGAGTCGGTAAAGGTGATCAGAATTGATCGAGGAGGAATATTCCTTCGATGGTGACGGAATGCTAATACATGCCGTCAACATCATCCAGAGCGTTTTTGACAACGGCGATTCCGATATATCTTGTTTAACCACAACCGCTTACATCAATGGGCCCTGCACCGCTCGCATCCGTGGAAGAATCTCATCCAGACGATTTTCGATAGCAATCCAATCGTTCCGTGGCTGACTTGTCAGAACCAAACGATCAATCCACGTCATTCCTGCCAGCAATCTTTGGCTCCGATCAAGTACCGAAAACAACTTTCGCTCGGAGGTCGAGACCGAACGAATCTCGGCATACCAATCAATGGATTTCTGGTAGCTTTCGGAATCATCGACAAAATAGCTTCCCAGTAATCGGGAAAGATCAATCATCGGGTTCTCAATCCGACAGGCACCAAAATCAATCAAACCGGTGACCTGGTGACCCGTCCACAACACATGCTCGCTCCACAAATCTCTCAAACAAGGTTGAAGTGAAAATTGATGGGCGGCCATTTCGCGGAGTTCACTGTGAATGCTTGCGGCACGGGAAAGATAAAGCCTCAGAATTTCACGCAACCGATCTTTGATATTCGCAGAAATCGGTTTTTGCTGGATGGATTGACTGAGCGTTTCAGGATTCGTCCCGCTCCAGCGTTCGAGAATTTGCCTGCGTTCGATGATCGCGGGAGAAGGTGACGAAGGTGAAACAGAAAACCATAGAGCCGATTCATGAGAGGGAATAAACTGGGCGGAAGCAACATGTAATCGCGCCAGAAGCTGCATCACAGCTTTGAGTCTTTCGTCGGAAGGATGTGTCAGAAAATCGGCCTTTCCCGGCATCCACGGTTCAATTTGCCAAAACCGTTTTTCATATTGAATCACAGAACGGCCATCAAGGGTGGGTACAGGAACACTTACCTGAGTGAATCCGCGCTCGAAAAGGAATCGCTGAAATTGATGTAAGCCGAGAAGTCGGGCCGCAGGAAGACTCTCTTTGGGCCACCCCCGTAACGCAAAATGCTGACCGGCAACTTCGATTCTTTCCACAATCGCGCCACTAAACCCGGCATGCGAATCAATGATTTTTGCCTGCGCAAACATCGCGGGCCAATCAGTGAGAATGCGATGTCGCTTGACGAGATTCATAGATTTTCAGGAGATCGAACAGGAACGAAATTAGTCTGCAAGGAAACGGACCATTGCAGTCTTCATCAATACTCGTTATTGCAGAATATCACCATTTACAAAGCGCACGCACGATTCCTATACATTCTTAAATTTCAAAGTCTGATTATGATCGGTCTGCTGATTGAATTTGTTCTCGAATCGGCTGTCATTGTTGTCGCGGGAACATTTCTGGTTCGTTATTCCGATGTCCTCGGTGATCGCTTGCGTATGGGACGATCTCTTGCCGGATTATTGCTTCTGGCCATTGCAACCAGTTTACCGGAGTTGCTGGTTGGTTGTCACGCGGCACGATTAGGAGCCGTCGATCTGGCCGTCGGTGACTTATTAGGGAGTTCGCTGTTCAATCTTCTGATTCTCGCAATCCTCGACTTGGCGACCAGAAATCGTGGTCGAATGCTCAATCGAACGGTGAGCGCACATGCTCTCTCGGCAGTCACCAGCGTTCTGCTCACAGTGATTGTCTTGATGTTCATCCTTTTGGATTTGGATTGGAGCGTGGGACACATCGGCGCGGGTTCCATTGCCATTGGTGTCGCTTATCTCTTTTCACTACGTTTGGTCTTTTTTGATCAACAATTTTCCAGACAACACGAGACTGAGGAACATGAAGAATTGGTAGTGAGCATGTCACTTTGGAAAGCGCTCACAGGATATCTGTTGGCGACCGGTGCGATCTTTCTCGCCGCCCCGCGACTTGCCGACACTTCGAATGCTTTGGCGTTAGAAACGGGACTGGGGGGAACAATTGTCGGTACCATTCTCGTCGCTCTGGTCACCTCTTTACCCGAAGCAACAACCACTTTTTCAGCACTCCGCCTGGGGATGACCGATATGGCCATCGGCAATATTCTGGGTAGCAATACATTCAATATGGTGATTATGATCGGTCTCGATCTCAGCTTTGGAAGTCCCATTCTTTCCGCAGTTTCGCCCGTACATACTCTCACAGCGGCAGCCGTCATTTTGGTGACTTGTGTTGCCACAATGGGAATGTTGTACCGAGTCGAACGCCGGATCTGGGTGATCGAACCCGACGCGATTCTGGTCATTCTCTTGGTCTTAGGGGCGTTAGGAATGGTCACCAAACTCGGAATCGTTCATTGAGTGGCTATGGAGTCGAGTTGCTATGGAATCGGAAGATCTGTTCGAGAGTGATTTGCGACTGCCGTCCTCTCTCGATTAGACTGGAAGAATAATATTTTGAACGAATCCATCCAATCTCACTCCCACCACGATTGACCCACCATGAGTGATCAAATTTTTGCCTCATTAGATCAGACTGCTGAAAGCTCTGGTGCTGCCGCTGCCATCGATTGTCTACTCGAATCCGAGCGGGCCGAAAAACGGTACCACAAACTCTTCGACGCGTTACTGATGAAAAAGAAATTCGAATGGGGATTACCGGTCACACGCCCGACGACATTTGAAGAAGTTCCTGAGGAAAAGCGACAGGAGTTCGAGGAGTATTATGTGGAGTGTGCGCGGGATGTCGGTCAAATGCTGATTGAAGACGGCCAAATTGCCCAAGCGTGGGTTTATTTCAAGACGATTCAGGAAAGCGATCCCATTAAAGAGGCTCTCGAAAAATTGGGGAACGAGGTCAGTGAACTTCCCAATTACGACGAACTTCTGAATATCGCTTTGTATGAAAACGCTCATCCTGTATTGGGTGTGAAGTGGTTGATTGAATCACACGGCACCTGCAACACCATCACCACTCTCGACCAGATGATGGGACAATTCGATCAGCAGACGCGACACGAAGCGGCGGCTCTGATGACCAATCATCTCTACGGCGAACTTTGCACCTCACTCGAATACAACATCAAGCAATCTCATCCTGATATCGCTGAGGGACAATCGATCCACGATTTGATCAACGAACGTGATTGGTTGTTTGAGAACGGCAACTATCACATTGATGTTTCTCACTTGAACGCCGTCGTCCGCTTTGCCCGTTTTCTCGAAGGAGATGATGCCGAGCTGGAGAAAGCCATTGAGCTGGCCGAGTACGGTTCCAAGCTCGACAAACAATTGCAATACGGCGGCGAGCCACCCTTCAAAGACTTTTACACATCACACGTTCATTATCTGAAAGTATTGGCGGGGCGTGAGATCGACGAGGCCTTTGCTTACTTCCAACAGGAAATTGAGAACGACCCCGATCTTCCCGACAAGCAACTGATCGCCTATGTGATGGTCGATCTGATGATGCGAATCGACAAACTGGATTCAGCCGTCGAACTGGCCAAAGAATATCTGGCCGAAGTGGAAGACCCGAACGGCTTCTCGTTCTCCGATCTCTGCCGACGCGCCGGTCGTGCCGATATTCTGCAAGAAGTGGCCAAAGAGCAAAACGATCCGTTGCGGTATGTTTATGGTCTGGTGTCTTCGAAGACGGCTCCCGAATGAGTTGGCGAGAAAAAAACCGTCAAGCCTGGAACAAAATTGCCGGCGGCGACAATCAATTTGCGCGGGTCGCCACTGATGAAGAGTGTTCTCATCCGCAGAAAATTCTTGATGGTCGAGGCTGGTTGCCTCCAGACATGACCGGGAAGAAAGTTCTCTGTCTCGCGTCAGGCGGTGGGTGGCAATCGATCTTGTACGCGATGACGGGGGCCGATGTCACCGTCGTCGATATTTCGGATACGATGCTGGAACTGGACCGCCGAGAAGCCGACAGACGGGGACTCAAAATTCGCACCGTCCGTGCCAGCATGGACGACATGCCCGAATTGGTGGATCAGTTCTTCGACATCGTGCACCAACCGGTCAGCACTTGTTATGTGCCGAAATTGCTACCCGTGTATCAAGAGATCGCCCGAGTCACCAAAGATGGCGGGCTCTACATCAGTCAACACAAACAACCCGCCAGCTTGCAGGTGACACGCCGCAATGCCGACGATCATTTCATCATCGGCGTGGAATATTATCGGGAAGGCGCGTTACCCAAAGTCGCCGATACCAGTTATCGCGAGGGCGGCACGACCGAGTATCTGCATCGCTGGGAAGAGTTGGTGGGCGATTTGTGCGTCGCCGGTTTTTTGATCGAAGATCTACGCGAACCACTGCGAGCCGACCGGACAGCCCCCGTATCCAGTTACAAATATCGCGGCCGCTTCTTGCCTCCCTATTTGAGAATGAAAGCACGCCGTCGTCCGAGAGCCGACGCGCAAGATGCGGAAAACGAACCAAAGCCATCACTCTGGACGCCGTGAATCGCGACGAGTTGACGATTGAGGTTCAATCCAACTTGTACAACCAACGTGCAAGTCGTCCGGTGGGTAAGTCGGGTTGTAACACGGTATCGGGTGTTCCTAACTGCTCCAAGACACTTTCTGCCGCCAGATAGCCGCTGCGAACGGCCCCTTCCATCGTGGCGGGCCAACCGGTGTCGGTCCAATCTCCGGCCAGGTGCAAATTATCGACGGGCGTTGATTGGGAAGGGCGACATTCTCTTACACCCGGTTGCGGTGAAAAGACGGCTTTATGTTCTGTCACCACGCGCGAGTTCAACAACTTGGCTTCGGTCGCCGGTGGGAACGCTAACTGTAAGTCGCTCATCACCTGTTGGACGATTTCTTCCTGTGACATGGCTTTCAAGTTTTGGCTGGCACTAATCACCACCTGATAATAGAAGCGGGGATTGTCTCGATATCGTTCATCGAGTTTTGATCGATTGAACATCCATTGGCTCAGGTGATCGACGAACACCGCATGGGGCAAAGAAGTGATTTCCCGATCCAGCCAAAGATGAACACTACTGATGGGGGCCGCCGGGATCTCAGCAAGTGTCTGATATTTCAATTGCAGTTCCGCCGGTAAGAGATCGAGAGTTCGATGCCAGGGGACGGCGAGAATGAAATGATCGGCAGTGAGAGTTGAGCCGTCTCTTAATTGAGCCGATTCAACCAAGCCCGATTCGTTCATCACCAGATTGGTGACTCCCGATTCTGTTTGAATGGTGCCTCCTCTTGTAGAAAGCCACTGAGCCAACGGCTCGCCGTAGAACTCCTCTAATGGTGCGATGGGAACATGCACTTGCCAGCCGCTTGTGTTGCGAAGAAAGCCATCAACAAAGACCTGTGCTCCCTGTTGAAAGGAGATATTCTCTAACGATTCACTCAACGCGCTGACCAAAACCACATGCCAAAATGTGCGAATGACATGTTCGGATTGCCGACACGATTCCAGAAACTCGCGAAACGTCAGTTGGTCTTGCCTTGCCTCGCGTGTGGATTGTAAATCTTCATCGGTGACCTGAAACTCGTCCCGAAATTTCTGGGACACCCGATGTTGTCGCGTAGAAGAACTCAAAGTGACCAATTGACTGAGGGCGCTGGCAATCTGACTTTTGTCGTCAAAAGAGAGGTATTTGAGTGCAGCGAGCGGTCTCGCCAGGTGCAAAGGACTTGGCAGCCAAGTCGAGGGACGGAAGCGACTGATCGCTCCTTTTACATCGACGAAGTGAAGTTCGCGTTGGCGTTCGAGGAGATGATCGACGCCGAGCGTTTGGCAGAAGTGTAGATAATTTGTGCAGCAACCCATCGCCACATGTTGGCAATTATCAATGGCCTCGCCCGTCTCCCGATCCTCAAACGAGCTGGCGCGTCCTCCGAGGCGATTACGGGATTCCAGAATTGTCACCTGATGACCGCGATCCGCCAGCGCACATCCCGCCGATAACCCGGCCAGACCTCCTCCGATCACGACAACTGACGACATGCAGGCTCCACTCAAGATGACTCAACAAAGATCATGACGGATGGGCTTTGGGTTCCGGCGACTTCTCTTCCGCGAGAACCTTTCGAACGACGGTTTTAATCGTCAGGCCTTGAACAAGAATAGAAAACAAAACGATGATGTAGGTGGCGGCAATGATCGTATCACGTTCGGCGAGAGGTTCTCCCTCAACCATGCGGGGAATCGAAAGCGCCAATGCGACTGAAATCCCGCCTCGCAAACCGCCCCAGGTCAATATTTTGATAAGGCCGACGGTACTTTCCCGAGAAGGCATGACCGCCGCCACAGGACCGGCAACCGCCACCGCTCGACAGAACAAAGTGACGGGAATCATAATCAGACCCAGCCAGATATAGGAAAGCTGAAATTCCAAGACCAAGATTTCCAAGCCAATGAGCACGAACAACATCGCATTCAGAATTTCGTCAATCAGTTCCCAGAACAGATCGAGATGTTCGACAGTCGTAGGAGACATGGCATATTTGCGGCCTTGATTACCAATCAAAAGCCCGGCGATCACCATGGCAATCGGACCCGACAAGTGCAACCGCATCGCCAACGCATAACCGCCCGCCGCCAATGCCAGCGATAACAAGACTTCCACATGGTAGTTCTCGACTGAGCGAAGCATGAAGAAGACGGCGGCTCCCAAAACCAAGCCAAACACGGCCCCTCCGACTGCTTCCACCAAAAATAATTCTCCGAGATGGGCTAAATCAAACCCGTGTCCACCGACTGCCGCTTCCAATAAACCCAGGAAGACGACGACTCCCACACCATCGTTGAATAAGGACTCTCCCGCAATCTTGATTCCCAGATCCTGCGGTGCTCCCATCTGTCTCAATAATCCCAGGACGGCAATCGGGTCGGTGGGAGAAATCAATGCTCCGAACAAGAGACAATAGATAAACTGAACTGGTAAACCTAACACCGAACAAACCCCGAATGTCAGCGCTCCCACAAGCACCGTTGAGACCACAACGCCGACACTGATTAACAAACCGATCAGCAGCCAGTGCCGGGTCAATTCATTGAGGTTGATATGTAATGAACCGGCGAACAACAGGAAGCCGAGCAAACATTGAAGTACGGTTTCATCAAAATCGATCTGAGCGACTGAAGCGGTGATCGTGTTTCGAAATTCGGGAAAAAATGATCCCGCAACGATAATCACCAACGAAGTGAGCAGCGCAAACAGCATCAAACCAATGGTGGTGGGCAACCGAAAGAAATGATAATTCAGAAAACTGAACAGAGCAGCGAGACTGACCAACGCTGCGGAGAGTTCAAAAGCGTCCATGATCTACTCCGAGTTTTTTCTGAACAGTTTTCCGAGATTCTCACATCACACTCATATCAACAGGTGAGAAACGGCATCTTCTGGGGAAGCGATGTAAGAAATGTAAAAAGGACCGAACTCAGCATACTTGGCCGAGGCTTGATCGAATCTCATTTCGTACACGATTTCCTTGATGTACTCGGGAGCACGCGCCCACAACGTCACACCCCATTCCCAATCATCGAAGCCCGTCGATGCGGTGATCAATTGCGACACTCGACCAGCAAATTTGATACCCGATGTCGCATGTTCGGACATCATGGACGAACGACTGCTGAAAGGTTCTGTGTACCAGTTCGCATGAGGGTCGCGAATTTTGTTCATGGGATAGAACGAAGTGACCGGAAACGCGGGGAAATCGGGATACAACCGCTGACTGTTCATCGCAGGCAAACGCTGCTCGTAAGCACCCACCTTGGCTTGATAAGCGGGATCATCGGGTCCAGTACCTTCGCGCTTTAATCGTTCGGCATACTGATCGATGGTTGGAACATATTCCGAAATTTCGGTGATCGATACGAAGGACCAATCAAGAGTTAACGCTTGACCGAGGTTGCAGGCACGAATTTTTTGTTGCAAAGCATCCAACGTCATTGGGTTGGGGTCCATCGCCATGACCCCGAGATCCCCTTTGTGTCCCGAAACAATAGAAGCTTGCACTCGTTTGGGAGCACCTTCCGAGTCAGGGCTGAGAATCTGAACGAGTTGCTCACGTCCTTCCTGACGTTCTGCATCAGACAGCGAATTTAAGCCGATGGGATCGACCGTGTAAAAAAGATGCAGGCAATGCCAGCCTTCTTTGAGGTCAATGCGGGGAGGTTCTTGAGCGGCGGCAGCATGCGGCGGACGATTCACGGTATCCTCAAATCTAAAATAACTGGAGCGTAATGATGACGATTGATCTGTGACAGACTATCAATCCTCGTTTTTCGGCGGTAGCGGGTAGCCTGACCAAATCATCTGTTTTGCAATGCGGTTCGTTGTCCCCGCTTCGAGAACACCGATGACTTCGCGCACCGTATGATTACGGAGTAGATCTTGCTTGAGTTTTTCATAGGTTCCAGGGGCGATGGCTTGTTGATTGCGACCAGGTCCGTCTTCGAGAACTTTCCCTTTTTGGTCGAGAACAATGTAGTGAATCACACGGTCGTGTTTTTTGACACCATCGCGTGTGGTCTCGGTCTCTTTACCCTTAGCCCGGGTTCCATTGACCGAATACATATCGCGACGTTCATAAATCACCGCGATGATGTTCCAATCTTTACGTCCAAAAAGTCCCATGATGATTTCCATTCAACAATGTTGCGGGGATTCTTCCGATGTTTACTGAACCAGACCTTGAGTCAACTGCATAAACGCGGTTTCCAAATTCACTTCTTCCTCGCGGAACAGTGTCATCTGGTAGCCAGCTTCAATCAAGATGGTCGGCAAGAAACTATAATCTTCAACTTCTTTCTTCAATGTGGTTTCGATGATGCCTTGATTCACATTGACTTTTTCGATGCTGTCATGACTTTCCATGAGTTTCGCCGCAGCGTCGGTATTTTCTGTGACTTCGATTTGCAACATGATTCGCTGACGGGCACGCCGCATCACTTCATCGACCGAAGCATCCACAATCATATGGCCTTTTTCGATGATGCCGACTCTCGTGCAGACATCGGCCAATTCGGGCAGAATGTGACTGGAAACAATCACGGTCTTCTTAAGTTCGCCGAGTCGTTTAATGAGATTTCGGATTTCGATGCGAACACGTGGGTCGAGACCGCTGGCAGGTTCGTCGAGAAGTAGCACTTGTGGTTCATGCAATAACACTCGGGCTAAACCAATGCGTTGAGTTTGTCCGCGAGAGAGTTGATTGACCATCGCGTCTCGCTTGTAACCCATATCGACCAGTTCGAGTTTTTCTTCGACCACCTTACGTCGTGCGGGGCCATCAATGCGATACGTGGCTGCGAAGAACTCCAAATATTCAGTCACCGTCATGTCATCATAGACACCGAAAAAGTCTGGCATAAAACCCACCAGACGACGAATCTCGCGAGCGTCGGTATAGATCGATTTCCCACAAACATACGCCTCCCCATAATCGGGATTCAGTAGCGTGGCGATCATCCGCATCGTGGTTGTTTTCCCCGATCCGTTCGGACCGATGAAACCAAACACGTCACCTTCCTCCAACTTAATGGTGATCTGGTTCGCTGCGATCAGGTCGCCGTAGCGTTTTGTTAAATTGCGGGTTTCGATCATCGTTTATAGTTCTTTAGACGTTCGTTCAAATCGGGAAGTACCCGGCGTGTATCATTCTGAAGTTCAACCGGCAGCAAACAACGGACAATTGTGGTTTGTCGATCCTGCTTGACCGTCTCTGCGTTCCAAAGCCAGCGAACGGGTGAAACCTGTGACTCATCATTCTCTTCATCGGCTTTCAACACACCGTATAAGACGGCGTGACGGGAATCGAGCTTTTCTGACCAATCGACACGATGAAGTGCGCTGTTTTCAAGATTCGTGTATCGCGATCCACCTGCGGCATTATGGAAGGAAAGGATTCTCATAATTGCCTTGGGATCGGTTGAGAACAGATCGTAATCTTCCTGCTCAACGACGATGCGAGTTTCTTCGGTTGGCTTGTCAGACTTCACACGAATCTGTCTGGTGCCGGTGAGATAACCTTTCAGCTCACGACTGACAGACAAGTCACTGCGAGTGAGTTCGACAGGTTGATTGGCGGGAATCGAAACTCCCGCTTCATTTTTGCGCGTTGGTCGCGGAAAGTAGACACGATTGCGATAAATGAGCATCCATTCAATCAATTCACCCGGCAAACGATGTTCGACCGTCCCCGAAACACTCCCCAGCGTAGAACCTTTGAGATCACTGCGGATGAGAGGAATGCCGCGAACAAACTGATCGACGGTCAGAGAAACAGTCGACCACTGAGCCACCGGCAAGTCGGCGACTTTTGTTTCGGAACGATCAAGATGATATTTCGTTGAAGAAAGCGATTCAAAACCCGATTGACGATAGATGCCACCAAATCCATCCTCGGGAACTGAATCCCAAGAAAGGATCGCGGCATCTGCCTCGACATTGTCATCCTCGGACCACTGATCCAATAACATCTCGGCTTCGATGGCAACACGCTGAGACGCGGGGCTATAACCCGTCATCAATGATTTCACTTTGGCAAGTTGCTGAACGCCATCCACATCGATGAGATTTACCTGGTTGATGGTCGTTTCCAGAGAATTCGTAGTACTTCCCGCCCAGACAGAGACCACCGCCATCCCCAACATCAGCAATGGAAACGTCACCCAGGTTAATTCGGGACGCTTGAAAACTCGATAGACAAGCAAGTAATCAATCGGACCGATCAGCAGCAGATAGACGGCGATGGCCGAAATCACCACCCAGATACTACTCCGCTGAACTTCGGGAAAGTCTTGCTGGGCGAGGCTGAGTTGCGTCGCCAATTCGCTGATACCGCTATCGGTTAATTGATTGGAATCGGACGTATTTTCGCGATCATTACTTTGATTTTGTGAAAGGGTCAGCTTTTCAATCAGTCGAGAAATCGCTTTCCAGTTCGACATCGGGGCGCGATCCAGATCGACTCCCGAAACAGTCACTTTTCCAAACCCGTAAGGCATCGCGACAACAAGAGTACCATCGAGCGAATCAAGCAAGCTTTCACCCAAAAAACTTGAAAGCTCCGTACCCTCCACGCGGCCGGTAAATTCAATTCGGGAACTGCGACCGATAAAGCTTTCAAACTGACTGAGATCTCGAAGCTTTAAAGGGTCGCCAAGTTCGAGAGGCAGCCAGTCTGCCAAAGATGAGTTTTGAAAGGCCTCTGCCTGTGCGCCGATGGAAAGAAGCAGATGGCCTCCTTCTCGAATCCACTGCCTAAGCGCTTCGGATTGCTGTTGCGGAAGTGGCTGATCAATTGACAGAAACAGGACATCGAGACTTTCCCAATTCACAGGGTCAACCGGCAACATCTCTCCATCATCGAGCCGTATGACTTTGGCGTGTTGATTTTCGGGAAGCTCGATCTCCAAAAATTCTGTGGCTAACTTCTCGCCGAATTGTGCGTTTTCAGAAAGGATTCCGATGACGCGATCATTGAGTCGGAATGCGGCATCAAGATTCTCAGCGGTCATCGTGTGATAGACGGCAGTGGCCGTGATGTCATCATCTTCAACGAGCGAGACTTCGATCTCACTCTCCACGCGTCCCGATTTGACCCGAAGTTCGAAGGTGCCCGGTTCTCCCACAGGAAGACCCACTTGACGCAAGGTCATCAGGTTTCCTTCAGCATCCTTGGCCGTCACATCGAAAGTTGGTGTGTCTATTTTCAGGTCGATGGTTTTCACGCGAAGAGGTGTCCAACGTCCCGGCTGAAAATGACCTTGCCAGCCGAAAGAAACAATTTCCAACTCTGCCGCGACACCCACATTTGGTAATCCCAACAGCAGAAGCAAGCACAGGAAATTCCTGAATGCTGGCTGCAAACAACAGTGAATTGGGAAATTGGGTCGCGAAAACATGTGAAAAGAATCAGTCAGGAGAACGAAATGGAAGAACTGTCAATTATGACCGGCGAAGACTCGCGACACAACGCGACAGCACACGATTGATACGTTCTCATTCACTGTTTTTGCGGGATCTCTTCGAGATTTACGGAAACTTCATCACTCAGACAGCAAACGCTTGAGCAGATTGATTGTCTCCTCAAAGGCAATCTGGGGAATCGTGTGAGGACCGTCAAACGGGAGAAACTGCACATCGCAACCCGAGTGGCTCAAGAGATCTCGCAAATCTTCAGCCACTCGGAAGGGAAGAATCGGATCTTGCCGACCGTGAGATTGCAGAACAAACAGAGATTCCCGGTCGCTCGCCGCTTGTTTCCACTCTGCCTGACACAACAGGGTTCCCGAATAGATGACCAACGCCGCAGGAGCTTCATCCCCCAGCAAAGCAAGATCGGTTGTCACCATCGAACCTTGAGAGAACCCTCCCAAAACAATCCGGCTCATCGGTAAACCGGTCTCTTTCTGGATCTCGGCTACAGTCTCGGCAAGTTGTTCGCGTGCCGACACCAAGCCTTCTGGTGTATCGTCTCTTTGATCTCGTTCGAGCTTCCCTTCGGCAGCCAGTGCCAACATTTCCAGATCAAGCATCCACCAAGCTCGCCCTCCCGGAATTCCCATTTCCAGTAACGAAAGAGGCGCTTGAGGGAAATAAAATCGTAAGCCGTCAGATTGATCCAACTGCGAGATCATCTCTGGTCCCAAGCCGACCAAATCGTCACCCGGTGCTCCAAAGCCGTGACACATCACGACCACCAAATCGGGCGAACCCGTTTGGGATTCTGACTTGATCACATTACAGGTGAGAGGACCAATGGACCGGGCTTCGTGATGAATATTCATGGAGGTTTCATTCGTCAATGTGATATTTCAATTGAGGACTGCTGAGCAATTTATTTCTTCAGCCTACTGCAACGACACGCTTTTGAATAGTTTCGATGCGTGCCAAGATGATGTGAGAATCAACATATCATCGCGCAAAAAAAACGCCCGAGAGAGTTGAGCCTCATCGAGCGTCGTCCGTTTGGTGTTCTTATTCGTTGATCAAATCACAAGCCGGGAATTTCGAGTTTCTCTTCTTGTGTAATCTGTCGCAACTTTTTCAAAGCGCGGGCTTCGAGTTGTCGAATCCGCTCTTTCGTCACTCCCAGTCCTTTACCAACCTGTTCGAGAGTTTGCGGCTCAACACCTTCTGCCAGACCAAAGCGATTTACGATAATCGTCTTTTCGCGATCATCGAGTTGCTCGAGAATCGACATGATCAATTGATGTTGGCGCTTATTGACCAACTCCTGCTTGATCAGCGGTTCCCCTTCATCCTGCCGCCAGTCGAAGACTTCTTCGATGCCGGTTCGATAACGATCACGCTGCTTGAACTCTTTCGGAATACTGCGGGCGTAGTTCTTCATGATGGCCCATGAAGCATAGGTCGAGAACTTATTGCCCAGCGTGTAATTGAACTTTTCAATCGCTCGAATCAGAGACATGTTGCCGTCGCTGACCATCTCGAAGAAATTCATGCCGGTTTGCATATGCTTTTTGGCAATAGAAACGACGAGACGCAAGTTCGAGCGAATGAGGAAGTTTTTCACTTCAACCGCTTGCTCAACCAACGATTCGATCTTGTCCATCTCGGCAGACTTGGGATGGTTGGGATCGATCTTTTCTCGGGCTTCCGAGGCAAGATACTTCAGATAGTTCATTTTACGGAAGTAATAAACTTCTTCTTCTCTTGTGAGCAAAGGAATCGAATAGAGACTTGCCAAGTACGGAGGTAATCCAGGAGGAGCCTTTGTTTTCGAGGTCTTGGGTTCGGTTTCAGGGGGAGCGGTCAAAATCAGTTCACGAGCCGTTTCCAACTCGAACTCATCGCTCATCATAAAGTCGATGGGTTGTTCGAGAATCTGACGTGCGCGCATCTCTGAAATGATGCGATAGACGCTCGCCTTAGTTCGGCAATAGTCTTCCGCCAAGCGATCTACGGGAACGCCACGACGCGACCGTCGGAGGATCTCCTGCTTGCGTTCTTCACTCAGAGGTGAGGACGCATGCGGGAAGATGGCATTGGCTCCATGTTCCTGATCGTAGTTCTTCAGAGTATAACGAATCGTTTCTGCAGAACGCCCCAGTTTTCGTGACAGTCGTTTGCTGATTTCCGAAGGACAGCCGCCGTAACGTGCCATACGTCGGGCGCGACGAATGATATCGAGGCGTTCTCCCTCATCCAATTGACTGAAACGAGCGCCGCGCTTCACCATGTCTTTATTCTGATTGACGAATTCATCCACGTCTGATTTCAAAAATCCAATTCGCTTTCGATTTCCGAAAAGCAGCTTGCGACTGATCAATCCACGATTTCTCCAACGATCAACCGTTTTGGTAGAGACGTTATATTGGTCACTCACCTCTTTGACGGTCAGCACCGGTTCGTTAAAACTATCGACACTGAGATCGGCACTATCGGAGAGATCTTCGACGAAACAGCGAAGGTCATGAGCGGCATCTTCACCACTCACTACCAAATCGGGATAACGATCTGGCCGGTACTTGGTGATTTTCTCACACAGATCGGGGTAGGGATAATTGGTTTCAGGATCAAGATCAGCGAGAATCTCTTTCGCTCGGGAGATTTGTTCCAGACGGACATCCCGAGGTGCATATTGCACCTGTTGATCGGCCAACTGCCGAATCGCTGGATTGTTGTATCGAGACATCTCAGTTGCTCCTTCTATGTTTCAAGGACCAGATCAGTCAGACCCGTGCCCGCCGAAACATCAGGCAAGTGTTGTGCCTGTGACTCGCAGAAACTGATAAATTGGCTGTAACTTGTTTTGCTACAGTTGCTTATCGTTTCAAAATTGAATCCAGAACCAAACTGGCCAATTGAAACAAAAACCTGACTTGTTTCAAAATGCCACACTTAACCTGTGTTCCACTCTACTATACGCAGCTATTAGACGCACCGATGACAGAAAAAGTTCGCATGCAAACATAATTCATGGAATAATTTTAAAAGCCAGGTGTCGGTTTCGAATTCGAGACAGCGATCAAATGCTCTAAGGATATTAGAAATAATCACTTACGGAATTTTGAATACTGCTCAATGTTTCTCCAAGCCCCCTTGACTGGCCGATAAAAATCTCTGTACACAATAAAACCCGGCAAGATCACAAACGGACCGTACCGGGTTGAGAAAACAATGATTTATTGCGTTTTCGTCAGAAGTCTTCTGCAGGTGGAGCCGGCAAAGGCAGTGACGGGCCACTCCGAGGGGAACTGCTGCTGGTGGGGCTTGTTCCACGGCGAGCAGGTGGGGGCGTCAATGGTGCAGTAGGACCACCTGGTAACAATCGGGGCCGTGCAGCCGTGCGAGCTGGGGCAGGTGGCATTTTCGAATTGTGTTGTTGCGCGTACGCATTATTCGAAGGTTGTGTGGATGGCTTTGACGCCGAAGATTGTTGATTGGATTTACAACCCGCGAATGCAAAGCAAGTCGACACAATCAGCGCGCAAGCGCTGAGGAGGGTGGGACGAAACATGGGACGGTCCTCGTGGTATTAATTTTCCAATGGAAGGGGAGGCTTCCAGCAAGAATGATATCGTCTTCCGAATGATTGGAATTAAGAACAGAGAGACCAGTTTCGTATACATGCCCAAACACGATACCGGTTATTGTTGCCGGTCCGGTTCTGACGATCAGGAAAAATAAGAAGAGTCAGCGACTGGTAAGACTTGTGATACAGATCTCTCGGCCACTTTGCGAGTTGTATCAGTGACTGGCTCAACGATAACCCTCAAAACAAAGAGTCTTTGTATCGATGCTCAAGCAGAGTTTAGTTGCCTTTTCTCAAATCGGCTGGCTTTTCATCCCGATCCTCGGCATCGAGAAATTTTTGCAAAATCGCTCGCGCAGCAAGCATATCTCGCTTGGCCTTTTTCTTCTTGTCAGAGAGAGTGCTGAATTGCAACGAGTAATCGGCAGAGAGCGAACTGAATCGTTCGTCCCAGAACATCATCGGTAATTGGGATTGCTCGGCGGCCCAATTTCCGAACTCGCGAGCCGCCATTGCCGATTCGCTTTCGTCGCCACTCATATGTACGGGATATCCCACGACCAACCCGACGATGCGGTAGTCTTCGATCAGCCGCAATAAAGCTCGACGGTCAACCTGCTCACTTTGTCGTTGATAGTTTTCAACCGGTGAAGCGATGGTTTGAGCACGATCACAAACCGCAAATCCTAGCCGTTTGGTGCCAAAATCGATCCCCAACAAAGCTCCTTCTGTGGGAAACTCGGACGAAGACAAATCATTCGAGGAAGAATTCGGCTCAGAGGTATTTTCCATAATCGTCCTCCGCCAATTTTTCGATGAGTTGACGAATTGAGTTTTCATCGTCCTTACGGGCTACTAAAGTCGCGTCAGAGGTATGCACGATGATCAGATCTTCGACACCGATTGTGGCAATCAAATGATCGTCCTGTGAACTGACAATACAACCGCTCGTATCAATCCCACAGTATTCACCTTGTACCGTATTCCCATTTTCGTCCGGCTCAAATCGTCTCGGCAAGGATTGCCAGGAACCCAAATCATCCCAGTCAAAAGGTGCCTCGATGACAGAAACATTCCGTCCGGCTTCTGGAGTCGCTGCACGTTCGAGGACACCAACATCAATCGAGACCGAACGCATTAACGGGAATTCGATCTGTAATTGATTATGCCATTGCGGAGTTCCGAAAGAAGGTCGAATCTTCTGCAAACGGTCGTGCATTTCAGGTTCAAACTCTTTCAGCGCGGCGAGGATCCGATCTGCTCGCCAAACAAAGATGCCACAATTCCAATAGAAAGAACCCGTGGCAATATATTCTTCCGCAACTGCGTGGACCGGTTTCTCTCGAAACGATTCGACCCGATAAACTCCCTTGGGAGCGTTTTCCAGAGAAGCTCCCCGCTCGATGTAACCGAAGCCGGTCGACGGATATGTGGGCGGAACACCGAACAAGACAAGCTGCTCGGGATTCTGCTCGATAGTGGCTAAAGCATCATTGACGGCTTGCTCGAATTTCTCCGCAGGGCCAATGACATGGTCAGCCGGCATGACCAACATGACGGCATCGGGATCTTTCTCCAAAAGTGCAACAGCCGCCAAGCCGATGCAAGGAGCCGTGTTTCGACCTTGCGGCTCAATAAGAATCTGAGCCTCTGGGACTTCGGGCAATTCTTCCGCAGTGGCGGCAGATTGTTTTTTGTTGGTGACCACCCATGTCTGCTCTTCGGCAATCCACGGTCGGACCCGATTCACCGTCTCGCGGATCATACTGTTTTTGCCCGCGAGTGGCAGCAATTGTTTCGGTCGGGATTTACGACTGCGAGGCCAGAAACGCGTTCCCGATCCTCCTGACATCACTACGGCATGTAACATCGGCTCGTTCGTCCTTGATGACAGTCAACGGAAAGTCTGACTCACATTATGTCGAGCCAAGACCCTGTCGGCAACCGCGAGTTGCTCTGGAAGAGACCGCCACATTTTCCACTGTCGGGTTACGGCTCGCTTTGCTCGGCTAACCCGACCTACGCGCCTCTTTTTTCATCTGTGAAATCCGCGGTAAAGTCCTGTAGAGACAATTTGCCGGGGCCACCCATTCGCAAATTCATATGAAGCCATCGTCTTTACAGCGTCTCATCCTGCCACAGATTTTCTAATTCAGCGGTATGCACATTAATGACGCGACCGTGATCGTATCGCTCGGGTGCGGATGCAAGAATTCGCAGCCAGAGAGGATTCCCCTGATAGAGCCCTTCGACTGCGACATGTGCTCCTAACTCATCTTCTGCGTTGACGGGCGAAGTCTGCCAGCGAAAGTCGGTCACTTCTTCAAACAGATTGAACACGCCGTTCAAATCGAGACAGAACTTGGAATCGTCTCGACGGCCGTCTTCTGCACCACCGACAATTTCTGTTTTGGAAACGAACAAAGTCACTTCATGTTGGCCCGTCATCGGATCTTGGAAGTGATGACAACCAATCGGAGCGAGAGGGTCAATCGGGAGGATCTCATCGAGAATACGTTTGGCGAGATCGGTAATCCAACCGAGAGAAGAGAGTTGTTGTTTCACGGGATGACCTTATAGACAGTTGTCAAAAGATGTCGTTCAAGTTGATGAGACTATTTTGCGTTGCGCGCTGAGGAACAGGGAGGGTAAACTGTCAGGAAAATCCCAATCGGGCAGAAGTTATTGAAGAGTAACGGTTATACAGATTGTGAGCAGATGTCGTTATCCGGCCTGATTGTCACTTTCGACAACACCTGTGATTTCCGTCACAATCGTTACCCGGTCGATTCCCGGAATCCGTTGTTCAAGACAAAATCGAGTCGAAATTCTGGTCCTCAGACGACAGGAAATCACTGTTTTCTGCAAGGCCAGCGGTTAGAATAAGTCATTCACACCGTCTTCTCTCAAACGCGACCACTCCAAATTTTCCGAAGAGCAACCATCATGTGCCTATTCCATAAAATACTTGTAGTAACATTACTTACGCTCACAATCACGTTTGCACAGAACTCATCGGACGCTGCAGAACCTCAACAGGAGTTACTGAAAGAGACCATTTCGCACGGCATCTCGTTCCTGAAAACGTCTCAGGCAGACGATGGAAGTTGGACATCACCGGCGGCTCCCGGAGTCAGCGGTTTGGCATTGAATGCCTTACTTGATGCTGGTCTGACCGCCGATGATCCGACCGTCAAGAAATCTCTTGAGCATCTGGAGTCCTTCGTCCAGAAGGATGGAGGGATTTACTTCAAAGATTCCACACACAGGAATTACGAAACCTGTATCTCGATGATGGTGTTCACGAAAGTCAACAAAGAGGGCCGGTATCAGACAATCATCAACAACGCGGAAAAATTTCTGCGTGGGCTACAGTGGGATGAAGGAGAAGGACTGGAATCAAGCGACATTGCTTTCGGCGGTGCCGGTTATGGAAGTCATAAACGACCCGACCTCTCGAACACGCAGTTTCTGATTGAAGCTCTCAAAGCGGCCGGCGCGACCGACGATGATCCGGCCATTCAAAAAGCTCTCAAGTTTGTCTCTCGTACACAAAATCTTGAAACGGAAAACAACACCACCGCGTTCGCCTCCAAGATCAATGATGGCGGGTTCTATTACACTCCCGCAGCGGGAGGAGAATCCAAAGCCGGTCTCACCGATAACGGCGGGCTTCGCTCTTATGCCAGCATGACCTATGCAGGACTCAAAAGCATGGTCTATGCGGGCTTGGAGAAAGACGACCCGCGCGTCAAGGCGGCTTGGGAATGGATCACCAAGTATTACAATCTCGACGATAATCCCGGCATGGGGAAGCAAGGCCTCTACTACTATTACCAGACGTTCGCCAAGACATTGGACGCGATGGAAGTTGAGACCATCGAAGATACACTGGGTCGCAAACATGACTGGAAAGTGGAACTCACCACCAAGCTGGCTGAGTCTCAGAAATCGAACGGTAGTTGGATTAACAATGCCGACCGTTGGTACGAAGGCGATCCCAATCTCGTCACCGCGTATGCTTTGATGGCACTCTCCCGTTGCGAAAAGTAGTCTCGATCCCTTTTTGAACCATCAACAAAACACGAATGATTCCTGTTATCATGTCGGCCTGATCGCGGTTGCCTTCAGGTGTTCTATCAACACAGGAGTCGTCATATGCCAGACTGGTCGTACCGGACTCTGTTTCGGCCTGCACTGTTTCAGCTCTCTCCAGAAACAGCGAGAACGATTGCCTTTAGTGTCATGGGACACCTCGGAAGATCATGGTGGGGTCGGCATGTCATCGAATTTATGGGGCACTTCAAGCTCGACCCTCAGCTTGAAAGTCAACATTCCGATTTGACTTTCGTATCACCAGTCGGCTTGGGGTGTCGTCTCGATCCGCAATTGTCGGCTCATGAAGCTCTCGCCAAATTTGGAATTGGTTTCATTGAACTCGGCCCCGTGACCGCAGATCCCGTGCGGAAGCCCAAAATCGTTTTGCACCGCGCTGAAGAAGAGGTTGAACTCTCGCCCTGCGAAGAACGAGTCTCTTTGGAGGCAGCACGTTCGTTATTGAAAAGCCCTTTCGACGTTCCCGTGTTGGTACGTGTTCTCGCTGATGATCCGACGACTCACAAAGTGATCCATGAGCTTGCCAGCCAAGTCGAGGGATTCATTCTTGTGGGAGGTGCCGACCAACAATTGATCGATCTCGTCCAGCAACACAATTGCAAAGTATTCTTCCATCTCAGACAAGAGACTTTCGAGTTACTCGCGGCATTTAATGACACGAGATCCATTGATGGCTATGTTGTCGAAGGGTTTTGTGAATCAAAACCTGAATCACCTCGCATTGGCAAAAGCTCTTATCCTCAAACTCTCTCTCTTGTAGAAATGGCACGAGAAAAAATTGGGCAAACACCCACGATCATTGCGACAGGAGGCATCCACGAGCCGGGCGATGGCTGGCAATTGTTGGAGTCGGGGGCCGACCTTGTTCTCGTCGATTCAGGGATGGTTTTTTCTGGTCCCGGCTTGCCGAAACGAATCAACGAAGCCGTTCTGTCTTATCGGGTCACACCCGATCAACCCTCTCGTCTCCGGCCCACTCGCGTTCGGCCCGCTCAGATGTCCTGGTTCTGGACTCTGCTACTCGGCATCGGTCTGTTCTGCGGAGGTGTCCTGGCCTTTCTGATTGCGATCACTCGGGTTGTCTTGCCGTATGATGAGGCTCATAGCGGACTCACGAGAGCCGACTTATTGGCCATCAACGACAAACTTCTCGACTTCATGCAACATGACCGCGTGACTTTGGCGGCAACAATGCTGGGACTGGGAATCATCTATCTGGCATTATCGTGGCAGGGAAGTCGGGGCGGTCACCATTGGGCTTATAAGACCATCATCTCGTCCGCTTTCATCGGTTTTTTCTCTTTCTTTCTGTTTCTCGGGTTCGGCTATTTTGATCCGTTTCACGCCTTCGTCACGGCCATTATGTTTCAGTTCCTCGCCTTGGCGATGCACAGCGATTTGCCCGCAGTCAAAGATCGGCCACTGCCCGAATTAACCAACGATGCCGATTGGCAGCGTTCTCAGTGGGGGCAACTCCTGATGGTTGTACACGGTGCAACGCTGATTGTAGCGGGTATCGTGATTTGCGGCTTCGGAGTGACGACCGTCTTTATCGAAGATGATTTGAACTTCATGGAAACCAGCTACGACGAAATTTGTTTCGCCAACCCTATGTTATTGCCCTTGGTGGCGCATGATCGGGCCACTTTCGGTGGCATGACTCTTTCCACCGGGCTGGCAATATTGATGTCGGCGTTGTGGGGATTCCGACGAGGGCACCGCTGGCTCTGGAGAGCATTGATGATGGGTGGCACCATCTGTTACGTGATGACGTTATGGATTCACTGGAAGGTTGGCTATGTCAGTCAGCGACATATGATTCCCGTTTATCTGGGAATCGCCATGCTGTGGACGAGCGGCTGCCTTTCTTACAAACACCTTTGCACCGTCACCCACAAATCAGAGGAACAATCCGATAACGGACTGGAGACGACCACTGCCGACTTGGTATGATGAGAAATATTGATGAATGCTCACTCATACAAGGTTTTGTCATGTCACAATTCACACGTCGTCACTTCCTCGCCTCTTCAGCCGCGTTGACTGCGCCATTGCTCTTTCCTTCCGCGTCACGTGCGGCGGCATTAGACCGACTGACGGTTGGTGTTGTGGGAGCCGGTTCGCGAGCATTCAATCTTATCGACAACTTTTTGAGAGAAAAGGATGCGCAACTTGTCGCCGTCTGTGATGTGGATGAGTTCCATTATCGCGACCGCGAATGGGGGAAAGGGCCAGCCTACGGTCGCAAACCGGCTCAAGAACGAATCGAAAAAGTGTATGCGGGACAGACAAAAACGGGGAAATTCAAAGGTGTGACAGTCACGGATGATTTTCGGGAGATCACTCAACGCGACGATATCGACATCGTCATCGTGGCGACTCCCGATCATTGGCATGCGCTGTGTGCATATGATGCGCTGATTCACGGCAAGGATGTCTACTGTGAAAAACCGGTGACGCATCTGTTTGCCGAAGGACGAGCCATCTATCAAGAAGTCGCCAAACAGAAAGCCGTCTTTCAAACCGGATCGCAACAGCGTTCTTACACCGACTTCCAGCATTGCGTCGATCTGATCCGTTCCGGCGTGCTCGGAAAATTGGAGCGGATCGAAGTCGGTTTGCCCTCCAGTTACAACAAGCCGCAAGGCGATGCGACCATTCAAACGCCACCCGATCATCTCGATTACGACATGTGGTGCGGACCGAGTGAAAAACTGCCCTACATGCGGGCCCGCCATCATCGCTGGTGGCGCGGATACACGGCGTTTGGTGGTGGCGTATTGATGGATTGGATCGGCCATCATAATGACATCGCGCATTGGTCGATGAATCTCGATCATTCGGGACCGACCAAAGTCGAAGCCGTCGATTGGGAGATGTCGGGAACACCCGTTTATGACACGCCGCATCAATACACGATTGCTTGTGAGTACGAGAACGGTATCACGTCAACGATCTCCAGCCGCAACACTCAAGGTACAAAATGGATTGGTGAGAACGGCTGGCTCTATGTTCGACGCGGAAAGCTGGAAGCCTCAAATCCGGAATGGACGGACTGGAAGTCGTCAGGACGGACCAAAAATGGTCGTTATTCGACTCATGCACGTAATTTTCTGGATTGCGTAGCCAGCCGAAAAGAATGTATCGCACCGGCGGAAGCCGCCCATCGTTCGATCACACCAGGACATCTCGGGTATGTTTCTCACGCCTTGGGCCGTCCGTTAAACTGGAATGCCGAATCAGAAACGGTCGTCGATGATCCCGAGTCAAACAAGTTGCTCTACGCGGTGAATTATCGTGAACCTTGGAAAGTGATCTCGGCGAAGTCGTGATAAAATCAATCGAGCAGGCATAGCCCGAGGGCGCAAGCACTTGGGATTCGTTCGTTCAGAAACAGTGTCTCAAATAAATTTCCCCCATCCGTCGTGCTCGCTATAAAAATTAGAATCCAATATGAAAAGTTTACTCAAACTCAACACCGGCGACGAACTTCCCTCGATCGGGCTCGGCATGTGGAAAGTCGATACCGACATCATCCCGAGCCTCGTTCAGGAAGCCATCAAAACCGGTTATCGCCATTTCGATAACGCCTGCGATTATGGTAACGAGCTTCAGGTTGGTGAGGGGCTACAGGCGGCTTACGGTGCGGGATTGTGCCAGCGGGAAGACCTATGGTTGACCTCGAAACTGTGGAACACGTTTCACAAGCCGGAAGACGTTCGGGAGGGCTGCGTCAAATCACTGCTGGATTTGCAGACCGATTATCTCGATTTGTATCTGATTCATTTCCCCATTGCTCTCGACTATGTGCCGATTGAAACTCGCTATCCCCCCGGCTGGCTCTTCGATCCCGATGAGTCGGAACCAAAGATGCAGCCGATTAATGTCCCCATCCGCGAAACATGGGAAGCAATGCAGGATCTGGTCAAAGATGGTCTCGTCAAAAATATCGGCGTCTGTAATTTCAATGTCTCATTGATTCGCGATTTGTTGTCCTATGCCGAGATCCCCCCAGCCGTGTTGCAGGTGGAATTGCATCCTCATTTGACCCAGGAAAAACTTCTGCGATTCTGTCAGGCAGAGGGTATTGCTGTCACCGGTTTCTCACCGTTCGGAGCCAGTTCCTATGTCCCCATTGGCATGGCGGA
The DNA here is from genome assembly GCA_030836185.1 of Planctomycetota bacterium. Lineage (GTDB taxonomy): Bacteria > Planctomycetota > Planctomycetia > Planctomycetales > Planctomycetaceae > JABURQ01. The sequence goes on from JAURQH010000093.1 coordinate 25,599, forward strand.
AGAGTCTGAATCGTTGCTCGGCGATGCGACGATTGCCGAGATTGCGAAGAATCACGACCGCTCACCGGCACAAGTCCTATTGCGCTGGGGAGTCCAACGCGGCACAGCCGTAATTCCGAAAACCTCCAAAGTTGAGCGATTGGCTGAGAACATCAGTCTGTTTGACTTTGAGTTGTCGGCTGATGAGATGAAAACGATCAACGACTTGAACCGCAATCGGCGGTACAATGATCCCGGCGACTTTTGTGAAGCCGCCTTCAATACGTTTTTCCCAATTTATGAATAACCCTACCCCATTTTTCGACCTGTGACTTAAAGGACATATTTATGTCGGTCAACGTCAACATTATTTCGGTTCCCGGACAACAGCAATACGACGATGGAGCATTCCCCATTGTACTCGCCTGCCAAACTGAAGGAGCCACACTCGAACAGGTGACTGCATGGGTTCAGGAGAACCAAACCGAACTGGCACAACAGCTCACAAAAGCTGGCACGATATTGTTCCGCGATTTCCCTTTAGCTGTCGATCAGGATTTCGATACGTTCATTAAAGCGTTTGATTTTGACAATTTCCGTTACGAGGATTCTTTATCGAATGCCGTCCGTGTGAATCGGACCGAACGAGTCTTCACGGCCAACGAAGCGCCCCCGGAAGTCACCATCTATCTGCATCACGAGATGGCACAGACACCAATTTACCCGAGCAAATTGTTCTTCTTCTGCGAGCAAGCGGCAGAATCAGGTGGCGCAACGCCGTTGTGTCGATCCGATATTTTATTCCAGAAGATGGAAGAAGAAATTCCCGAGTTCGCAAAAGCCTGCGAAGACAAAGGGCTGCTTTATACCAACATCATGCCCGCCGAGAACGATCCAAACTCGGGTATGGGACGAAGTTGGCAAAGTACGTTTCGTGCCGAGACAAAAGAAGAGGCCGAATCGCGGCTCTTGGAACTCGGTTACACTTGGGAATGGTTGGACGACGGATGCTTGAAAGCAACCACTCCGGTCTTGCCCGCCGTTCGTGTACTGCCTGATGGGCGTAAGACGTTTTACAATCAACTGATTGCCGCCTTCAAAGGTTGGAAGGACAGTCGCAACGATCCGTCCAAAGCGATCACACTGGGTGACGGCACTCCACTCGATAAAGCTGCCGTCCTGAAAGCCGCCGATCTCGCAGAAGAGATCACGTTTGATGTGCCATGGCAATCGGGCGATGTTGCGCTCGTTGATAACTATTTAGTGATGCACGGTCGCCGCACGTTTTCGGGAACACGCAAAGTTCTGGCATCACTCGTCGCGGCAGAGTGAGGAAAGAAAATTCAATCAGTGAGCTCAAAAAGATGCCCACCCAGTTCATCAAACAATTCACCGACGCAGCGCTCGATTTAGTCTATCCACCGTCCTGCGGACTTTGTCATTGCAGTCTCGAACAACAAGCCCCCCAGCATCGGCTCCTTTGCGATGATTGTTTTCAGAAACTCGATCTGACAGAAGACCGAGGTTGCCCAAGTTGCGGAGCGAAATTGGGGCCATTTGCGCCTCTAACCCCGAAATGTGTTCATTGCCGCAATGATCGTTTTGCGTTTCGGGAGGTCGTCAGCCTGGGGAATTACCAAGGCGAGTTGAAAGCCGTCTGCCTGCAATGCAAAGAGGTCCACGGTCATCATCTCGTACAACAATTCTGCGATCTCTTTTTTGACCGGCATCAAGATCTGCTGGAAAACTGGGACATCGACTGTCTCGCCTGTGTCCCCCAACATTGGCGAAAACGTTTTCGGGGGGCTTACAATACCTCCGCGGAACTGGCCGAAAGAATGAGTCGAAGACTGCAAAAACCATTTTTACGCCAGTTACTCGTCAAAAAACAACATACGAGCGATCAGGCAGGGTTGCTCCCCAGTCATCGGCGGAAAAATGTAAAAAACGCATTCGGAATCACCTCTGACCGGCTGATTCAGGGGCGGCGTATCTTATTGATCGATGACGTACTGACGACCGGCTCCACAGCCGATGCATGCAGTCGTGTGCTGAAAAAAGCGGGTGCAGACGAGATATTCGTCGCTGTTTTGGCTCGCGGACTTGGCTAGACGTGAGTCGGTCATATACTGGAAGAACCCGCTCAATTTGAGTTTCTACAACGACCGACTGTATCTATGCCGAAAAAATCATCAAAAGCCACGATCACTCCTGCACCCAAGCGGTCACATCCCACCCGTATTCTGTTACGGGGATTAGCCATCGCGCTGCCCCCCATTCTGACAGTTGTCATTCTGATTTGGATCTTCGGTGCCATCAATCAATACATCATCCAACCGACGAGTACCGCTGTCCGCTATGGATTCGCACAATTTATCGAAGATTCGGTGAAAGTCGAAACACTGACTCCCTGGGAACGACTTCCTCCCCTCGAATACTGTCAAACCAATTATCGCATTACACCTGAATTCAAAAAACGGCTTGAAACACAGTTGCGGGCGACTGCCGAACAACAAGGCGCCTCTCGTCTTTCCGTCAATGTCAAAACCGAATGGGTACTGTCCGAGTTAGAACTGGTCTATGTTCCGATGGGATCGCGTGCAGTTCCCTACAATGATTACAAGGAAGTGGCTTCAAACGTCCCGGCTGCTGATATGCCGGCGACGTCCATTGGTATCTACATGGAATTAGTCACCACGCGATATTTTCAAAGTGTTTTTCATCTCTCTGCAGTAGCCGTCATTATCGCAGTCTTCTTGCTATATTTCATTGGTCGTGTGGTGACTGTGCAACTGGGACAATGGATGGTGAGTGGTGTTGAAAACCGTGTGTTGGGAAGAGTTCCCGTGATCAGCAATGTTTATTCCTCGGTCAAACAGGTCACCGATTTCTTCTTCACCGAACGAACGGTCTCGTACAATCAAGTCGTGGCCGTCCAATACCCGCGCGAAGGGATTTGGTCACTCGGTTTTGTGACAGGTGAAGGGATGCGTGAAGTCTCTGAAGAAATACAGGAGCCGATGCTGGCTTTATTGATGCCGACTTCTCCCATGCCGATGACCGGCTTCACGGTGATGGTTCGCAAGAGCGAGTGCATCGAACTCGATCTCACCATTGATCAAGCCTTTCAATATTGCCTGTCGTGCGGAGTTCTAGTGCCGCCACAACAGAAAATTTCCAGCGGTACTCTCACCGCAGCCGTGCAAGAAAAACTGGAACACAACCATTCGCCAGCGGAGAATGCTGAAGAGAATAACGAGGAAACACCATGAACGGACCTCCTCTCCGCATCGCCACGCGTGCCAGTCGATTGGCGTTGTGGCAGGCGAATCATGTCGCCAGTTTATTGCGTGAAGCAAATCCTGACACAAAAGTGGAATTGGTCGAAATATCGACACAGGGTGACCGCGACCGGACCGAACCCTTGCGCCAATTTGGTGGTTTGGGGGTCTTCACGAGTGAGGTACAAACGGCACTACTTGATGGTCGAGCCGATATCGCCGTTCATAGTCTGAAAGACTTACCAACTGCCGCACACGAAAAGCTCACTTTGGCGGCGGTGCCGCAACGTGAATCGGTTTACGATGCTCTTGTTTTTGGAGAGAACTCCAATTTCAAGACGCTGGAAGACCTACCAGAAGATGCAAAAGTTGGCACCGGCTCTCCTCGTCGCCAAGCACAACTGTTACACATTCGCCCCGATTTAAAACTGGCAGAAATTCGGGGCAATGTCGAAACTCGCTTGCGAAAAGTCGATGAGGGAGAATACGACGCCATCGTTTTGGCAGAAGCCGGTTTGAAACGCCTGGAACTGAAAGACCGTATCTCGCTGCGGTTATCGCCTCCCCAGATGTTTCCTGCTGTCTCTCAGGGAGCATTAGGGCTCGAATGCCGAGCTGATGACGAACACTCTCTCACCGCTCTGGGATTCCTGAACGACGAGACCAGCCATTTATGTGTGCTGGCCGAACGGGCTTTGCTTTCCACCTTACGAGCCGGATGTCACGCTCCCTTGGGCGCTTTCAGCGCCGTAAAAGGAGACGAATTGACCTTGAGTGGTGTCGTTCTCAGTCTGGATGGTAGTCAATGTGTTGATGCCGAAATCAACGGTGAATTATCCATGGGAAGCACATTAGGCGAGCGGTTGGCAGAATTGCTGAAAGAGCAGGGTGCCGACGAACTGTTACATCATGAATCCTGAGCTGAAGCTTTTGATCGTGAATTTCAAACAGCGCGCAAAAAAGGGCCGCCACGATTCCCGCAAAACGTGACGGCCCGGACCCAGAGACTCCGAAAGGAGGAGAATCTTACGATTGAGGAATACCGAGGAGCATTTCCTCTTCTTCCTGGATGATGATGCGTGGTGTCACCATCAGCATCCGACTTCTAGCACTACGACCCACACCAGTGTTCTTGAACAAACGGCTGAGATAAGGCATCTTGTTCAGGATCGGCACACCGGCCATGTTGCGTCCTTCAGAGAGAGTTTTCACACCACCTAACAGAACCGTACCACCATCCGGTACGCTGACAGTGGTTTGCACTGTCACGATCGCGGTGATCGGTTGCTGAATGGTGAGTGTCGTATTTGAACCACCGTTGTTCGCATTGTTGGCACCACCGTTGTTAGCACCACCGTTGTTAGCACCACCGCCGTTGTTTCCAACATTCACGCCACCTAAGTTTCCAACCGCTCCACCAGGAACTGAGAACTGTTGAATATCGGTGATCGCAGTGAAGTTCGGAGAAACAGAGAGGCGAACATAGCGACGATCGGCAGAGATCACAGCGGCAACCCCCATGAAGACTCCTTCAGGAATCTGTGAAATGATTGGCTCGAAACCAACTGAACCAACACTCACAATCGGACGGTAACCAGTCACAAATGGTCGGATCGAAAAGTCTCCGACAAAGGCTGATTGCCCGTTGAACAGAGTCACTTTCGGAGCGAACATGATGTTCGAGCGAGAGTCACCTTGTGCGGCATTGATGAAGAAGAATGCTTCAATATCACTCAGGATTGCAAATCCCATCGATGCACCGGCAGAGAGGTCGGTATTCACAAACTCCGGGACACCCAGATCGAATGATCCTTGGCGAAATCCAATATCCAGGTCATCGCTGAAGCTCTGACTTCCATCCGTCAGACCAACAATAGACGTCCTCCAGTTATCGAGATTTGGCAACGCATTATCCTGAGGATCAAAACTTCCTCCACCAGTGGCACCCCCTTGGTTGTTGGCATTGTTATTGTTCGCATCCGGGATACCAGGACTTCCGAAGGGTGGTGCACCTGCATCATCATTGTTGACGTTGTCTTGAACATTGAAGTCAAAGTCGACACCGATACGTTCGAAGAACTCGTCAGCAACTGTGATAAACCGTACTTCAATCGTCACCTGCAAGTCTTGCAGACGACGCAATTGTCCCAGCAAGTCGGCTACTTCATCGTGAACCTGTTGTGTCTGACGAATCACTAGAGAAAGTGTCGATTCGTTCGACATCAACGAACCGATACCGTTCAGTTCGGCCCAAGTATCTGGCTCGACTGTGGTTGTGATCAGATCACTCAGTTCGTTGAAGTTCACTGTCGTGGTTCGCTGAGGCGTTCCACCTGTCGTGGGCGTTCCACCGAAAGGTGATGCTCCTTGACCGAAGGTTCCATTATCGGGAACCTGCATCATTCCGGGAACCATTCCCATATTGAAGCCGTTTGTTGCTCCTGGATCGATGACAGAACCACTCGGACCACCACCTGTGAGGTCTGGAATGTAAGGCCCCATCATGCCCATGTTCGGTTGGAAGTTGCTCAAAGGGACAACCAAGTCGGCAACAGGGTACGATCGTGTGAGCAATTTTCCTTGCTGACGAAGTTGGTTGGTAATCTTGAGCACTTCGTCCTCGATGTTGTAGCCGAGTTCGATCGGTTTGAGAATCAGGTTCAAGGCTGATTTCAACATGATACCATCGACATCAATCGAAACAGGCGTACTCGCTTCAATACCCACTTCAGACAAAGCAGGACCATCAACATACACCGTGATGCCCATCAAATTTGCGATGTGCTTCATGACTTCTGTCAGAGGTGCGTTGTCGAAGTGCAGAGAAATTTGCCGAGACAGACTTTGCTCGATTTTTTTCTCTACATCCGTACGAACCTTGTTATCAGGACCACCAAATTGTGCTCGGCGATCACTCAGTTCTTTCCAATCTTGTGCGTCCATATAGGCGATGGGATCGGTGTGAACCGGATTCAAAGCAGAGAGTTCAACATCGTTAAGGACATCAATGAAGTTCTGCTCTTTATCATCTTTGAGTTGATTATTGAAAGCGATTCGACGTGCGAATCTCGACTTCCATTTCATCACTTCGGTCACCGGGTTCTGTGGATCAAGTTCCACAGCTTGTTTCGCGATGACTTCCGCTTCGGCGTAACGTCGTTGGTCCATCAAAGTGTTGAACTCATCGACTAAACTGGCGAGTTCCTGTTCCACGCGAATTTGCGTTTCGATACGCGATTCGACAATTGACAGGTTCTCGGCGTTACGTCGTTTCAAATTCAACAAAGGAGCCTGTTGCTCTTTGTAAGCGTTGACCGACGTTTGCGTACGGCGGATACTGTTAATCAGGTTCTTGGAGGCTTCGTCTCCCACGGTGGAGTTTTCCACGCTGGCGAGTGCCTGGTCAAGAACAGACAGAGCTTGTTCAGGATCTTTCTCTCGCAGACGTTCTGCTTTGAAGATCGAGTTCATCACATCGGATCGCAGGCGATCATAAGCAATTGCTCGTTGTTGATCGACGAGATTCAGTTGCCCAGACTCGGCTGAGTCGTAGCTGTTTCCAGCCGTCAACTGCAAACCCTGTTGTCCACTTGGTGCCAACTCTCTCAGGAAGTCCTGAAGTTGTTGACGACGACGTGGATCGAGTTGTTCCTGTTGACGATAAGCCGTCAGGAACGCATCACGTGCCGCAGCCATGTTACCGTTCGTCATCTGTGACAAGCCCGCTTCAAACATTTGGTCGGCTGTCATTGATGCTGGATAAACGGGTGAGACGTTAGCAGCCGTCATTGCCGAAGGCGATGAGGGTTGTGACGTCGTTCCCGCAGTTGGCTGATAGGCAGCCGGATTCACTGGTCCACCAAACGGATTGCTCGTCACTTCGGCAAGATCGCGAAGAACCAATTCGGGGCGGTCATCGACCGGTCCGTAAGTGGCATTCAATTGATCGGCCATCAGTGCTTTTTGCTTGGCAGTCTCAAATTGTCCCGCACGCAGAGCCATTCGGGCTTCGCGAACGAGTTGAGTCGCCTGATTAGCGGATGTCATATTAGAAGAGGCAGCAGGAGGTGCAACAGCAGCAGCTTGTGCAACGTTCGGCTTGTTGGGCGTAGCCGGCGATTGCATTCTCTCGATCTCAGACATCACCCGTTGTGGTGTGTCTTCGAAGAGCTCGAAAGCGACATTCATCTGACTCGCCGCTGAGGCTTTCGCCCAGGCTTCGTCGATGCGTCCTGATTTCAGAGCGGTTCGAGCTTGAGTCACCAGTTCGCGAGCGCGAACGGATTCTCCATTGGTTGGTGCAGCCGGTTTGGTAGCACTCGCAATATTCGCCGTCGGTGCTGAAGAATCACCCGCCATCGCGATCTGCAAGTCTTGCAGAACTGTTTCGGGGCGATCTTCCAACAGTGTGTAAGCCACATTCAGTTGTTGTGCGGCAGACGCTTTCTGGTAAGCATCATCATACTTACCAGCCAATAACGATTGGCGAGCTTGTTTGACGAGACCTTGTGCGATCTGCTTTTCAGAAGAACCTGATGGAGTTGATGCCGGTTGAGTGGCAGCCAGACGAGTCAGATCTTCCAACAGAAGTTCCGGGTTATCGTCGAACAAGCCGTATGTGATGTTGAAGCCTTGAGCTTTCAACGCTTTTTCACGTGCGGCAGCTAAACGACCGGCACTCATGTCAGCACGTGCTTCACGCAACAATCCGAGTGCCTGATCTTTCACAGTACCGGATGTGGCGGGAGCCGTGTTGGCGCCAGTTTGTTGAATTCTGGGGTTTTCGCTGGGGAACGATTGTCCCTGAGCGGTCACCACTGAGTTCTGTTGAGGAGCGAAAGTCAGTCCGCCAGTGCGTCGTTCGATTTCACTCAAAACGAGTTGAGGATTGTCCTCAAACACGGCGTACTTGGCATTCAACTGCTGAGCTTCCATTGCCTTTTGACGGGCAATGTCGAAGCGACTGGCTTGCAATTCCTTGCGTGCCGACTTCAGAAGTTGAATCGCACTTCTTTTGTTGGGGGTGTCAAAAGGAACCGGTCCGTTCGTGCCGCCAAATTGGCTGTCACCCTGATCGGGTGATTGTCCACGAACAATCGGTCGCTCGGTTGCAGGTCGAACTGCATTCGATGAGTAACCGGTAACAGGAGCATGTCCTGTGACCGAACGGTTTGTTGAGAGAGAGGGAGAAGTCCCCGCATTCTCAACACCAGCGACTGCTTGGGAAGGTGAGTCACCAATATTGGTGATCCACAACCCCGCAGCAATCAGCGTGGTACAGGCGATCATTCCATATGCTTTGCCCAACGTACTGTCCTCCAATTCAGACCAGAGAGTGTCTTAGTTAAAAAAACTCTGAGACATTCGACCGGCGACCTTGAACTGGTCTGCCGAGAGAGAACTCGCGGTGTTCCAGTCAAGCGACGTCGTGCGACTGTCGGTTGTAATTCAAATTTTGAAAATGGTGTTTTCGGCAGGATTGCCGACAGGTGTGGTGTTCGTTGTTCGAGTCACTTGAAAGTCTCGTCCAACAAACGGTTGTTATGTGATCGGAATCGATCCTGTGATATGAGTTGTGTGAGGTAAATATTGAATCCCCGAATATGGGTCAAGGGGAGGATTCGATTTTTTTGGGAGTTTTTTGGGGATTGTATTTTTTGTATTTGGACGGCAAGAACTGCCGATTTTACTCGAAAGGATTACCTTCGGTGAGTGGTTGGAAGACATCCTCATCCGTCTGCTGTGCCCAAATCGGCTCCTCATCGAACAAAGGAGATTCACGCACGATTGATTGAGTCGGAGCTGGTTGAGGTTTGGCTTCTTGTCCATAAGACACTTGAGACAATGGCTCTTGCCCCAGAGGTGAGTGACGTTGTGGTGACTGACGTTGTGGCGATTGCGGATTTGTTGTTTGTGTCACGGCGGGTGCTTGTGGTTCATCAAAAATTGTTTGGATGACAGATTGTTCGCGGAGTTCTTTCATCACGCGATCAGTGGCCGCTTCCTGAAATTGAGTTCTCAAATCGTCTTTAATGGATTCTTGAACTTCTTCAAACGGAATGTAATGGTCTCGTTCCCGTTCCAGCACACGCACGATTTGAACTCCCGTCTCGCTGACGAAAACGTCACTGATCTGTCCGACGGGCATTGTGAACAACGCTTCTTCCAATGCCTGGTCGGCAAGGCTGCCACGTTGCATCCAATCCCAGTAGCCACCCTTATCAGCACCCGGACCATCGGAATAGGTTTTCGCAATCTCTGAAAAATCGACGCCGCGACGCAAGTCACCGGCGGCTTTGGTCAGTTTTTGAATCGCTCCCTGTTTACCACCGTTTTCACCATAGGAAATCATGATTTGTTGCCAGCGAAGTTTCGCCGGGCGGAAGAAATCATCCTGCTTCCGTTTGTTGTATTCGGCGAGCAAATCTTGACGACTTGGTTGAGGCGGTGCTCCTGCTTTGGTTTTCAAAAACTCGGCCGCCATCACGCGATTTCCAAAGGCTCGTTCCAAAGACGCGAGAGACGAGCTTTTCTTTTGCAGTTCCACTTCCAATTCATAATCAGTATTCACCTGGAACTGTTCTTTGAGTTTTTCAATTTCGTCATTGAACAAGGTCGAAATCGCGTTGTCTAATGTTTCTTGCTGTGGTTTTTTCAAAGTCGATTTGAAACCCTGAATCAACAAGCGATTATCAATTTGAATAGGCAAATCGCGTTCGACCAAACCCCGACGCAATTCATTAAACTTCGCTGGTGGAACCTGACTTTTCAGTTCTTTCAACTTGTCGGTATAAGGTTCCAAAATCTCTGAGGCCAGAATCGATTCACCGTTGACATAAGCAACGATCTTGGAGTCATTAAACTTTTCTCGGCCAGTATTCACACTGGTACTAACAAACTGATGGTCGCCGGTCGCACCTTCGTCAACATCAGCCAAGCCAGTGAGTGGTAATGAAGAGGGCGCATCGTTGTTAAAGCTGTATCTTGGTGGCGGCGGACCGACAACCGGAATCGCATCTTTCGGTTTTCGCAATTGACATCCAGCCAACATCAATCCCAAAAGGATGTGCAGCATGAATGCTTGATTGGTCCTGTGAAGTTTGAACACCATCCGTGGTGACTTTCCGGTAGGCCCGTTTGTAACGGTCAATAATGAGGCATATTAAACGGACTGCGACTGAGTCCATCGGGAAAGGAGCCGAATCTTAGGATAATCCCTCAGATGTCTGCAACACTGATTTCAACCGGTTGAGCAGTTCCTCGTGATTTTCCAACGAACATCGCAAGAGCAGATAAGCTTGACGATCATCGGCAATTCGAAAGTCCTTGCCCGTAAGATGGGAAAGCTGGGCAATCTTCTTCTCATCGCGATAAGTCAAAACTGCAAACCGATCTTCTTCCAAGTGAATGTTTTCGATATCCCATTGTCGCGCATCCAGTTGCAGTGCCTTGAGTTGCAGCAAAATTTCGACTTCTGGCGGGAGCGGTCCAAAGCGGTCTCGCAACTCTTCCTGAATTTCCTCCAGTTCCCCGTAATCGTTCACTAACGACAATTTCCGGTACATATCGATTTTCTGTCGCCCAGTGGTGACATAATCTTCGGGCAAATAGCCCGTGATGGGGAGATCAATGGACACATGCAGCAGATGCCGAAGCGGTTGATTTTTCATCTTTCGCACGGCGTTTTCCAGCAATTGGCAGTATAACTCGTATCCGACTGCCGAAATGTGACCGCTTTGTTCGGTGCCAAGAATGTTCCCCGCTCCGCGAATTTCTAAATCGCGCATCGAAATTTTGAACCCCGCCCCCAACTCGCTGTACTCCTCAATGGCTTTGAGTCTTTTAGTGGCAATCGGAGAGGGTGCTTTCTTTTCATCAAGCATCAGATAGCAATACGCTTTGTGACGAGAACGACCGACGCGCCCACGGAGTTGATGGAGGTCGGAGAGGCCGTAGTTTTGTGCTTGATTGATGAACATGGTATTCGCGTTGGGAATGTCCAAACCACTCTCAATAATCGTCGTGGCGACCAACACATCAGCTCGACCCGACAGAAAATCGTACATGCCAACTTCAAGTTCGGCTTCACTCATTTGGCCATGAACCACAGCAAATTTGGCTTCAGGAACAAGGCTCGCCAATTTGTCTTTGATCGTCATGATGTTGTAGACGCGGTTATGAACAAAGTACGCCTGACCGCCACGATTCAATTCTCGCACTAACGCATTCCGAATCAGTTGATCGTCCCAGCGACAGATATTTGTCTGGACGGCAATCCGTTCTTGCGGTGGTGTCACGAGATTCGAAATGTCACGAACTCCTAACAACGACAAATGCAAAGTTCGAGGAATTGGTGTGGCAGAAAGTGTCAAAACATCGACTTCCAACCGCAATTGTTTCAATTTCTCCTTAGCCTCAACACCAAACCGCTGTTCCTCATCGATAACCAACATTCCCAAGTCTTGAAACTTCACATCTTGCGAGATCAAGCGGTGTGTTCCGACGACCAAATCGACAGCCCCCGATTCCATCCGTTCCAGAATTTTCTTTTGTTCTTTTCTGGTACGAAACCGCGATAGTACTTCGATTTCAATCGGATACTCGGCCATCCGTTCACAGAATGTGCGATAGTGCTGCTCGGCAAGAACCGTTGTGGGAACGAGTATCGCCGCCTGTCGTCCCGCATCAATCGCTTTGAAGGCCGCTCGAATAGCCACCTCAGTCTTTCCGAAGCCCACATCTCCACAAATCAAGCGATCCATCGGTCTCGCTTGTTCCATGTCATGTTTGGTTTCTTCAATGGCGTGAATTTGATCCTCTGTTTCGTTGTACGGAAACGACGCTTCAAATTCTTTCTGCCAATGAGAATCGGGAGGACAGGCAATTCCCGGTCGCGATTCGCGGGTTGCCTGCAACCGAATCATGTCGCTCGCCATGTCGGCAACGGCTTGCGAGGCTTTCTCTTTTTTCTTCTTCCAGGTCAAACTGCCGAGCTTCGAAAGTCGCGGTAACGACTTCTTCGCTCCCACGTATTTTTGAACCAGATGAATTAGCGAAACCGGCACATAAATGAGAATTTTATCAGCAAACTCAATCGCTAAATGCTCTTCCGGTTGGTCATCTTTCTCAATCATTTTCATGCCGCGAAAACGTCCAATGCCATGAGACAAATGGACAACATGATCACCTTCCTGGAGATCCAGAAAATTGTCGATGGCGCGGGACTGAGCACTTTTCCGGCGACGCCGGGGAGTCCGCTGAACATCCGATCGACCAAACAATTCGTGATCACCAATCACCATCAGCTTACGGTCGACAAGCCGAAACCCTTTTTGCACGCGTCCCAAACAAAGATGCACACGACCGGAGAGTCCCTCAACTTCCTCCAATAATTCACCAAGCCGTTCTTCTTCTCCCGGATTATGGCAGGCGATTAACACAGACTCTTCCTGCGCCAATAGCCCAGAAAGTTCATTCAAAACCTGATGCTTGGGTCCAGTAAGACGTTCGACCGATTCCACATGCAAATTGAGCGAGGCAACTTCTTTCCTCGATTCGCCCCCCAAAGCAGAGAGACTCACATGCGGTCTCGATAGACACGATTTAAGAATGGTTTCAGTCGTGTAAAGTCCGCGTGGATTGTCCAGCCGATTGAGATAATCACGACCTTCTTGCTGTAAATCCATCGGCTCAGACAATGCGATCAAATAGTCGCTGGGCAGATTTTCAAGAAGTGTTTCTCCGATATTCTCACCAACTTCTTCCCCTGAAAATTCGACCGGATTCACGACCGACAATTTCACGGAATCGAATGTTTCGAGAGTCCTCTGAGTCTCGGCATCAAACGACCTCAACGAATCGATTTCGTCACCAAACAATTCCAAACGGATTGGGTCGAGGGCATCGGGAGGGAAGATATCGACGATGCCGCCATGAATCCGAAACTCTCCCGGCGATTCCACCAGATTCACTCGATCAAACTTTCGTTCAATCAACCAATCCACTAATTCCTCAAGCTGAATCTCGATGCCAACTTTGAGCGTTCGTTCTGATGTTTCCAACGCGACTTTAGTCGGCACCGGCTGTAACAGTGCAGAGATTGTCGTCAGCACGAGAGAGGGAGGTTTGTCAGAATGAATGTTCGATAACGCCCGCAATCTGGCCCCAAAAATCGGGTCCGAGATGTTGTGTTCTCTCGGCAATGTTTGCCAGGCGGGGAAGACTTGCGGCGTTTCGTCCCGCCAGTCCGAGAAATCGTATTCCAGCTCTTCGAGCTCTGGTTGACGGGCGGCGATCACCAATAATGGTCGCCCCAACTCCCTCTGGATCGAGTCCAGAATCAGCGCGCGCGCGGACCCCCAGGCTCCTACAATCGAAACCGGCTGTTCCTTGCGGAGTGCGGTTGCGAGATCAGAGAAGCCTGTCGATTGCTGCATCAGCGGGATGAGGTCGGCCAGTTGGCGAACCTCGACAATCGATGAAGGCGACATAGAACAAGTATTCTATCGTCCCCCTCATAAATGACGAGTGGCAATTGTCGGAATTCCGTTATTCAGTCGGCTGCTCGGTCGGTTTTTTTCGCAAGTAATTCAAGGTCACACGCCGCACGATGGCAATCTGAATCGCAAACACAAACGTCATCAGAAGTAAGCCTAAAATATTGGCCAATAATTCGAAGGGAGAGGGTGCAAAACTGGGCCGGGAAACCACTAAGTAATCTAATACCAGCTTCGAGAAACTCAGAAAATATCCTAAGGAGCTCAACATTCCGGGCACAAAAATGATCCACACTCCAATCACGTGTGCCAGCTTGGGCTCCGATCCCACTCGCGTAATTTGACGGTAGCCAAAACCCTCACCCCATATTCTGGAAATCGGATCCCACAGGGCAACTCCCGAAATCGGACCACCGCAATTCAGGCACATATGACTGGTAGGTTCACTCGAATGCCCACTCGGCTCAAAAGGTGTGAAGCATCGGGGACAAACCAGTTCATCGTCCTCCGACGACTCGACCGGCTCGGCCTGTTCGGCGAGATCTTCCCAGTTTGCAGGGAGTTCCTGATCGGTGGAGTTCGTAGTGGACATGAAATTTCTCACTGGCGTTTGGGGAATAAACAGATTCTACTGAAATGAAGCAGACTTTCATAAATTATTTCGGAGCGAACAGATGACCTCGTTGAATGATTCCCGCCGTGACTTTCTAAAATCTTCAGCACTCGCAGCCGCAGCCCTGACAATCCCGAATTCGCTGCTCGCTTTGGATGATTGCACAGCCACATCTCACTCCGGCATGAAACTCTCGTTGGCCGCCTATTCCTTCAACCGGTATCTTCCCAACAGTTGGCGGGGCAAACCAAAACCTGATGCCTCGATGACACTCATGGATTTTATCGATTACTGCGGCGAACAGGGTGTCGAGGGGACCGAACTGACCGGGTACTATTTTCCTGAAAAGGTCACGCCGGAGTATTTGGCTAAGCTGAAATCACATACGCAAAAACAGGGACTGGAGATCTCGGGAACTGCCATCGGAAATGATTTTTGTGTGCCGGCAGGAGAAAAACTCGAATTTGAGCTGAATCGTGCCAAACTATGGATCGATCACGCCGCGGCCATCGGAGCCCCCGTCATTCGTGTCTTCGCGGGAAAGGTCCCCAAGGGAGACACCGAAGAAGCGGCCATCGAACGCTGTGCGGATACCATGAATCGAGCCTTGGCTTACGCGGGGAAGAAGCGAGTGAAGCTGGCTCTCGAAAATCATGGCGGCATCACGTCAACTCCCGAGCAAATGTTCTCAATCATCGACCAGATCAAACCGTCACCATGGTTTGGAATCAATTTTGACAGCGGCAACTTCCAGACGGACGATCCTTATCGTGACTTGGAAAAAATCGCTCCCTTAGCGATCAACGCGCAGATCAAAGTGGTGATCAAACCGAATCGCAAACCACAGCCCGCCGATTTTGCACGAATCGTGTCGATTCTCAAGAAAGCCAAATACCAAGGCTTCGTAGTGCTCGAATACGAAGAAAAAGCCGAGCCTCGCGAAGAAATTCCCGGCTATCTCAATCAATTGCGAGAGCTGATTTCCTGAACGACAGACAACGAAAAAAGCGAGGAATCACATCGAGAGTGAGACCTCGCTTCAAATCAAATCAAACTGATAGTTGAACTGTTCCGGGATCACCTGTCGTCGAGTGCGAGTGAATAACAAAGATTCTCGAATTGTTCCTGAAATTCCTCGGTTGAGGAATGCACGTGCTCGGCTTCTGTGATGAATTTCATGTCGTCGTCTCGTTCGAGTCCATGATTCATCAGGATGGCTTCCATACGTTCGAGATCGCGACCGTACATCACCAAAAGCTTATGTTCGTCGAGCTGAACTTCCATTGGTTTACGAGGATTGAGCAAAGCAATTCCCGCACACCCATCGTTGGTCAACATTTCTTCGTAGTCGTACAGAGTACTCATCAGAATGGGCAACTCGATATGTTCACGATGACGATCACGATGTTCATCGCCCATGGAAGAATGACTGGTCTCCAACACTAAATCGACTTCATCACCCAGAGGCCGTACCAAGTCCAGAAACAGATCGAACAGATCAGGTTTGGATGCTGAGGCAATCAGCACAGGTATCCGAACACCGGATGACTTATCGTCATATTGATCCCAGCGGTAACCCGCTTTAGGAACGACATCGAGTTCATAAGAAGGACGGACTGCATCTGTCAGCAGGAAATCGCCATAGCGATTAATTCCCAGATGAGCATCAATCTCTTCCTGAGAGAGAGTGGCGAATCCACCTGCCTGCTTTTGAGGCTGCTCGGTGTGATTTGTGCTTTTGAGAATTTTCTTGAGGAAACTCATTGCCGGGTAGTCCTGACACTTTCGGTTATCTCCCTTCGTCGCCGATCGTGAATGTGTGTAAGGTTGCTGCTTGCAACCGGTATCGTATCTGATCTTCGTTTCATCGGACGTCGCTCATCGACATCACCCTAACCTAGCACATGTATCCCCTTGCGTTCGATTACCCTGCCCATCACATGGGATTTTCCCCGAGAAAGAGGGTTTGTATGGTCTGACAGGGTGAATCAGATAAGCTGGTAGGATTTGGGTGAGTTCTCCGATTTCGCTGGGTCAAACGGTCTTCTACGATGTTTAACGATTGCCTCTTTTCAGCATCATTTCATCCGTGCGCCGAGCAAATCACGAATTGAATATTTTCAGAAACTCACGTCGGTCGGGAATCCAAAAGTGGGACTGTAGCGATTATAGGGATTCGCTAAGATTGTACAGGAAGCGACCGGCATTCACTCAGCAGGAAAGCACGAAATGACGATTAGTTGTTCTTCGCGAAGTCTCGCGCAACGCATGGGGTTGTTGATACTTCTCTCTCTCGCCATCAATTCGACATCACCTCTTTTCACGAGCGCACAAGAGTCTGTCAAAACTGAGTGGCAGGTGATGATGCTGGATCAGCAGCGGATCGGCTATGCGAGTCTCGAAACTCGTCAAGAGGATCAGATTCTCAAACTCAAACAATCGTCCCGCATGGAATTCCAACGCTTCGGGCAGAAAATTGAACTCGAAACAGAACTGCATACCGAAGAACTGACTGACGGCACATTGCGCTCGTTCCGATTTGAAATTCGGAACCCTCCCAACAAACCCACCCTCTCTTCAGGAACGATTCGCGGGAATCAACTCGATCTTAAGCTGACCGTCAACGGACGAGTAAGCGAGAAAAAAGTCACCCTGCCACCCAATCTCAAGTCTCCTCTTTGGCAAGAACGGATGTTTCGAGATCAAACCTTGAAGGAAGGTTTAGCGAATTCGTTCAACACCTGGTTGCCCGAACTTTCCAAAGTCAGCAATTTGAAATTTCGCGTCGATCAAGAACGTCAAACAGAAATGTTCGCTGGGAACAGAATGCGCGTCTATAAAGTCAACGTCGTCAACTCGGCGATCCCGACTCTGAAAATGCGTGGCTATCTGGATGACAACGGTCGTTGGGTGAAATCAGAATCTGACTTCTTCGGGAAAACACTTTATACCTATCAAGTCTCAGAGACAGAGGCGTTAAAAGAACTAGCAGGTGACGAACTCGATTTGGCGATGAAGACAATCGTCCGCGTGGGAGGACTCCGTGATCCACACCGACTCAGAGAAGTCACATATCGAATCACTCTCGAATCCGATGACCCCGCAGAGTATTTCGTCTCCGGCCCTTCACAATCCATCAAGAAAGTGAACGACCGTACGATTCTGTTAACTGTCCAAAAGATCGAAGCTTCCCCGCGCACTGCAATCTCACGAAAACCAGACAACAAATATTTGCAACCAACCGAGTTTCTACAATCGAATGACTTCCGCATCGTGCAACTGGCACGACGCGCATCGGCAGGGATTGGCGATCCTAATCGGATTGCCGTCAACATGGAAAAGACGGTCCACGAAACTGTCCGCAATAAGAACTTTTCAACCGCTTTGGCGTCCGCCGCCGAAGTTGCCGAAAAACGTGAAGGCGACTGCACCGAACACGCCATGTTATTGGCGGCCATGTTGCGTGCGGAAAAACTGCCCTCCCGTATCGCAGTCGGTTTCGTTTATTCCGATCACTTTAACGGCTTCGCCGGTCATATGTGGACCGAAGTGTGGTTGAGGGACCGTTGGTATCCACTCGATGCGACTCTTGCAAAAGGGGGAATCGGTCCCGGTCATCTGAAAATCAGTGACAGTGCCCTCGATGAAAATTCCCCCGCTCCCATCACATCATTTCTCCCCATGCTGCGACTCCTGGGGCAAATGACCATCGAAGTCGAAAAGAAACGGTAGTGAGTGGAGAGTTCAATCGGGATCATTTTTTCGGAGTGTGAATCTCTTCTCCCAGGACGGGGTTCGCAAGATCGGTGTGTTGACTGGAGACGTTCGTTAAGACATTTCCGTCGAGCAGGATGTTCGTCGAAGGTTCACCGCGTAACTCGATTGCCGGTGTTTGCAGTCCCGAAAAACCATTGCCCGAGATACCGACATGGTTCGTCCCTTCAAGCACCAAACCTGCCGCCAATAAGTCATTCGTCCCACGACGAACCTGGCCCTCACCGATATCGCTGTTGCTGAAGTGATTGGCGGCAACAGTAATGCTGCCACTGTCGGGTCCCACACGGACGGCGTCTGCCGTCATCAGCGTGAACGTATTTGCTGAGATTGCACAACCGTGCGCATCACGAAGATCAACTCCCGCTCCATTGTGGGCAATCACGTTCGCACTCACAGTGATGCCGTAACAATTCCGGTCCAGAATGATGGCCGTCCCCCGGCACTCTTCAATCATGTTTGCCGCGACGACGCTGCCATAGGTGTTCTCAATGACCACGCCATGTTGCAAATGATCATCCAGATTATTACCGGACATCGTCAAATTGAATCCATTGATACAATGCAAGGCATCGTTGTTCTCTTCAAACTGGTTCGCCGAAACGATGATATCATGACAGCCGAGGATGTTGAGTCCGACCTGTTTGTTGTAGGTGATCAGACAATCGGAAACTCGGGGATCTTCGTAACAATGGTCGAGTGTGATACCGTCTCCGCCATTCTCGCTGATGGTGACCGCATCGATGTGAATTTCATTGATACGACGAGCCAGAATTCCGCTTCCACTCTTCTCATTCCCCGTGATGCGAAAGTTCGTCAATCGAACACGCCACAGGTTGTGTTTGTCGGTTTTGGCATTTTTGACCTCGGGATGCGACAACAAAATCGCCGGTTCGCCGTTGGTGTTGGTGTTGATGATATGTGTCGCAGTGCCTGCACCTTCGATGGTGATATCTTCTCCACGAATAATAAGCGGCTTGCTGATTTCAAACTGACCGGGCGGCAATCGGACAATGCCACCCTCTTTCGGAACCGCATCGATGGCCGCCTGTAATGATTCGTATTGAGAGGCGATGATCTCTGGACGAGCACCGGAGAGAGTGGTCGACTCTGGCTGTGTGACATTCAATCCCAACACGGCCAAAATCCCTGTGGTCAGAAACATCCCGGCAAAATATGTTTTCATGGTGAGCTTTCGAGAGAGATCAATTGTTGTGAAAGAGAAGTTCAGGAAAATAATTCATCAACCGGCTTTCCATTACTAACTCGGAAGGAAAACCCGTCTGCGCCGTAGCGTTGTTCCAATGGGATATCGAGTGCCTGAAAGATGGTCGCTCCAACATCGGCATGAGAAACAGGACGACCCGCCGCGACTTCTCCTCCAATTTTATCAGAGGCACCGTAGACAAATCCACGTTTCACGCCACCACCGGCAAACAGACCGGTGTAAGCGTTCGGCCAATGACCGCGTCCCCGCCCTTCTCCCTCAAATTTCGGGCTACGTCCGAATTCTCCCACCACAGGCACAAACGTGGTCTCCAATAAGCCACGGTCTTCCAGATCGGTGATGAGTGCAGAAAGTCCTTGATCGAGACGCGGTGCCGACCAACGCATTCCATACGGCCCGTTACCATACATGTTGTCGTTGCCACTATAGTAACTGTCGTGCATATCCCAAACCTGGGTGACGGTCGGCTCAGTTTCACCCGGCGCGAGCCCCGGCCAGGCCGTGAGCGAAACAAGACGAACACCGGCTTCAATCAAACGACGAGCCATCAACAAATACTGCCCCAGGGGATTTCTTCCGTAACGATCTCGCACCGCATCGGGCTCTTGCGTCAGATCGAAGGCTTCCCGAGCACGAGAACCGGTCACAAGATCACGAGCTCGTTCGTGCAAATCGGTCCATTGAGTAGGGCGTTTCTCGTCCTCTAACGACCGCAACAGATCAAACCGTTGCTGCAATCGCCGACCGTCCACTCCCTCCGGAGGATTGAAATGTTTCACCTGGAACAAAGACGCTGCCGGGTTATCGAGTTCGTGACCGATCCGCAAAGGTGCGTGCTCGTAGCCGATCTTGTGCAAGCCGTTGTTGTACCGGGGAACTTTATTCGTCCCTGTTTTCATATTGTGCAACCAGACATACGAGGGCATGTTGACCGTTGATGGCTGGAAACGGGAAATCAACGACCCAATGAATGGTGAATCGTCGGCCGCGGTACCATTTGGCTGACCGGTCAACATCGTATGAGCGGCCGTCACATGCACGGTATCACGATGACTCATGGAACGAACGAGACTGAACCGATCCGCAATGGTCGCCAGCCGAGGCATCATTTCGGTGAATTGCACACCGGGTATCGCGGTGGCAATCTGATCATAGGGGCCTCGTGTTTCCGATGGAGCGAATGGCTTTGGGTCGAGCGTATCAATGTGGCTCAATCCGCCGCTCAACACGATGAAAATGCACGATTTTTCCGTCGCACCCAGTTCTTCGGCAGCTAGCAGGTTGGGCAAAGTCAGCCCAAGCCCCCCCAATGAGCCAGCTTGGATCAGCGAGCGCCGACTGAGGAAAGTCTGATTGTGGAGGAAACTGGACATCGATAAAGTCCGATTTCTGTTCGGATGATGAGTGCCGCCGAGCGCACGACGAAGTCATCGAATAATCATCACATGAATAAAGACTAACGTGTTTATTGTCGAGTTTCACGCAGAGAATTTGATTTCACAAAGATCATCACGTCAACTTTTCAGCATTCCCTGCTGCAATCGCCGAGCGAATCGTCTCTCCTAAATCCGACTCTTTCAGTTTCAACTGAGACGATTCAAAGTAAAAGAAGGGAAAGTGCGAACCAAATAAAACACGTTGGTAAGGGACATCTTCTATGAATTTTCCCACGCCGCCGATCCCTTCCAACATCGCAAAGTCGTAATAAACATCGCCGGCTTTCGCCAGTTGTGTCACCAGCGGACTCCGTAAGGATCGTTGGGAGTTTAGGAGAACAATTTTGAGACCGGGAAACTTCGGCAACAACTCCAAAAGTGGTTTTACATCGACATCGGGAACCTGAACCAACGGATGCTGTGTCCGAACATCTTCCATCCGCAAACTGATCTGCACGATCAAGTTTCGTTGATGACATTCCGTCACTAAATCCGCGAACAATTCTGAGTCGAGCGCGTAGCCGTGATAATTGGGATGCAGTCGCACACCGGGCATTTGATATTTCTCTTGGCAACGGCGAACATCCTCTTTCCAATCGGGCAACGTGGGATTCACACAACCAAACGGAATCAGAAATCCGGCACCTTTCTGCTGGCATTCTGCCGCCAATCGACGATTCACGCCGTCCGCATCTTCGTGCAGGATTGCTTCAAAACTACCAACCCAGGCTTGAGTCACTCCAGCATTTTTCAATTTTTTGACAAGTGGATCGGTCGTGTCGTGAGGAAGGCGGCGGAACGGCCACTGAAAGAGAGAGACATTCACATCGATCATGGCTTGATCCCTTTCTCTCTCAGAATCGGCAGCAGCATCTTTTTCAAATTGGCTCCCAGAATCTGCTGTTGAGATTCTTTGGAAACTTGTGCTCCGGTAATTTTGGCGAGTTGCGAAGAAATACTGCGGCCTCCGATATCACTGCCGTAAATGATCCTGTCGGCTCCCAACTCGCGAACCGCCATCTCGGTGATGCCAGCGGTGGGATCAAATCCCCCTGTTCCAATCGAGACATTTGGGCAATCACGAATCGCTCGGATACCACGTTCCCAATCGCCACCTGTATGACCGCAGATGAGTGGTATCTCAGGGTGTCGCTTGGCGAGGCGGGCAAGTTCCTCGGGAGTCGATTCACCGTCTAAATTGCCACTCACCTTGTACCATGTGTGTTGGAAAATCACCCCTTTCAACTCAGCCACACGTTCGATGATGGTATCGACCGCTTCGTCATCACACCGGGCGGCGACCCACAATTTGATGCCCACCAAGGGACCGTTCTTAATGCAGCGATCAATCTCGTCGAGTGATTCTTGCAGATAATTGGGATTCAAATAGGCAAATCCCAAAGCCCGGTCCATCCAGTGAGAGATCGCCTGGATCACTTCATCATTCTGTTGTCGAAAATCGTCCGGCTTGGGATCATAAGAGCGACTGAAGCTCATGCCGAGAAACACAATCAGCCGGTCAACACCCATCCGGTCGGCGTATTTCAGCAGTTGTGACATTCGTTCTTCGGGCGTACGGCCATCAACGCCGTTCAAGTGACAATGCAAATCCCAAATCATGCAGTCACATCTCCTGCAAAGAATGATAAAAATGCGAGGGTGTTACGATCTTTGCAGCTTACCCGGCATTCTCTCTGCATGCGAGAACTGATCTCACCCAACCACAAGTTCTTTGGAGGAAGACAGAAAGAGATCGGGATCGACAGATTTTGCATTTGCTTCAATCGCGCCAATCAAAGAGAGATGACACAGGCGATTGATACGGCGCGGAATTCCCAAGGTTTGTTCGTGCATATGATGCATGGTGGAAACAGGGAAGAGCGATTTCTTCGAGCCGGCCTTCTGAATCGCATGATTCACATACTCGCCTGTGTGATACGCATCGAGTGAATCGAGAGTGATCTTCAAATCGATCTGTGACAGGATCCCTTTAGGAATTTGTTTCAACTGAAGCGGACTGGTGCTAACAATGACCGTCACCCAACCTTTGGTGCAGGCGGGAAGATGTAGCAGACGTTCCACGAGCACTCGGCATTGAGGCTCAGACTGGGAGAGATGATCGAACAATAGAACCACTTGCTGATGAGCGCTCGTCGCACCGTGAAGATGGTCGGAAAGTAAACGCCATTGCTCACCACGAGACTTCGAGGAATGATTGCCGAGTCCGAGTTCTCCCAACGTCTTCCATAACAGTTCGCCCTCTTCCATCCCATACGTATCGATCAAAGCAACCTGTCGTTGCGCACGTTTGGCTTGTCGAGCAATGATTTCAAAAAGTAACGACTTTCCTGCGCCTTCTTCACCACACAGCAAACCACATTTTTGTCGTTGCTCGATGACGTAATAAAGCCTTGAAAGCGTCTCCTCATGCATGGGACTTTCGTAGTACCAGCGATCGGAAAGGACGTTTTGGAAGGGATTAAATTGCAGGCCCCAGTACTCTTCAATCATGTTGAACTTCGCTTGAAAAGGAAGGATCAGCCATCTGACTCTAAAAATTCAGACGGTCTCGAGACGATTGGGTATGACAGACGAATATCATTCCGTTCTGAGCTTACCGACCGAATCCGTTATTGATAAAATCGGTAAGATGAGGGGCCGAACTGGAAGAATAGTCCGCATAACCGGAAAATTCCGCGATCTGAACCAGCTTAGCTCATAATAGAGTCTCAATCCCGCAGGAAATTTGATGTCCGACCGTTTTTTTTACCCAGGTTCTTTGCATGTCGGTGAGGTTTTGCTGACCGATACAGAAGCCCATCATCTTTTGCACGTCCTGCGAGCGGAAGTCGGCACATCGGTCGAACTGTTTGATGGACGGGGAACTGTGGCCTCGGGAAAGGTGATCGAACTCCATCGAAAAGACGCCAAAATTGAACTCCACGAGGTTCATAATGCTCCTGAACACAAGCGCTTAACATTATTGACGGCCGTTCCGAAAGGAGACCGTTTTCGCTGGTTGATCGAAAAGGCGACCGAACTGGGAGTCTCACGACTCGTGCCAATTTCGACGGAACGAAGTGTTGTGAATCCCAGAGAAACGAAGCTGAAAAAACTGGAGCAGACAGTGATCTCTGCCTGCAAACAATCTGGTCGAAATTGGATGATGCAAATCTCAGAAGTGATCGCTTTGAAAGATGCACTCAAAGCCATCTCCGAATCGACGACCATTCTTGCCGGACATCCTGACGGCATCGCATTGAACGAAGTCGATCTGACCACAACAGAAGAGATTGCCATGCTGATTGGGCCGGAGGGTGGCTTTACGGCAGATGAAGCAGATTGGCTACAGCAAGCCAACGTGCAGCTTGTCTCTTTGGGGTCAAACATTCTGAGAACCGAGACGGCGGGTATCGCATTGACAAGCTGGATCACTTTGGGCACTTGAAGAATGCAAAGATCGCACTAGGTCAAACGGCTGCTGTTAAGTTTCATCTGCTCTCGTTTTCGTAGACACTCAGCATCTCTTTCACATGCGAGATGACTTCATCGCGCAATTCGACCGGTTCGAGAACTTCCGCTTGTGCTCCGTAACCCATCACCCACCAGACAATTTCTTTCAAACTGTCGACAACGACCTCAAACATTAGCGATCCATCCTCTTGCCAAGAGAGTTTTTGTGTTTTATGCCAACTCACCTCGGCCACATTTTGAGCGACCTGTTTCTGAAATCGAATTTTGACATTCCACGATTTCCCGTCCGCATCCCGAATAAGGTGCCAGGCATTCCCGAGATAACGATCAAGATTAAAATTGCGGGGAATGTCATAACTCTTTTCGAGCAACTCGGAATGTCGGATCCGTGACACTTTAAAGGTTCGTACGTCGCGATGAACGGACGAACGCGCGATGACGTACCAGCTTCTTCTCAAAAAGACGAGACGATAAGGACTGATCGCCAAACCAATTTCATCCCAATCGGCCAAACTGAAATAACGAATTCGCAATTGTTTGTGGTCGCGTAACGAACGCAAACAATTTTCGTAATGTTCTCGTCCAGGTTCTTGTGGAGTGTGGGAGTCGAGTCGAAATTGGACTTGTTCGGTCAGTTCGCCCACAGATTCTCGCATGGATTGCGGCAACGAACTCAAAATTTTCAAATAGGCAGATTGAGCCGCTTCGGGAAACGGATAGTGCGAAGAATTTTCGGGAATATCACCGCAAAGAATCAGCAGAAACAGGACTTCATTCAGCGCCAAGTCGAGTGGTTGAACATAAATCGAACCAGGTAGTGAGTAGCCTTGCCTCTCTTCAGAAAACTGAATTTGTACCCCGCAATCCTGCAACAAATTGATGTCGCGAAAGATGGTACGTCGGCTGACTTTCAAAATTTCCGAGAGTTCCCGCGTGTTGAACTACCGCCCGGATTGCAGCAAGTTCACCAACCGCAATAAACGCTCAAGGCGTTGCGTAGATGACATATTTGCCTTTGAGAGACAATCTCCTGTTTGCCGGAGGAGACGACTCAAAATAAATTGTCGAGATGGAGCCACGAGGGCGGAATCAACACAACTTGGGATATATTAATTATCATAGGCCTTCAGGGATCTCTCGCAAGTGACTCAGGAAATGGGTCAAAGAGAAAATTCTCACGGGGAAATTCTCACGGGGAAATTTTCGCAGCGATCGATTCGTGATTTATTACTCATCCAAATTCAGTGGGTGCCATTCCTCTTCGAGTGCAGGCTTCTTCACAGGATAAGGAGATAATTGAGGCGCGAAGGGAGCTTTGCGATTGTTCTCGTAAGTCTGAACCGACTTCGTTGGCAATGTTGTGGTCGTTTTGGTTGCCGTCCCCGGCCATTGAGGCAACGAACGCCTCGACGCAGTTTTCTGATCCGAAAGTGACTGGCTGGGAGCGCTCTTTCCCAACGCATTTTGTGGTGGTGTCGCTGACTCGCTGGTATTGTTCTGATCAAAATTCACCGGCGTGATGTTCCCCGAAATTGTGTTCAGAGGATACCGAACAGGAACATCTGGCTGCACAGTCTCATGACTGACAGCAGTGACATTCTGAGGATTGAAAGGCTCAAAGTTCAAAATCGAATTGCCCTTTTGGGCTCCCGGCATGAGTTTGCGGGAATGCACGGGAACGGACTCTGGAATGACACTGTTTTGAGGCGGTGCCATTCTGACTGACTGTTGTGGGTCATAAGGTTTTTCCCCAGCAGTAGGAGGACTGGGTACGGGCTCTTGAGGTGCGGGAGGAATCGAGTCCTGTGATTCAGGAAGAGGAACCATTTCCGAATGTCCGGCAGGAGGACGGAACTCCAATTCGTGAGGATTCACGGGCCCCATCGAGAAGGCGCGCGGCTTCTCCTGGATCAAACGGTCTTCAAACGCATGACCACGTTCGCGCGCTCGACGCAGTGCATCTTGATAAGCCGCGGGATCCCACTGGTTTTCAGCAAGATGGATGTTGTTGTAATCCAGTAATGTTCCCTTACGGAAGTGATAACGGGCGAGTGATTGGTTGTACTGGACCAGTGCTTGAAAGTACGCATTCTCGGCGTCTGCCAAAGTCGCGATGGCACGAATTTGACGGTCAACATCATCAGTCGCTGCACCGCGTCCACCAAGCTCCAACTGAATGCGCAACTTCTCTTCATACAATTTGGCCGCTTCTTTTCGATTAAGCAGTGACTTCATATTCGAATGATTGAGGGCAATGTCCTGAAGGGATGTGGCAATCTCATGACTGATATCCATCTCCTGAACGGAGAGAACTTCTCGAGCCTTGGCGAGTCGAAGTTCGGTATTACGAACCTGGGCCAACGCGGAACGATAACCAATCGGAACGGACATCTCGATCCCGGCACCCCATCCAGAAGTATCACCGCCACCCAGCGTGCCGTAGAGATTGTCTAAACCGTTCGGCGAAACTCCATCCGCACGACCGCTACCGATCAAGTCATCTCCCAAGCCGTTCATCCGAGCGCTAGTGACAAGATCGAGTCGTGGTCGCGTTAAACTTTTTGCAGCCGTCAACTGAAGTTCCAGACTTTTCACGTTCCATTTCTGGCGTCGCAGTTCAACACGATGAGTCAAGGCATCCGCAAGCGCGGAATACCAATCTGGAACGTACTCTCCCGTTAAGGGTTCATCTTGAGGTCGGACGATGCGTCCATCGTTAACCTGAAGTCCCAACAATCGACGAAAGCGAGTTTCTGTCGAATAAATGAGAGACCGAGCACGATCAACGGCCGCTTGTGCCTGATAATAGGCATCTTTGGCTTGATAGAGGTCGGGAATCGTGTTTTGACCCTGCATCACGTTATTGCTGATACGCTGAATCTTTCCATCGGTCTCGATCGCATCCGAAGCATCTCCCATGTCGGGAAAAATGACGTCTCCTTCTTCCACTTTTGCATTGGCGATTTGCCAGGTTTGACGGGCGCTCTCTCGCGCTTGTGTTGCCGTATCAAACTGAACGTAAGCGAGATAAAGATCCCAATACAGAACCTCAACATCCAACACCAGATTTCGAATGTTGGCTTCAAGATCGGCCAGAGTAATGTCGTTATTGATGCGTGCAATCACGACCCCTTGGTTTACACCAGTAATTCCTCCGAAACTCTGAGTGATCGGACCCGCAATGCTCGTGTATTCCGCTCCAGAACCCGCAAGCAACGGTTGACGATATTCGGCAGAGAGTGAACCCGTATAAGTTGAAGGAAACAATTGGCCGGCGGTATTCGATCCGAGGTAATCGACATTGTGACCGAACTGAACTTGTCCACCATATCCGAAGGCTTTGGTTAACGAGGTGTTGAAATTGGCGGTTTCTAAAGAAGTCGCCGATCCTGGAGCCGTGGCAATGTTGTTGTAAGTCGAGTTGCGACCCCATAACATTCGGGTATCCCAACGTGCATCAAACGCAGAGAGTGCGGCTTCCGTACCACGACCGCCAAACAACACACCACTTTCCTGAATGGCAGGATCGTAAACAGAAGCAATACGATCAGGGTTGGTAAACAGCGCATTTCCTGCACTTAAAAACGTCGCATCGGATCGAATAATACGGTTATTCTCCAAGGCCGTTGTGACAGCTTCCGTGAGGGTCATCTCCCAAATGTCATCGTGTGTACGGTCCCGAATTGTTCGGGGCTTAGCCGTTGTGAGGACTTCTTCTGGAGATTCCTGGGTGGCATCGGGATAATCGATACTCGTCGCGACATCTTTATAGTATTGATTTCCACCATCACCGAGATACGACAGGCCCGTTCGCCGCTCCCAGCAACCGGTGAGCAGAGTTGAGAGCAGAAGTAATCCCAGCCCAAATTGGGGGATGCGCATGTGATTCGACATCATCCGTGATCCTGTCGCATACAATACAAGTCATTTTATTGTAGGGGTTTGAGAGGAATTTCTCCGCTCTCGTCCAGCGATTCTGACGACAGAAAGTCACCTTTCATCCGCGCAGACCGGACTAACCCTTACAGACTGTATCGGCGATTCAATCGTTAGCTGATGAATCTTTTACGCCGGGACCGAACTCTCGGTACGGTTTTCCGAGCATTTTTTTGATCACAATCATCTCTCCGGCGTCATTGCCTTCAATGGCATGACCGATGAATTGCAGCACATAACCGATGAGAAATGAACCGAGAGCCCACATCGGTTTCTCCTGAATCAAGAAGACGACCGGTAGAACGAATGTGACTGGCAACCCGACAACATGAAAGAGTTGGTTGCCGCGATTTTGGTGTCGTTCAATGTAGTTCTTCAGAAATCGGCCGAGCATAAGTATCTACCTGCAAAAGTGGGTGTCAGTGAGCCATGCTATAGAGAATTTTTCTCGAAACCAATGACCATGCCCGTTCACGCCTCTATTCTTCCAAGGGAATCCCAAATGCCCGAGCCACCGCTAAGCCGACCAGTTTGACGAAACCTTCTTCAAAGCGGATGCGATATCGAATTCCGTTTTCCCGAGGAGTCATATCGGCAATGATTTTGTCATCACCGGCTTCAAATGTTTCAGCCACTTTTTTACCAAACCCTCTTCGTTCTCTTTCCGGGTTCTCAAAAATGCTCATCCATTGAGACATGTTCAACGTAAATCGAAAGGGAGCAGCATCGGGCAATGTTTTTTGTGAGGCGGGATCCAGTATCTGATCAATGGCCGCATGTACTGCCGGAATCGCTTCTTCACCACCCATCACAAACCATAATGTGCGTTCACCAGACCCAAAGTACAATGACCAGTTCTCGCCGAAGATTCGTTTGCTCTCATCATCCTGAAGCGGAGGAGTCACACGATGAAAGTTGACACCCCGATACGAATCGGCATTCAACTGAATATCAACATCTTCTTCCCACGCTTTAAGTCGCTCTAGGAGATCAGCAATCGTAATTGAAGCCGTAGTGCCGTTAATTACACGAACCGAAGCCATGATGATGGATTCACCCGTAGCCGTTTGTTGCATACGACCGAAACCATCCAAAGTTCCTGCTTCTGCTGTTTGTTCCAGACAGTCAAACAACCCTCCCAAGCGAAGCGGGCCGACCGTACCGTCCGGCAGCGGATTGACTTCTTCGTTATTTTCGAGCATCAATCGCAAACCAAGAGCGATTTCCTTTAGGTTCAAGGCGTCTTCTTTTTGTAGCTCCCAGGACATGTAGGCAGAGATAACTGAGGGGTCATCCTGCAAGACGCGAAAGTAGCTGGTCACTCCTCCTGAATCGGCCAGATACTTTGCAAATTGACTGCCGGGCTTCGCGTTGAGGTCAACTTCCACGACCGCTTTTCGCAGTTCCTTGGAAACATCGAGGCCGATGGTTAATGAGTCACCCTGAGTGGCAAGCTGTTCGATAAAACGCAGATTGTTGGCCAAAGACGCCTTTCGCATTCTCCAAGGCCCTTCCGGTTCCTCATCGCGACGTTGCATTTGAATTTCCATTTGAGAACGAAAAAACTGCAACAGAATTTTTCGCATCCCGATAGGGACATTTTTAATGTTGACTTGAGCTCCCACATCGTAGCGCGTGGAAAGCGTCTTGGTCAGAGCAACAGGATCGGGTAATTCCGCATCGAGAAGAGTTTCATCGTTGGTGATCAAAATCTCTTCTCCGATTTTCTCGAAGTACAAATCTTGACCGGGCCCCTTCATCGAATAACGAACTTCCGACAAAGGAACCTTGGCGACTTGCATTCCCGTCGTGCCAAATGTCGTTAACACGTCCTCAAAGTTTTCGCACGGGAGAAACCCCACAAAACCGAGCGTCGGAAAGATATTGAATCCGCTCCCCGGTTTCAAAAACGCCATCACCCCCAAAGGGCGATCCTGATCAATGCCTTTCAGATCATTCAGATTCGCGAGACTTGCTGAGATGATGTCGATCAGCTCGGGACGTTCGATGGTCTCGAAGATGTAATCAAATTCTTCAAATCCGTGATTGATGCCGGAAAATACGACAACGCCAATCGGAACCGGCTTGGCCACTTCGGCTTCTTCAATCTCATCCGATTGTGCAAACGAAGAAATTGGCGCGAGCAGAAGGCAGGCAAACACAATCATCCAAAGACGCTGTTGATGGAAAGTAGTCACAAGATTCCTCATTTTCGACGAGAACGGCATGTTAAATAAACCCTTCAAAACGCGAAGAGTTGTGGGGAAAGATCGGGAAAAAGGGTTCTTCACAAAAACTCACCTCTGATACCCGTCACTTAATACATCAGTTTCACTTCATCTTAAGATTGTCCAGAAGACCCTCAGGGACAAACAATCCCAAAACCACCGAACCGGAGATTCGGTCTCAAATTCTCATTGAGAAACCGTTTCAATTCGGAAAAACGAGCATCTTTTGCTGCCATGCGGCTGGAATGCGGAGACTTCAAGTGGGAAAATGGGAGTTCAGAAATCAAACTCACTACTGAAGATACCGCGACAGGAGACAGACTATGAAAGGTCATCAGGAAGTCATCGATGCTCTCAACGAAGGGCTCACCATCGAACTGACCGCCATCAATCAATATTTCATCCAAGCCAAAATGGTGCAGGACTGGGGCTTTCAACGTCTTGGTCGCAAGCATTATGAAGAGTCCATGGGCGAAATGAAGCACGCGGAATTGCTGATTGATCGAATTCTCTTCCTCGAAGGAGTCCCCGAGATCGCCCGTTACGGAGCAATTCATCCCGGAACAAATGTCAAAGAGCAATTTGAATTCGATCTGAAACTCGAAACCAGTGGCGTCAATGCCTACAACAAAGCGTCTCAAATCTGCCAGGAACACGGCGATAACGGCAGCAAAGATCTGGTCGACAAAATTTTGGTCGAGTCAGAAGGACATGTCGATTGGCTTGAATCACAACTCGATCTGATCGAAGCACTGGGCATCGAAAATTACCTGACCACTCAAGTCGGAGCCGAAGCTGACGAAACCGAAGGACATTAAAGTCCGTCGAAGAATCATTTACGGAAGATGCGGCTCTGCTTATTTGAGTGGAGCCGCACCGTAAGTTTCAGTCGCCTGCTTATTCATGACGGCTTGAATTCGACGGTGGCATGCCGTGCAACCTGTTCCCGCACCCGAACAGCTCATGACAGCCTGTAGCTCTTGGCAGCCATGCAATTGAACTGTCTGCTGGATGTCCGATTCTCTCAGACCGTAGCAGTAACAGACCATTTTATCGTTTGCAGTTTCGATAGTCGCCATGGGCTTGAAGACTTTATACTCGAAATCAGGTGGGTCGTAAATGGAAGGTCGAACTGAGATTGAGTCTCAATTTCTGACTTTATTCTAATCATGGAATATTCTCATGCAAGAGGTATTTTTGAGGAATCCTTAAAATTCTTCTAATCGATTTCTCGGGAATTTCAGGGTTGATTGACCTCTTTTTTACTGTGTTTCAAAGCGTGTGGAGTTAGTTTGAGACATCTCACCACTGCCCGATTTCCTAAATGATTAACCGCCTGGAATGGTCTTATGAAACAAATTTGCTCCGCGATTTTTCTCGTTTTCCTCTGCTTGTCCCCTCCAAATCTCTCCCTGTGGGCCGATGGGCCGGCAGATAATCAGTCTGAGAACGTCCGACGCATTCCGAAACTCGGCATTGAAGTTTCTGAAGCCGACCACGAACAACTCACCCAAGAGATTGTGAATTTGGGAGAATTGGTTCAGGCGCTTCGCCAAGATCAGCGTGAGATTGTCCAAGCCTATCTGCCCGATGTGGAAGTCTTCCTGATTTCTGTTTTCAACAATTTCACCTATCAGGAATTCTTTCACCAACGAGAGGTGGAAGCAGCCAAACAACACCTTGCGATGGGAATGGAACGAGCCAATCAACTCAAGCAAGGCAAGACTCCCTGGAGAACGCAGACTGGGGCCGTCATTCGCGGTTATCGATCCAAAATTGATGGCAGTGTTCAACCCTATGCCGTGTATGTCCCCGAGAGTTATCAGCAACTGGGAATCGATGCTTACCGTTGCGACTTGTGGTATCACGGTCGGGGAGAAACTTTGAGCGAAACCAATTTCATCGCACAACGGTTGCGCAATCAAGGTGCCGTCTCCAGTACGACCCATTTCATGGTGCATCCCTACGGTCGTTATTCCAATGCCAACAAATTTGCCGGCGAGATCGACTCTTTGGAAGTCCTCCAACATCTCAAAAGTGAGTACCGCATTGATGAAGACCGCATCGCAGTGCGAGGGTTTTCCATGGGAGGAGCGGCGTGTTGGCAGTTCGCCGTGCATTATTCTGACCGTTGGTTCGCCGCCACGCCGGGTGCCGGCTTTTCAGAGACTCCCGAGTTTTTGAAGTCGTTCCAAAAAGAAACACTGACACCCACCTGGTATGAAGAGAAACTATGGCGCATGTATGATTGCACCGATCATGCCATCAACCTGTATCACTGCCCCACCATTGCTTACAGCGGTGAAATTGATCGTCAAAAACAGGCCGCCGACATCATGGAAGAATATTTACGTCGGGAAGGAATCGACATGGTGCATATCATCGGTCCTCAGACGGCTCACAAGATTCATCCCGATTCATTGGTCGAAATCGAACGGCGTCTCACAGCATTAGAACGTACGGGACGCCAGCGCACTCCTAAAGAGATTCATTTCACCACTTTTACGCTCAAATATAATCGCATGCATTGGGTGACCGTTGATGGACTGAAACAACATTGGGAACGAGCGCGAATCGATGCGCAAATCGCAGACCAAACACTCACTACCGACACCCTCAACGTCACCGACCTGACGTTTGATTTTCCCGCCGGAGAGGCTCCTTTTGATTTATTGAAACCGGTCATTGTTTCGCTCGATGGGCAACAATTCGAAGCGGGCCGTGCGAAGTCAGACCGATCCTGGCAAGCTTCATTTCATCGTGATGAGCGCAATGTCTGGAAAGCAGGGCGACGACTGGAAACCGATCTTCGAAAAGTACAAAACCTGCAAGGCCCCATTGATGATGCGTTCATGGACTCGTTTGTTTTTGTCAAACCGACAGGCCAAGCTGCTAACAGCTTGGTCGAAAAATGGACGCAACAGGAACTCGGTCATGCGATAGAACATTGGCGTCGTCACTTCCGAGGTCAGCCACGTCTTCTCTCCGATACAGAAATTGGAGAAGTTGAACTCTCCCAACACAATTTAATTCTCTTCGGTGATCCCTCCAGTAATCAGGTACTGAAGAAAATCGCTGACAAGTTGCCCATCAAGTGGGGAGTTCAGCAAATTCAAGCCGACAAACGAACCTGGGATGCCAGTCAACACGCGTTGATCGCCGTCTACCCAAATCCTCTGAACCCGAAACGCTATGTCGTTCTCAATAGCGGGTTTACATTCCGTGAGTACGACTATCTCAACAACGCTCGCCAAGTCCCCAAACTACCAGATTGGGCCATTGTCGATCTCAGCACACCACCCCATAGTCGAGGACCGGGAAAGATCGTCGAAGCCGACTTTTTTGGGGAAAAATGGGAGTTGCGACCGGCTCACTCCACGCCTTGAATTTCAGGGGGTGGCCGAGAAGAGTTAAGGCAGGTTATAGACTTCCCGAAACGGGTTTGTTAATTTTGATGTGTCCCTCATGACGGGGGAAGTCCCATGTCACTGAAGACGTACGACTCCCTGATAGATCATTAGTACTCAGTAAACGGAATGAGGAGAGAGAAGAATGTTGCTCAAAAGAATGACAACCCTTTTGTTGGTTGCCGTTATCGTAGGTGTTTCCACATTGAATGCTGGCGAATTGAAAGTCGGAGATCCGGCTCCCAATTTTGAACTGACCGGATCGGATGGCAAAACTTATCGCTTGTCAGATTTCCAAGGCAAGCAAGCCGTCGTGATTGCCTGGTTCCCTAAAGCCTTTACCGGCGGTTGCACCAAAGAATGCAAATCGTTTCGAGATCAAGGCGAAGCGATTCGTCAATTCGATGTCGCCTACTTCACGGCTTCCGTGGATCCGGTGGAAAAAAACAAGAAGTTTGCTGAGTCCCTCGAACTGGATTATCCCATCTTGAGTGATCCCGGAAAATCAACGGCGACAGCTTACGGCGTTGTGAATGAAACGCGAATGTTTCCCTATCGTTGGACGTTCTATATCGGAGAAAACGGAAAGATTTTGCACATTGATCGCGAAGTGAATGCCGGCAATCATGGCAAAGATCTGGTCAATCAACTGAATAAGTTGGGTGTTGATAAGAAGGGATAAACTCTCGTCCCTGGGACTTCTGCCGAATCTCTCAACCGGCTTCCCGAACAAATTTTGATTCAAACAGGAGAATTGTGAGCAAATTCACATTCATTCCTGATTGAATGCGTATGATGTCGAAAGACATTTCTTTGGCTGCGACGTGTGTTGCAGACCAGAATTGCTGAATTCATCGAATTTCAAATATTGAGATTTCCCTTAAGGAGTAACATGAAGATGAAGAATTTAATCCTCGCTGCCTTGGTCATGAGCATGACCAGTATTGCTGGTGCTGCTGAACTTGAATCGGGTCTTAAACCTGGAGATTCTCCTCCACCATTCAACGTCCGCGACATCACCGGACCAAAAGCCGGAAAAACATTGTGCTATCGATGTATGTATGGTGCTCGTCCCGTCGTGACTATTTTCACTCGCGATATTGACGAAAACGTCGCCAACCTGATCAAAGAAGTTGACAACCAAGTCGGCGCCAATGGCGACAAGAAAATGGCTGCTTTTGTTGTGCTGCTCACTGACGATGCAGATGCTGCTGAAGGAACTTTGAAAACTCTGGCCAAAAAGAAAAGTATCAAGAATGTTCCTTTGACCGTTTATGATGGTACGGCTGGACCAAGCAGCTACAAAATTGCCAAAGACGCCGATGTCACCGTGATGATGTGGAATGAATCAGACGTGAAAGTGAATCACGCATTCGCCAAAGGCCAACTGACGAAAAAGAGCGTCAGTGCGGTTGCTGGTGACTCCGCCAAAATCCTCGAGTAATTCGAGAGATTGACGGAATTGATCACAAACCCGCTTTTCGATCCCGGAAAGCGGGTTTTTTCGTGCGCATCTCGTAGGAATTCCCCTCTCTGGCCCATTTGCCGATGCACCAATTCCCACAATCATGCTAGAATTAGACTCACTAACAGGGCGTGTTCATGAGAATTTCTGCCCGTGTGCGTGGGCCGCACACAATTCGAGTGCTGAGGGTTTTTATGTTGCGGACCAATTCTTTCCAGCAATGCAGACCGGTTCTATTCGCGCTCTGCATGATTCTTTTTTTCTCTCCACAATGGAAAAACACACAAAGGGGAAATGCGCAAGAGACTCCTTCGGGAGTGATACTCGACTCGCAACTCTCTGATCGTCGACTGCAACGTGTTTTCGATTCTGCCAATGCGTTGCTCCAACGTCGAGATTTTGTGAATGCACTCCCCTTACTGCAATCGATACTCGATCATCCACGAGACGCACTCTATTTCATCGATCCCGAAAACCGCGATCAAGCTGTCAGTCTCAAAGGGAAAGTGCTCGATACTCTCTATCAACTCGCGCCTTCGGAACGCAAACAATACGATCTGCTTTATAATGCCGCAGCACAAGATGTTCTCAACAAAGCCGAGCAGACTGCTGATTCGATGCTGTTGGAGGAAGTCGTTCGTCGCTACTACTTCACATCGACTGGTGCGCAAGCCGCCCGAAATCTTGCCGAACTGTATTTTGATCGAGGGAACTCTCTGGCCGCAGCCTTAATGTTTCAGAGACTGCTCGATGAAAATCGCATCTCCCGAAACGACCGTCCGGGGATTCTTTTGCAAACTGCGATTGCGTTACGAATGGCTGGACTGAATCAGGAATGTCTGAAATCACTGAGCCAACTGAAAAGAGAATCTGCAAATCAGACGTTTGATCTTGGTGGTCGTCAAATTTCGGTGGATCAAAACAGCGCGACAGACCTCGCTTGGCTCGACAAAATCGCCTCTCTCTCCACCACCGATCAACGACACTCTGGGCTCACCAACTGGGCCATGTTCGGCGGAGATGCCACACGCAACGGAACCACCGATGCTCCTCCCCCCATTCGAGAACAGGGATGGGAATTCCGTACGATTCCTCTCTCGGAATCTGATGATCCTCGCCAACTCGAACTGGTCGAAAGCGAACTACGAGGATTGTCCAAACGCTTTGAATCCACGAATTACCTGCAACTACCGGCAATGCACCCGTTAATCGTCGGCGATACGGTCGTCTTTCGTTCTTTAGGAAACCTCAAGGCGATCCACAAACTCACGGGAGAGTTTCTCTGGGAAACATTTTCTTACGATTCTGAGTTCATGAGCCTGGTCGCACAAATGCGAACCTCCGATCTCCGACGAGAAGATGAAATCACCGAACTCCAACGCTACATCATGCAACGCACCTGGAGAGATATGACCTCCGGGACACTCTCAAGCAATGGGGAATTGATCTTCGCGATTGAAGAACAAGGACTGCTTAAACCAACACGATCACTCAACAGTCGCCGGGAGCAAAATTATAACAAGTTGATGGCCTATGAACTTGCCAGCGGAAAAGCCGTTTGGGAGTTAGGTGGGCCAACCGAAGATCGGGCTGGAGTCCAGTTTCTTGGTCCTCCATTGGTCCAGGGAAACCTGCTGTATTGCCTGATTTCACGAAACGAAGAAATCTTGTTAATCGCCTTAAAAAATCGTGAGTTGGCAAACGGTCGCAACATCGTCGAATGGTTATGGGAACAACCTTTACCAACACCCATTTCCTCAGAACTCTCTCAGCAGATGCCTTTATGGAAATTGACCGGCTTGACCCCAAGTTATGCCAACGGTGTTTTGATTTGTCCCATTGCGCACGAAACGGTCATCGGCTACGACCTCGCTCGGGGAATTTTTAGTTGGCAGTTTCGTTATACCGATGAACTGTCTCACTCCAAAAAAACGATGGACAAACTGTACCACTTTCAGAGCGACTACGGCATTAGCCCCGCCGACGAAGATCGTTGGCTCGATACCGCACCGATCATCGCGGAGGGACGAGTCATTTTAACGCCGAGCGATTCCACTGAAATCTTCTGTTTGAGTCTCTCACAAGGAACTCCCTATTGGTCGGCGCTACGAGAGGATGATTTGTATGTGGCGTGCGTCCATGATCGACAAGTGATTCTGGCCGGTCGTCAACACATTCGCGCTCGCGACTTGGTCACGGGACGAGAGACTTGGTCTGTCGAAATTCCACAACCAAGTGGACGTGGCTATTCCTCGGAAGGGTTTTATTACGTGCCACTTTCAACCGCAGCCATTGCGGTGATCAATCTCGAAGAAGGCACTCTGCAAAGTACGATTCCTTCACAATTTGATCGGGTTCCCGGCAACCTGGTTGCCGCCGACGGTGTCGTCGTTTCACAAACGAATAATCGAATTTTTCGATACTTCACACAGACTGAAATTGAGGAACAACTCAACGGGTCTCATCGCGAATCTCAAATACTGCGCGGGGAACTCGCACTTCTCGACGGGGATTCTTCGACTGCCATTCAAAAACTACTCACCGCATATAAAGATCAAACAGACCTGCGACTGCACGAAATATTGGTCACCTCTCTCCTGGAGGGTCTGCGCGACAACTTCGAAGACTATCAAGTCCATATCGATTTGCTGAAAACGATGACTCAGGGAACCGAGAAAACTTCGCAACTGGAAGAAATCCTCGCAACGGGCTTGGCTCAATCGGGGAAAAGCCTCGAAGCATTCCAGCATTTTATCGCATTAATTGAGAAGGACCATTTTCTCCTCAATCGACAACGGACTCGAATTCGTAGCGACATGTGGACTCGCACACAACTCGAATCTCTTTACCAGAATGCCGAAGCCGACACAAAAAAACAGATGAAAAGCACTCTCACCGCTTTCATCGAGCGGCTTCTAAAGCAGAATGATTCAAAACAAATTGCCTCCGCCACGACAATTCTGCAAAATCTCCCCGATGGTCAAAAGCTGATACAACAGCGGATGGCTCAGCTCGATCCTTACACGGAAAGTCTCGAACTTCAGCAACTGCTGTTAATCGCAGAACAGTCTGCCAATGAGTCTCTTCGTCGTGAAGCGGTCGCTCGACATTATCGTTTGTTAATGAAGCTTCAACGAGTCGAACAGGCGGCACAGCTACGAGAAGTGTTATTGACCGAGTTTCGTGATGTCGTTTGCTTGGAGGGAATGACGGGTGCCGAACTGGCCGGCTGGGGACTCGAAAATCGCTTACTCAAGGAATACCTGGCCAACAGGCATCACCCGTGGACAGGGCGCCCCATCACAGTGACAGCCTCCTCAAATGGATCGATGTTACCGGTCTTGCATCGAATTCCCGTGGAAGGAGACCCGGGGCTATGGAGGGGTTGGTCGTTCTGTCTCTCTACTGATCGTCCTCCCCGCTTTTATGCGATTGACGAATTTGGGGAAAAACGATTCGACCTGGCTCTCACCATGGTCAAACAAACTCCAGGATCGATCCTCGCTGATCGAAAAATCTACTTTCACGGGCACATGGCCGTACTCGTTTTCTCGGATCAGTTTTACGTGCTTGATCTCTTTCAGGAAGGTGACGATTGTCTGCTACACGGACCTCACGACCTGAAAGAACCGTTGATCGGGTTTCGGTCACGGTCTCCCCAGTCGGCGATTTTGACAGAACGAACACTCGCCACCAACGGGCATCCGTCACAACAAATTCGGGATATGTTTGACGAACCCATCGGGATGATCGCTCATATCAATTCGGAAATGATCGTCTTCCAGCGAGATCGAAAACTGATTGCCATCGATTGGCAGAACGGCGAACTTTTATGGTCGCGCGAGATCATCGCTCATGGGCAATCTCTGTGGGGGACGGACGAGTTCATTGCCTCGCTTCCTCTCAACGGCCAGTCTGTGAAAGTCTTTCGGACCATTGATGGAGCACCGCTGGGAGAGTTTTCACTCACGGGTGACCGACGACTCATGATCACTCAAGGACAATACTTGATCGTTCAGGAGAAAGTTCGCGAAGACTCCGGGACCGTTGATCGTTGGGAACTTTCGGTCTATGACCCGCTGACACAGCAAAAAGTCTGGTCGAAAGCCACGGAAGAAACTCTGCTGATGCAAACCTGCGAACCAGGAATGGTCGGCATCTTCGAACAACGGCAACAACAATTTCGATTACTTCAGGTCAAAGACGGAGCCGAACGATACGCGGTGAAAATTGAGACAGCACCGATAAACTCTGAAGAAGAGAACCAAACGGACGACCTGCGTATTGAAGCGTTCTTTCTCAGCCGCATGCAGAATGGATACCTGCTCAACATTCTCGAACAGCGCAGCCCTGAAGATGATTTCAGTGTCGTTACGGCAAACGAATTTCATTTTCCCGAAGTTCACGGCGAGGTCATTTTCATCAGTGACGAAGGAGAGACTCGCTGGCGGCAACGAATCAATCACCAGGCGTTCGATCCCGGTCAACCCGTCTCTTCACCGGTCGTCGTTTTCCTCGCCAAACGTCGTCAGTTACAACGACGATTCGTTTCCACTCCGCAAGAAACGTCAATCGATGTTCTCAATCTCAAAACAGGGGAATCGATTTACAATCAAACCATCACCAAACATTTTTCCCGATTGATGACTCTCGCACAACCACAAAAAGAAATGGTGATTCTGTTCGACAGTCGAAATTCTTTCCTCCTGAATTTTGGAGAAACAACGCCCAAGCCCACAAACAATCCCAATAACCAATAAGTGTGACACACCATGCTTACGACTTATTGATCCCACCTCGTTCCATCCTCCCCCCCCATTTTTTCCCTTAGTAGTGATCATCGGCAATGAATAAATCCAACCACGATCAATGTCGTCTTCTCTTTTATGGGTTGTTGATGTCTGTCCTCTTCGTCGGTGGATGTTCTCCTGATGAAGAATCCCCGCAAACAGGAAACAACGATACGAAGATCACAGACTCCGCCCCGAATGCCGAGGAGGTTCCCCTTCCCGCATTTTCAACGGGTCTCTGCCGTATCTATGGTGGCGATTCGGCATCGTGGGTTCTCGTTGATGGACACCCGGCACGAAGTGCCGAAGGGGAATTTCTCTCTCCTCCCTGCGAGGTGAAAATGGAACGCGGAAGCCGTACCATTTCGTTAACGCGTCCCGGTTATCAGGATGTCCAGCGAGTGGTCATTGTTTCGGAATCCGCGGAAGTCCGGTTTCCACCTCTGAAAACTGCCACCGCGAACTCCATCGTGACGGCCGATACCACATTGTTTGAGTGGCCGGTCGGAAAACCGTTTCCTCTGAGCCAGGTGAACTCTCCCGGCGCTGAACTGGATCCCTATCTCTCCAAAGATGGTCTGACCTTATGGTTTGCCGGCGACCGAGACGATGGAAGAGCGATTTACGTCTCCAATCGGGAATCGATCTGGCACGATTTTAATCCACCGCAATCATTAATTCTCAGTCGAAGCCCGAACTTGCCCGCTAGTCCCAGCGTGACGGGTGACGGTCTTTTCATCTATTACGCTCAACCAGAAAACGCACGCATCGTGTCACTCAATCGGGCAGGACCCTTAGACGAATTCCGCAATCGCAAGAATGTCCAGTTTGAAAAAGAAGCCCAGTCACGCTGGATGACGGCTCAAGTGCTTCCCGATCATCTGCGGATGTATTGGACGACTGTCACAAACAATCAAGCCCAAGGATTTGCGGCGGTCAGAACCTCACCATCGCGGGCGTTTAGCGAACCGATTCCGTATCGCTTGCCGGGGACGATCCCCGTTCTCTCCCCGGATGGCTTGAGACAGTATCAGTTTGACGGAACGACGTTACAACGATCCCGTCGGCTAGACGCTTCAAACCAGTTTTCCAAACCTGAAACGATTCACAAACTCAGCCTGCCAGAATTTGAACAGCAATCACACCGTCGACAATTTTTTGTTTCTGCGGATGAAGAATGGATGGTTTATAGCAACGGAGATGTCGCAACAGCCGACCTCTATCTGGTTCGTCTCTCAAAATTGGCAGGATGGGGAGTTCCTCCGCTCGGCAAACCGATCCCGCCAAAACCCATTGAAGTGGCTAAAACACCGATGAGAGAACAGATGCAGGCCAAAGAGATGAAAACTCGCTCGGACGACTCCGCACCGGCGGTTGACCCGAGAAGTTTGCCGTTACCCTATCACGAATATTTTTTGAAATGGGAAGAAGCGCTCGCCCAACGAGATCTGAAAACCGCGAGCCAATTGACGCGCGATGCTCTCAAAGATTCCTCACTTTCAGACTCTCGTAAGATGCTCCAACAAAACAACACCGTCATTCAAAACATTGAAACTATCTGGAAGCTGCTTGAAGAAGCCGCCACTGAATTGACTCCCGATACAACCGTACCACTCGGGGCCGCCCGAGCACGATTCGAAAGTTTTGAAGAGGGAGTCATGACGTTTCGCGTGGGTGACAAGAGCATCACACGACCGCTCCGCGAACTTCCCTTGACGACCATTATCAATCTCGTGCAGAAACATGTCGATCGCGACGATGATGAGTCGTTTTTGTCGTTAGCCTATTTTGTTTTCTATGACGCAGATGGTAAAGAAGAACTGGCTTTGAACCGTGTTGAATCATACCCCGATCGACAAACCGAATTCATTGCCGAGATCAACCGTCATACACTCCACCGTGCAGAACGGGAACTCGCCCGCGAAAACTATCCGGCGGGTGTCGTTCTGCTTCGCACAGTTCTCACCAATTATCCCGAGAGTGCAGCGGCGAAAACCGCAGAGAAATTAGAACAAACGCTCTATCGCTTAACCGAGTTGGAAATGGTCGGCAATCGCCAGTGGATTCGCGACCCGGCCATTGGACAGTATGAAGCCAAACCAGATCGAGCCGACAATGCGTATTTGAAATCAAAAAAATCTTACCGCAGTTTTGAACTCCAGTTTGAATGGAAGACGGTCGGTCCCGTGGGGCAGGGAGGCATCTACTTCCATTACGATGACGACGGCCCCGTCTTCAGCAATGCGTATAAAATTCATCTTGCCGGTGATTTCGGTGTCGCAGCCGACCAATATTGCACTGGGTCGTTATTCGGGTTTGAAGCTCCCACCA
This sequence comes from Planctomycetota bacterium, assembly GCA_030836185.1. Lineage (GTDB taxonomy): Bacteria > Planctomycetota > Planctomycetia > Planctomycetales > Planctomycetaceae > JABURQ01. The sequence continues at coordinate 68,037 of JAURQH010000093.1, forward strand.
ATAATGCTGTGAAGCCGCAGGATGAATGGAATGCCGCGCGACTCATTGTGCGCGGCAACTCCATCATGTTTATCCTGAATGGAGAGACCGTTCTGGAAACATTTGCCCTCAGCGAGGAACTCCCCGAAGAGGGCTTCGTGCTTCTCGATGGAGTGACCGGCGGAATCATTTACCGCAAGGTGTTACTCACCGAATTACCTTGAATCAAGGTTGAATCGCCTCTTGCACACGATCAAATTGCATCTCCGATGCCCGAACCTTCCCGACTGTCATAAAGAGCAGATTCACAGGGACAGAGGTCATCAAAGGCACGGGGATTGAAGACCGCGATTCAAACAGCAAGCCAGTCTCTGTGCGGACGACCCAACTACGTGCTTCTTTCATATAGGGAAGAATGGCTTTCGAAGACGGGATGGAAAAGATGTCAAAATCAAACCCTTTACGCTGGGCTTCACTGAGACCAATCTGAGCACCAAACGGAACCACTGCATAAATCAGCTCCGCCAATTTATCAGCAGCGAAAGTGCCATAGCTGATCACTGTGCCTTCAGGCGCCGTTTTGCCAAATTTGTCGGCATAAGATGGACCACCCTCTTTCAGAAATCGCAAGTGGGCTTTCAAAGCTTGTGGGTGCAAAGAGATGAGAAGCTGTTTGTCGGTTTGACAGAATGCAGGAGCGACGGGAACATCATCGCCAATTGTGTTCATAAAATAGATTTTGTGACCGAGGAATTCACGTTCTTCCAAGAACACGCCCCGACGAGCGTATTCGTTGCTGCGATCGCCGAGCAAAAAACCATCTAACATCTGCATGAGTTTCGCGAAAATTTTGTCCGCCTTTTCTGCATCGGTCACTTCAACAGCAAAGGTCAACGAGGTGGCAAATAACCCGCCCGCAGCGGGTGAATCGAAGACTGTCATTTGTTGACCGTACGCTTTCAAAAATTCGTCTTCGATAGAAAACCCAAGATCGTTTTCGACTTGCGATTCGATGGCTTGATAGTTTTCCATCAGTCCCGGCTGAACTTGTTCGATCAATGTCGTGACGGTGTCACGAACAAGAGGAACATCGAGCGTGAATGATGCGAGAAAATCACAATCCGCGGGAATCTGATTGAAGTCTTCGGGTGTCAATCCGCGACCAGCCGCCAACGACAGCAATCCTGCGGTTTGACCACCCGTTTCGAGATGAGTTCGCGTGGCAATCTGACCATCAATCACGCCTGAAACAGTGACACAATTGTTAAGCTCTCCAACACCCAGTTGCTCAATCATGACAGTGGCAATCGCACCAAAGGGACCCGCCAACTTTAAACCTTCGTCGCGGATGCGGCCCAGGTTGAGCCAAGTGATTCCACCGATGCGATCTATTTTGATAGCGTCAAAATTTTTCGTGAAGACTTCGGACGCTCCCAGACCTTTCACTTCGCCCTTCAGTCCGGCCAAAGCGCGTTCCAGCGAACCTTCTCCCAACGCGAGAATGAAGTAGTTACCTTCGCGATCAAATGTTGCCGACAAACCAAAGGGATTAGGAATGGGGAACTCGTTGATCGAGTCGGGGACTGGTTGCCCTTGCATGGCAACAGACATCAACGCCAACAAGTGTTGTTCAGTTTCGTCGGCCTTGTCGCCACCGTTAATGATCAGAGTGACATTCAATCCTCCGGCAAGATCCAACCATTGTTCGTTTTGCAATCGTTCTTCCACGTTTTCCGGCGGCGAATAATCGACGTACAGGCAGCCGGAGCGACCGACCAGATCAAGTAGTAAGGGAGGTAAATGTTCGGCCAGTTCTGGAGGTGCACCCTTTGCATTTTTCTCGATGAATGACATCACGGCAGACTTGAGATCAGCAACCATCGCCGTGATCTCGGGATCAGCCACAAGTCCATCAACTCCGTCTCCCCCCTCTTTTCCTTCACCGCGAGACGCCCATTCGGTGTAGATCAGCGTTTGCTCGGGAGCACAATCAAGATAAGCCGCATCTCGTTCTCCGGGCGGAAACGCAACCAGTCCGCCTCCCATTCCTGCGAAACCAACCAATAATGCCGATAAGAGTCCGACTGAGGCCATAATTTTCACTTCACAGATGTTGTTGGAAGTACGAATGCCCAAGAACACAATGTCTTCAGAGGCAAATTGAGAATGTTGTAAACATAGACTGGATAAACTGTTAACGATTGTGATGATATCCGAGTCCCGGGAGAATCTCTACCAGACAAGATCCACAGCGTCAACTTTCCCTAGAATTCGTTGAGGGTTCAGAATTCTTGGGAACTTTTTTAAAAATAGGCCCTCTAATATCAAAGTGGATCAATGATTCACCAACCCCCAACAAAATCACCTGATTGCCCACCACAGGTGAGAGAATCGAGAAAAACGCTGCCACAACAGAATTTCCGGTTCTCACAACAACCAAAATCGTACTAAAATCAATCCTGCCAGATACTTGTAACCAAAGCGTTCCCTCCCATGAGTGAATTTTCCTCCCACGAATTGATTTCGGCTTACGTCGATAATCAACTCTCTGATCAAGAGAGGGAGGAAGTCGATGCGCTTTTGGAGAATTCTGCGGAGGCTCGAGCCGAGCTGGAATCTTTCCAAAAATTAAGTTCCGTTCTGAAATCTCTGCCCGCAGAAAATGCGTCGGAAGATTTGGCAAATCGGGTGCTTGTTCAGGCCGAGAGACAATCTCTGCTGGGAACAGCCGCGTCGCAGCCAGATCGTTCAGAACATGCAAAGTCGAATCGCCGGTGGGCCATTTCCATGGCATCCTTCCTGGCAACGGCCGCTCTGCTCTTTTTTGCTCTCACTCAGTTTCAACCTCCCGGAGATCAAGCGGAGCTTATTGCCACCAACGAATCTTCCGAATCTCCCTCTGAATCAGTTTCCGACATGGAACGCTTGTCTGAAGTTGAAATGATTACGGCAGAACTCTCGACGGCAGATGCCGGCATGAACGGAGCCGGTCTCCCAGAACTCATGGATGCCCCTGATCGCATTAGCGTCGAGTTTGGAGACAACGGCTTACTGAAACTGATCGACCCACAAAACCTGAAAACGGCCGAGATCGGTGACACAGTTGAGGGTTGGCGATTTGACGAAGACCGTGTGGTCGTCGTTCAGCTTACCGTTGTCGACCGGGATCAGGTCTTGAACTCGATGCAGGTTCTCTTGTCTGATCTCAGTATTCCTTACGAGGCAGGACAGGAAAAATCAAAGAAAGAGATGAACGGTGATTTCTACGCCGTTTATGTGGAAGCCGATCGCGAAAAAATGACGACGGCATTACGCGAACTTCAGGAAGACATGAATATCGGCGAGATGTTGGTCTCAGCCAACGTCAACTCCAACGATCTGAATCCTTACTTCAAAGAGCAAGGCTATGCCTATGTGAATTCAGGTGAACTCAACAAAACAAAATCGGCAACCCGTTTCTCGATTCCTCCTGAACCGGCGGCGACACCCATCAAACCCACAGAGAATCAACCAGGCAGCGACCCTCAAAGTAAAAAACCACAAGCTCTCGCAGCCACTGCTCCCTCGTCAAAGATGGACGATAAAACCACCACTTCCTTTTCATTACTCCCAGATCCCCCCCCGCTTCCCGAGAGTAAGTTGGCTGATGACAATCTGGGACTTTCAGTTGCCAAGTCAGCTTCACCGGAATCCTACCGTCAGCTTCAACTACGGCTTCCCGAAGCGGTCGCCAACCAAATGATTTATCAACAACAATCAAATCCGAAAGGACAAATGGGTCAACCTTCTGTTTTAAACAGTTTTGCGACAAAACGTGCTGAAGAATTGAAGAAACTCAATCAGCGTAACAAACCATTTGTATCAGGCACCGAAAAGCCTCCAGCCATCGCCGGCAGAGAATCGGGGCAGAAAGAATCGTCATTCAAGCGGAAGTTGGAGACGAACAATTCTCCAGTCCCGGTACAGATATTGTTTGTGTTGACTCCCGAACAACCATCGGCACCACCTGCCAGCAGAGTGCCGAACCGCAAGTGACGCCGATTTTTCATGAAATCGGTCGCGCTGACCGTTAAGATGAGGAGCATTCACTGTTTCTCATTTGATGGGGTTCTCTCATGTGGAAGTCAGCGCTGGCTATTCTTTTCCTGGTTTCAAGTTTCGCAACGCCCACCATTTCGGCGGCCGATCGGCCTAACGTCGTTCTGATTATGGCCGATGATTTTGGGTACGAATGCTTAAGCAGTAACGGCAGTCTCGATTACCAAACTCCCCACTTGGATAAACTTGCATCGGAAGGGGTTCGCTTTGAACACTTTCATGCACAACCGATTTGCACTCCCACACGTGTGAAATTGATGACCGGTCTATCCAACAAGCGAAATTATATTCGGTTCGGTCGTCTCGCCCGCGATCAAAAAACATTCGGCCACATCTTCAAAGACGCTGGCTACAAAACCTGTATTGCCGGCAAATGGCAACTCGGCAATGAAGACGATGCTCCCCAGCATTTCGGCTTTGAAGAATCGCTCCTCTGGCAACATACTCGCGGACGAGCCGACCAAGGATTCGACACCCGCTATCCCAACCCTCGACTCGAACGAAACGGCAAGCAGATCGATTACGAGAACGGAGAATTCTCTTCCAATCTCTTCAGTGATTTTCTGAACGACTTCATTACGCAGAATAAAGACAAGCCGTTCTTTGCGTACTACCCGATGGCACTCACACATTGTCCTTTTTGTCCGACACCCGATTCCGAAGATTGGGATCCGAAGTCCCGAGGCTCAAAAGATTACAAAGGCGATCCGCAATACTTCGCCGATATGGTCAGTTACGTCGATAAAACGATTTCCAAAATTGACAGCAATCTGAAGAAGCTCGGTATCCGGGAGAATACGTTATTGATCTTCATTGGCGATAACGGCACCGACACCCCCATCGTCACTAATACCACTTTCGGAAAAATTGTCGGCGCGAAGGGAAGCATGAAAGATGGAGGCAACCGCGTGCCATGTATCGTCAGTTGGCCCGGTCACATTCAGTCGGGAAAAGTCGTCAAAACCATTGCCGACCTGAGTGACATCATTCCCACAATCTGCGATGCGGCCAGCATCAAATTACCATCAGGCATTCCCTTTGACGGCAAAAGCTTCCTTCCCATACTGCAAGGTGACGCTCCCCCTCATCGAGACGCCATCACAATGTGGTACGCACGTAATGGCGGTCCCAACGCACAAATCTTCGCACGCAATGCTGACTACAAATTATACTCAACGGGCCAGTTCTATCACGTGGCCGAGGATCGCCTGGAGAAAAATGATCTCTCTCACACAGAGCATTCAGGCAAAACGCAAGGCGTCTATCAAATGCTGCAAGCGAAGCTGGATGAGTATGAACAGGTCGAGTATCTCGGCGAGACTGCTGAGAAAGGCCCACCAACGAAAAAGAAGAAGGCCAAGGTTAAAGACAAGTGAGCGATGTTAGCGGCGGTAGGCTGGGACTGGTCCCAGCTTCTTTCATAAATTCACATGGTAATAGAGTGCTGGGCCACGACCCGGTGCCCGAGCCCATACTCGGCAGGGAGGCCCCTGACCTACAAACACTGGTCCCAGCTTCCACGGCGGTCGTTGCAAGTACGAACCACCGTTGAGAGGTGTGTCCTCAATCAAAGAACCCATCATTCTTCTTCTGCGGTGCAAACGGATCCTCGTCTTCGGCATCAATCGGACCGGACGGATCATCGGCGGGCGTCTTTGATTCTTCCTTGATCTCTCTTTTCGGAGGCAGGTCGAACGGTGATTCTTTTACGGGTTCGCTCTCCGCAGGTTGTTTCTCGGGAACCGGTTTGCGTTCTGGTAACTGTTCGAAGTTTCCGGGGAAGCTGGGAAAGTCGTCGGCCGGTTTTGATTCCAGTTTCGGTTTCGAATCAGAGATCGGTTGTTTGACGGGAGTGGCTTCTTTGAGAATCGGTTGTTTCTCGACCGGTGTTGCTTCGGCAGCGTCTTTTAACGAACGTGGTTTTGCGGAGGGTCGTGCAAATGGCTCGTCAAAGTTTTCGGGAACAAGTTTCGGTTGAGGTTGTTCACTGCCTCGTTCTCGCCAATTCGGTTCTTCATTGGGCAAGGGCTGTGGTTGTACAAACTGATCGTCGTTGATTTCAGGTGTCGATGTTTCAACGCCTCGGGCTTCGATCTCACCGTTTCCGATGATCGCAAACTCACACTGTCCTCCTGCATTGGCTCCTTCGTTGGTCACCAATGAGGCTTGCAAATTGGCCCCACCAAGGTCTTCCGTTTTCACGTGTAATAATGCCCGTCGTGTCTGGCCAACATCAAGTTGTTTGTGAAAGAACTCAAACTCTTTCCCGAAACGATGCCACAAGTTGCCCGTCAGTTGCACATCAATTAACAGATTATTGAGCGGGACTTCGCCGGTGTTCTTCATCAGAAAGACAATCTGATGATACTTTTTGTATTGAGCGGCAGGTTCACAGGTGAGAGACAATTCAATATCGGGCCGCTGAATCAATGTCTTGGCGGATGTCGAACGACCGATATCAATCGTCGTAGGGAGTTTCACTTGTCCTTGAAGTGTGGGCACCACGACCATCGGAACGGTCCACTGTTCGCGGGGCTGAAGACCTTCAAATTCCCAACGGAGAGTTCGATTCTCAGCCGCATGGACGGCAGATGTGTCGCGCAGTTCGACCGATTCGGGCAATTTTTGCTGCATAACAACACGATCAATCGAGGTGGCACCCGTGTTGGTCACTGTCATTTCATAAGGTAGGAGAAGCGATTGAGTTCCCCGACGTGGTTGCGTGGTCACATAAGACGCAGTGATCGCACCACCGTGGTTCGCTTCGACGACATAATCGCTCGGTCCGAACGGTTCCAAGGGAACCAATTTCTGTAATTGCGACCAGGGATCGATTTGATCGCGATTCAATAAGTCAGATTGCTGCCAGTTTGTGCGGACTAAACTGAAGCCCTCGTTCGGAACAACGGGGGGATCCCCGCCCGTCACTTCAAATTGCTCACCCTGATTCTTTTCCGGCGGACCGGGAAGCAGAATCACTTCCACATCGAACTTGTCTTCGATAGGTGGAGGTTCTGGCTTGGGCTCCGCTTTCGGTTCAACTTTTGCGACGAATGTTGGTTCTGGTTTCACATCCGGCTCCGGCTCCTTCTTCTCTTCCACCACTTTGTTGTTGGGTTCGAGAGTCTTAGGAAGAACGATCTGCACATCTTCGGGCGGTTGCCCATTGAACAATAAAATAATGGCCAGAATGAGTCCCAAGGTTCCCGTCGTTCCCACAAACATCCACAAGTTACGTTTGGGAGAAGGAGGGCCAAACAAAATCGTCATCCGATTGGTTTCATCATCTTCTGACGCACGCGCAGCCACATAGTCTTTTCGAGTTGTCTTTGCTGATACAGTCTGCGTTCCAAGCGATGATCGTTTCGTCTGGTCCATAATTCGGTACGTGGATGATGTTCCCACGCCGGCTCTTGTCTCTGGTTCCACGGGAGGGTTTGTATCCACCACGGCTTCAGAGTAATCAGCATGCATGCTCCTTTCAGTATTCAGATCGGTGATTTCCGATGAAGACAACGGCAAGTTTGCATGGGTTCTCGGTGAAGAGTCCTGTGAGAAAGCAGTACGACTCTCCGTATCAGCGTCGTAGATCGTCGAGCGCTGAACCGGTGACTGGACCCGACTATCAAGTGTCAGATGAAAGAAGAAGCGACGAAGCTGCAGCCAGACATACAAAAAAGGCTGTGTCAGTCGCTGAATAATCGATGGTTTTTCTGAGTGGCTCACTCGTTAATCCCTTATGTGAGCGGAATTCCCGGCATCTCGCCGGAAGGACTTCCTGTCCGAATGTAATATTTACCAGATCGCCGGAAATGCATGAAGACCAATTCCCACATTCCACGCTGCCAAACGTCGAGATTTGGCAGCTTCCCCTTGAATCACCACGGCTTCTGCCTCAATATGAAGTAAGTCTAGAATTCAAAACGACTTGCTGACACTCTCGGAGCGTAAAGTCATGCGGAAGCCTCTTTTTCACTTCTCACTCGTCCTGTTGCTCATGGGGTCCTGGACTCTGTGGGGGCAACATCCTCTCGGCCTCAAACCGGTCAAAGTTCCCAAAGACAATCCCATGTCTGAAGCAAAGGTCGAACTCGGCAAACAGCTCTACTTCGATCAACGACTCTCAAAAGACAACACCGTCAGTTGTGCCTCCTGCCACGATCCTAAAAAGGGTTGGAGCAATGATGCAGCCGTCGCCACGGGAATTGCTGGGCAAAAGGGAGGCCGCAACTCGCCCACCATCATCAACTCCGCGTATCACCGCTTTCAATTCTGGGACGGACGAGCGGGTAGCCTCGAAGAACAAGCTCTCGGCCCGATCCAGAATCCCATCGAAATGGGCGAGACCTTAGAAAACGTCGTGAAGAAACTGAATGCCATCGAAGGTTACAAAACACAGTTTCAGGATGTCTTTGGGACTGATGTGAATTCCGAAAATCTCGGCAAGGCGATTGCCGCTTTCGAGCGAACCGTTCTTTCGGGCAATTCTCCCTACGACAAATACAAAGCCGGCGACAAAAAGGCACTCACGGAATCAGCCGAGCGTGGCATGAAACTCTTCTTCGGCAAAGCCAATTGCTCAGCCTGTCATGCGGGCTCGAACCTCAGCGATAATGCCTTTCACAACGTCGGAGTCGGTATGGATTTGGAGAAACCGGACGAAGGTCGCGTGGCGATCAGTAAACTCGGCGGAGACACGGGGGCGTTCAAAACTCCCGGCTTGAGAGACATTGCCAGGTCGGCCCCGTACATGCACGATGGCAGCCTGAAAACTCTCGAAGATGTAATCGAGCATTACGATAAAGGTGGCGTCGAAAACGAATATCTCGACGAAGAGCTTTTCCCGATCAAGCTGACCGACGAAGAGAAACAGGATCTGGTCACGTTTCTCAAAGAGGGACTGGCCAGCGAGAATTACCCTGATGTCGAACCACCCAAATTGCCGTAAGAGGTGGTCACAACACCGAGAACAACAGCAATTGCGAAACGCGGATCAGCCAAGTACGTTCACCCGAGGTCATCTCGCCACGATTGAGAATTTTGGCAGTCTCGGCTTTGATGTGTCCCAAAAGTAACAATTGAGATGTGCCGAGAGGTTTGAGCTTCGGCTGGTTTTCTAAGAGTCGCGTGGCAATCGTGCGGACGGCTCTGACTTCTTCAATCGACGGCTTGACCTCTTCGGTCCAACGGGGAATGTCCTTGTCGTCAGCAAGTTTCGCCGTCAATTGTTGAACCAAATCGGTCACCATCACGACTTGTTGGTAGCGAATTTTTTCTGCTGTATCCGTCGGCTTGTGATAGTCGGGATGTTCGCCTGACGAGAAAAACAGAAACGGAATTTCCACATTCCAAAATGGTCCATAATCGCTGCGGATGCCAATCAGGTCGATTCCCAAACGGGCCAAGTGTAATGCCTCGGGAGTCTTGGTTTCGTCGAGTGCTTCGGTTAATTGAGGAGAATGCTCGCTCCCCATCACAAACACCGTGTTGAGATCGAGGCCCGCCAATGAGCGACCAATCATGTCGGCAACCAAGAGGCATTTCATTTGTTCCTGCGGCACCGGGGAATGGGCAACGAACCACCGAGATCCCCACAACAGTCGCTCTTCCAGATCGAAGCCGACAAACATCACGCTCCGCTTCAGCTTCTTCGGTGACTGAGACAACACCCGAGCCGCCTCCAACATCATGGCGGTTCCACTGGCATTATCGTCGGCACCGGGAAAAATTGCTCCACCTCGCGTGCCCAGATGATCGTAATGCGCGGCAATGATGATGTATTCCTCGCGCAATTTTGGATCGCTACCCGGCAACAACGCGCCAACATTCCGCCCCCCAGCAATTCCAAACTTTTCGCTTCCCGGTACCGGCTGAAAGAAATCACCATCGAACAATGGTTGTAGTTCGAGCGACTGAAATTCTTTTTTCAGATACTCGGCGGCCAATTGCGAACCTGCACCACTCCGTCCCGCCAATTTGTCACCCGCAAGAAAAGCAATGTGCTGACGAATACGATCTTCATCGACCTGAATCGGTTTCGGAGCATGTAAGGCAAGCGGACAAGGTAAGTCGGCTGCTGTCAGGCAAGAATTCAGAGACAGCAAAAAAATTGAGGCCAGCGCAAGGAATCGCATAAGATCCATCTTTTCTTGATAAATGAAGAATCCTTAAGTTATGCGAGATTGGTGATTTCAGCAAGATCCTCTTGAGCGGCAGTATTTTGCACCGATCAACCTGAATCCTGATTGAAATCTGATAGAGAGTAAAAACTATCCGTTGATTGAAGGGTGGCTGGCGGACGGAGCGTAGCGAAGCCCCCAGACAGTGTCATCCACAGCCACCCAAACAGTTTATCCAAATTTCGCTGACAACTACGGATGCAAAATTTTAACGGTCCCAGGTTGCCAGACACGTGAGTCCCCAGAACACGAATTGTGCGGATTGTGCCGTTTGGGAGGAAGTTTCCTGTTGTGCGAGGGTTTGAATGTCCGATGAATAGTTTGGAGCGGAACTCGGTTCACACCGGACCGCGCGGTGCGTCATGCGTCTGACAGTTGTCAGATGAAGGGTGACGGGCCCGCTGGTTACGAGTGGGCTGTGCGGGAGATTACGGCTGGAGAAAAAGCCGATCTCGCGGTCCTCCGCAAAGACTCACTCTCCATGGACTCAAAGGAGATTATGAAATGGTGAAACGGATTCTCACCTTCGCACTGACAATGTTGGCAGCAGCCGCGCTCAGCGGTTTCTGCGTCGGCAACCGTTCGGCAGAAGCCGCCGGTCCCGGCCAACCCACCGATTGGAATCGGTTCAATTACTACCCGTACGTGTATTATCCACACAATTTTCAGGCTCCGAAGGAGTTTGATCACATGTACTATCGGTATCCGGCCAATCGCCGTATCCCTGTGTTCAACAGTAACTGGCACAACTTCTATCTGATGGATCGCCCTTATCACAGCGGTCACCACTTTATTCTGGATACGTTCTAAGTCGGCAGGCCCGGACAGAGATATCCGAATGGAGGAGAGAGTCGCGTTCCAAAAGCTGGACCCTTTTTGGGATGTTGCCCAGGTGATATTAAAACGGACTCGGTTGCCCGTCAGCCGAGTCCGTTTTTTTGCTGCGCGAAGAAAGCAGAGAAGCCTCGAATCTCGGCTGAGACTCGGATCTCCTCCCAAATTGGCCAGATCTCGGCAATTTCGCCACGATGACAGTATTTCCGTCCCTCGTTGCCTTTCGGAACAGGGTCAAAACATCTACAATCGACAACCCGATTAACTTTGAGACCTTTTGTCCCTCCAATGGGACGTCTTTGATAAGGAGCCAATCATGGCCAAGACACAACGCAAACTGAAAAAAGCGAATCACGGAAGCCGGCCGGCTTCTTCGAAGGCCCGCAAGCAAAAACGAAAAAAATTCAAGACCTGATTTTTGCTGTTTGAACCACAATTGACGACCGACCGAGAATTCTCGGTCGGTCGTTTTTTCATGCGCGGTTTTCAATGCCCGAAGCCCGATACCCACTTTGCTTTCTTGGCCGGTCGGGATACCATGAAAGAGATAAAACACTCGAATTTGCAGACGAATTCTCTGCATACGGATCAAGGATATTGCGATGACCGACAACGGATCGAATCACCCCACCTCGTACACACTCCCCCCGTTGGGGCTTAACCCGGCCACTCAAGCCGAGGGAACCACGCCCGGCAGCTTTGCCAAAACACCCCAAATCAAACCGGGCGTCGAAGGTCGATACACGTTCGCCTCTCCAGATACTCCCGGCATGCCGGCTCCGTCCGACAAAACCGCTTGGGACTTTATGCCGGAAGACTGGTCATTGAAAGCCGGTTTTGAAAACAACTACGCTCATGCCGAAGCTTGGGAAGCACCCGCAGGCTTCGAACCAATCACACAACTCGAACACGCTCGCGTCGGCAACATTACATCCGAGATGCAACGAGTTGCAGCACGCGAGACACATCTGACCGCCGAACAGATCCGCGATGAAATCGCCGCGGGTCGCATGGTTCTTCCCGCCAACAAAGCACATCTGGAATACCAACTCGATCCGATGGTGATCGGCCGCGCGTCGAAAACAAAAATCAACGCCAACATGGGCGCGTCTCCCGTCTCTTCAGGAACCGATGAAGAAGTCGAAAAACTGAAATGGGCCGAAAAGTGGGGAGCCGATACCGTGATGGATCTCTCCACCGGCGGCGATCTCGATGCCTGCCGAGAAGCCATCATTCGCAACAGTACCGTTCCCATCGGCACCGTCCCCATCTATTCGATGATCATCGGACGTCGTATCGAAGACCTCGACAAGCAGATGATCCTCGACACACTCGAACATCAAGCCGCCCAAGGCGTCGATTACTTCACCATTCACGCCGGCGTGCTGCAGGAACATCTCCCACTCGTCAAAGACCGACTCATCGGCATCGTCAGTCGCGGCGGTTCGCTCCTCGCCAAATGGATGATCGAACATGATCAGCAAAACCCGATGAACACTCACTGGGAAGAGATCTGCGACATCATGCGAAAGTACGATGTCACCTTTTCCATCGGTGACGGCTTGCGTCCCGGTGGGTTGGCCGATGCAACTGACGCCGCCCAACTCGCCGAATTGACGGCTCTCGGTGATCTCACCGAACGGGCTTGGCGAAAGGGCGTGCAAGTGATGATCGAAGGTCCGGGACACGTGCCGTTCGATCAAATCGAATACAACATGAAGCTCGAACGCACGCTCTGTCACGGAGCACCGTTCTATGTCCTCGGTCCTTTAGTGACCGACATCTTCCCCGGCTACGATCACATCACCAGTTGTATCGGAGCGACTTCTGCCGCCTACCACGGAGCCAGTATGCTCTGTTATGTTACGCCGAAAGAACATCTCGGCCTGCCCAAAAAAGACGACGTCAAACAAGGCTGTGTCGCGTATAAAATTGCCGCTCATGCCGCCGATGTCGCGTTGGGTATTCCCGGCACACGTGACCGCGACGACGAACTGACCAAAGCGCGTGCTGCTCTCAACTGGGAGAAGCATTTCGAACTCAGCTTCGATCCGGACACGGCTCGCGCGTATCACGACGAAGACCTCGATGTCGATACCGACTTCTGTGCGATGTGCGGCCACGACTGGTGCAGCGTTCGCATCTCGAAAGAGATCCAGATGTTCGCTTCCGGTAAAGACGAAGAGTACAAATGGGACAAAGCCAAAGTGACCGACGCTCTCAGCGACGATCAAAAAGAGATTCTCGAAAAGCGGGGCGTCCTCTCACCCGACGAACTCCACAAGTTGGCCAGTAAGACCAAAGGTGCCGTCGGTGCCGAAGATGGCAAAGCCGACTGCCACAGCGACTACGTCGACCCCGACACGGCACAAAAGATCCAATCAACCCAGTTGCCAGTCGTCGAGATTGATCGGTAGGTCTTAGCCCGATCTGCGCAAGCAGTCGGGACGTGATAGCCGCGGAGCGCAAGCTCCGCGGGCCGAGAATCGTGAATCACTCTCAAGCGAGTAGGTCCGGTTCCACCGGTCAGAGGAAGTGTATCGACGAAAAGAGCGGAGATTATCACTCTCCTATCTGTTATTCGGTCAGCATTCTTAACCCGTAATCGAGTGGGTCTCTACCGACGCGTGTCTCATAGTTGTATTCCTTGCCGCCATCGTCAATTTGATTCTTGAGCACGGAATATACAATCGGCGGCCCGTCTCCGGTGTTTCGATACTTCATCGGCTTGCCGTCGTAAGGATCAATAGGTAGTTCGTCCAAATACTCGGGAACGAGTAAATCCAGTTCTTTTGGAAAAGTTCCATGCGTTCGTCGATAAGCCTGTCCGGCTAGAATTAGTTTAATCGCCTGTAATTTCACTTCACCTCGGTCAACTGCCATGGGAAAAGTTTCGGCTGTGGGAGCGAACATTAATCTGGCAAGCACAAGATGACTCATCATGCTCGTTCAACAAGTGAGGAACGTGCCTCACCAGATTCCGACTGCATGATGTGAGCATCTTGCTGCTGCGCAGCACGCCCTTTCAGGACGTGCCACCCAGGGAAACCCCACTCTTTTCGTGCCTCTTCGTGTCTTTCGTGGCCGTTCTCTTTTCTCTGCGTTTCCGTGAACTCTGCGGTTGAAAATGCTGTCCACCTGATATCATGCGTTGTATTCAATCCATGGAACTGAAATCAGGAACCAGCCAATAACCAGAACCGTGTCAAAACCGATGCATTGGTTACTCCGTCTGCTCATGTGGGACGGCATCTTGCCCTTGGTTGTCTGGGCGTGTCCGGCGTTCTTCCGCTGGTGGCTCGGGAATAATGAGATGACCGTCATCTTTACCGCGACGATCATCCCGAGTGTGGCGTTGGTCGTCCGCTATTACATGGCGATTAGCTATATCAAGCAGAACCGATGTGGCCCATGGACCCAGCGTTTTCAGACTTACACGTTGCGAGTGGCGTTGGTGTATCTGGTCTGTCTCGAATCGTTTTTAATCATGATCCAGGAACTTCCCGGCCTGAAAGACATTGATGCCGGTGCAGTGCTGTTTTTCGTCACGGCTTATCTCATCTATCTACTGCCGATGGCATTTGTTCTCTATCCGGGAAAAAACTCATCCCACAAACCGGTAGTCAATGAAACCTCTGGAACCATGACAAACTATTTCGGCGGTGAAGATTCTGTTTGATCGTTTAAGAAGCTGCGAGTCCTCCATCTTTTGTAGGTCAGGCTGACAAAATTCCAAAAAGCGTTCATTCAGCAACCCGTGATCTAGCGATACGAGAATGGCTGATGAAAATTGTTTTACAATTGCATCAAGTAGTCGGAAAGAACCTCAACCTTTTTGTTATCAGGCACAGCCTGACCTACAATTTTCCCCATCAAACAACGCGCATAAAAACAGCCGACCGGTGGGGACATTCACCGGACGGCTGCAGGGACTTCAAAGACTCAAAAGGTTTTATCTTATCGGCCAGTCCTCCATCCAAAGTTGTAATGGCCGTTGCGGTAGCCGTAGTTGAAACCGCGACGATGACCGTAACCGTAGTAACTTGGTCGGTAGTTGTGGCGGTAGTGATTCCAATGACCGTGGTTATGGCCGTGGTTGTAATGTCCACGATGGTTGTTGTGATGGCGGTGGTTTCCTCCATGATGACCGCCGTAGTTACCGCCATGATTTCCACCGTTGTTGCCACGATGATTGCCGGCTTCGGCAACTCCGGTCATCGCGAGGCAGGCGGCAAAGGTTAGGGCCATGAGGGCCTTGGTTGTATTTTTCATCGTTCTTCTCTTTTCATAAAAGTGGGTGGGTGTTGTTGAACACTCTCCCCAGCGAGAGAACGCGAGAACTGTTACAGGACTTTTGAGAAAAATCTCCACAAGCATGAAAAGAGCTCGAAATATAGGGAAAAGATCGCCGAAATATGATCGATGAGAGAATTAGGAAAGCAGGAGTGCAGGAAGAGGATTTGAGAGAAACGTGTTTGGTGGCTGGGGCGTTATCAGAATTAGAGTCCAGAATATGCGGTTTTCTGGCTTGTCTATGTTTCACTTGAACACGAACCTAGCCCCAGATGAAAGAGGTTCTCGCTGAAGATTCTGGGGCTATGGGTGATGGGAGTTCATTGATCGGCCGGTGTTCAATCGAACGTCACTCTGAATTGACAGGCTGTTAGAGCTCCAGCCACACATCAATATCAAACATTCCGACTCGGAACGCCGGCCTACGAGTATGCCTTCATTAGACTTTTAATCCGCGACATCAACGTGGGGATGTGAGTTTTATCCGTGATATCCGCGTGATCTTCGCTCATATCCTGCACGATCAATTGACCGGGGGCTTCCGTTTCACGGAGCGCCCACCGCCACCCTTTTTTATTCGCTTGATTCGAGAGTTTTATTGCACGTCGAATGACACTTGCCACCATCCCGACTGCTGGCGCAGATCGGGCTATGCGAACTTTGCGGTGAATTAAATTTGGTTCCCTCCCATCTCACTGGCGGGCAAGCCGCCAGTGCCACCCAATAAGAGAATGAACCCTTTGCGTTTGTTTGCTCTTCGAGGCTTTGCCCATCGCGTCGGCCCCGGCGATTTCGTTGAACGCCCGGATCATTCCAATGACCACGAACGCAATCAGAACTCTCAAGTTGCGGTGATTTATCGCTTTATGCGTCTTTCACACAACGTCTCAAAACCGCTTCGCGTGATGTTTCGGCTTGAAAATCGCCTGTGAAGAGACTCCCTGTCGGGAGTTTATTTCCCAAAATCAGGCGTTTGCGCACCGACTTTTCACGCGACCTACACGATTTATTCATCACAAAGGAATAACGTCTTCACGCCGATCATGTCGATGCGCAAGGATGCATAGAAAGGTTGTCATGATGACACACCGCATTTTTTATGGAGTTGCCGGCGAAGGACTTAGACACGCTTCGCGTGTGCTGTCCGTCATTGGGCATTTGCCCGAGTGTGAGATTCACGTCTTCACGTTCGGCAAGGCGTACGAATTCTTCCAGTCTCTCGACTACCCACATCTGCATCGCATCGATGGTTTGATGTTTGCTTATACCGATGGTGTCGTCAATTATCGTAAGACGCTCTCGAATGCAGTGGCTTATTACTTCTCGGGACTCAACGAAAACCTGGCTTACATCCAAGCTCAAGCCGATCTGTTGAAACCTGATTTGTTCATTACCGATTTTGAACCAGCCGTCATCCGTGCCGCCCATCTCATGAAGCAACCGGTTCTCTCGATTGACAACCAACACAAGTTTGTCGATTGTCGCGCACGCTCATTGCCGACCTATTTACAGATGTATGCAATGATGACCGGCACCTCGGTCAAAACGATGGTGCCGTCTCCCACGCACTCGGTAGTCGCCACGTTTCATGCAGACCGACTGGAAGCCATTCACGATAACGTCACTCTGACCGGTGGTATCCTTCGTCGAGAAGTAGAAGAGCATGAGATTACAAACGACGGCTTTGTCCTCACGTATCTGCGCAAGAGTGTTTCGGAGTAGATTCTCGCTTCGCTGGCCGGATGTGGTCAGGAAGTACGTGTTTACGGAGCCTCACCCGAACAACGAATCGTCTATCGCGGGCAGTTTCGGTTTTTCGATCTCTCTCCCAATTTTGTTAATGACCTGGCGTCATGCGACCGTGTGATTGCTCCTGCTGGTAACCAACTCATCAGCGAATGCCGATACTTTCAAAAGTCAATTCTGGCGATCCCGGAGCCGGGTCAGTACGAACAAGGCGTGAATGCCCATTTTGTCGAAGAAATCGGTCTGGGAAGAAGTTATGAGGTTGACCAACTCTCCTCAGACGCCGTAAACACCTTTATTTCCCGCTTCAATTGCTCTTCGGAACGGATTCCGAACGGGATTTCCGATGTGATTCACGTGATCCGACAACATCTTCCTTCCGTATTCAGCGTTGAATCGCAAGCCGGATCTGGCGAAGATGTTAAGACGAGACCGGGGATACATCGGAAAGATGATCCCCACCTGAAAATGACGTAAGTGAGGACCATGATGCAGGATGTCAAAACCCTGTTTCTGTCGGATGTTCATTTGGGCAGCCGACACGCACAGACCAAAGCACTTCTGGAATTTCTGAACGATGTTGAGGAGCACTCACCGCCTGAGAAGCTCTACATCATCGGAGACTTTATTGACGGGTGGAAGCTGAAGCGTAAGTGGAAGTGGAACAACGAATCGAACCTCATTCTTCGCAAGATTTTGTCCTTCGCATCACAAGGGACAGAAGTTTTTTACATTGCCGGTAACCACGATGACTTTCTGCGCACGTTCATGCAAGAATTCCAGATTGTTGAATTCGGCAACATCAATGTGGGTGACGAATACATTCACGAAACCGCTGATGGCAAGAAGTTACTCATCCTCCACGGCGACCAGTTCGATTTGGTGACACGCTATGCGAGTTGGGTGAGTAAAGTCGGCGATGTCGGTTACGAGTTTTTGCTGAAACTCAACACATACGTCAACGCCATCCGTTCAATTTTCACCGATCAAAAGTGGTCTCTCTCGAAAGCCGTCAAAGGCAAGGTCAAAAAAGCGGTCAACTTTGTTGGCGACTTCGAGAAGTATCTTTCGAAACACTCGCGGGAACAAGGTTGTGATGGATGTGTTTGCGGACATATTCACACTCCCGAGATGAAAGTTTGGGACGATGGTTTTCTCTACTGTAACACGGGTGACTGGGTCGAATCGTGTACGGCGATCATCGAAGACTCCACCGGTCGTCTGACTCTCTACAAGCATTATGATTACCAGCGATTGCAGAAAACGCACATCAATTCCGAGGAGCTGGCCGAAGTAGTCAGCGAGCAGATGCCGAGCTTCAGTTTCTCCGACCCCGAACTGGTCCCGGCCATCGAAGACGATATTTGATTAGCGTGGTTTTTCCGCCACAATCAATCCATATTTCATGCAACCGGTTTTGAAGGCTTTGTCGAGACGGAAAAGCGTTCTCACAAACACGCGATTTTTCTTAGAAGCATCGAGTAGAAATTTCCAATACGCGGGTGTGCATAAAATTTTGCCAATGGCCCTACGGACACAAATCTGCCAAGTCTTGGCGACCTGTTGAGATAAGTCTTCTTGTTCGATCACTTCGAAGCCTGCCGAGGTCACCATGTCGGCACATTCGCTCGGTGTGGGCATATGAGTCAATCGACCTTCCGTAATAATCGGAGCGAGCAATTTTTTCCGCTGATAAGTGGTTGGTTCTTCAGAGGTCATCCAGACACACAACACCATTCGACCGCCCGGCTTGAGAACTCGAAATGCTTCCGACAGAAACTTGGTCTGATCGGGCATGTGAGTGAAACATTCGATGCCTAATACCGCGTCGAATTGCGACTCGGGAAAATCATTCTCCATCCAGTTCTTCAGCAGAATATTCGGATTTCCGTCAGTCACCTGCTGAGTTCTAGCATATTCATATTGTTTCTCGGAGACCGTGACTCCCGTCACTCGGGAGTTGTAGTCTGCGGCGAGAACGCGTGATGTGCCGCCGTAACCACAACCGACATCACAGACCTCGGCATCCTGCGCACGGGCTTTTTCCGCCACAAGATCAATCATATTGCGCACCGCCACTTCCACCGATTCCCGGCCATTGAGCCACAAACCGTGATGAAGATGTTCTCCCCACAGCGCGCGATAATATTCATCGAGATCGTTATAATGCTCGGCAACATCGGTCGGACTGGCGGAAGTCATGACGGCTTGATTCAAGGGGTTTCTCCTTTTTGAAATCTGATTTTATCAGCTTGATCGCGGATTACAGCAGCTACAGCCAATTTTGCCGTCGGAATCGTAATCTAAAGGCTGGAAACCATCCTCTGCTTTGGGCAAGATAGATCATTCTTTCTGAAATCACATGCTGCGCGACGAACACTTTGTTCCGATCGCGTTCTTCCACGAGGACGATATGAGTCTGGTTAAAATTGCTGGCGGCGCGGTTTACGATCCGAAAAATGACATTGATGGAGACATCAAGGATATCTGGATTCAGGATGGTCGTGTGATTGATGCGCCCACTGATCCAGAGACCAAACCGGATCGCGAAATTGATGCCCGCAGCATGGTGGTGATGCCGGGCGGTGTTGATATGCATTGTCATATAGCCGGGCCGAAAGTGAATACGGCTCGCAAATTGATGCCCGATAATAAACGGACCGCGAAACCCGTCATGAGAACGCCGTTCACGCGTTCGGGAACAACGGGCGCTGTTCCGAGTACTTTTGCAACCGGCTATCTTTACGCGGGATTGGGTTATACGACCGCCTTTGATGCGGCAGTTCCTCCACTCACGGCACGACATGCTCATGAAGAATTGCAGGATACGCCGGTCCTCGACAAAGGCTTCTATGTGATGATGGGGAACAATCACTACCTCATGAAGAAGATTGCCGCTGAGGAGCATGATCTCGGAAAAGCCTACGTGGCGTGGTTGTTGGGGGCCGCGAAAGGTTATGCGGCCAAAATTGTGAATCCGGGTGGAGTCGAAGTCTGGAAATCAACCGGCGGTAACGCGAAAGGTTTCAACGACAAGATTGATTACTTCAACGTCTCGCCGCGCGAGATTGTCCAGAACATTGCCCGGTACACGAACGAATTGGGGCTCCCACATCCGGTTCATATTCACTGCAACAATCTTGGTATTCCCGGGAACTGGGAAACGACCTTGGAAACAATGAAGGCCCTCGACGGCTTAAAAGGGCATCTGACTCACATTCAGTTTCACAGTTACGGCGGACATCCCGACGATCAGGGGACGTTTTGTTCTGAAGTTCCCAAGTTGGTGGAGTACGTGAACTCTCACCCCAACCTCACCGTCGATGTCGGCCAAGTCATGTTCGGCGAAACAACGTCGATGACAGGCGACGGCCCCCTCGGTTACTTCTTGCATAAAGTGACCGGACGCAAGTGGTTCAGCGGCGATACAGAAATGGAAGCCGGTTGCGGGATCGTTCCCATCACTTACAAAGACAAGTCGATGGTCCACGGACTTCAGTGGGCCATTGGTCTCGAATGGTATCTGTTGATGAATGATCCGTGGCGAGTGGCAATGAGTACCGACCATCCTAACGGCGGTTCCTTCATGGCGTACCCGGAAATCATTTCTTTACTGATGAGTAAGGCGAAGCGGGAAGAAGTTCTCGACCGGGTGCCGGCGCGTGTCCGCGAACGATGTACTCTGAGCGATATCGACCGTGAATACACGATGAACGAAATTGCCATCATCACGCGAGCCGCCCCGGCCAAGATGCTGGGTCTCAAGAACAAAGGACATTTAGGAGCGGGAGCCGATGGCGATGTCACCATCTATAATCCCGACGACGATATTCAATTGATGTTCGAACTGCCCCGCTATGTGATCAGCAAGGGAGACGTGATCGTTGAAGACACGGAATTACGAATGGACACGCGCGGCAAAACATTGCATGTTGAGCCCTCATTCGACGAAGACGCTCTGCCGTCAATTAAAGAGTGGTTCGAGCAGTTTTATACGATTCGTTTCCGCAACTATCCCGTTGATGCTCACTACCTGCAAAACCCGGAACTGATCGATTGTGATCATGATTAAGATTTTGGTCAGCAAGGTTGCCTTCTCTACTCAAATCGAGAGAGATCTGGTTGACTTGGGATAGTCTCTCCGCGTCTACTGGAGCCTTGGTTTGTAGATATTTCACACACAAGGATCTGACGATGATTGTGTCTCGAACGGCGTTGACGGCCGTACTGTGTTCATTGTGTCTCTGCCTGACAGTCAACGAATCGACCTCGGCTGCAGATTTTGAATTTCAGGATGGCGATCAAATCGTGATGCTGGGGAGCACATTTATCGAACGTGCGCAACGGTACGGCTATCTGGAGGCCGAATTGACGGCGGCTCTTGCCGGGCAAGGCAAGAATGTCACGTTTAGAAATCTGGGATGGAGTGGTGACACCGTGTGGGCCGAGTCGCGAGGCATTTTTGATGCTCCCGCCGCAGGTTACAAACGGATGATCGAACAAGTGACGGGACTCAAACCGACCGTCATCATTTTCTATTACGGCGCGAATGAAGCTCATGCGGGCCAAGCCGGTCTCGCTGCATTTCTCAAGCAATACAATCAGCTTTTGGATGATTTGAAGCCGACCAAAGCCCGCTATGTGTTGATATCGCCTCTCGACCATTTGCGGTTCAGTGAACGACATCCTGATCCGACGGACTACAACGCAAAAGCCAGCACCTATCGCGATGCTATTGAGAAGTTGGCGACAGAGAGACAAGCCCGGTTCGTCGATCTCACAGGGCCGTTAGGAACGAAGGCTCCTTTAGGGACTCTCGAAGACCCGATTGCCACGCCGGGAGAATACCTGAGCGACACGGGAGTTCATTTGAACGCATTCGGTTACAAGACGATTGCGCAGGTGATCCGTCATCAATTGGTCGGCCCGACTGAGACCAAAACTCTTTCACTGGCAGGAGTCGGCAACAATCAGGAATTAAAACTTCCTCGCGTTTTGATGCCGGGGGCTTTTGTCCCCTCGGCAATGTTTTCAGTGAAGAGCCTGAAAGAAGGTCGCTACAGTTTACAGGTAGAGGGAGAAGATGTGCTGACGCTCTCAGAACATCAATGGGAGGACGGTATTCCTCTTTATCCCCTTGATTTCGTCCGCTTTGAAAAACTGCGTTCGACCATCGTGAAAAAGAACGAACTCTACTTCCATCGCTGGCGGCCACAAAATATCACTTACCTGTTCTTGTTCCGTAAACACGAACAGGGGCAAAATGCCTCGGAGATTCCACTGTTCGATCCTTTGGTGGATGAACAGGAACAGTTGATTCGCAAATTGAGTCAGCCTTCGACATATAAAGTGACGCTCAAACCAGCGAGCTAATGATCTCGATATTTTTGCTGTCTATTTCCGATTCCAATTGGTTTTCAAGAAGGACACTCTCGATGCCATCGCGAGTTTATTTTTCCATACTGTGCCTCGTCTTGTCTCAATCGTCTGTCGTCTTCGCGCAACGCGATTTGAAAGACATTCCGATTCCCGACCCCAAGCTCGAACAAGAGACATTTATTCTGGCCGAGGGGTTTGAAGTCAATCTGTATGCTGCCGATCCGTTGTTGGCAAAACCGATTCAAATGAACTTCGATGAACGGGGCCGTTTGTGGGTCGCCAGTTCGGAAGTTTATCCACAGATTGAACCGGGACAAGAAGCCAACGACAAGATTCTGGTTCTTGAAGATACCGACAATGATGGCGTTGCCGATTCGACAAATATTTTTGCCGATGGTTTGCTGATTCCAACCGGAGTTATTCCCGGCGATGGTGGTGCCTATGTCGCGAACAGTACCGAGCTCTTACACATGACCGACAACGACGGTGATGGCAAAGCGGATCGTACACGAGTGATCCTGTCCGGTTTCGGAACCGAAGACACTCACCACATTCTACACACACTGCGCTGGGGGCCGGATGGCTTGTTGTACTTTAATCAATCGATCTACATTCATAGCCACTTGGAAACTCCGCATGGTGTGAAGCGATTAAATGGAGGCGGCATCTGGCAATTTCGTCCTGAGACGATGGAACTCGATATTCATATGCGAGGGCTGGTCAACAGTTGGGGCCATCACTTCGACAAGTATGGCCAATCGTTTGCTACCGATGGAGCAGGTGGAGAAGGCATCAATTACATTATTCCGGGAGCGTACTACTTAACCGCCGTCGGCGCTGATCGAATCGTTCGTGGTTTGAATCCCGGAAGTCCTAAGCATTGTGGGTTAGAGATCGTCACTGGTCGCCATCTTCCCGAAGACTGGCAAGGGACGATGGTCACTAACGACTTCCGTGGGCACCGTGTTTGTCGATTTAAGTTGACCGATGATGGAGCCGGATTCGCTTCACGCGAGCAAGAAGAAGTGATCAAATCCAATCACGTCGCCTTCCGACCGATTGACGTCAAAGTGGGGCCGGATGGAGCGATCTACATTGCCGACTGGTACAACCCAATCATCCAACATGGTGAAGTCGATTTCCGAGATCCCCGGCGTGACCACACGCACGGACGTATCTGGCGTGTCTCACGAAAAGGTGCCCCACAGGTTGAACCACCCAAGTTAGCAGAAGCCTCAACGGGAGAACTTTTAAACCATTTGAAGTCGTCCGAAGAATTTACTCGCACCCATGCGAAAAGACTCTTGCGAGAACGGCAAATTGAAGCTGGTATTATTTCGTCTCTTGAAACCTGGATCGCCCAACTCGATGCATCTCACCCCGATTTCGAACGGCACCTCCTCGAAGGATTGTGGACGTATCAAGCGGCTAACACCGTTGATCGTGGAATGCTGGAACGATGTCTCAATTCACAAACACCCGAAGTCCGCGCGGCTGCGGTGAGAGTTCTCGGTGCCTGGAAAGACCGAATCGATCATCCACTCGGGTTGCTCGCTGGCGCAGTGGCCGACGAACATCCCCGCGTGCGTCTCGAAGCGGTTCGTGTGTTGGGGCAGATTCCAAAGGCTCAATCTTTTGAAATTGCTTTGAACGCGCTCGACAAGCCAGTCGATCAATTCCTCGATTATGGATTGTCGCTCACGGCCAAAGAATTAAGAAATGTGTGGTTACCCGAGTTACAAGCGGGACGGCTGAATTTCGGCGGCAACCCGCAACATCTGATTTTTGCCTATCAAACTCTCGGTCAATCAGTCTCTGTAAAACCATTGGTTAATCTGCTGAACTCTGACAAACTCTCTCCTGAGCAGCGGGAAGACGTTCAGTCGGCCATCGCTTCTTTGGGCAATCCACAGGATCTCGCGTTATTGATTGATTTGGTCAAGGCAAACGAAACACCCACGAACCGCAAAGTCTCCCTGCTCAACTCACTGGTCGCAGCAACAGAGAGCCGCAAGGTGATCCCTGGAGGCTCTCTCGACGTTGTTGCCGAATGGTTGAACTCAACAGAGCCTGCGTTACAACAGTCTGCGGCAAGAGCGGCGGGATCGTGGAAACTTGATTCCATGCGACCTGCGCTCGAAAAACTGGCTCAGTCTGGCGATACGCTGGCTGCCCGAATTGCCGCCATTGATGGTCTGAAACGTATGGGAGGCGACTTGAAACCGGTCCTTGTCCCCATCGCGAATCAGGCAGATTCACCTTACTCTGTTCGAGAAGCGGCCATCATATCGCTTGTTTCTTCTGCTCCCGGTAAAGCCGCCGAGCTAGCAGTACAAATGTGGCAATCAGAGGCGGAAGATGTTCCCGTTGATAACATTATGAATGTTCTGTTACAGCAGAAGAATGGACCGGCAGTTCTTCTGAAAGCGGTCAGTACAACGACTCTTCCCGGTGACAATGCCAAACAAGCTCTCCGTGTGATCTCGGCTTCTGGACGTAAGTTTACGCAGTTAGAACAAGGACTCGCAAAAGCGGGCAACATTAAAACTGGTCCTGTGGTCCTCTCGAAGGAAGAGATGGATCACATGGTTTCACTCGTCACCAACAAAGGCAATGCGGCTCTCGGAGAACGCATCTTCCGTCGAGAGTCGATCTCTTGCTTCAAGTGTCATGCCATCGGTGGTGCGGGAGGCAAAGTCGGTCCCGATATGATCAGTTTGGGTGCAAGTGCTCAAGTCGATTATATCATCGAGTCGCTGTTGAATCCGAATGCCAAGGTCAAAGAAAATTATCACACGGTCATCGTTGTGACTGACGAGGGAAAAACATACAGCGGCATCAAACTCCGCCAGACCGATAAAGAACTGGTTCTACGCGATGCCGAAGATAAAGAAATTCGGATTGCTCTCGACGAAATTGACGAACAAGCAGACGGTTCGTCGATCATGCCGGCCGGCTTGACTGAAAAATTGACCGAAGAGGAATTGGTTCATCTCGTCCGGTTTCTTTCAGAACTTGGAAAACTGGGAGACTATGCCGTCGTCAAAACTCCCTTGGCCCGCAAGTGGCAAATACTCATGCCTGATAAAGATTCTCGCTATCAGCTTCGTCGTAAAGGGTTTGGTGTTACGGCGACAAACGCCCCCGAACTGACTTGGAAGACCGAATACTCACAAGTGAACGGTTCGCTACCTTACGATGATATTTTGAACTACAACTTTGGCTCGACTCCCGGGCGTGGGGGCTTGAAACCGATTCGCTCGCAGGATGCGATGGTCTTCATCAGAACCGAAGTGAATGTTTCATCGGCAGGAACAGCGGAATTCCTGTTCGATTCTCCCAATGGATTGACGCTGTGGGTCGATGAGATTCCGACCGAAGTCGCTCCTGCCATCAAGCTCGACTTGTCACCCGGCGTCCATCGAATTTCATTGGCCGTGAACCTCTCAGAGCGTGGCCCGCATCCGCTGAAGATCATTTTGGGTGAATCAACGGCACAACTGCAATTCGTCAATGGTAAGTGAAGAACAGCAAAGAACGATTTTCAAAATTCGAGCAGTTTCAGAAAACGATCCAGATCCGAAAAGTCCTCGAAAAGGTAATCGGGTTCCGTCGGTTTCAGCTCCTCGATTGAATAGATGCCTGTCGCTACGGCAACAACATTGGAACCGATGGCCCGCGCGCACTCAACGTCGGCGGGTGTGTCACCAATGACCCAAACATCGGAAGAATCAAAATCTGATCCCAATCTTTGATGGACATGGCCCAGCGCTTCTTTGGCAACATCATTGCGACTGGTGTACTTGTCACCAAATCCACCAAAATCAAAATGATGGTGCATGCCGTAATGTTCGAGCTTGAGGTAGGCGGCTTCTCGATAATTTCCGGTGAGCAGTCCCAACACAATGTCATCCCGCTGAGAAAGAATCTCCAGAGTTTCCGGCATTCCGGGATAGACCCGACCTTGGGGCTCACAGTCTTTGAGGTGGGTCGGTAGCAATTTGAGATAGCAATCGAGGAACTGCCGAAATGAGAGTTCACTGAACGGCAAATCGTAAGCATTGAAGACATCAATCGCGATGGCTCGATCAGTTCGTCCGGCCGCAGGGATGTCGTAAAGTGGTCCCGACGCACCAAATTCTTCACGAATCGCGGCGAGCATTGCCGATCCCCCCGCTCCTCCTGAATGGAGTAGCGTACCGTCGATATCAAACAGACAAACTTTCATAGGCCGGTATCGTGAATGAGTAGAAAATCTCGCATTCGATCATAGCGTGATTATCGATTATTCGCACTCCAACAACAGATTACTTCGCCTCAGGAAGATCGAACACCAGCGTACCGGTATGACGTATGGCTTTGTAATCCTGTCCGTCGTCATCGGTGCCGGCTGTTTGAAACTCGACAGAACTACGGACAAAATAACGTCCTGAGACGGAGAGTTTAAATCGGACTTGCCCTTTCGAATCGGTTTTCACAGTTTCCCTGAACTTTTGAGGACCGAAAAGAACAACTTCGCTTTCAGTCGCTGGTTTTCCTTGCCAACGAACGGTGAGAGTCATTTCCCCCTCGTTCCATTCGGGGCTGACATCAAGATTGAGATGGGGGGCTTGTGAAAGGGTATTGATTTCTTCTGTGGAATTGACATCAAGAAAACGTCCATAATAGTGAAGTAGAACCGGTTTCTTTTTGTAGAAGTAGACTCCAAATTTTCCATACATATCAACGCTACGCGGAGTTGGTTGATCAATCTTTGTTTCGAGCCAGCGGTGCTTCTCTGTTTTCGCTTCGGTGAGCGTCAATTTTCGAGCTTTGGAAAGCATCGGACTTTGCAGCCACATCTGCGAACCGGTCGTAAAATGATCGAGGTAATGCCCATCTCCGGGAACTGCCGAGTGTTCGAAGTACATTTTCGCGGTGTCGTTGCCTGTTTCGGAAGGTTCGACAATCACCCACAAGTAATGGGCGGAGGCTGTTGTGGAGAGTAAGACTGCACAGATCATTCCCGCTAGCAGACTGTTTTTTATTCGCATGGGATAAAACTTTCTATTAGTGAGAGATCACAGAATCTCACGGATTGGTTCGTTATTCGGCAGAATTGGAATTGGGCGTCCCGAGTGATCGAGGAATGTTTGGGTCGGGTCGATGCCCATCACATGATAAACCGTCGCGAGTATATTCTCAGGTGTGAGTGCTCGTTCGATGGGATGTTCGGCTTTATCATTCGTCTTGCCAACAATGGCACCTCCTTGCAAACCGCCTCCCGCCATCATGACCGAAATCGCGTTTCCCCAGTGATCGCGTCCGGGAATGGGAATCCCCGGTTGTCCCTGATTCAATCGTGGCGTCCGACCAAATTCTCCCATCACGACAACCAGTACATCATCCAGCATGCCGCGCAGTGAAAGATCATCGAGCAGAGCAGGCACAGCTCGGTCGACCACTGGCAGCTTGTAGCCATGACCATCCTTGATACGCGAGTGATCGTCCCAATGAGGCATATCGACCGTCACGAACGTGACGCCCGATTCAACCAAACGTCGGGCAAGGAGCGTATAATGCCCCCAAGGTCCGCGTCCATATCGATCACGAAGTTTGGGGTCTTCTTTTTCGATGTCAAAAGCTTCCCGTGCTTCACCGCCGAGAATCATATCGACCGCCTGTTGTTGGTAGCGATCAAATGAATCCATCATGCCTGTCTGATCAACTTCACGTTTCAATCCATCAATTTTGGTTAATAAATCAAATCGACTCAAAGATCTTTCGACCTGATCTGCGGCGACGTTCGCCAGAATCTGCGGCGGTTTGATGGGCGCGGTGTATTTCGCGGAGAGATACTTTTGTTGATCATTCACCTGAAATGGATTGAATGATTGCCCCAGATAAGCGGACCCCTGATAACCGGGATAGATGTAGACGCTTTGTGCGGCAGGTAACCCGACGTACGCGGGGAGTCCTGTTTTGTTTTCTCCACGGATTCTGGAAACGTAAGATCCGACAGAAGGAAATTTTTGAACTTTATCGGCTGAAGTTGACCCGTGCCGACCAGTCAGCATCCAGTGAGCACCCGCGAAGTGGTCTCCTGTGCCGTGATGAAGCGAACGGATGAAGACCATCTTATCAGCATGTTGCGCGTGCATCGGTAAAATTTCGGAGCACTGCATGCCGGGGACGTTTGTGGAGATCGCTCCCCACGGCCCACGATATTCCATCGGAGCGTGCGGCTTGGGATCATAGGTTTCGAGTTGACTCGGTCCACCGTCCAGCCAGATCAAGATGACTGATTTATTGGTTTTTCGCGCTGCCCCTTCTGCCTGCATCCGAAACAGGTCAGCCTGCGTCAGACCGGTCAGACCGAGAAACCCGGCTTTCAAAGCGGATCGTCGTGAGACTCCCTGGCAATTGCCACGTTTTTGGCCGTTTTGTAACTCGAGCATCATGCGTCCTCTCGGATCGATGGAAACCCTGTCCGCACTAATAAATCTATAATTGTTGATATGATAAATTGTAATCGGAAGATACTGGGAAACAAACAGGTGTTTTTTATGAACAAGATAATTCTGCTACTGAAATCACTAGCTCGACAAAGTTTAATGAAGTGAGTTCGAGCTTGATCGGGAAGGAATTTTGTGTCTGAAATCGCTGGTAAACCACATATCGCCGTCATTGGAGCCGGTGCATTTGGCGGGTGGACCGCCTGGCATCTGCAGCAGAAAGGCGCAAATGTCACATTAATAGATGCTTGGGGCCCCGGACATTCACGTGCCAGTTCAGGGGGTGAAACTCGCTTGATCCGCGGTATCTACGGTCAGGACCGTATCTATGTCGAGTGGGCGATTCGTGCGTTGGAACTTTGGAAAGAACTTGGAAAGTGTTGGCAAGAATCTCTCTACCATCAGACCGGTCTTCTCTGGATGTTCGTCGAAGACGACGATTATGCGAAGTTATCGATCCCCGTGATTGAGGAGTTCGGACTGACTGTCGACCAATGGGAGCTGGCCGACGCACAAAAACAATATCCACAAATCAACTTTGAGGATGTACGATCTGTTTATTTCGAACCGTCAGCCGGATATCTGAAAGCGCGCCAAGCCTGCCGAGTTGTCTGTAAACAGTTTCAAAAAGCGGGGGGAGTCTATCAACAACTCGGCGTTGAGCCTGTGTTCAACGACCGAAGTGAGATCAATCATCTTCGCTTGTCTGATGGAAGCACGCTGACTGCCGATCAATATGTCTTCGCGTGTGGTCCTTGGTTGCCAAACTTGTTTCCCGACATTATTGGAACGAGCATTTATGTCAGTCGACAAGAAGTTTATTACTTCGGAACACCTGCGGGTGTTGATATCTTTGACGCAGGACAGTTCCCCGCGTGGTTGAATTATGATGAGCCGTTGTATTATGGAGTCCCGTCAGTTGATCGTCGCGGCTTCAAAATTTGTGATGACTCGCGCGGTGCATCACTCGACCCAACCCACGATTCAAGAATCCCTTCAGAAACTCGAATCGAGCAAGCTCGCCAATTTCTGGGACATCGTTTTCCTTTGCTCAAAGACGCACCGTTGATCGAATCGCGAGTTTGTCAGTACAGCAATAGTCCCGATGGTCATTTGGTGATTGATCGCCATCCGAAGTCTGAGAATACGTGGATCATTGGTGGCGGTTCGGGTCATAGTTTCAAATTGGGACCGGCATTGGGAGAACATGTCTCTCAATGCGTGATGGAAGATGCCGAGCCTCATTCGATGTTTTCGATTGACAGATTGAACGCGATTTCTCAACGTGGATCACAACATTCTCTCGATGAATCTCAAGACTGAGGGAATTGAGAAATCCCGTGTTTTTGCTGCTCCGCACGGGTACGCTGGAGATTCTGAAATTTAAACTTCATCGCATTCATAAAGGGAATTCACATGTTTCGTCTGCTATTGGCCCTACTATTCTGCGCATCGACAATCACGACTAGCCAAGCGGAAGAAGGGAAGCACCTGTTTATTCTCTCCGGTCAATCCAACATGGCGGGACTGAACCCCGAAGAATCATTCATTCCCACAGTTGAAAATAAGTTTGGCAAAGAGAATGTGATTGTCGTCAAAGATGCAAAAGGTGGGCAACCGATTCTGCGCTGGTATAAAGATTGGAAACCGGCTGAGGGAGACCAACCCAAAGTCACCGGCGACTTGTACGATCAACTCATGAAAAAAGTGGTTCCCGCCATTGAAGGCCAGAAACTCGCCAGCGTCACGTTTTTGTGGATGCAGGGAGAGAACGATGCCCGCAAACTTCAAGGTCAAGTTTACGAAGCCAGCCTCTTGGGGCTGTACAAGCAATTGAGGGCCGACCTCAAACGGGACGATCTCAATTTTGTCATTGGCCGACTCAGCGATCATGATCTCGAAAACAAAAGGTTCCCTCATTGGACGATGATTCGAGAAGCACAAGTCAAAGTGGCTGAGGAAATGTCTCGTGGAGCATGGGTCGATACCGACGATTTGAACGATGGCAAGAATCGAAAAGGGAAGGCGATCAAGAACGATTTACATTATTCCGGGGAAGGATATGTCATCTTTGGCACTCGTCTGGCAGAAGCCGCGATTGACTTGATCGACAAAGAGCATTGATTTTATCGAGATCCGAATTGCTCTTTTCCACGTAATACATTCTACCGATTTTTTCGCAGCCAGCCCCTCTCAGGAAACGATATGTCTGCACGACGTTATCTTTCACGATACTCCAAAGTCTGCCTTTGGCTACTGGCGTTTTCCATCGTCATGTTGCCGATGGTGGCGTGGGCTCGTGCGGGCGGCGGTGGAGGATTTGGTGGCGGCGGAGGAAGTGGAGGCGGTGGTGGTGGAGGAGGAGACGGTGCTGGCTTTCTGATTTATCTGCTCATCAGATTGTGCATTCATTATCCCGTCATCGGCATTCCATTAACGATCTTGATTCTGGTCGGTCTGTTCTGGGGAGGAAACCAGACGAAGGAAGGATATCAGTCTCAGGTAATTCACCGAGAAGCTCGCAAGCAACGTGAACATATCAAAAAAATGGCCCTGTTCGACTTACAGAACAAAGATCATGAGTTTGAAGAACAAGCCTTCCTGGATCGTATTTCACAAGCGTTCGTGAAGATCCAAGATGCTTGGAGTCATCAGGAGATGTCTCCCGTCCGCCCTTTTATCAGTGACGGCATCAACGAACGCTTCTCATTACAAATCGAAATGCAGAAAGCCGAAGGCTTTCGAAATGTCATGGAAGACTTGCAGGTCGTGGAGGCGGAAACGGTCGCCATCTATTCCGACAACCTCTTCGACACCATTCATGTTTCGATACGTGCCAAAGCGGTCGACTATGACCTCAGCTTGAAAACAGATCGTAAAGTGCGCGGTCATGGATCCTCCGAAGAGTTTACCGAAGTCTGGTCGTTTCATCGTCGCAGCGGAGCGCAGACACTTTCTCGCGGGGGAAGTATGGAAGGGAACTGTCCCAGTTGTGCCGCACCATTGAAAATTCAGGACCGTGCCGAATGTCAGTCTTGCGGTTCCGTCGTGAACTCGGGAGAACATGATTGGGTCTTGGCCGAGATCACTCAGGTCAGTGAGTGGAGTCTACCTGATCCGAGTCACAAAGTTGCAGGATTGGAATCACTCCAACAATCCGACCCGGCCTTCAGTGTCCAGCATGTCGAAGACCGAACCTCGGTGATGTTTTATCGTCTTAACGCGGCTCACTTCTTCCAGAACACCGGATATGCGGAACCGATTCTCTCCAGTGACATCAACGGAATTCCGCAAATGGCCGCTCTCGACGCGAACCAATTCTGGAAAGATCCGGCAGTCGGGAAAGTCGAAACGCTCAGCGTACAATCATCGTCTGATCAACGTGATGACGAAGTTCGAGTGCTAGTTCGTTGGTCGGGGAAATTATGTGAAGGAGAACCTTCAGGACGTTACCGCACCATCAAGCCGCAAGCCATTTACTCGCATGTTTACGTGTTGTCCCGTAGAAAGGGAGTTGTCAGTAGCCCCGAGAGGACGTTCGCGTCGTCGTCTTGTTCAAATTGCGGTGCGCCGATTGCCGTCACGAAGGAAGACAACTGTTCGTTCTGCGACACGGCATTGACTGACGGCAAACATGATTGGGTGCTGACGAACATCGAACGCTTCAGTCATCAGATGGCGTATCGCCAGGTCGATCATGTGCCCGAGATTGAATTGACAACACCCCAATCCGAAACTTCGCTCGACCCATCACTCATGCTGGCGGTTCTGGCTCGCGTCGCGACCAGTGATGGTCATGTTGATGAGAAAGAACGAGCCGCACTCAAAAAGCTGGCTGCTCATAGTCGTCTCACCGATGGTGACCTCGACCGTGTGATTGAAACAGCTCAACAAACCGATATCGATTTACCCGTTCCTGAAAATCCCCAAGAGGCTCGTGAGTGCTTGCGACAAATCATTCATGTCTGTTTAACGGACGGTCGGTTCAGCCGCCAGGAAAAACAGTTAGTAGTCGACTTTGCGAATCAAATGGACTACACGGTCGCCGACGTGAAGCTGATGATCGCTACCGAAAAACGAGCGTTGTATCAGGAAGCACGCCGACTGCGACGAGCGCGAAAAACGGATGGACGAAACATTGCCGGGTAAGGTGATAATAATCATCCCGGAGATACGAGCACTTAGTGTGCGATTGGAATCCAAGGTTTGTTCTCCGATTCTGTTTCCGAACACTCAACCGCCATTTCAAGATGTCAAGATTTAGAGATTCGGGGACACACCTTGACCGAATCTTGATTCCGAATCTTCCATACTCTTGAGCAAGTTGTTGGCACCGTGCATCTTGTGTCGATCTTCATTTTGTGAAGACGTGTGGTTTTTTTGGGTGCGCATTTTCCACGTCACGCGAGATCTCTCTCTTTCTCACGTTGCAGCGGTCGTCATTGTTGAACACGCTGCTGGCTGAATCACAGGTGTGGTTGGGGACGAACGTAGTGAGCCCCCAAATCCCTGGTTCTGTGGGTGACCTGTCGGTCATCCACAGCCACCCAAGCAATTCACATCGGGTAGCCCCGTTTGCTCGTCAAACGAGGTGGCGACACAAGAGACTTAGCCGTAGTGCGCGAGCACTGCGGGCTCGTACAAATCACTTGCGACACGCAATGACACTTGAACCTGCCCCAACTGCTTGCGCAGTAGGGCTATGTTTATGTTTTGACGACGTTCAAATTGCCAAAGATCGATTTCGACTGTCTTGAGCCGCGTGCGCCAGCACGCAGGGGACTCTGAATTATCTTCGCATTCCCCTGCCGGCTTGCCGGCGGCTCAAAATAATCAACGAACCACGAACGCTAACTCTGGTACGAATGAAATTGCAAGATGACTTTGCGAGATCTTATTTTCGACGCAAAGCCGCGATGAGACAAAGAAACGCAAAGCGATCATTCTCTTCTTGGGTGGCACTGGTCGGCTTGTCCGCCAGTGTGAAAAACACTCACGCAGCGGCGCAGAGGATTACAAAAAAACGGTTCGAAATAGGTCGTCTGGTTTGCTCGTCAAACGGGGTGCGTCAGCACTAGAGGTCGAAAAAATCACGAATCGAACGAATCACTCGAATGCATGATCGCCGAGGAAATGTGTTTCAACCGCGGAGTTCGCGGAGAACGCAGAGAATTTGCGGTGTGACTGGGAACGAACGCGGTGAGCTCCCAGAGATTGAATGACTTTATTTTCTTGGACTCTGGCTGCGAGAGGATTATTCTATCTCCATCCATTTTGGAAACTTGACCTCTATTTTGAATCCTGTGAAAACATTATGAACCTCGATGATCCCATTGCCATCTTCACTGCGGAATCGAACTCTGAAGCCGTATTCCTGCAACAATTATTGGAGCGGGCGGGTATTAACGCCGTGTGCGTCGAAGACAATACGGATGTCGGCCTCTCGATTGGGGGAATGATTCCCGCTCTCCACAAACCACAAGTCTGGATCAGTCGTGCCGATACGGAGTTTGTGTCAAGTTTGCTGGAAAGGTATGAGGAACTGCGAGAATCAAAGAAGGCGTTGAAGTGGGCCAATGATGTGGAGCAAATTGAAGTCGTGTGCGACGAATGCGATCAGATCTCTTCATTTTCTGCATCACTGGCCGGGACCGTCCAGGAATGCATTCGTTGTGCCACGTTTCTGGATGTGGGCGAAGAAGAGGAAGACTCGATGGGTAACGAGTGGGATGTCCCCATCGTCGAAGAAGAATAAGCTGAGACTACGGGCGCACGTCCCGCGTAGAAAAGTAGGGCAGGGGCCTCCCCAATGATGTTCGGCACTTTGTTTGCACCATTTATGGAGGTCGTTGACCGAGTGATTCCAACAGTTCATCTTCATCGGCCCAACCCGAGAAGTACAAACAAATCATTTCAAAATTTCTCTTTG
>JAURQH010000007.1 GCA_030836185.1 Planctomycetota bacterium
GAACTCATCGGAGAAGACGCGTCTGGTGCGTTTTGGCTTCTCGGATGAGTGGGAATGGTTGGCAGAATTGTTTGACATGGGCTTCCTCCAAATGGATGATAAAGGTTCCATTTGTTCTCCGCCATTGTTGGTCTACCGCACTCAGCCCTGGGAGCAACTTACGTAGTTATCTGGATGGCCAGAAATTCATCCCGGTGGTATCAATGTTGATTACTGTTCCGATTGCTTTTATCACATACGTCACTGTTTGCAGTTACGACTGGCCGGACCTGTTAACTATTCTTGCGATCGTACTACTTACGGAAGCAGTCCACAGTGTTGTCTTACCATTTATGGTCGAAAATCTTTCCGAGCACTATTTGGACATTGCAAAAATGCGGTTGTTCGTGTGGATTTCAGTAGTGTCGGTCGTGCTGGGACTTGCTACTTCGCGTGCCGTCAAAGATTTTTCAAATGACTACTCCAAAATGACTGCATCAGAAAGCGCATTGATTGTCAAGGAAGAAGTTTATCACGAGGTGAGACCTATCAGGCATTGTCTTCGTGCACTCAAATACTTCGACGTAATGCAACTAAGAGTTAGAGATCAGGTCAATATTGATAACTGGCCTTATGGTTGGCTCATATACTTTTTTCTATTGATTCCAAATGCAATTCCAGCTTTAGGCATTGTTGCCATATTTTCCGGCACAAGGTGCGTAACAAACATCATCATTGAAGAAGTCAATAAAGTGTAACTAACGAGGATCGAATCATGCGATTATGTGCGCTGTTAGTGTTTTTCTTTTTTGCCGTTGGATGCGATGTACCAGATGATGTAAGAAAAACAAAAGAGGGTATTGATGATGTCAAAGATTCACTCAGTGATATAACCTCTGAACTCAATGTGGCCAGAAAACGCGCTGAAGAGGCAGAGCGGTTGGCGAAGGAGACGGCTAAACAGGCCAATAAATGGAAGGAAGAGGCAGAGAAAGCTAACAACAAACTTAAGGACGAGCAGAAGGCACTTGAATCAATATTTGATTGAACTGCCGCCCATCAGTTGCTCCAACGTCATGAGACCGAGCGAGCAACCCATGATAAACTAAATCGGTGGACAGGCCTGATCTCTTTCCATGATCAATCGTCGAACAATCTCCATGACCTTGCCCGTCAAATCGTGTTTGCCCCGAAGAGAGCAGTTCAGACCGCAGGGTGGCCCGACCAATATTCATTTTTGGTCGGGTGACTTTAGTCACAAGAATCTCACATCATTCGGCCACCCACTCATTCACCGGCCACAAACTCATCGTCCGTTTCCATTCCCGGAGGCCAACTGATCGGCAGGCCGGCTGACTTGCCGATCTCGTACCAGCGTGCGGAACTCCACTTCCATTCGACGGCCTTCTCGACAAGTCCGGCTCGAACCGGGTTCAGGTGAATGTATTCCAGTTTCTCATCCAGCTTCTGCCGCGACCAGAGATTGAATCCATAATAACGAGCCTGCCAAACGGGATCAGTCACTGGAACTCGTGACAGATACTCGGGTCTCTGTTTTTTGAGAGAGTCTTTGATCAGACGAGAGCTCTGATCTTTCCAGTGGTCATAAACGAACTGAGTACTCCCGGTTCCGGGAACCAGAGCAACGCATGCACGTGATCGGGCATGATCACAAATCCGGTGCAGATGCCGGAATGTTTCGACAATCGACTGTCCATTTGACCGATCACAATTTGCACCCTCATGATGGGGGGATAGAAACTACCGCCTTCGGTCTTGAATCCTCGCTAGTGCTCGGCGACCTCAGTTGCTCTAAAGTCACCCAACCGATCTACAGATCGGTCGGGCTACCCTGCGATGAGACGCCTCATTGACTTTTGTTTCGTGAGATGAGGAAGGTGAAGAAACAGTGTAGTGAGCAGATCATCCGGCAGAAGACTTGGGGTGAATCTCTTTGTGATCAGAAATGAGCAGACTCACGCTGACAAAAACGAGCGCATTGGGTATTAACCCCCACGCTGTCGCATGGATGGGCACCGCCTGCTTACATCCATTGACCAGAGTTAGAAAAGATCGGAGAAGCGGCATGGTGCCAGA
Source organism: Planctomycetota bacterium (assembly GCA_030836185.1). Taxonomy (GTDB): domain Bacteria; phylum Planctomycetota; class Planctomycetia; order Planctomycetales; family Planctomycetaceae; genus JABURQ01. The sequence continues at coordinate 2,077 of JAURQH010000007.1, forward strand.
ATCAAAGCTGGGAGGTGGATGGATAAAATCGACAAACATAGGAAATAGGGATGTCGCCAGAAATGCAAATAGTACTCCCACCGAAAGCCCCATAATTGCAGCCATGCGAGTACCGCGTTTCCAATACAACATATCAATGGTGATGGGAAGAAGCTGCACACTAAACGCCACGGCAAAGAGTGCCATCCCCACAATCATTTCCATGAAACCATTGAGCGAACTCGCCGGCTGATGCCCAATCATTACAAAAGCGAGTGAGGCAGTTGTTGCCAGTAGGATGACAGCTCGTCCCACCCAAACACGTTCGCTTTGTCCTGCTGAGGGTCGCACAAACTTGTCATAAAAATCGCGAGTCAAAACCGCCGAGAGTGCATGAAGATTACTGTCTGCGGTACTCATCGAAGCCGCCATAATCGCTACGATAAACAGTGACGCCAGAAATACCCCCAGAGTGGGACCGAGCAGATCGGGCAATTGTTGTTTGAGGATGACCACCAGAATTTGATCATAACTGCCAACTTCAGAGGACGGAGCAACGCCTCCTTGCGGCGTGGTTTCAAGTGGAAACAATGCCTGCCCTCCCAATCCGACAGGCATAATCCCGAACAGGAATGCCCCGGCAATGACAATGATGAAGATCAAGGCACAACGACGGAGCGTCTCTTCATCTCGTGCGGAATAGAATCGCATCCATTGAGCAGGCTGCAAGATTGAGCCTATTGGCATCAGCAGACAAACCGTGAACAAAAAAGGCCACTGCCAGAGCCCTGTGTTTCCGGGAATGGTCAACGAACGTTCGGGAAGACCGGCAATGGCCCGCGAAAATTGAGCTGGCCCACCAAATGAGGAAATCATAGCCACTCCAGCGAGGACCATTCCGCCCAGGAGCAAAACACATTGAACCGCATCCGTCCAGGCGACGGAACGCATTCCGCCAATCATCACGTAGAGTGCTGTAATCGCCGCCAACACAACCGCCCCCACCTCGAATGCGTGGTCGTATTCGCGAAACAACACTGCGGCCAGATCGCCGCCTGCTTTGATTTGCATCATGACGTAAGGAATCACAAACATCATGCCGACAAATGCAACTAACAAGCGGAGAACAACGGGACTTCGATAGTGATCGCAGATCATATCTGCCTGGGTGACGTAATTTTTTTCACGTCCGATTTTCCAGATACGACTTCCAAACAAATAGACACAGAACCCCGCCACGGGGGCATTCAGACTCACCAGTGCAAAGACAACACCTTCCCGATAAACCATTCCCGGTGCCCCCATCAACGCAAAGGAACTGAGGAAAGTGGCAATGACAGTGAGAGTCGTGATGATCCAACCCTGACTTCGTCCTGCCAGATAGTAATCTTCCTCCCCGGCATTTCCGTGTCGATAACCGAGATATCCCAGAGTCAACAGGAATAACAAATATAATGCGAGGACGATGTGCGGAATCCAACCCAATGAAGTGAGGTCATCGAGAGCTAGAAGAGATGTCATTTCTGATCTCCTGAATGTTCAGAGTCGGAACACTTCCAGAGTCTGAAGTAAGAGATCAGCGCAATGATAACCATGACAAAATACCAGAGAATCCCCCACAGATAGACAACAGGGACTCCCCACCATTGGTCCGCTTTGTTTACCAGCAAAACTCCCGGACCTGTTGCCATTGTCATGACAAACAGAAACAAGATGATTAAGACTCGTGAGAGCATAGTTTGTGCTGGTGCTGACATTCGTTTCTCGAAATTGTTTGTCCGTCGGTCTGATAGGGAACATCCTATTTGCGCAATGTCTGTAAGGCAAAATGAATTAAACCTTATTTTGCCATTGCATCCAATATCACGACCTGATTAGATTGATCGCACGACGCAATCTTCGCACGGAATGACGCCATGACTATTTTCCCGAATCACAATCGTACTTCCCCAGTTCAGTTTCGACTTTTGATCGCCGGTCTCACACTTCTCATACTCCCTTGTCATTCCTGCGCCGACGAGCACGAAGGCTACAAAACTCGCGACATTCTCGGTTGGTCTGTGCAAGTCAGTGATCAGTTGCTCGAAACGAAACCCGAGAAAACCGAAGTGGCCTTGAAGCTCTTTGAAGAACAACTGCAAAATATCGTTGATCGAGTACCCGCTCAAGTGGTCAAAAAGTTGCAGACTGTTCCGGTCTGGTTTTCACCTCAATATCCCAACAAACGGCCGTCAGGAGAATATCATCCCGGCAAGAAATGGCTGATTGATAATGGTCGCCGACCGGAATTGGTTCACTGCGTCGAATTTTCCAATGTCGAGATCTTTCCCAAAGAAGTCAAAAGAATGCCGATGCTCGCGTTGCACGAATTGGCGCACGCTTATCATCATCTACATCTCACCTATGACCATCCCGGCATCTTGGCCGCTTACAAAGATGCCAAGGAAACGGGCAAGTATCAAAAAGTGAAACGCAATAACGGCCGTGAAGAGCAAGCCTATGCGATTACGAACGACAAAGAATACTTTGCCGAAACCAGTGAAGCCTATTTTGGAATCAACGACTTTTATCCTTTCAATAAACAAGAACTTCAAGACTACGATCCACTCATGTATCGTGTACTGACGAACGTCTGGGAAATAGACAAGGCCGAGAAATGAAAATCACCCGTATCAGCGCTTATCAAGTGGACCTTCCTCTCAAAGAAGGCCGGTACAGTTGGTCGGAAGGAAAAAGTGTCGATGTTTTTGATTCGACTGTCGTCGCGATTGAGACTGATACCGGATTGACGGGTGTTGGAGAAGTCTGTCCTCTCGGTCCCGTCTATCTGCCCGCGTATGCCGAAGGGGTTCGTACGGGACTCAAAGAGCTGGCACCCCAATTAATCGGAGCAGACCCGACGGCGTTGAATGTACTCAATCGCAAGATGGATCAATTGCTTAAAGGGCATCCGTACGTCAAATCGGCCATCGACATCGCCTGCTGGGACATTCTCGGCCAAGCCAGTGGACAACCCGTCTGTGAATTGTTGGGCGGACGATACGAAGACGACTTTGTCTTATACCGTGCCATCTCACAACGTCCGCCTGCTGAAATGGCTGACAACGTGAAAGACTATCGCGATGAAGGCTATCGACGTTTCCAACTGAAAGTGGGAGGCAACCCCGAAGAAGACATCGAACGCATCCGCGCCTGCCGCGAGGTCTTAGAACCGACTGACAAGCTTGTCGCCGATGCCAATACCGGCTGGACGATGCATGAGGCAGCCCGCGTGGTCAATGCCGTCCGTGATGTCGATGTCTACATCGAGCAACCGTGCCCAACTTACGAAGAATGTTTGAATATCCGCAAACGAACACCGCTGCCATTCATTCTCGATGAAGTGATTGATTCCGTCGCCATGATTCTCAGAGGGGCTGCTGACGGAGCGATGGATAATGTGAATATCAAAATCAGCAAATTCGGCGGCCTCACCAAAGCAAAACAGGCCCGCGATCTTTGTATCTCTCTGGGAATCGCGATGACCCTGGAAGATAGTTGGGGGGGCGACATCGTGACCGCGTCAATCGCACACCTCGCTCATGGCACACCGCCCGAGCTGTTATTCACGTCTACCGACTTCAACAGTTACGTCACGACATCCATCGCAGATGGTGCTCCTCAGCGTAAAGAGGGACGCATGTCGGCATCAACACAACCCGGCTTAGGTGTCTCTCCCAAATGGGACGTCCTGGGAGATCCCGTGTCTCGGTTTGAGTAGCCATCCATTGATTATCTCTTTCAACAGGAATAATCGGCGATATTCTGATACGAGACCTCCATAAACTCAATCCGAGCGATTCCCGACAGGTTCTGCTTGACGACATCCGTAAAGGCAGATATCGTTTACACAACTCGCAAATTTGCGAATCTCACCAAGCATGGCCCACCTGAATGTCTTTTCGTTACGGCATCATCCTTACTTTACTCTTCGCGATTCTCTCTGGATCATCGCCGGTCTCGGCATTTCTATTGTCAGGCGATGACGACCCTTCTCATCATCATTCCGAACAGCCATTTGATGAATCAGAAGAAGAGAAAAAAGAGTCGAATACTGAGTTTGAAGAACTGGAATTGGCCGACAGCGGATTCGTTGAGAATCTGATTTGCCACTTTCCATTAACACATTCGGTTCGGCACGACGAACCAATCCATCTCTCGCAACCAGTCCTTACGGGGCCCGATCATTCACGGGCACCGCCTGCTATTGGCTCACGCTGAGCCAGCAAGTTGATCTAAACATATCAATCTCAATGCGTTTCATGCAGTAAAACTCTGCGTGATCTGCTGGGGTGATTCACAATTTACTCACGCTTAATCAAGTTTCCCCATGGGAACATTGCGTGATTCGATCATAAGGATTGCAAATTCATGAAGAAGCAAGAAGAGAACAAGCCGTGGTTTAAAGAATACATGTCCGTTTTTAATCCCTGGGACAATATTCGCGTGATGGGCTCTAACATCGGACCGGACCTGATGGCGGGAGTCACCGTCGCGGTCATCGCACTGCCGTTGGCATTGGCTTTCGGAGTCGCATCGGGGCTTGGTCCTGAAGCCGGTATGTGGGCCGCCATTTGTGGTGGCTTATTTGTCGGAATCTTTGGCGGTTCCAAAGTCGGCATGAGCGGCCCTACCGGCCCTAAAGTCGTCCAGCTAGCAGCCATCGTCGAACTGACTCGCCTGGCATCTGGTGAAGCAGATGTGGAATTTATCTTTTCGCTGGTGTTCTTGAGTGGTCTGGTTTGTGTCGCTCTGGCGTTTCTCAAAGTGGGGCGATTTATCTATTACGTGCCGTACTCTGCCGTTTCAGGATTCATGTGTGGAATTGGAGCCATCATCATCCTGCTAGAGCTTCCTCCGATGCTCGGATTTGCGACTCCCACCTCTGTGATCGAGGCGATCAAACAGATCCCTTATGACATCATGCACGAAAATCCTCGTGCTTTGTTGGTCTCGGTTTCCACCTTTGCGACCATCCTTATCTGGCCGCGCATCACGCCGGTCAAATGGTTACCGGGACCGTTGATGGGATTGATCGTGGGAACAACCATTGCCAACGTCGGCTCATTTGACATTGCCTACATCGGTGCCATGCCCACCGGGTTACCCCATATTTATTGGCCCAACTTTGGATTAATCACGAGTCGATTTGGAGAAATGATTGGACCTGCTTTTGCGTTGGCTGGTCTGTGTGTCTTCGACTCGTTGCTGACATGCCTGGTTGCCGACAATATGACTGACGAACGCCACAACAGCGACAAAGAAATCTTTGGTCAAGGGATTGCCAACCTGATGTGTGGACTTGTTGGTGGCGTCACCACAGCCACGGCCACAATGAGAACGGTTGCCAACGTCAAATGCGGCGGTAAAACGGGACTCGCTTCCATCACTCACGGTTTGATTCTACTGACTTTGATGCTGGGCCTCGCTCCACTTGCCAGTTACATACCGATGGCATGTCTGGCGGGAATTCTACTGAAAGTCGGGATCGACATCATCGACTACCGGGTACTGCCGGTGTTGCACCGTATGCCAATTCCTGATGCCATCTGCTTCTGGGCAGTTCTGGGTTTAACCATCTCCGTCGATTTGCTGGTCGCTATGGGTGTCGGCATCACAATTGCCTTTGTTCGAGCCATCCACGAACTGGGCAATATGTACGATCAGGAAGTGGTCAGCCTCAAAGATCTTGACCGGGAGTGGGAAGGCGAAGAGACGATGCCCGTAAATTTGAAAGAACGTGTTCTCAAACTACGATTGGAAGGTCCGCTTTTCTTTGGTGTTTCGGACACGATGTACCGCACGATCACTCAACTCGCAGACTTCGACTACTTGATCATTCGCATGATGCGTGTGCCGATGGTGGATATGTCTGGGGCATATCTTTTAGATGATATTATCGAGAAAGCCCACAACCAAGGCGCGAAGGTGCTCATTACCGGCATGGAACCACAAGTCTATTCGACACTCGACAAGTTAAAAATTATCGAGCGGGTAGGGACTGAAAACTGTTTCGATACGTTTGAAGAAGCCGCCATGCGTGTCAAAGAACTCGATCTGGAACTGGAGCAAAGTAAAGAGGACAACGAATCCAACACTGAAAAAGTATTAACTCAAGTCTGATTTATTGGTTGGAAGAGTTCCAATCAACCTCTCTGGACCGTAGCGCTCGCCGGCCCAGAGAGGTTTTTCACGCGCTGAGATCGATCTGATTTGACTTGTTGATTAGAATCAATCCAATTGATCACAAAACGAATCAGAATAAACAATCCCATGCAGACAAGAACGCTCGGCAAGACTGGCCTTGAAGTCACGCAACTCGGATACGGCACAATGGGGCTGCGCGGCCCCAAGGCCTGGGGAGTTCGGGTCGTCGAAGAAGACGACGCAGACCGAATTCTGAATCAGGTTCTCGATGCGGGTATCAACTTTATCGACACTTCCCCCGATTACGGCATCGCCGAAGAACGAATTGGGCGTTACATCAGTTCTCGACGCGATGAATTCATCCTGGCGACCAAATGTGGATGTTGCCCTGTTCAGCACGAAGATCATCTTGAAATCAAACACGAGTGGAAACCGGAAGTTCTCAAACGGAATATCGAAACCAGCCTGCAGAGAATGCAGACCGACTACATCGACCTCCTGCAATTTCACGGCGGTGACGCAGAAACACTGCAATCCGAAGGACTCATTGACACTCTCCTCGAATTCAAACGACAAGGACTGATCCGTTTCATCGGGATGTCGAACTCTCTGCCAAACCTCCCAGCACTCATCGATCTTGATATGTTCGATACATTTCAAATGCCATATTCCTGCCTGTCACCCGAACACCACCAATGGATGACGCGCGCCGCAGAGCAGGGGGCAGGAATCATCGTTCGTGGAGGGATCGCCAAAGGTGGACCGGACGCCGTCATTCAACGCGATCAACTGAACGCCGTTTGGGAGAAAGCCAATCTCGACGAATTGCTCAATGACGGCATGAGTCGAGCAGAGATGATTTTGCGTTACACAATCTCACACCCTCATTGTGACACAACCATTGTCGGCACGTGTGATGACGATCACTTCGCAGAGAACTTACGATCGGTCGAGCAAGGGGCGCTTTCGAGTGACCTCTATCAGCAAATCACCGAGCGTGTCCAATCAGTCATCAATAGACTTTAATTGACGATCTTCAACCCGGCGTTCGCGTCGGGCACAGCGACTCTCACTTTGCCATCGCATCCTTTTTCTTTGCTGCACGAACCCGATGCTGAGAACAGCTTTCCGGGAGAGATGCCGACGATTCCCAACGAGCAGTTGTACTCATACCGACCGATCATCTTAAATTCAGCATCTGTGACCAGCAAGATGCTGGGGCTTCCATAACAACCGAAATACCAACGGCCTTCATGAAACGCCGCCGATTGAATTCCTAACAAGGTGTGACCACTCTGGACGACATGCTTTTGAACGAACTTGAACTTCTGGTCGTATTCGTAGATGTAATTCTCCTGAACGCCGTCAGGTAAACCGCCAACGACAAAAAAATGGCCATCTAGTGCATCCATGCCACCTGCACCATGAAAGACTTCTTGAGTTTCATGCTTGCTCAACAGGTTCAATGATTTCGCATCATATTCATAAACCCAAGAATCGGCATTTCCTTTGGGGTTATTAAAGTCCCCCAAATTCACGGCCACATACAATTTCCCATCGACATAACACAAATCACCGTGATGATTGACGACAGGAACTGACTTGATCAATTTTCCACTTCGATCAGTCTTCACTAATGTCGTTGTGAAACTCCAGTAGAGATGGTCGGCATCAACACAGACACCTTGCAGGTGGTGTTTGTACTGGCCTTCACAGACAATTTCGTTTGCCGCGATCTGAACACTCGAAACGCAGAGAAGCACGCACGCTATTAACAGTTTCATGGAAATGTCCATTTTCAAATTTAAACAATGTCGTCGCAACAGCCACTCCATTATCCCCCTGAAGAGATAATTTCGGCAATATCAAAAGCATGATCGCGAACACGGGAATACGCATTCAACGCTGCCAAATAGGCAACGCTGACCAAAGGGGCAATCTCGCCACTGGAAATCGCATCGAGGTGTCCTTTTCGCAGTTCTTTAATGTCTGCCCGAATTCGTTTCGAGGCTTCTTTGGACTTCATCATGATGGCACGATTTTCCAACCGCAGGCCTTCGTTGATACTAGTCAGGAATTCCGACGTTTTGTGATTCAAATCGGCGAGTCCCTCTAACTGCACTTTCGTAAATCGATAGCCGTCCTTCCGAAGTTTGCGATCAAACTTTTCGATATTGGCGAGATAGTCGGAGACCGATTCGTACTCATCGGCGATGCGAAGTTGTCGACGGGCCTCATCGGCCACAGCATGCGGAACATTCCCGGCAAGTAAACCGGTGATGAACTCCGAAACTTCATCCTGAATGGTATCGAGAACCCGTTCACGATGACGCAAACGATCCCCCATCTCTTCATCAGGTTCTTCCTGTTGTAACAACTCGCCCAACCAACCCATCATTTTCTGACAACCATCGGCCATCCGTTCGATTTCTTTGGAAGACTGATCGATGGCAAGTGCCGGTGTTTCAAGGATACGAATATCGAGATCGGTCAGTCTCGGTTTTTCCTTAAAATCTTTCGCCGGAACCATTCGTTGTAGCAGGCCGACAAAGTAAGGCAAAAACGGAAGGAAGATCAATGTATTCACGACATTGAAAATACTGTGAGTCGCAGCGATGGCCGCCGTTGTGTTTGGATACGTCGTCACCCCCTCGTTAATGACCGCATCGGCCACATTGCCATCCATTAACCATTGAATCAGTTGGATATACCATTGGAACATCAGAGTGATCCAAAACACTCCTGCCAGATTAAAGATGACATGAAAATAGGCGGCTCGTCTGGCATTGGTGGTTGCCCCAATGGAGGCCAAATAAGCCGTGA
>JAURQH010000094.1 GCA_030836185.1 Planctomycetota bacterium
ACAAAGCAAAGACACATTGAAGTCAGCTTGTCGCTGAGCCCTGCCTTGTCTAAGAGGAACTCTGGAAACAGAGTTCCTCTTTTCGTGGTCGATGGAAATGGGGGGATGTTGGAACGAAAAAACGCCGAGTCGGAGAGTTCCGGTCGACGTTTGATGGATTCAAAATGTCTACCGCCCTGGCGTCCATGCCGTGGGCAGTCGGGTGAAACCGCTCTTCCAGGAAAAGGAAAAGTGGGCACCGGCATGATACCGGTGCCGCGAAGGGTTTCGCTGTTGTATCTGAGACGATACAGGGGTAGGAAAGGAACTTGGTTTGGGCCTGCTCCGAGGAGTGGGTGGGTTGGAGACGCCCAGAAGGGTTAGGAAAGCTTCAAAGTGTTTCGTTTATTTGTTGCTCGCCACGGTGGGAGCAACCAGTTTTGGTCCGACGGGTTTTGCCGCGATGACAGAACCCGTGGGACGCCAGCCACCAGTCGAAGAGACTTGTGTGTCCACTTCGCGTTCCACCTGAGCATCAGGAGGGAACGGATCAAATGATTTGGGTTCGCTGGTGTTCGATGACTTTTTGATGGGGTTGGATTCTTCCTTTTTGTCTCGCTCAAACTTGTTGGCTGAACTGTCCGCACTGCGTGTTCCCGAAATCGGATCAGCAGTGGGAGCCAAGACGGTTTGCGGAGCGTAATAAGAATTGTATCCGCCGTATCCGTAAGTGATCGCTGTTCCGGTCGGAACAGTTCGATAAACAGTACGTGGCACATTGACGGTCTCTTCGACTGCCACCATGCGTGTGGTGGGGACTCTCACAGTTTGAGTGCGAGTTTCCGGCACCATTTTGGTCACGTTGTAAGTCACTTTTCGCGTGCTGCGAACAGCCACTTGACGAGTGGTCGGAACTGAAGTGGTTACAATGTTCGGTTGATAACTGCGAACAGTACGATAGTTGGGAGTGAACGATGATCGAAAGCTGTAAGCCGTTCGATTGAACCAGCCCGCGAAATTTGGTCGGCTGTCGTACTGACAGGGAGCCACTTTGTTGACCGGTTGGTAGGCAGTTTGCCAGCCACCCATGTCGCGAGAGACCTGACGGCACTCGGTCACATTTTGGTAACTGACCTGTGGGACTTCGGCAGTCCGTTGTTCGGTGACTGGTTTGTAGACCGTCACTTTTTGTTCCACGTTTTTGTATTCTGTCACCGGTTTCATCACGGTCCGTTTTTCGGGAACGTACTGAGTCACGGGGACTGTCTGGTAGCAAGACTGAGCAACCGGTTGAACCGGCTGACAAACATTGCAAGGATCATAGAACTGGGCAGAAGCCGGGGCGACGGCAACAGCACCGAACAGTGCCGTCAGAACAGAAGCCCGTGTCATTGATTTGAAGGACATAATCTCTCGTTCCTCTTAACTGTGAATTGGCGGGTCGCGAATAAAAACTGGATTGGAGAGAGTCATCACTCAGGCGATGATTCCGACAACCTTGCCGGTCGCCTTGTTGCGACGGGTCATGATGTATGGAAATGCAATTTTTGGGTCAAGAGGGAGAGACGAGAATGCCGATAAGGGGGGTCGGTTTTCATCGACACAGATGCATTTGACCCCTGTAATTTCAGTGTAGAATACAATTTGAAAAAAAGTCATTCGGCCAGAAATGACGGCTTGGAGTAGGTCCGATTCTGTTGTAAATATTTCAGATTTGAGCCGGTTTCGACTCACTCGACCGTCACATTCGCGTTCTTCTTGTGTTTTCCACGAGCATCGTTTCAACTGAGGTTGCGTATTCTCTTTACATTTTTGGATCATTTATGGATTTCGGCGATTACGAAGGGCATCTCTATCGGCTGTGGAGTTCCGTGCAAATCGAACGGACTTCTCGCTATACGTTATTCACGTTCGGCGATACCGAGTTGCCGTATTACCTCATTCTCAGCCCAGAAACTCCGGGTGAGATGGTGACGGTCAAGCAGGGTGAAATTCGCATCTCGCGACCGCAGATTATCACGCCGGGAAATGCGTCTCCCGAGTTCAGTAACTTCTTCTCCGATCAAGAAGAAGATGGCGAGGGTATGCTCCGATTTCTGCTCTCTCGCTCGGCGGCATTCTCCAATTTGAAAATCGACAACACCAGCCGTTCTTCTGAACTGGTCAGCGATAGCTCAGAAGAAATCGTTGATAAACTTAATCAGCGTTTTGATAACGATGGAGAAGAAGGGATCGCCATTCTGACGGCTCCCGAATCTCTTGAGTGGATGGCGTTAATGCGTTACGCGGCTGAAAGAGTGATGGTTAGCACGCCCGATAATTTGACCGAACTTCGCGAAAAAGGCTTTCTCGACTTTTGAGTGAAAACGGGCTTTTGACTGCGATTTCAAAGAGATTTCCAGTGACTCGGGAAATCCCCCTCTTGTACGTTCTTGACTGGTTCCCTAAAATAAGGGTAGAGGTTCTTCGGAACTTCTAAGCCTTCACCAAGCTTCGCTTGGGCCATATGCGTTGACCCTACAAGTATTATAATAGGGGTTCGAGGCCATTCTCGGCTGCGTGTACATCCGGGTTCGCCCGGCTCACACAACCCGGGACCGAGATCCCCACCTGGAACTTACGGGTTTCAAACCATACCCCCAACGACTGGTGAAGGTTTTTTGCTGCGCGGGTTTGTCTTTGGTGCTTTGTTTTTTGCTTTTCGCACCCCACTCCAGGTATGATCATCGGGACAGTATTTCTTTGAGAGACCATTCATGGAATCTAACGACCTGGCCTTCTTCCTCATCTATGAAACAGTCCTCTTGCTGGTTCTCGGCTTCAGTATCAAGAGACGGTTGACAACTCTCGATATCTCACAGCACGGGCTGGCCACAGAGTTTCTTATTCAACGCCCGGATCTGAATTCTACGCGTTTAAAACCTTTGTGCCCACACTTTGTTTCTTCCTCTTGGAAAAGACTCAGCGTCTTCGCTGATTTGGGCTTCGTTTTTCTAATATCCGCCTTCTTTGGATTACTTCGCTTTACGGAAGTCTGGAATGAGAAAACTGACCTTAGCCCAATGTCTGGTTTCTCGATGATTTTTCTATTTTTCATTGCTTCATTCGGGTTTCAGACAACAAAGAATTTTTTGAATCGACGTCGTTTCCAGAATGGAATCATTGTGTTTGGAGATGGTGCTGACCGTTGGATTTCTGAACTTGAAAAATCCTCGCCGACATTTAAGCTTCTTGTGATTCCCCTCGGTTCGGTTTTGTTTCTTGCATTCTTCATTTTTGCTATCAATGATTTGGAAAACCCTGCTGAAATCGTACACAACTGTCTTTTACTACTCTTCTTTGCTGTTATGTTTCTTTATTCGTTTCGCTCCGAACAAACTGCTCTCGGAACGCCGGGACTGTTCGACCGAGGCAGCTTTGTCCCTTGGTCGAAGATCCCCGAATACCGCTGGTTTCAAGATCGTTCGGCGTTGCTTCTCATTGTCGATCGCTGGTCCACGAAGTCACCTGTTGTCATCTTTCCGGTGCAGGAATCACAACGAGAAGACATTGATAATCTTCTCACAACACACCTCCCCGATAAACAACGCGAGGATGTCGAACCGGCGTTGGAGAAGCTCGACTCTTCGGAATCCCCGCTGGCTGAGACCTCACCTGCTTGAGTTGTGACCCACCTTCCGCTTAGGCTATTTACCGATAGTCGTTTTATGGTTTGTTGGAATGTCTGGGGGCGTCGCTACTCTCCGTCCACCAGCCACCCTTTCTAACTCCTAATAACTAACTTCTAACCCCTAAACCTCGCATGTCCCTCTTCCGCGATCTCGAACAACAAGAAGTCGATTCTGCCAAGCCGTTGGCGGCCAGGATGAGACCGCGCACACTGGACGAGTTCACCGGACAACTCCATTTCCTCGGCGAAGGAAAATTGCTGCGGCGAATTCTTGATGCCGACCGCTTGTCGTCGGCTGTCTTTTATGGACCTCCGGGAACCGGAAAGACGACTCTTGCCGAGATCGTCGCCACCAAGACGGAACGGACGTTTGTCTCTTTGAACGCAGCCGCCTGCGGCGTCAAGGAACTGCGGGAAGTGTTGGAAGAAGCCCGCACACGTTTGGCGACCCGCGGCGTACGAACGCTGTTATTCATCGACGAGTTACATCACTTCAACAAGTTGCAACAGGATGTGTTATTACCCGACGTGGAAGCCGGCATCGTCAGCTTGATCGGCGCGACCACCTCGAATCCGTTTTTCGCACTCGTCTCGGCACTCATCAGTCGGTCGCAGGTCTTCGAGTTCCAGCCACTCACGCAAGATGATCTGCTGATGTTGATGCGACGAGCACTCGCGGACACCGAACGAGGGCTCGGCAAGCGTAAGCTGAGTATCGACGACGACGCGATTGCGTTCTTGGCCGATGTGTGTGATGGAGATGCTCGGCGTGCGTTGATGGCGTTAGAGATTGCCGCTTTGTCGTTACCCTTGGGAGCGAAGCAGATCACGTTGGAGATCGCCCAGGAATCGATTCAGAAGAAGGCCGTCCGCTACGATGCTAACGGCGATGATCATTACGACGCGGCGAGCGCTTTAATCAAGTCGATGCGCGGCAGCGACCCTGATGCCACCGCGTATTGGCTCGCCCGGATGTGGGAAGCGGGAGAAGATCCCCGTTTTCTGGCCCGACGGATCGTGATTGCCGCGTCGGAAGATATCGGCAACGCCGACCCCAATGCGCTGGTCATCGCGAATGCCGCCGCTCAAGCGACCGAGTTTGTGGGACGCCCCGAGTGTCGGATCATTCTGATGCAGGCCGCGCTTTATGTCGCGATGGCTCCCAAATCGAACGCCAGCATCAAAGCGGTCGATTCGGCATTGGAAGATGTGCGAACACACTCAGTCATCCCCGTTCCCATGCATTTACGCGACGGACATTATGCAGGCTCCAAACGCATGGGGCACGGCGAAGGTTATCAATACGCCCACAACAGCGAAGAGGGTTGGGTCGATCAAGATTACCTGGGTGTCGAAAAAACGTATTACGAACCGGTTGACCGCGGCACGGAAGCCGAGTTCAAAAAACGACTGGACGACTTGCGAGAACGGCGCGAAGGTGGATCACGAAGCGGGACACCCGAGTCATAAACTCCTCGGGTTCTCTATTCCAGGGTGTATCTATACAAGAGGTATTCATCCATAATGGTAGACTCCTGGAAGTCCCCTATGAAAGTGAATCAATGTCATCTCCAACCCTGCCACGCGCTGAGACTCTATCGCCGTTGGATTCCAACGAGGTAATTGTCGATCTGATTCAAAACATTACTCAGCAATCCCGGAAAGATGTTCTCGAGTGTCTGCTTTTGGAAGAACAGGATTTTCCTGCCAATGTTCCCCAAGAGTTTCGAGAATCGAACGCTCCTCAAAATGAGTGGACCCCCGAGCTGCTGACGTTCTATCAAGAGACAAACTCGTTTTTGTTCGAGACATTCGTTTGGAATCGTCATCCACTGAAACTCGAAATTCGGAAATGGCTTGCCAACATCATTCAGAAATATTCAGATCAAAAATTAAAGATCCTCTGCTATGGAGATGGGCTTGGCTTTGAAAGCGCATTCCTGGCGGGCTTTGGTCACGATGTCACTTATCAGGAAGTTTCCCAACCGGCGATTAAGATTGCTCGGGAAGTCGCACGATTGAACAACGTGGACGTGACCATTCAGCCGGATCAATCACTATTTCAATCTGAAGAGTTCGACGTCATCGTCTGCTGTGACGTGCTGGAACATTTACCTGATCCCCCCGCTCAAGTTGCCGAGTTTGAAACCTGGCTGAAGCCGGATGGTTTGTTAATTATCAATGCCCCGTTTTTTCTGGTGAACGATCTCTTCCCGACACACTTACGCTCCAATCTGAAGTATGCCGGTGATCACCGGAACCTCTACAAACCTGCGGGCTTCGAATTGTTGGCAGGAACCTTCATGTGGTTACCAGTGGCTTTTGGCAAAGTATCATCTCCAGAAACCCGGAGAAAACTGAAACGAACGGGCAATTTATTAAAGACCAAACTGGGCAGCTTGTTTTTACGACTCTGCCGAATCACACCATTCTTCCATTGCTGGGGAGCGAGAATACCGCTGCGGTTATTACGTTCGCGACATCAGGTCGAGCCGTTGCAAAAGATGTTGGACGAGTTAACTCGTAAACCAACTCCTAGCTCATCACCGCAGATTCCCAACTGAAGACGTCCCCTTCGGGGATCGATGGAACACCGCATTTTCGTAGCATATAGAGAATTTGAGCGCGGTGATGCATGCTGTGTGTGACGACATGTGCGATGGCAGTGCCGTATGTTTTTTGTCGCGGCGGATCATCAAGATGGTCGGTCCATTCTTCATCCCATCCCTGGGAATCGGCAACATTGTGAGCGACCGTTTTCAATCGACTCTCGGCAATCGTCAGCCTCTCACGCATCCCCGACAATGTTTGATCATTCCCGGTTTCAACACTTTCGTTGGCCATTAACGCCGACCATATTTCCATGTTTCCGATGATATGGTCAAACGTCTTCCGTAATGTCCTGTGACCAATATCAAACTCTTCATCAAGCGTCTCGTCAGGAAGTTCTCTACAGATATCGAGCAACTGGCGCGTCGTCCAGGCATCGTGCGCGAGAAATCGGTCCAGCAAGTCCATTGTTTCGTGATGATTCTATTGGGTGTTATATTGTCAAAATCAACTGGTCAGGAAAGCCGTTGTTTCCACTTCTCGGGATTTCGAGCGGTATGAAAGACACAATAAACCGTGATCACTTTCTTGATTTTCTCATAGAATATTGCGTAAGGAAATCGGTTGACCAATGCACGTCGATATCCCTGATGCACCAAAGCGTAAGGTTCCGGTGAACTCAAAATGGAATTCACACTGCGATCAACGCAGTCCAAAAATTCATCACCCAGCCCCACTTGCTGCACTTCATACCAAGGATAGGCTTCTTGGAGATCCTGTTTCACCTCAGGGGCGATCTCCAGCCTATTGGTCATCGTCGTTCCGAATCTGTTTTTTGACATCCTCCCAAGACAACCCGGACGAGGGATCGTTTTTCAGCTTTGCTTTTCTGCTCTCAAGCTCTTTCAATTGCCAATCGTGAACCGGTACATTTTCAGGATTCGCAGCGAGGTCATCCCATAAATCTTCCATAAGTTGCAGCTTCTCGGAAGGACTCAAATCGAAAACGGATTGAGGGTTCATGGGTAATTTCCACTTTGCTCAGCAGTTGGTGTGAGTCTGTTCTCGCTGTCGAACGGAACACAACGCAATATTCATTTTAACACTGTAAGTAGGATCGGTCGCCTGCATTCCTAGAGCGAATCTTCTACCACCTCGCCGACTCACGACGGCATACTGATATTGAAAAAGGAATGCATAACAAACCACAACCCAGCATTTGTAAGCACTCCCATACTTGCTGGGACTTGTCCCAGCCTACGGAACTTTGTTGACGATTACGGCTTCACGCTCTCGCTGATCACCCATTCGATGAAATCACGCTTTCGGGAATCTCGGGTGGAATGTGATCCGGGTGGTTGTGGCCGGTGTTGTTTTCCGAATTGAAAATCGTGATTTCAGAGTCGTGTTGTTCCAAGTGAGACAGAAACTTCGACGGGAAGCGGCAACGATATTTTACACGGGAATCGACATATTCTGTGTTGGAAATCTCCGCGTGATCATTGAGCCATGAAATAATCTTGCCATTTCCTGCGGAAATCTCCACTTCCGCCTCGACAATGGAGTCGCCCAATCGCGTCAGGACGGCTTCGACGAGGCGATCAATCCCTTCACCACTCGCCGCACTGATGGAAACGCAGTCTTCGTGTTTGGCGCGTAACACATCAATCCAGGTGCGGTCTTCCACACGATCAATTTTATTAAGCACCAAGAGTACGTTTGATGTTTCAATGCCGATGTCGCCGAGGACTTCGTACACCGTTTCGACCTGTTGTCGGGCTTCGGGATGACTGGCATCGACCACATGCAATAACAGGTCGGCGTGTCGTGCTTCTTCCAACGTCGAACGGAAGGACGCCACCAAATGGTGGGGCAAATCGCGAACGAAACCAACCGTGTCACTCAGCAACACATCACCCCAACCGGGAAGATGCCATTTGCGTGTCCGGGTTTCGAGAGTGGCAAACAATTGGTCAGCCACCAAAACATCTGACTCAGTTAATCGTCGCATTAACGTACTTTTGCCCGCGTTGGTGTAACCCACCAAGGAGACGGTGGTGTGATTGCGACGGAGATTGACGGTGCGCTCGCGGCGTTTTTCGATGGTGGAAAGTTTCTTGCGCAGCTCGGCAACTCGGATGTCGATCAAACGACGGTCGGTCTCGATTTGTTTTTCCCCCGGACCACGTCCTGTGCCAATACCCCCTTGAATACGTTCCAAGTGAGTCCACAATCGTTTCAGTCGGGTGCGGAAGTAAAGAAGCTGTGCCAGCTCGACCTGTAATTTCGATTCGTAAGTACGCGCGTGCGTGGCGAAGATGTCGAGAATCACCTCGCTGCGGTCAACAATAATCGTCTCTAACTCTTCTTCGAGATTTCGACCTTGGGCGGGAGTCAGATTGTTGTCGAAGACGACGATCTCAGCATCCGTCGCTTTGACCAACTGTTTTAACTCTTCAACTTTCCCACTCCCCAGACATGTCGCCGGTTGTGGTTTTGCACGCCGTTGGACCAATTCTCCAACGACTTCGACTCCTGCGGTTTCAGAGATACCACGAATTTCATCGAGCGCATTTTCCAGAGTGAGTGATGAATCTGTCGGCAAGACACAGGCAATCACGCCGCGTTTGGCCTCGACTTTAAGTTCTTCGCGTTTTGGATTTCCCAAAGAGTGTCTTCTTTCACTTTGTTTTGGAGTTTCTGAAGACCCGCCGTATGACGTCTCCTCATCTATCATGTTACGCCAATCGACAGATCGCGACAATTGCGTAATGACTCTGACACGGGTGATTTAAGGAATGTTCACCGGTTTTTAACGGGAAATCGAACAATCAATCATCGTTCCACTCCTCTTTGATATGTGGCTCGAAACTCCGCCACAAGTACCAACTGGCAATGGTGCGATAGGGAGCCCATTGCTGGGCGACAGCCACACATTCTTTCTTCCCCGGTCGTTCTTCGTAGTCGTACAGATTCCCAATGGCGGCTCGTAAACCGAGGTCATCGGGAGCAAAAATATCTAATCGGCCGAGGGAAAACATCAAGAACATTTGAGCCGTCCAGATACCGATACCCCGAATATCAGTCAGCATTTCGATCACTCGTTCGTCGGTGAAACGACCAATCTTTGCCAGCGGCAACCTCTCGTCAAGAACGTGCGTCGCGAGGTCGAGCAAGTATTCGGTCTTCTGTCGGGAGAGCCCTGAAGACTTTACTTCTTCAAATGAAATTTGATGAAACGCATCGGGAGTGAGTCGATCACCGGGGAGTCGGTCTTCCAGTTTCGCCATGACCGACTTGGCAGCTGCCGTCGAGATTTGTTGACCGATTATCGAACGAACCAACGTCCGAAAACGATCTTTTTCCATCTTGAGTTCGCAGGGACCGACCGCCGTGATCAACCGTTTCATGACGGAATCCCTCTTTTTCAGATGACGAATCGCCTTTGAGACGGTCGGTTTTGGGAGCGATCGATGTCCACCCATCAATCACACATCCAAGTCGTTCACATCGAGGGCATGTTTTTCGATGAATTGTCGGCGTGGTTCAACTTGATCGCCCATCAACACGCGGAAGATTTCATCGGCAGCGGCTGAGTCTTCCATAGTCACTTGCAACAGGACTCGTTTATCGGGGTCCATGGCGGTATCCCAAAGCTCGTCGGAATCCATCTCGCCCAGTCCCTTAAAGCGAGTGACTTTCAAACCACGTTCACCCATTTTGCGAAGCGTCGTGAGAAGAGCTCGGAGTGATTGAAGTGATTGATTGCCATCCTCATTTTGTAGCACGAATGGATAAACAATTTCGGCGTTCACGATGCCAACCGGTATTAAGTCTTTGAGTCCAAAACCGAATGATTTCAAGTTTTTTAGCGTTTCATTGATGGCTTTAATTTCGTGGAGCTCTTCTTCTTCGATGAAGGCCACGTTTTCTTCTTCAGTCGAGTCGCCGAGTGTTTCGTTCTTCAGTTTGTCGGCGACTTTGAACGTCACACCCAAGCGTTCCTGCTCTTCTTCCATGAATTTCGTCATGTCGTCGCGGGTGGCAAACCAATGTTGTCCGGTTCCCGTGTTCAAGCGGAATTGAGGCAACAAGCCTTCTTCGGTGGCGAAATTTTTGGCAATGAATTTGAGTTCAATGCCGCGCTTTTCCATCGTCGAAAGTGGTTCTTCAATACGTCTCATCAAATCGACCAGCTTATTCAGATTCTCGCTATCAAAAACGGTTTCATCATTTTTGCAAAACAAAGTCGTTCCGTTGAGACCGAGTTCCATCAACTCACGATTCATCTGTTCGTGGGTTTGAACGTAGCGAATTTTCTTCTTCTGAATCACTTTGTACAACGGTGGTTGAGCAATATAGACACAACCCTCTTCAACCAGTTTTCGCATGTGACGAAACACAAACGTCAGCAACAACGTACGGATATGGCTACCATCGACATCTGCGTCGGTCATGACGATCAACTTGCCGTAGCGACGTTTGCTGATATCTTCCAACTCAGCTCCTGGTGGAATTCCCATCGCTTTGAAGATATTGCTGATCTCTGCGTTGTCGAGAACTTTGACAAGTTGTGCTTTCTCGACATTCAGAATTTTCCCTCGCAACGGCAAGATCGCTTGAATATTGGAGTCGCGTCCCGTGTCAGCCGTACCGCCGGCTGAGTCCCCTTCGACCATGTAGAGTTCGGTAATATCGAGTTCACGACTGCGACAGTCACGCAATTTTTCAGGCAGACCGCCCGTCGTAAGTGCTCCCTTACGGCGAACCATTTCACGGGCTTTTTTTGCCGCTTCACGGGCTTCGAGAGCTCGTAATCCTTTGTTGGCAATTGTTTTGGCGACAGAAGGATTCTCTTCAAAATATTTCGCCAGGTGCTCACCCACGACCGAATTCACAAGTCCTTCGACATCGCTGTTCCCAAGTTTTGTTTTTGTTTGGCCTTCAAATTGGGGATCGGGAATACGAACAGTCACGACGGCCGTCAAACCTTCGCGAAAGTCATCACCACTGGGAACAGAATCTTTGAAGATGCCTTCCTTCTTACCGTAAGCATTGATGGTTCGTGTCAGAGCCGTACGGAAACCACTAAGGTGTGTTCCACCTTCCAAGTTGTAAATGTTATTGGCAAAAGCACGAATGTTGTCAGAAAAACCGTCTGTGTACTGCAACGCAACACCAACCTGCATGCCCTGCTGTTCATCGGCAATGTGAATCACATCACTGAAAATTGGGGTATCAGCACGATTCAAATATTTGACGAATTCAACGATTCCGTTCTCGTAATGGAATTCATCCGAGTCACCTGATCGCTCATCCTTGATTCCGATAATGATTCCTGGAGTCAGAAACGCTAACTCCTGCAAACGCTTGGCGAGTGGTTCGTAGTTGAATCGAGTTTCGGGGAAGATTTCCCGATCTGGCTTGAAGGTTAATTTGGTCCCAGTGGTATCACTGTTGCCCATTTTCTTGAGTTCTGTGACCGCCTTGCCCTTTTCAAATTCCATCGTCCAGATATGACCTTCACGACGAACTTCAGCGATCAGACTTTCACTGAGCGCGTTCACAGCCGTGATACCAACACCGTGTAAACCACCCGTTCCGGTTTTATATCCACTGTCGCGGTCGAATTTACCCCCGGCGTGAATTTCGGTAAGAACCACTTCCAGAGCGGGTCGATTTTCCATATCGGCCATCGGGCCAATCGGAATTCCGCGACCATCATCGGAGACAGAAACGGAACCATCGGAATGGAGCGTCACTTGAACTCGCGTCGCAAAACCATTGACTGATTCGTCGATAGAATTATCGGCTACTTCGTACACAAGATGATGAAGTCCGCGAGCCGTTGTATCGCCAATGTACATGGCGGGACGCATCCGAATTCCCTCAATCCCTTTCAGGTGTTTGATGTTTGAGGAATCGTAATCGTCATTCTTGACGGCTGGAATCTCTGGGGTCTCGTCAGTCAACTTGTCTCTCTCCCATCTCGCACATTGATTGCGAGGGATCGGTTTCAATTTCGTTTCTTAATATGTCCTTGCAGGACAAACTTGATATCGCGAATTTTCAGATCTGCATGTTGTTGCTGCAGGCTTTCTAGCAACTCTGTCTTCTGAAATGCCGCCAACTCGCTTAACAGCGGAGCACTTCTCACTCCAATATTGAGAACACCTCGTTTGATGCCGATCACTCGGGTCGATTGGGCAATTCGTTTGCCGGCAATACTGCTCCATATTTCTGCGAGTTGATTGTCTCCTTCCCTTCTTGCCAGACCGCGAAACGCCACAATCTCAGAGAGAGATTCAGACAACGGTTTTGGCGGACGACGGTAAGGTGATCTCATCAATCAACGATCCCGCGACAAAGGCATCACGACGTAGGTGTAATTCTCTCCTGCATGAAACACGGCTGCATTTTCATCGTCGATGAGATCGAGACGAATTTGATCTTCTGGTGAAAGGACCTTCAAAAAGTCCGCCACATAGCGAGGATCAAAAGTGATCGTGAGGGCGTCTCCTTCGCAACTGATGGGAAGCTCGATGGTTGATTCACCAATGTCGGCTGCTTTACTGGTCAGCACTAATCGTCCATTTCCGAACGTGAAATCGACACCACGACTTTCTTCATTTGTGACAATTTGAGCCTGACGAACCGACGTATGAAATGGTCCTACCAACAAATCAATGTTCATCTTGGGATCTGAAGGGATGACATTTTTGTAATCAGGGAAACGTCCTTCCACCAATCGACAGTAGATTGTGCTTTGCTTACTTTTAACAACCGCATCGTTTCCTCGAATCGCCAGTAGAACTTCTTCGTCGTCATCGGTCAGTGAGCGTTCAATCAGCTTCATCGCTTTCGCGGGAATCACGGGAGCATTATGGGCTTCCGAGAGATCGCCTTCGGCCTGACATCCACTTTTGATGACTGCCAGCCGACGTGAGTCTGTCGCTGCCAGAGTGAGCGTGCTGGCTTTTTCATTGTAATCCAACAACACACCACCTAACGCATACCGAGTGCTCTCTACATCGGTTGCAAATTCTGTTCGATGGATCATCTCGCGAAGTTCTTTGCCGCCGATTTTGAGATAGTTGGAATCCTCAAAGCCCGCAACGGGAGGAAACTCATCCGGGTCTTCGGTCGAGAGTTGGAATTCACTGGAGCCGGCACGCAACCAGAGTTTGTTTTGATCGACTTCAATCTCGACCGTCTCCTCAGTGAATTCTCGTAGAATCGTACTGACTCGTTGTGTGGGCAAGAGCACATCACCGGCAGAATCGGTTTCGACTCCTTCGAGATCAAAGCGGATCCCAACTTCTTGATCGGTTCCTATCAATGTTGCGATGCCATCTTGCAAAGAGAGTTTCACATTCTTGAGAACATCTTTGGTCGTACGAACCGGAACAACTCCAGAGACCACTCCAAAGGCGGCAATGAGTGACTGGCGATTGCAATGTAACTTCATAAAATCAATCCTTGAAGCGGTACCAGAGTGTGATTGAAGACAGTACCGATTGAGTCCTGGAAACATGTCGGTTTTTTTGATTTCTGTTCAGCAAAATTTTACCAGATTTCCGTGCTGAAAGCGATCTATTGGAGTAGGATTCCAAGTCTCTTTTTGAGAGATCAGAGATGGCAATTTGGATGTCCAATTTTGAAAAGAAAAGGACATTGCCAAGGTTTCTTTTATCTACTTAATATTTTTAGTAGAAGTATTTTCAAAGAGGCTGCTTTTTTGACGATAACATTTCTAGTTAGATTATATCTTGTTTGACAGTATGGGTTTACAAATAACACAAGAAGGAGTTCCTTGTGCAAAGGCTGTTGATACCATCATTAGAGAGATCCGATATGTATTGATATCTCGGTCAGTTATCAACGCTTGAGATCGAGGTCTTTTGAGTGGTGTTGAGAAGAAGATTTTTTGATAGCAGTTGCCAACAGGAGTTACACATCAGTCAGCCTGATGAAAGAGTCGCCCGCAACTCCAAAATTTCCTGTTGAGCGCGGGAATCGCTCGACATCAATTCTTCCACTTTTTGACAAGCTCGAACCACGGACGTGTGATCGGCTTTTCCCATGGTCTTGGCGATTTCAATCTGCGTGTGTGTGGTCATTTGGCGTAACAGATACATCGCCACTTGGCGCGCGTGGACAATATCGGAACGACGAGAGGAAGATTTCAGATCCCCCACCTTTAAGGTGAAGTATTTCGCGGTGGCCTGAATGATTTTTTTCATCGGCAATTCAGGAGTCACGATCTCGCTTTCCAAAAATTGGCCGACGTATTCGTCCGATAATTTGCGCTTCCTGCGGTGAGCGTCTTCAACCAGACGGGCGATGACACTGTGCAAATCCCGAGGAGATCCTTGAATCGTTTGGGCAATACACTCCGCGACCGAGGCTGGCATGGGCTCGTGGATTAGCTGTGCAAAGTGTCGGCACAAGCGAACGCGACTTTGAGGCGATGGTAGGGCTACTTCTATCGTGAGCGCTGCGCGACAGCGATCAATCAATTTGCGATTGATATTTTGCCAGCGCCCGGGAAGTGTTGTCGAGCAAACAATGACAACTGCCCCCTTCGTTTCGAGTTCGTCGAGGCACAACACGAGTTGACGTTGAGATTCCGTCCGTTTTTGCAATGCCTGAAGATCTTCACAGATCAGTAGATCGAGATCGCGGTATTGTTGCCGAAATTCGGGAACGCTTCCTGCCTCGGACGCATTGGCCAGTTGAGCCGCGAACTCGCTCGCTGTCACCCGTCGGAATTTAATTTTAGGGTTGTTTTGACGGTATTCCCGGAGTGCTTGCGAAATCAGATGTGATTTTCCGGTACCACTTGGCCCGTACAGAAAAAGTCGCTTACCGCGTTTTTGCTGGAGCGATTTTGAGATGTTTTCCAGCGCACGATGAGCGGATCGGTTTTCCGGGAGCAGCAGAAACTGATGGAGTTGCGAAGGTTTCGGCATCCGTGCGGGCGATTGATGGAGAGTGGACAGTGATTTGCTGTAACCCATTGTAACATCTCAGGATACCTAATCCAGAGGAGTTATTTATCGTCGGTTTTTGTAGGGGCAAAATCGAGACAAATCAACTGATCTTCATCGCGCAAATAAACACGTTTTCGCGATAGGACCGGAGCCGCCCAAGCGGGATAGCCGATCTTATCGAAGCTTGTCCGGGCAATCTCCTGGTAACTTTGCGTGTTCACTTTGGCGAGTGCGAGAGTACCCCGCTCTCCCAAAATTAAAAAATATCCATCAAATTGAATTTTTGAGCCTCGACCAAACAGCGGCCAGGGAATTGGTTCATTGGTCGTTTTGTCGATCAGCTTACCGGAGGTCGGATCTTGTTTGATGGTGGCTGGATCAATGATCAATCCGTTCGTTTGCCAGACCACTTTTCCGGTCTTCCAATCCAGGCAGCGTAGCTCTCCCTGATTTTCATGTCGCCCCGAGAAACCGTAAACGAATCCCTTGTGATAAATGGGAGTCGACCAGTGAGCCATCAGGTTTTCGGGATCTCTCCAGACTTCTGTAAAACTGGTTCCATCTGCGCCAACTTTAAGCAACGCGGCACCGACTCGATAAGCGGCTGTGAGCAGAATTTCGTCGCCGACAACAACCGGTCTTGCAGCGTTGACCGAATCGTGTGTTCTCGAACGGAACCAGTAATGAAAGTTTTCTTTGCCGGTCTTGGGGTCGAGTGAAACCAAGCCTTGGCGGACCAGACAGAGGAGATGTTTTTTTCCGTGAATAGTGGCAACTATCGGCGAAGAATAACTGACAACCATTTCCTCGCCCGTCCATTCGTAAACAGGATCGCTCTTCCAACCGGTTTTTGCTTGATCCCAGGTCTCTTTTCCGACGGCTTGCCAGACAGTTTTTCCGGTTTTGGAATCAAACGCCACGACCCCTGAATTGGGTTGCCCGCCAACCAAAGTAATCAGCAGATCTCCTTCCAAAATTGGCGTACAACTGACACCAAAAAACGAGTCCGGCATGTTAAAATCTTTTTGGACATCCCGAATCCATACCAGTTTTCCGGTTTCGAGTTCTGTGCAGACAAGCTTGCCTTCTGCGCCGAAAGTGTAGCAGTGTTGGTCGGTCAGAATGGGTGAGCAACGTGGTCCGTTGTTATAGCCGTACGGATCGGAATAACTGGTGGGATAACTGGTTTGCCATAATGACTCCCCAGTGTCTGCTCGGCAGCATTCGATGATCTCCCGGTTACCGGGGCGATGATGAATCACCAGGCGATTCCCGCGGATTGATGGTGCGCTGTATCCCGTACCGACCTCTTTTCTCCAGAGGACGGGAGGCCCTTGTTTTGGCCATTCCACAAGGAGTCCGGTTTCTGAAGAATGCCCTGTTCTTTTTGGGCCAAGAAAATGGGTCCAATTTTCTCCGTCAGGTGTGGGTGAAGGAACGGGTGCTGATGAGAGAATTTTTGTTTCGATCTCGGAGGCAGGATCCTGAGCGGAGAGGGTTGTTGAAGAGACAACACACGTTATGCCAACGAGGAGAAATGTGGTGGGAAAGTCGTTTCGGGACATCGGATTATCCTGTCTGCGAGGTGGGATCTTCGGAGGGTGTCTCTTCGTCTGATTGATCGCCTGATTTGCGATAAATGTGCATTTCCATCGAAGAAAGAGGCAATTTCCAATCGAGCGTCCATTGATCGGGCATCTGGTATTCGCAGTACGAGGGGACTCGGAAAATCAGTTTCACGTCTGTGGACGTATTTTTCTCTCGGGCGAGTCTTTCCAACGATTGAAACATGGGTGTTTTGGGTTTCAGCTTTTTTAAGAGCGGGAATGGAGGGTCGTAGAAAATCAGGTCGTAAGGCAAGTATCCTTCCACACCTTTTGGTTGGAATGAGCAACGAAAGACATCTGCCCGCCAACAGAGAACTTGTTCTTCGACTCCCAGAGTGGCAACATTTTCCTGTAGCAAATCGTAGGCTTTTTTGTCCCGTTCGATGCAGACCACGGTGGAGGCACCTCGACTCAATGCTTCGAGGCCGAGAGAACCGGTTCCGCTGAAGATGTCGGCCACCTTTTCGCCATTCAACTCGCCTCCCAGATTTTCAAACAACTTTTCTTTGGCGCGATCAGTGATCGGGCGAGTTGTCATGCCTATGTTGGCGAGCAGTTTTCGACGTCGATATTGTCCAGCAATGATCCGCAAAGGAGCTTCTTCCGTAGAAAGGTAGGTCTCTGTTCAATGCGTTGATTGTAACACTGCGGCTTGAAAATATCAGGTGTCAGTGATCGAGCCTCAATGCTGTTCTTTTGCTTGCCAATGGTTGCGAATAATATCGGCGGCTTCTTGTGCTTGAGGATGCCGAGTGTAGTCTTTCTGGTTGACTTGTTCCTCTTCCGCAGCAATCTCTGCGACCGAGCCACGGATAATGGTTGATTCTTCATCACTTGGATCTTCTGTTTCTCCTTCGTCTGTCAACCAGGCAGCGATGTCGTCGTCACTCGTGTCATCCACGCTTTTGGGTTTCTGTCCTGAGGGTTCAGGGCGTTTGCCGGGTAGCGCAAACTCTATGTTTCCAACTTTAAGGATGCTCCCCGGATTGAGTGCTGCAGTCTCAGAGATTAAAAAGCCGTCGATGAAAGTTCCGTTTCGGCTGCCAAGATCTTTAACGACGACACCGTTTTCTGTGTTCGACAATTCGCAATGTCTGCGACTGACATCTGTGGAAGCGAGCCTGAGATGACACTCGGCATCACGTCCAATCAAGAGTGTTCCGTCTGGTGGAAACAGGATTTTACGTCCTTTGTGTTTTCCTGTTTGAATGATCAAAACAACTGCCATAAAAACCTTTCTGAGTAAGAGCGCAATGGGTTGAAGTTAACATAATCATCACACGGCACAATATGAAGAATTTCGTGAAGTCGAAGACGCGCAGAGACTGTCTTAATATTCAAATGCGGGATCCGAGTAGCTCTCGAAGCATCAGTCAAGCGCGAATTGTCGAAAAAAAACCTAAAAAAACAGGGGAATTCACAAAACATAGTGATTGACATCTGAGACTTTCAACAGTCTACTACGGCAATAACCCCTCGTGGGAATATTAATCAGGATGAACCCCAGCCACAGAGGAAGTCAACATGGCAGATAGGCCAAAACCAATGACGAAGTCCGCAGTATTTGCAGAGCTCGCTGAGCGGACGGGATTGAGCAAAAAGGAAGTCAGTTCGTTCATGGACACCATGTCCGGTCTGATTGGTGAGCAAGTGAGTGCCAAAGGCCCTGGTGTATTTAATGTACCAGGATTGATGAAAATCACCGTTCAAAACAAACCAGCAACCAAAGCCCGTAAGGGAATCAATCCCTTTACAGGCGAAGAGACCATGTTCAAAGCCAAACCGGCTCGCAACGTCGTCAAAATTCGACCTCTCAAAGGTCTGAAAGACATGGTCTGAGATCGGTTTTACCGACTCCGATTTTCAAAATTCGAGTAATGAATCCCCGGGCACTCATGCTCCGGGGATCCATTGCCGACCTTTCCACTGACTGTCGTCTTGAGGAAAACTGGTCGGATTGCGCTCATTTTCTGAAAATTTCCAAAATAATTACACCACCATACCGATTTAATCTTCATCTTGGAGATCTTCGCAAGTGTGTGCTGTAAGGTATTTTCTTGTCAGGATTTACGTTTCCAGTAAGTTTTTGGGCTGGTCGTGTTTTTTCGCTGCGCGGGTCCAAATTCTCTGATCGATACACCACTTTGGCTTATTGACCCTGTATTTCCAGACTCATACACTTAATTGCACGAGAGATTCGTAAGCAGATCATTTGGATATCTGCACCTGGTTAATTCTGATGTCATCATGACATCAGCTAGGTGAACCTCTCGGAATGTTTGGAGTTACTCAACTGATGCTGGTCTTGTCCCGAAAAAAAAATGAGCGAATCGTCATTGGCGAGAACATCGTCATTACCGTCGTGGAAGTACGCGGTGATCGTGTTCGCTTGGGAATTGAGGCACCACAGGAAGTTCCCATTCATCGCAGTGAGGTGCATGAAGCGATCGTCAAGGAACAAACCGAGGTTGTAGAACAGGTTCCCCAAGCATCGGCAGAAGTGACCTCTCGCGAAGATTGAGACCTGCTGCGGAGGCTCAGCCTTGATTTCTGAAACTCACTTTGTGCAAAAGTGAGTTGCTATATTGCGCGAACCAGCGAGGAAATTTTCGGGTCGCTCTTGTTGCAACGGATGATTTTTTCTGGTTTAGAGATTTTTCACGCTTATTCTCCGAACGAATGAAGCCATTGGCTTGACACATCCGAAACAGAAATTACCTTATTCTTTCGGGAATCATCAGGCATGATTTCCGCGGCCAGACGGCCCCATCGTCTAGTGGCCTAGGACTCTGGATTTTCGTTCCAGCAACTGGGGTTCAAATCCCCATGGGGTCATTCAGCCCGAGCTTCTCATAAGAAGCTCGGGTTTTTTTATGGTTCAGCACCACGCTGGTCGCAATAGGGTTGCTCGAAATCATGATTCTGATTTCCTGTCCATTCATTCGCAGGAACAGGCATTCGCAGAAACAGGTTAAGACATGGATATGACAGCCGATGCTTGGCGTATGATGTTTGAGAACTGGCCTTCGTCAATTGACCGTAAAGGGATGATTCTGACCAAACAGAACGAGAATATTCCGTTTATGGACTTTTTGATCAGCAATTCTCTGCTACTCGTTGATCGTGGAACCCCGGATGCTCATGGGGCAAGAAAAGTTGTTTTGGCGTTGGACCAGCTTGCCGCGATCAAACTTGCCGGCACACAACCGATTACCGACTTCCAGGGGATGGGCTTTCAGGCTCCGATGGGATAGGCCACATAATCTCTCGGATCGTCTCACAACAGATCATGTCATGGGGATCAGACGTCCCAAAAACATCGCCGGCAATAAAGCAGCCAGGACAATTAGCGAATACGTTGGCTCCCCAGTTTTCCAGTAGACAATCAGTGCGTCGATCACAATCAGAGAGAGCAATCCACTTTTGACGCCCGCTTGTACGAATCGGGGTTCGGGGTTTGAGATCGCACGAATCCAGCGCCGATTCAGGACTAACGCAACGATTCCCAAGCCGAAATAAACATTGGAGGGAGCGATGTCACCCGGCCAAAAATTAACGAGCCAAAAGAGAACTCCCAGTCCAGCGTTGGCAATTACGATTCCCAGAATGAGCACTTTTTTGCGACTCTTTTCCAAGGCTTCCGTGCGGGCGAAGAACGTCAGACCGACGATGTAGAGTCCAATTCCCATAGCCAGTCCCAAATGAGGTCGCTGAAATGTGCCTTGCCAGGGTGCAAAGCTTGAGACTCCCGCGGATGCTGCGAGTGAAATATTCAGAAACCGACAACTCCCCATTGCCACCGGTCCCAGCCAGGTCTTTTTTAACACGGCATCATAAGCCAACACAGCAACAGCAATGAGTCCCGCCAGCTTCAAGCAATGCGGGCTGACGGCAGCCGCTGCCCCTAATCCGATCAACATCAACACGACACCCAGAATGACGGCATTTGTCCAAGGAACACGACCTGAGGGAATGGGCCGTTCGGGCCTCTCAGCGGTATCCTGCTTAACGTCGAAGACATCATTGAAGACCATCCCGGAGAGATAGAGCCCGGTCGTTGCGATTAAAAGAAGATACAGATCAGAAAACGGTGCCAAGCCCAATGTCATCATGAAGCCGGCAAACGTGTCTGTGAGCGCTGTGAAGAGCGCGGGAAGCCTCATCAATTGGAAATACGGCAACAAACGCTTCATGTCGTCAGGCTGCTTTCTGTGTGATAGAGGAGGCACCGGTTTTCAGGATTCTTCGACGGCTGTTGACCACTCATCGAGGGAGGTTCTGATCTGTTGCATTAAAGTTGCCGTACGCGATTTGATCTCTGGTAACTCTTCAACGGACGGGCAATCCATTTGCGCAAAGAGATAGAATTTCAATTTTGGCTCTGTTCCTGAAGGACGAATCGCAAACTGATAGCGGAAAGGGCCGGGAGGAGATTCAAACATTAAAAGTGCAACTTTGGGGACATCCAGCTTCGATCTCATGCGATTCGAAGGCAATTCGCGAATTTCCTGTTTGGAGTAATCGAGGACTTGATTCAGTGACAAGCCTCCAATGTCTTCGGGGGGAGTTTCACGAAACGCTTTGAGAATTTTTTCAATTTTGGTTTGCCCGCTCTCTCCCTGGCAAACCTTGGAAAATTGACCCTCCTGATGATAGCCGTGAGTGACATAGAGACTGTCGAGTTGATCGAGAAGGGTTTTCCCCTCTTGTTTTAATTCTGCCGCCAATTCCATCAGCCACAGTGCAGCAATGGACGCATCTTTGTCGCGTGCATAATCTCCAGCGAGATAGCCGAGCGATTCCTCGGCACCAATCAGGAACGTCTTTCCTTCATTCTGCTTGGCATCAACAGTTTGTCCGATGTACTTGAAACCCACCGGCAGATCAGAAACCACATCGGCCCCGGCTGCAGAGGCAATTTTAGCGATCAATTGTGATGTCACGACCGTTTCGATCACGACCTGTTGGGAGAGATCACTGTTTTTCTGCTGCTGCTTGCGAATGGCATAATCGGTAATTAACGATCCGACTTGGTTACCGGTCAAAATTTGGTAATTCCCGTCCGCCCCACGGACAGAAACTCCAATACGGTCCGAGTCGGGGTCGGAGGCGAGAATGACGGCAGTTTCACTTTTGGCAGCAATTTGTTCCAAAGGCGCAAAGACTTCGGGTCGTTCCGGGTTGGGAAGTTGATCGGGAACATTCGTGAAGTTTCCATCGGGTTGGCTACGCTCTTCATCCATGGCAATGTTATCGAAGCCCGCTTCTTCCAATACGCGATAAACATTAGTCGTGCCGACACCGTGCAGAGGCGAGAAAAGGCCGCTGATGTCACGAGCTGAGGAGAGCGATAAAGCGGCCACTGATTTGACGTAGGTCGAGTCGATGTCGTCGCCCAGTTCGACAATTTGCCCGGCTGAGACGGCTTCTTGATAGTCGGTCACCG
This sequence comes from Planctomycetota bacterium, assembly GCA_030836185.1. Lineage (GTDB taxonomy): Bacteria > Planctomycetota > Planctomycetia > Planctomycetales > Planctomycetaceae > JABURQ01. The sequence goes on from JAURQH010000094.1 coordinate 22,246, forward strand.
GGATTTCTCCCGCCTGATAAACGCAGTCGATGATACCACTATCGTGAGGTGGCAATACTTGTCCGCCGTGCGACCAGTAGGCTTTGAAACCGTTATCTGACGGCGGGTTATGAGAGGCCGAAATCACGGCGCCGACATCACAGCCCAAGTGACGGACGGCAAATGAGAGTGCGGGAGTCGACCGATGAGTGGTGAAGAAATAAACTTTCAGCCCATGTGCGGCCAAGGTTGTCGCGGTAAGTTTGGCAAATTCGGGTGAGCGATTGCGAGTGTCGTGAGCGATGGCGGCTGACAGATCATCAGAAGAACTCACTTGCTTGAGGTAAGTGGCTAATCCATGTGCTGATTCGGCAATCGTTCGTTCGTTGATGGTGGCAGAACCAAACCCTGACATCAAACCACGCCGACCACCGGTTCCGAAGGGAATCACCTGCCAGAAAAGATTGGTCAGTTCATCCCAGTTCTTTTGGCTGACCAATGCAATGATGCCACTCTGGTAGCGTTGAAAAGGAGCCTCGCTCAACCAACGTGTGGCATTATTACAGGTCGATTCAGAAATCGTCCCCTCGCGCGCTGCGTTGCGTAGTGCAGAGAGGGAATCTTCCAAAGAGATACGCTCGCTCATATCGTTCATCCGCTGTGATTCAGGGTTGAATATGTACCAAGTGAATAGGTTAGAATCTACCAGATCAATACATAGTTCAACAGCCTTCAAAGATCGGAAAGCGTTGTGATGCTGAGAGTCTTTGTGATTGCCTGTCTACTGGCAATGCTCAACGGTTGCCGTCTGGAGATCCCAGAAGAGGCTGCCCCCGTGCAAAGCACAGAAGCTGGACCAACGCAGTCACCCCCAATTCTATCGACTTCAGACCAGCCTCCCGTGGTCTCTCCCAAAGAGGTTTTGAAACATACTCCCTCCCTTCAAGAGGACCATTATCACCAGGTCCAAAAGGGAGAAACATTGAGGTCCATTGCCGAGCATTACGGGACGACGGCAGAGAAGTTGACTCAAGTGAATGGGTTGGGTGCTCCCGATAATCTGAAACCCGGTCAGAGAATTTATATCCCGCGATTGACTTCCATAAAAACAGACAAGGTGGAGAAGTAATCCACTAATCCTCAGGGATGCTATCTGAGTAAATATTAGGATCAGATCGATAAATCTGAATTCACCAGTGAGGAATCTTCTGCAAAAACGCCTTTCTCTAAAAAACAGTACGAACTGGCATTGGGCCATGCGGTGCCGTATTATGTGACGGACGTTCACAATGTCGGCGTAAATCTGTCATTGATGATGTCTCACACCTGATGATATCCACAATTATCAACCGAGTCGCTTCTTACCAACTCTTGGGGAATTCCTATGTTATTGTTACTCGTGCGGACAATGTATCTTGTTGTCTGTGCCGGAGCGATTGCCGGTTATATCAGCACCAGTTCACACCCTGTATTGATCATTGAGAAATACAAATTCACGGCGTTTCTTGTACTGCTAGGTGTCACTCAACTCGCACCCATTGCCGATTTGCTCATTCGCAAAAAGCGAATCGACATCATTTCCGCAATTTATTTCGGACTTTTAGTGGGAGCCTTACTGAGTTATTTGACGATGCTGGCGTTAAATCCGGTGATCGATGATCCATTCCAGCCAGGAGTCACTCTACTCACGACACTCTTCCTGACCTACATTTGCATTTCGTTTCTGATTCAGACTAAAGAAGATTTTCGTTTTATCATTCCTTACGTGGAATTTGCCCGTGAGTTAAAGGGCGGCATGCCACTGGTCCTGGATAGTAGCGCGTTAATTGATGGACGCATTTCCGACCTGGTGGACACGTACATCATTGAAACCGACCTGATTGTTCCAGAGTTTGTGTTATTGGAGATACAGGACATTGCCGACAGCAATGACAAGAATCGTCGTTCGCGAGGTCGCCGAGGATTGGATGTGCTCGCAAAGCTGCAAGAAAGCACCCATATCGATGTTCGTATCACAGAAGATCGTGAGAAGCCTCAGAATATGACCGTTGACGAGCGGTTGGTTCATGTCGCAAAAGATATGAACGCTCGCATTGTTACCAACGATTACAATCTGAACAAAGTGGCCTCCGTGCAATCAATTCATGTCATCAACATGAATGACGTGGCCAATGCGTTGAAGCCCCGATTTGTACCCGACGATCATCTCAAAATCAAAGTCGTCAAACGGGGAGAAGCTGCCGATCAAGGTGTCGGCTATCTCGATGATGGCACAATGGTTGTCTGCGAGAATGGAGCAGAACATGTTGGCCAAGACATTGATACGCTCGTGACAAAAGTGCATCAGACCAGTGCCGGTCGCATCATCTTTGTGAAACCAAATGTGTAGTTCTAGTGCAAAAAAGTAGCCCCGTTTGCTCGTCAAACGGGGTGCCGAAGGCACAAGAGGCATAGCCGTGGAGCGCAAGCTCCGCGGGCTTAATCGCACGTCATGCCCCCAGCGTTATTCAAACACTCAACACCGTTTTCAAGATTTGAAGATTTGGAGATTCGGGGACACACCTTGACCGAATCTTGACCAAATGTTGAATCAAATCTTCCCGAATCTTGATTCCGAATCTTGTGTACTCTTGAGCAAGTCGTTGAAGCCAATCGGCTTGCGTCGATCTTCATTTTGTGAAGACGTGTGGCTTATTCTGGGGGCGCATTTTCCACGCCACGCGAGATCGCTCTCTTTCTCACGTTGCAGCCTTAGTCATTCTTCAACAGGCCATGAG
>JAURQH010000095.1 GCA_030836185.1 Planctomycetota bacterium
ACAAAGCAAAGACACATTGAAGTCAGCTTGTCGCTGAGCCCTGCCTTGTCTAAGAGGAACTCTGGAAACAGAGTTCCTCTTTTCGTGGTCGATGGAAATGGGGGGATGTTGGAACGAAAAAACGCCGAGTCGGAGAGTTCCCCGGAACACCGTTTTTGATTGATAGAGTCGACTTCATGCAGATTCACCAGTTTGAATCACATCCCGTATTTGACACGTTGTGTAAAATAGAGCAGATTAAATTCTCCAGGTAATACGTCCGGCTCGAAGACGTGCGGAACATATTGGTTTCAAAAAGGATTTCACATGCTTTCCCTTAAGTCCATTAGCTTGGCTGTCGTCGTGCTGGCGCTCTCTGTTTTTCTGGACACTGCTGAGGCCGACAACTGGCCACAATTTCGAGGAGCTTCATTTGATGGGATCGCGAATTCAGACTGCCCGACATCGTGGGACACTGAAAAGAATGTTGCGTGGAAAGTTCCGATTGCCGGTGAAGGATGGTCGGCTCCCGTGATCTGGGAGAACCGAGTTTATTTAACATCTGCCGTCAGAACTGACGGCGGAGAAGCTAAGCCGGAGCCTTACACGAATCAGGGGGGATCAAACCGAACTGATTTGCAAAAGGTCGATTATCGATGGGACGTCTTCTGTCTGGATGCCAAGACTGGCAAAGAGCTTTGGCGTAAAACCGCCAAGACGGGCAACCCTCCGATGCCTCGACACAGTACCAACACCTATGCCACTGAAACACCAGTGACCGATGGCAAACATGTCTACGCTTATTTTGGTATGACGGGTTTGTTCTGTTATGACATGAATGGAAAGTTTGTCTGGAAGAAAGACCTGGGGAGTTACGAGATGCGAGCCGGTTGGGGGACGTCGAGTTCGCCGGTGCTGTTTGAAGACAAACTGTTTGTCCAAGTCGATAACGAAGAACAATCGTTTCTGGTCGCCGTTGATGCAATAAGCGGTGACGAAGTTTGGAGAGTCAAGCGAGATGAAAACTCGCAGTATAGTTCTCCCATCATTTGGCAAAACAGCGAACGTGCCGAGCTAATTGTGGGAGGAATGATTTATCGATCTTACGACCCCGCAACCGGAAAACTCTTGTGGGAACTTGATATGGAAAAAGGTCGCAGCTCGGCAACTCCACTCGCCGTCGGAGATCGATTGTATGTAGGGACCGAGTTTCGGAATCGGGGTGGATCGGATGACGGCGGCGGATACCTGTTTTCTGTGAAACCTGGTGGGTCGGGAAACATCTCTCCTCCTGCCGGGGCAAGATCGAGTCAGTTTATTGAATGGAAAATTCGCGACTCTGGAATACAAATGGCGTCTCCTGTGTTGTGCAATGGAAAAATCTATCTGCTCGAACGAAGGCGAGGTGCCATTCACTGTGTTGATGCCAAAACGGGTGCAACCGTTTATCGTCAACGATTTCCGGGAGCCCGGGCGTTTTGTTCGTCTCCTGTGGTGAGTGGCGGAAAGGTCTTTTGTACGGCAGCCGATGGGACAACTTATGCTCTGGAAACGGACGACGAGTTCGAGATTGCCAGTGAAAATAAAATTCCCGAACAGAACTGGTCCACCCCATCCATTGCCAATGGTGCGATCTTCCTGCGGACCGTCAATCATTTGTATTGTATTAGCCAATAGAGGAGTAAGTCGGCATCCTGAAACAGTCCATTTCAGGCAATAGGTGAGAATATTTGCACAGGGTGAATATCTGCTTGTATGCTCATGAATGAACACGATAAGATGGGAATTCAGATATTGTAACACTCTTCAAGGCTTCAAGGTTTGTGTCCACCGCTCATCGGAGCACGATATCCGAGTGTGGGGGCTCTGAAACCCATCTCGGGTTTTCTCCACGGACAGCTCCAGGAACTGCGCATCTCTCGAAAGGCCAGGTACAACAGCTCTTATTCCGTATCGGACAGTCTCACTGCGGATGCGGATACCGTCGCACTGTACGACTTCTCACGCGACACGGGAACCGAACTGAAAGACCTCTCCGAGAATGGCCATCACGGCAAGATCGTTGGGGCGAAGTGGGTGTCGGCGTCTCAGCCACCCGACGAACCGATCAACATTCTCGGTATGCTCGACCTGCGGAAAGATGCGTTGGATGATGGCTTTCGTTTGGAAAACGGTGTGCTCTTCACGCCTCCCTGGAAAAATCGAAACAGTCGAATCGTCTTCCCGCTGGATTCTGTTCCTTTGGAGTACGACATTCATTTGGTCGTCGAGCGGAAGACCCAGCAGGGATTTTCGCTGAGTATCGGCGTACTTATGGGTGATCATCAAGCGTGCGTCGATATGGATGGCGGCCGGAATAAAGCATGGTGTTTATCGAAAATTGATGGAAAATCGATGCACGACGGAAATGTGACGACCGTTGAGGGGCAAAGGCTGCCGCTCGACAAGAAAGTTGTCGTGGACATCTCCGTACGACGAGACGGGGTGAAGGTTGTCTGTGAAGGCGAGTCGGTGATTGACTGGAACGGGCGTCCTGATCAGCTATCCCTCTGGGAGAAGATCATCGTCCCGAAAGACAAACTGTTTCTGTTTTCTCAGAACGAGTATGAGGTTCAGAGTTTAACCCTCACTCCTGTGACTGTTGATTAATTCCCACCCCAATCCGTACCCGCTCTTGTCGTACTGCTCCTCCACTCTTGCAGATTCGCCTCGAACGCGGTACGAAGGAAATCCCACCGACTTTCCTTCCTGAGCCCGCGAGATCCTCCGTTGTCCGGATTAGAACAAGTCCTTGCTATCAGCGGCATCATCTTCTTTGCGGGGACCGTGAAAGCCACATTCGGTTTCGGCGAAGCTCTGATCGCGATGCCATTGTTAGCTTGGTTTCTTCCCATCGAAGAAACTGCCCCGACCGTCGCATTGGTCTCAATTGTGACAGGCAGCAGCGTGCTGATACGGGAATGGAAGCACGTTCATTTTCGTGGTGCGTTGCAGATGATTATTCCTGCTGCAATTTCGATCCCTCTGGGAGTTTGGCTCTTACGCACAACCGACGACAGTATTGTCAAATCACTGCTGGCTGTTCTGATTCTCGGTTTTGCGGTTTGGTCGCTGAAACGGGAACATAAGCAGGCGCTGCCTCATGATAGATGGGCTCCTCTTGCCGGATTTCTGGCTGGCATTTTGGGAGGAGCGTACAACACTGCCGGGCCACCCGTTGTCATTTATAGTTCGCTACGTCACTGGTCGCCGGAAAAATTTCGAGGACAACTGCAGAGCTTTTTCAGTTTCAGCACCTTCTGGGTGGTGATGATGCATCTCTCCCAAGGGCTCATTACAGAAAATGTCATGAAGAGTTTTCTGTCGGCCATTCCGGGACTGGTCTTGGGATTGATTGCCGGTCATGTGATCTCGAAAAAAATTCCTGCCCAACGTTTTCGAGAAGTGATCTATTATTTGCTGATTGTGATCGGCGTAATGTTGCTGTGGAATGTCTTCCTAGGTTAGCAGCCCGTTGAAAAATCATCTTTTCAAAACGTGTTGAGCCGAAACAATGCCCGACTTTGAAACAATTTCGCCTTGCTCCAATGCTTCGAGAAACGCCTTTTTTGCCGGAAGACTGTGATGATTACTGCAAGGGAACGGCGTGTCCACATCGTCGCAATCAAGGAATTCGCACAGCCGTCGATAACCTTCTTCTTGCAGAATTCCCATTTCAGAAATCGACAGCAGGTCATCTTCTCGTTCTGAAAAGTAATCTTCCACAAAGTTTTGGAAAGACCAATACGCATCACGAAACGGACCCGGCTCGAACTCTGTTTGACCAAATGTCATACTACGAAAGTCGGCCATCGCGTCTGCAAATTGGCGATCTTCGACAGAAGAGGCTTTGCCGGTTTTGATCAAACGCAGACCAACGAATTGGCGTTCGACCGATTGTAGCCAACTGTTAATTTCATCGTCTCGACGAATATTGATAAACAAACTTCCCGGATATCGCTGATCGAGTTGCTCAATCACACTAGGTATACATGCCGGGTAATCAGCCAAACCATCGCATTCCTCTAAAATCTCCAGATCACAATCACCAGAGACAATCTGCTGATGCATGCGAATCAGACGTTTGTTGTCGTGGTGATGTTGGGACTCTTCACTGCGAATTTTTCCGAGGTGAGCGACTCTAATCCCCAGTTGCCCCAATGCCTCGGACATGGAGACCGTCGCGCAGCGCGGTAATGCAATGACGTGGATCTTATTGAACTCCCGCATCACGAAACTCCGTGGGTCAGACGATTTTGGATCCACAACATATCACTGTCATTATGAACCGGCCCTCTACTGTAACCTGATCGTATCTTTCCTCAGAAGGAATTTTTTCCGTTGAGGCCAATTCATGGCCACAAAATAGGATTCAACCGATCATTCATGACTTCTCCAATTTTCGTACCCGGCGTAAAGGCTTCCCAATCGGCTTGATGGTAGCTATTTTTCGGTTCCATCAACGTCATCTCGGCGTCCATATAAATCACCGTGAATACTTCTCGCGGTGATTCTGTTTTATTGGGGCCAGCCCGATGCAGCGTCCAACCGTAATGGAAGCTGACGTCTCCCAGATCATACGGTTCCTGAATTTCATCGATATTTTGTTTTTTGACCTGATCTTGGATGTACCGTTCCGAGTCGTCCGAAATTTCCATATCACGGGCGATCTTCTTCTCGTGACTCCCACGTCCGAAACAGAGTGGACCCATCTCAATCGGTACCGCTTGCAAGGGAATCCAGGCAGTGACAGAAAGTCCGGTCGCCATCGGCCAATATTGCTGATCGACGTGCCAAGGTGTAAAACCGCCGGAGGGTTCTTTGAAGAGCCCCTGATCGTGCCACATACGAATGCCCGTCGTGCCGAGCAAATCCGCAGCAATTTTTGCCAGCCGTTTGTTACAGGCGAATTCTTTCACAACGTCGTCTTTCGTCCACAAGTTGGTCACTTGAATGAACGCTTTTTCGTAGGTGCCGAGTTCTTCACGATCTTTGCCAACAAGCGGATTGTTGTCGTAGGTTACACGGGCAATATGTTCGCGGTAATGAGAAATTGTCGCCGCGTTGAAGACATCTTTCAGATGGAGAAATCCCTCTTGGCGAAATTGTTCAATCTGCGCTTCTGTCAACGGATAAGGTTCATCAAGCAGCGGCACAGCGGACATAATCTCTCTCCAGAACAATTTGTTTTACTCGTTCAACCAGCCACAGACTTCTTTGGCCGAGTACGTCAAAATCATGTCGGCACCGGCTCGCTTAATCGACGTGAGAATTTCCAGCGTCATTCGCTGTTCGTCGACAAGTCCCTGAGCGGCTGCCATTTTGACCATCGAGTACTCACCGCTGACGTTATAGGCGGCCAAAGGGACTTCCGGGTGCTTTTGTTTCACCGCATGAATCACATCCAGATAGCTGAGAGCCGGCTTGACCATCAAAATGTCGGCCCCTTCGGCTAAATCGACGGCCACTTCACGAAGTGCTTCCCGACCATTGGCTGGATCCATTTGGTAAGTTCGACGGTCACCAAATTGAGGCGCTGATTCTGCCGCGTCTCGGAACGGGCCGTAAAAGGCCGAGGAAAACTTCGCCGCGTAACTCATAATGGGAAGATGACTAAATCCTTTGGCATCCAAACCGGTGCGCAAGGCGTGGATCATGCCGTCCATCATCCCACTGGGAGCGATCATGTCGGCTCCTGCCTTGGCATGTGAAACAGCCTCTTTGACGAGCAGTTCGAGAGTGCGGTCGTTGTTGACATCGGGCGTGCCGGTGGAATTATCGATAATTCCACAATGTCCGTGATCAGTGTATTCACACAAGCAGACATCCGTGATCACCATGATTTCCGAACCGGAATCCTTGATCGCCCGGATCGCCTGCTGGATGATGCCGTTTTTGTGGTAGGCATCGCTTCCAACATCGTCTTTTTCTTTGGGGATCCCGAACAGAATGATCGCCGGGATACCGAGTGCTTCGAGTGCTTTCACATCGCCGGCAATCAAATCCACGGTGACCTGTTCCTGACCGGGCATCGAGGCGATGGGGATGCGAGTATTCTCTCCAAACTTGACAAACAACGGCACGATGAAGTCGTGCGGTGTCAATATTGTCTCACGGACAAGATCGCGGAGTTTCGGATGTTGCCGAAGTCGCCGCAGGCGAGTCGTTGGAAATGGTGGTGTGTCGCTCATGATATGTCTCTACCCGATGAACTGTTGATTTGCGGCGGCAATGGAGCAGCCCGGTATCAGCGCGTAATTTTGATCCATGAGGCATTTTTCCAATGCTGACAGGAACAACAACACATTGCTCTTGCTACTGGCTTCTCCCATCAGCCCGATACGCCAGGCTTTCCCTTTGAGCGGTCCAAGGCCTCCCCCAATTTCAATATCAAACTCATTCAACAACTGTTTGCGGACCGCGGCATCATCGGCACCAGCGGGAATCGACACTGAGTTCAGCATCGGCAAGCGATGTTCTTCTGCCACCAGATAATTGAGACCAAGTGCTTCCAAGCCGGCTCGCAATGCCAGATGATTTTCCATGTGACGAGTAAACCGGTTTTCGAGTCCTTCCTCGAGCAATAACCGCAGTGCTTCATGTAATCCATAATTCGCATTGATGGGTGCCGTGTGGTGATAAGCGCGATCACTTCCCCAATAACTACTGAGCATCGTGGTGTCGAGATACCAACTTTGTACTTTCGTTTTTCGATTGTTGATCGCTTCCTGCGCGAGAGAACTGAATGTCACCGGCGCAAGTCCCGGCGGACAACTCAAACATTTCTGAGTACCCGAGTAGGCCGCATCGACGTTCCACTCATCAATTTTCACTGGTAAGCCGCCCAACGATGTCACGCAGTCGATAAGCAACATGGCTCCACCGTCGTGGACGATCTTCGAAATCTCTTCAATCGGCTGAAGTGCGCCAGTAGATGTTTCCGCATGAACCAGCGCAACTGCCTTCGGCTGGACTTCTGTGACGGCTTGTTCGATTTCCTCGGAAGAAAAGACTTCGCCAAATGGTCGTTCGAGTTTCGTGACGACCGCACCACAGCGTTCAGCGACATCACACATACGTCCGCCGAAGACACCATTAACGCCAACGACAATTTTGTCACCCGGTTCGATTAAGTTGGCGACACACGTTTCCATTCCCGCAGAACCAGTTCCGCTGACGGCAAACGTCAGAGCGTTTTCAGTTTGAAACACCTGACGCAACATCGTCTGGACTTCGTCCATCACCTGCAAAAAGTAGGGATCGAGATGCCCGACGGTCGGTGCGGCCATCGCAGAAAGTACGCTGGGGGCAATGTCGCTCGGCCCCGGTCCCATCAAGGTTCGAGTGGGGGGAGCGATACGAGGAGGTGTGTGAGTCATTGTGGCTCTGTCTTTACTGATAATCTGTTAGGGAGTTCTCGGTTCAAATCGCCAAAACTCCAGAATATCACGGGAGATACCTATTTTCTATCCGATTCATCCTCTCAACGGGGGATCCCTGCTCTGCCCAAAAATGATTACATTTGCCACAATTCCCACGAACTCTTTTGGATTCGCCCAAGTTTTCTTCATATGATGACCTTTTCTTCACACATAATCCGGGGATTTCACCTCGGTAAAATTCTGACGACGGGGCCAAACTGTGACACGAATTCTACTTTTTTGGGATGATGCTGCCGAAGCCGATTTGATCAATATGTATCTGAATCCGGGTGAGGATGAGACGACAACAGAAACCGGGAAGAAGAATGAATCTCTGGCTGTTACTTCTTCTGAGGATTTTTACGCCGCGTTGGAAGACGAATCTGGATGGGATGTTTTTCTGCTGAATCTCTCCTGGGACGATCCCACCGTTGGCATGGAGTACTTCAAAGCCGCTCACCGCAGCCAACCCGACTCGCCTATTGTCGGCGCGTGTCGCCCCGATGAAGTGATTCAACTGGCTGGCTATATCACGCAAGGCCTACGTTCTTATCTCATCCGCGACGAAGCCAAGGATTACATTTTTCTGATTCAGACGACTTTGGAAAGCGCGGTTGAAGCTGTCAAATCCGAACGAGAACGTATCATTTCAGAAAAACTGCGTGAAGAAATTGATTCCGTTCGTCGATTACAGGAATCGATCCTTCCAGAAAAAATCATCTGCCCGGAACCCTACACGGTCAGTGCCCGATACGAATCATCACAAATTCGTGTGATTGGCGGTCAACCGGTGACACTTGCCGGAGGAGACTATTACGATGTCTTCGCGCTCGACGACAGACACGTTGTGATACTTGTCAGTGATGCCTCGGGACACGGAATGCGGGCCTGTATGTCGATTATGACAATGCACACCTTGGTCAGCATGATTCGCAACAATCGATACGAAAACACGTCAACTTTCGTTGCCGAAATTAACAAGCGATTGTGTAATCAACGCGTCGTGACTCAGGAAGGCTTCATCACGCTGCTCTATGGAATTCTGGATACGCAAACTCATGAGTTCCAATGGACATCGGCCGGTCACCCCATCCCCATGACAGTTGATCTCGAATCTGGAGAGGTCACCCCCTTAGGAGGCCTTGAAGACGGCGGACTTCCGCTCGGAATTTACGAAGATGCCGAATACGATCTCCATACCGCAATCATCCCCCCCAACAGTCGTTTGCTCGTTTATTCTGATGGTTTGGAAGAAGCTTTCCCCGACGGCAATCGTGACTTTGGTCAATACGGTATAGAAGGAATCGAAGAATCTCTCACAAACTCGATACAAAGCACTTTGGAAGAAGCAATGCAGGCATTGTTCAACGACTCCCACGAGTTCACCAACGGCTCGGGACGACACGACGACACCTCGGTTGTGCTTCTCGAACGGACCGCCGATGTGACGGCCGATGTGCTCTCTGAATAGTCTCTATCCCGTTGAAGCGGTCGGAGACCATTCGTTGGCGGTAGGGGGCTGTTTCTTCCAGTTGCGCATATTCCAGACGCGCGAAGGACGCTCCTGCTTATCACTGGGTCCGGCATTCGACGGACAAGCACTCAGTGCCTCGATCACTTCTTCAATGGAATCCGTTAACAAAAAACGATGAACGTCGTGAGCGCTGATGGTTTCCTGTTCAACCATCACATTGTTGATGAAATCGAACATCGGCTGCCAGTAACTCTTACCAACGAAGATCACCGGAAAATTCAACACTTTCCCTGTCTGAATTAAGGTGGCTGCTTCAAACGCTTCGTCTATCGTGCCGAAGCCGCCCGGCATGATAATAAACGCTTGCGAGTATTTGACCAGCATCACTTTTCGTACGAAGAAATAACGAAAAGTCGCGAGGATATCGATGTAGGGGTTCGCGTCCTGCTCGTGTGGCAAAATAATATTGCAACCAACAGAGCGACCGTTGGCTTCTTGAGCGCCGCGATTGGCGGCTTCCATAATTCCCGGACCTCCCCCCGTCATCACGGTGAATCCGATCCTCGTCAACTCGGCTCCAATTTGGCGAGCTTGAATATAGTATTCGTGATCTTCTTTGAATCGTGCCGATCCGAACACACTCACGCAAGGTCCCAGGAAATGCAGCTTGCGGAAACCGTGAATGAACTCCTTGGCAATCCGCATCAAGCGGAAGAATTCCGCCGTCCTTGAACGGGGGCCTTCCAACAGGTAGCGGTCTTCCTGAATCCAGCCAAAATTGGTGGCGGTGTAATGATCGTGAGATTTTTTTGCTGGTTCTTCAGATGACATAGGCGCATTCTCCGTAAATTGATTCGACCAGAAGAATAACGATTCTGCTCAAATCCGCGAAGATCAGTCAGCAAACACGATCCAGGCAGTAAATACAGGATCTCTCGATGCACTTGATTTAAGATATTTTAGTTCACAATCGCCAATATCTCTGTTCTCTATGACCTCTGTAAGACACCCAATCATGATACAACACGGCCCCTGGATCATTAACTCCTCTGAAAATGTCTATCACGACCCTTGGCTCTCTCTCCGCTGCGATCAAGTGACTCGTCCCGATGGCCAGCCGGGAACCTACAGTGTCGTTACGATTAAATCAGGCGTTTCTGTGCTGGCGATCGACAAAGAAGATTTTGTCTATTTAACCGACGAGTTTCACTATGCCATCGGTCGTCAATCATTGGAGACGGTGAGTGGAGGAATCGATGACAATGAAACCGCCGAACAGGCGGCTCGCCGTGAACTTGAAGAAGAGCTCGGCCTCATCGCTCACGAGTTGATCTCGCTGGGAACCGTCGATCCGTTTACCGGCTCGTTACTCTCACCCACAGAATTGTTTTTGGCACGAGGAATTTCTGAAACCAAAGCGAATCCTGAAGGGACGGAATTGATTGAGATGGTGAAAGTCCCATTTACGGAAGCGGTCGAAAAAGTGATGAGTGGAGAGATCACTCATGCACCGAGTTGTGTGTTGATCCTGAAAGCCGAGAAGTGGTTGCAGGCAGAGAGATCATGATCGAATTTGTATTCTATTATTCGTATGCTGAATAGGGTATCTCATCGCAAAGGGTTGAATATGAACACTTTTGACAATCTCTCCCGTCGCCACTTCCTTGGAACCGGTACCGTCTTGGGGCTTTCTGGCATCTCGGCCTTTGCCGCGGACAAAAACTCTCTCGTGAAGTCCATCGAACAGCAGACACTCTGGACGAATCGCGATGGCAAGTCACTCACCTGGTTTCATCCACGGCCCTGTCTTGTTCCACAGGAAAACGACAAACCTTTCATCCTGATGACATTACAGGAAATCAGCGGTTCCGATTATTTCGGCCCGGTGCATTGGGTACAGAGTCATGATCTCGGAAAAACCTGGGGCGAACCGGAATTGATCGATGGCTTTGATCGACGAGACGTTCCCGGCTATGAAGGATTGAAAGAGGGTGTTTGCGATGTCGTGCCTCAATATCATCCAAACACTGAGACAACGCTGGCACTCGGACATTGTGTCTTTTATCGCGGTCAACATTTTTCGCGGACCGATCAGCTTTCCCGCTTTCCCATGTATTGCGTCCGCAACGCCGATGGAACCTGGAGTGATCGGAAACAACTGAAATGGGACGATCCTCGTGGAAGCTACATTTATACCAACAACTGTGGCCAACGAGTTGTGCTGCCGAATGGTGATATTCTACTGGCGTTTACGTTCGGGCCTGAAGCGAATGGTCGTATGGTGGCGGGAGTTCGTTGTGGCTACGACGGCGAGAACCTGACAATCAAAGAAGTGGGACCGCCCATCATTCACAAAATCAAACGGGGTTTACTGGAACCCTCGATGACCGCATATCAAGGGCGTTACTATATGACGATTCGTGCGGAGGATGATCGCGGCTATGTTTCGGTCAGTGATGACGGGTTGCATTGGGAAAAGAAGAAACCTTGGACTTGGGACAACGGCGAGCCACTCGACATGTCAACCACTCAACAACATTGGCTCACACATTCCAAAGGCCTCTACCTGGTCTATACACGCAAGGCCGATCACAACACGAATGTCATTCGTTGGAGAGCTCCTTTGTGGATGGCCAAAGTTGATGTCGAGAAGCGTGTGCTGCTTAAAGAGACCGAGCAGATTGTTCATCCCTTGGTGGGTGATGGAGTCGCCAAGCCAGACGATGTGGCTCTCATGGGAAACTTCCACGTAGTGAATGCCTCGGCTGATCAGTCCTGGGTGACGGTCGGAGAATGGATGCCTCGCCGTGAAGCGCGAGGGAACACATTGCTGGCCCGAATTCATTGGTCTCAACCGAACGACATTTTGGCAATTGCTAAGCATTCGTAGGTATGAATTGATTGATATGTAGGTCTTTCAACGATCTGTGTCTCTCGATTCCGGGAGTCAGGAATACCCGTAAGTCAGGAATACCCGTAAGTCACTATGGAATAATGGAATACGCCAATTCAAGAATAGTTTTGTAATTACCGTGTAACAGTTCATGCCAGGTTTCGCTGGGGAGGGTGTCAGACAACATCACTCCACTTTTACAAGGAACCCTAATCATGAAACTTTCCATCAAACTCATCCTGACAGTCGTTTTGATCGCCAACGTATCGGCCATCAACCTTCTGGAAGCAGGCAGCTTCCGCAAATCTAACAATTCCAGTCAACGAAGCTCAGCTTCACGCAGCAAGAGTTCATTGAACCGGGGCGGATCGTCATTTCAACGGAATGGTTCTTCCAGATTCAGTTCTTCGAGAAATTCTTCGCAGAAGAGAAATCTTGCTCCCACTTACCGGCCATCATCAAATTCGTACAAGTCAAAGAAACAGTCGAGTAATCGCCCGAGTTTCAGTTCGATCAGAAACGCTCCGAAACTGAGAACTCCGATTCGTCCTTCACTGAAACCGACCAACAAAAGTCGGATTCTTAATGTGACAGGCCGACAACCGGTGATCAAATCACCAATGAAACCGCGAAATCCGAGTCCCAAAAAGACTCCCATATTGACTCGTCCAGGTAAGTCCCCAATCGTGACTCGACCGGGTCAATCACCGATTAAGACACTTCCCGGACGATCTCCCATTACCACCCGTCCTGGTCAAAATGGTAACCCTGTTAAACCACTTCCAGGTCGCGGAGAGATTGTTAATCCAGAGCGACCTGTAGCGGGAATCCTTCCCGGCGATACTCCTCCTGAGATCACGGAACCAATCGACTCACCTTATCCTTCAGATGATGCAGGAAACTCTGGTAACCAGGGTGGCAACTTGCAAGAAGGTGATGTTACCGCTGGAAATGGGAAAGTTGTCGATCAGGAATTCATCGACGTGATCAACACTGGTGAGTTTGTCCATACCGGTCAGCCGGCTCCCTGGGATAACCCCAACGATCCATTTTGGGATCAGGAAAAGCCACAGGATTGGAAAGGTTACTGGCCCGGTAATGATCCTGATTTTGGTGAGAAATTGCCCGAAAGACCTGATCTTGACCAAGGAGAACCAACAATCCCAGAGATGCCGGAACAAGGCGACACGCCTCCTTACTGCCCATCACCGGTCATTATCATTGATCCGATTGGGCCTCCACCTGTGGCTTGTCCTCCTTGTGTGCGAAGTGTCTGTCGGCCAGTTGTCGTGGCTGCTCCTGTTGTGGAAGAACAAGCGATTCTGCAACTGGTCACTGATCGCGAAAACACATTGATACGACCGGGCCTTGGAAATGTTCCGGGGAACGCAGCACTTCAAGTGAACGGCCTCGGATTGCCTTTGAATGTGGTCACCTGGACGAATGAAAAACTCGTCCTCGAAGTGCCCATGATTGGGTTACTCGAACCGACTGCTGCCAAGCTGTTTCTGTTTGACGCAGAGATGGAAATTATCGGCGAGCTCCCCGTCGAATTATTGACTCCCGAAATGGCGGGGCTTGATAACGAAATGGAATAAGTCGCGTCAAGTTTGAAATGATCGAAAGCCGTCCGGTTGAATTCAGCCGGACGGCTTTTTTCGTAAACATCGGAATTGATCAATTATTTAGAG
Source organism: Planctomycetota bacterium (assembly GCA_030836185.1). Lineage (GTDB taxonomy): Bacteria > Planctomycetota > Planctomycetia > Planctomycetales > Planctomycetaceae > JABURQ01. Next base: position 13,498 of record JAURQH010000095.1, read on the forward strand.
AGTCATGGCATCACATCTCGCCTATGATTGAGAGGAAGCCATCTTTTACTTTTGTTTCCGTTTTTTGCGAGCCGGTTTTATCGGTATGTCCCAAGGCAAAGAGGCTCGTGGACGATACATGGGTCGCGCGTCCTTCTCGGGCATCTCGGCGAGAACCTTGCGAAACTTTGCGAGAGATTTTTTGGCAGCCGAAGGAGGTTCAGAAAGCAGGTTACGTTTTTCTGCCGGGTCTTTTTTCAGATCAAAGAGTTTTGTGATCTGACCGTAGTCATCGGTCCATATTTTGTAATGCTTGTCTCGTATGACCCGATTCATATAATCCGTGCGGCCACGAACACCATCAACATCACGAATCGCAGGACCATGCCCCATCGCGAGAATCCAGTCACGCGGCGAATCATTGGCTTTTCCTGAAAGAAGTGGTGCGAATGATTGACCATCAATCGTCAGTTCTGTCGGAATTTTGGCTCCGGCCATTTCACAGAATGTCGGCAACAGGTCGGAGAAATCCACCAGCGCATCTGTCTCGACGCCCGCTTCAATCGTCCCCGGTTGCGACACGATGAATGGCTCGCAAACACCACCTTCAAAATTAGAGGCTTTCCCACCAGAAGGTGTTACGCCACCGACAGTCCCTCGGACACCACCACCAGAGCCGTTATCGGTCGTAAAAATGAGAACGGTATTTTCACGCAGACCGAGTTCGTCGTAAGCACTCACAATGCGGCCAACCAATTTATCCGTATAGCCGACCATCGCTTTTTGCTTTTCCTCTTTCGTGGAAGCATTCGGTTCATCGGGAGTAGCAACGAGCGGCCCGTGAGTCAGAGCCATCGGAAAGTAGACCATGTGAGGCTCATTGCGATGCTGTTGAATGAACTCCACCAGAAAATCGCAATAGAGATCGGGACCAAACTTGCCTTTGTAGGTCTTGCTTCCTTTGCGTGTATGAATGTAAGGATCCCAATACCGTTCGGCTGAGGGTTTGTTGCCCGCTTCGTAACCGGTCCAGACACACCAATCATCGAACCCATGCTTTTCGAGAGCATTAGGCTCCACGCGGAAGTCGTTGATTTGCCACTTGCCAGCGATGGCAGTTTTGTATCCGGCAGTTTGTAGCAATTGAGGAAAGCTGATGTTTTTTTCCCAGTCGAAATACCCCACGCCCCAGCGGGGAACATCCCAGTGGTTGGTCCAGCCGGTGCGATACGGATATTGCCCAGTCAATAGGGTCGTCCGCGTTGGCGTGCATTGAGGCATCGAATAGACATTGTGAAATTTCATGCCATGATCGGCGAGAGCATCGATATGAGGCGTTTCGATGTTGTCGGCTCCGTAGCAACTGATCCAGTCTTTACCGAGATCGTCGACCATAATAAAGACAATATTGGGGGGACGTTTTTCCTCTGCTTGAGAGACAGACACCGAAAATAAGGTCAAAAGCAGGACAATCATTGTCAAAAAGCGAGCGGGCATCTGCGTATCCTTCAGAAATATTGCGGAGGATCTGTTGAAATGGGAGGTTCGTTCCCTCCACAATAGAAAGATTGAATCCCGCCTTCCAACATTTCTCCACACATTCATCTGAGACTGAGGTTATCTATGAAGTTTTCTCGATATGCATTGTGCAGCATGATTCTGGCTGTTGTCGGACTTTGCTCGACTTCCCACACAGACGCCGCCGACAAAGACGGCTGGATGAGTATTTTTGATGGTAAGACTCTCAAGAACTGGGACGGTGATTCCAAGTTCTGGTCGGTCGAAGATGGTTGCATTACCGGTCGTACGAACGATCCCGAAGATCTGAAACACAACATCTTCCTCATCTGGAAGGGTGACGAACCGGGCAATTTTGAACTCACCTGCCAATACAAAATCATCAACGGCAACAGCGGCATTCAATACCGCAGTTTCGTGGTCGATGAAGAGAAACACATCGTGGGAGGTTATCAGGGTGACCTCGAAGCGGGCGACACTTACTCTGGGATTCTGTACGGAGAAAAGTTTCGAGGGATTCTGGCTCTTCGCGGACAGAAAACTGAAATTCAGGACAACCACAAACCCAAGGTTCTCGAAACATTCGGAGACACCAAAGAGATTCAGTCGAAGATCAAAAAAGAAGACTGGAACACATATCGAATCGTAGCCGATGGTTTTCACTTCACGCATTACATTAACGGCGTGAAAACAGCCGAATGTATCGATTCTGATAAAGAGCAACGTCGTGCCAATGGAGTGATCGCATTGCAATTGCACAGAGGCCCCGCGATGGTTGTGCAGTTCAAAGACATCAAAATCAAACATTTGAAAAAGACCGAGAAGACATCACTCAACGTCGCCAAGAAAAAGGTCGTACTCGTCGCCGGAAAGCAATCTCACGGTTATGGCTCTCACGAACACAAAGCGGGATGCCTGTTGTTGGCAGAGGCATTAGAAAAAAGTGGCTTGCCGATTGAAACTGAAGTGGTCACCAATGGCTGGCCCAGTGATACGTCGGTTTTCGAAGGCGCTAATTCCATTGTCATCTACGCTGACGGAGGTGGACGTCACCCATTCAACGATCACATCGACGAACTCAACAAATTGACCGACCAAGGGGTTGGCATTGTTGCCATCCATTATGGAGTGGAAGTCCCCGAAGGAAAGTCGGGGAATGCGTTTCTCGATTGGACGGGCGGGTATTTTGAAGCCAACTGGTCAGTCAACCCTCACTGGGATGCGACTTACGATCAATTGCCCAAGCATTCCATTACGAATGGCGTGAAGCCGTTCACGATCAACGATGAGTGGTATTACCACATGCGTTTTCGTGAAAATATGGAAGGGGTTACACCGATTCTGACCGACTTGCCTCCGAAATCAACACTCAGTCGGCCCGATGGTGCTCACAGTGGAAATCCTTATGTTCGCGAAGCGGTCGCCAATGGAGTTCCCCAGCATATGGCTTGGGCATCCGAACGTCCTGATGGAGGTCGAGGCTTCGGTTTCACCGGTGGTCATTACCATTGGAATTGGGGCAACGATCAATTCCGTAAACTTGTTTTGAATTCCATTGCCTGGAGCGCACACGTTGATGTGCCTAAGGGCGGCATTCCTTCAAAATCGGTTTCTGTTGACGACCTGATGGCCCATCAGGACTACAAAGTCCCAGAGAACTTTAACAAAGAGCGTATCGCCGCCATGATCAAAGAATGGAACCAATAGATCATTCGCAACAAATCATTGAGCCATCATAAAGGAGACAGATTTTGATCTGTCTCCTTTTTTCGTTGGTTGAGGAGGCCTTAACATCACTTGTTGGTTTTCATTGACACGATAGATGGCAAGCCCATAGATACGGAACATAAGTTTACTTTTCTGGCGAATTTTTGTAAACTCTTTACCTGTTGGCGATGCTCCTGCGAATTGACAGTTCTTGAGGCCCAAAGGGCCATCGCTAAACCAGCCCAGGGCAAAGCGTAGCGTCGCCCTGGGTGTGAGTGGCAATTAAGTTCATTAGCACCAAAGGTGCGGCTCTAAACCGGGATCGCGTAATGGCTCAATCCGTTGCGAAAGTCGTAATCCACCTTGTCTATTCAACAAAGGACCGAAAGCCGTGGTTGAAGGACCGCCAATTATGCGACGAACTCTACTCCTACATGGCAACACTGCTTCGAGACAATGTTGATTCTCCCGCCATTCTCATTAATGGATTCGAAGATCACATCCATATCCTCTGCCAACTCAGCCGAAAGTATTCGATAGCGGACGTTGTCCAAAAGACAAAAACCGAGACCAGCAAATGGTTAAAGAAGAAATCATCGTCAACTCGTTATTTTACTTGGCAGCGCGGATATGGAGCATATTCGGTGAGCCAATCCAACATTGACACCGTTAGAATTTATATTGCGAATCAAGTCGATCACCATCAGCGATGTTCCTTCCAAGACGAGTTTCGCCAACTGTGTGAACGCCACGGGATCGACCTCGATGAACGATATGCTTGGGATTAGCGCCGCCCCGTTGGGGCTTAATTTGAGAGAGCAACCCGATCCCCAGGGCGTTGCCCTGGGCTGAAATCGAGACGGACCTTCGGTCCTCAATTGTTGATTAGATGTTCGACTAAAAGAGCAATTTTATGATCTCAGACCATTCATTCACTGCAATTATTGGAATCACGACCATCTCCTACGCGATGTATTCCTTTCTCCGGTTGTACCGTGAAAAAGGTGTTGAATATTCCGCAACCAAATATGTGTTTTTATCCTTTCTATATGCCTCGATCACAATAACGCCCGTACTCATGATTATGTGGTCTCTTGGTGACAATCACGGTTCTGAATTTACCATCTCAATGAATCCTGAAATCACGACGCTCGATACCTACTTGGGACTTACTTTTTTTCTATCAGTCATTGCAATGTTATTTTTAGGCCTGATACTGAACCGAGCTTACGACCATATGCAGTATCAAAGTAACAATGACGAAGAATAAAATTCTCCTCTCACGCCTTCACCGCTTCTACAAAACTGACTTCCGTTTCTGTACCGACGATTTGTATAAGAGCAAAACCATGTTCGGCTAATAGCGTTCGATACTCTTCTTCGGTTCGCTCTTTACCGCCGGGAATCAGCATCATCGTCAGGTCGAGGAGTTTGCCAAAGAAAGGTTCGTTGCCGGCAGGAATCACACTCTCGGCAATCAACAGCTTGGCATCATCGGGCATTGCCGAATGACAATTTTTGTAAGATGATGCCACACTCTTCGTCGGTCCAGTCGTGGATGATGTGCCGCATCAGATAGCAATCAAACCCGGCTGGTGCCGACTCAAAGAAGTTACCCGATAAGAGTTCGATGCGATCCGCAACGGGGGAAGCTGACAATGTCGTTTGCGTCCGGTTGATTACCGATGGCAGATCATAGATCGCACCCTTGACCGATTCGTGGACACCGAGAATCGTGGACAACAAACTGCCGTTGCCACCTCCGATGTCAACCATCGAGCTGAATTGTGAAAAATCATATGCCGTTGCCATCGGTATCGATTCTCGACCGTGAACGCTGGTCATGGCGGCATCAAATACTATGGCGGCTTCAGAATTCTCACCGAGATATTCGAAAATTGGTTGGTCGTATAATTTGTCAAAAGATTTTTTGCCGGTTTCGAGCGAATATATTAGCTCGCCCCAGCATCGATAATGTTCTTCACCCATCATGATGGCCAACGCCCATTGACTGTTGGGGATATCGGATCGAAGCGTCTCCGACAAAGGAGTTGTCTCAAATTTCGAGTCCTCGTTTTCTGCGAAAACTCCGACACTCGCCAGAGCCCTCAGCACGCGAAACATCATGTCGGGCTGTGTCTCCGTCAAACCGGCGAGTTCTTCAGCCGAGCGCGGTTTCACTGCCACCAGATCGGCCAGCTTCAGTTTGGCCGTGACATAGACCATTTGAGAGATCCAAGCCCCGGTGATCATTTTGGACATTTGAAACGCTTCTTGCATTTTGAAAGCACCTTTAGAGTAGAACTCTTGGGAGATCGACAATACAGCCACATCATAAATTGATTCTCTGATTGATGATACGATCAATTTCAGAACCCGCCCCGGCAAGACCGAGCCAGACGGCATCAACACGGGCTTGCCTCAAACGCTGGCTCTCCATAAGATTAGCGCTTCAAACTATTTTCTTGATCTTCTGCGGAGAATTCCCCCGATGCTGCAATACGACTTCGATGAAAGTATCGGCTGTTGGATTGCATTAACAAATCAGGCTTTAAGACGTGCTGTTGCTGCACGATTGGCCGATGAAGAGATTACTCTCCGACAGTGGGAAGTATTGGCCTGCCTTGCGCTCAAAGGTGAAGATGTTTCTCAGGTGGAACTGGCCGACATGCTGGGAATTGAAGCACCGACGTTGGTTGGAGTTCTCACTCGTATGGAACGAGACGATTGGCTGACACGCGAAAGCTGTACTCAGGACCGTCGTCGCAAGCTGATTCGTCCGACCTCCAAGGCGCAAGCGGTCTGGGGACGAATGGTCGATTGCTGTCATGAAGTTCGCGAGCAGGCGACGCAGGGAATCTCTCGCCAAGAGCTGGTATTGTTCCAGAATGTGTGTGAGCGTATTCGAGAAAACCTCGGAGAAACTTCGGCGAATCCCTTCGGTTCCACCTCGCTGACGGGTTCATAAGGCTGTGTCATGATGTTCTGGGGTGGAAAATAGGCAGGCCGTTATGGTTAGCCAGCTAATTTTTAGTAGGCTAACATTCAGCAATGAGTTGTAATCTTGAGAATGGCAATCCTTGATGATTGATGAAAGAAATACCATGTGTCGTTTCGTGAAGCTCCAGCCGAATTACCTTCGACGGTGTATTACCCTATTCGCCTTAGTTTATTCGCTGACTTTCCCACGAGCAATTTTTGCTCAACCGGGGCCTGCACCAGTCACAGCGGCACCCATTCTGTATGAAAGCGTTCAGAGTGGTCAGACGTTTGTCGGTACTGTTGTTCCGACAAGGCAAGCAATTATCGGAAGTGCCGTCGATGGACGAGTAATCGATTTCAAAGTGAATGAAGGAGATCGCGTTGATGCGGAGGGAGACAAATCCGTCTTGGCTCAATTGTTAACAGCCACCATCGGACTCGAAATCAAAGCTGCCGAGAAAGAGTATGAGCTTCGGTACCACGAACATCTGGAATTAAAGAACGGCTCGCGTGAAGAAGAAATTTCTCAAGCCAAGTCGTTGATGCTTGCCAGTGAAGCGACGAAGAAGTTCGCAATTGCCGAGTTTGAACGTATGAAGAGTCTGTATGAGCGAGGAGCCGTTACCTCACAGGAAATGGAGGAGGTGATGTCTCGAAAAACTTCAGTGGAAGAGGCATACAAGGATCGCCTCAAAGCTTACGAGTTGATGCAAAAAGGGCCTCGAATCGAGAAGATTGCCCAAGCCAAAGCGCGAATGGAGATGCAAGAAGCGATCGTCGACAAACTGAAAGATCAAGAGAAGAAGTACACGATTCGCTCAAAGTTTTCGGGGTATGTCGTACAGGAATTTACAGAAGCGGGTGCCTGGCTCAACCGGGGAGATCCGGTCGCCGAAGTGGCCGCTCTGGATGAAGTCGATATTCTCGTCAACGTGCTGGAATCCCAGATTCGTCATGTCACCAAAGGCGATACGGTCCGAGTCGAAATTCCTTCCTTGAATGATCCGGTCATCCTCGGCACAGTCGCTTTGATCGTCCCGAGGGCAGATTACAAGACGCGAACTTTCCCTGTGAAGATCCGTGTCAAAAACCAAACTGTCAACGAAGTTCCCGTCATTAAAGCCGGAATGCTGGCTCGTGTCTCACTTCCCACCGGTAAGCAGCACGAATCCCTCTTGGTACCGAAAGACTCCATCGTTCTGGGAGGTCGCACGCCGGCGGTTTATGTGATTGATGGTGTGAAAAAAGAGGGAGAGACGGGAACGGCCCGTTTGGTTCCGGTCAAAATTGGTATTGCCGTCGATACCTATGTGACCGTGGAAGTGGATCGATTGGCTGCTCCTGAAGGTCAATTGAAAAAGGGGGATCTTGTCGTCACTCGTGGAAACGAGCGACTAAACGGCTCGCCCAAAGTGAAAGTCACAGAATTGGATTCCACCCGACCTCAAGGGGTTGCCAAACCTCAAGAGGTTTCAAAGAAGTCGAAGTGAACACAGCTTCTTAGACATCAGAAACGATATAATTTCATTTCGCATGATTGCCGGGCTTTCTTATGAATCTCATCAACTTTTTTGTTAGCAGTCCCGTTAAAGTTTCAGTCGGGGTTCTTTTGGTTTCGCTGTTTGGCGCGGTCGCTTTGACACGTATGCCGATGCAGTTGACACCCGAAGTTCAGACACCCACCATCACCGTGGAAACACGCTGGCCGGGAGCAAGCCCTCAGGAAGTCGAACAGGAAATCATTATTGAGCAGGAAGAGCAGCTCAAAAACGTCGAAGGCATCACCAAACTCTCTTCCGAATCGACCGACTCCAAAGGCACAGTCACGCTCGAGTTTCTGGTCGGTACCAAGATGGAAGAAGCGGTCGTCGATGTGATTGGCCGTCTCGAACAAGTCCCCAGCTATCCCGAAGATGCCGACAAACCGGTCATCTCTACCGCAAACGCGGCAGATCGTCCGATTGCCTGGTTCATTCTTTCTGCCAAACGCCGGACGGATGATGCATTGGCCGAGTTTCAACGAGAGAATCCTGCGTTAAGTGATGAAATCGCCCGTGTCCGATCGGCTCATAACCCCGGTCTTGCCATGTTGCGTTTGCGACTGATTGCCGAGGATCATCCTGAGGTGAAGTCTTTGCTGCCCCCGGATGACCTGGAAGTCACCAAATTGAAGCGTTTTTGCGAAGACGAAATTGAAGCTCGTTTTGAACGTGTTTCGGGAGTGGCACAGTCCAATGTGATTGGCGGCCAAGAAGATGAGATGCAAGTGATCGTCGATCCTGAAAAACTCGCCGCACGACAAGTCACGATCACCGACTTGCGAGATGTCTTACGTGGTCAGAACGAAGACACGTCGGCAGGTGACTTTTGGGAAGAAAAACGACGGTGGGTTGTGCGAACACTCTCACAGTTTGAGTCACCAGAACAAGTCGAAAATCAACTCGTGGCAGTCCGTGATGGGGCGCCCATTTATGTTCGTGATGTCGCGGAAGTGAAACTTGGCTACAAAAAACCGGACGGCTTGGTGCGACGATTTGGGGAATCGAGCATTGCGATCAACTGCCAGCGTCAAACAGGTGCCAATGTTCTGGATGTGATGGTTGGCTTGCGTGACGTGAATCAGGAATTGAATGAGACGATTCTCAATGATCGGGGTTTGACGTTGACTCAAGTTTATGACGAGACTGATTACATTTACTCGTCGGTCGATCTGGTGCAGCAAAACCTGTTTATCGGCGGGGCACTCACCATGATTGTGTTGATGTCATTTCTCCATTTAGGAATCCGTACCATCTTGGTTGTCCCGATTATCGCCGCCAGTGCGGTGGCATCGATGTTGATTTCTCCCTGGTTCTTTGCCGTCACGCTGGCCGTCATTATTGGTGCGGGGTTTTGGTTTGCACGTGGAGCTTTGGTGGTCGGTTTGGCAATTCCCACCAGTATTATCGGAACATTTTTGATCCTGCAGGCGCTTGATCGATCATTGAATGTGATCAGCCTGGCCGGTATGGCGTTCGCCGTGGGAATGTTGGTCGATAATGCAGTTGTCGTTTTGGAAAATATTTACAGTCGCTTCTCCCGGGGAGAAGATGCGATCACAGCCGCGACCAAAGGAACCCAGGAAGTGTGGGGAGCCATCGTGGCATCAACGCTGACGACGATTGCCGTCTTTCTGCCGATCGTTTTTATTCAGGAAGAAGCCGGGCAACTGTTTCGCGACATTGCTCTAGCGATCAGTGGAGCCGTGGCGTTGTCATTGATCGTTTCCATGACGGTCATTCCCACTGCTTCTTCGCGATTGTTTTCGCGTCGAACCTCGGGAAGTATCAAATCCGGTGAGGACAATGGTGAATCTATTTCAGAAACCGAATCGCTCCCAGCTTGGCAACAGTTCCTTCACAACATCCTGGTCGGGCCGATTGAATTTCTGGGACGGTTGTTTGTCAGAGTAGTCACCGGCATCAACGCCTATGTGCAGCGTAATGTCTTGGTCAGTTTAGCGATGGTTGTGTTGCTCGTGGGAGCATCGCTGAGTTTAAGCTGGTTGTTTTGGCCTAAAGTGGAATATCTACCGAACGGAAACCGCAACTTGGTGTTCGGGATTTTGCTTCCTCCTCCCGGCTATAATCTCGACGAGTTAATGAAGATGGGGGAGACGGTTGAACGAGGCTTGCGACCTTATTGGGATGTCGATCCGGGAACGAAGGAAGCGGAAGCTCTCGATTACCCACCGATTGGCGACTTGTTTTTTGTCGCACGTGGACGAAGTGTTTTCATGGGAATTCGTGCTTATGATCCGCTTCGAGCGGGAGAACTGACTGGTTTGGTGACGCAGGTTGCCAGTCAGCTCCCGGGGACATTCGCGATTGCCAACCAATCGAGCCTGTTTGAGCAAGGTTTGGAGGGAGGCCGAAAGATTGAAGTGGAGATTACCGGCCCCGATTTACAAAAGTTGGTCGGAATCGGAGGGCAGGTCTTTGGAGGTTCGCGTGCTGCCATCGAAGGCGCGATGGCACGTCCGGTACCCAGCCTCGACCTCTCCAGTCCCGAGTTACACGTCATCCCCAAACTGACTCAAGCGGCCGAGATGGGTTTTTCGGCTAGCGATTTAGGGTACACAGTGAATGCTTTAGTCGATGGTGCGTATTCGGGGGATTATTTTTATCAGGGCGACAAGATCGATTTAACAATTATTGGTCAGGACGAGTTAGCCAATCAAACTCAAGATATTCCCGCATTACCCATCGCCACCCCAACCGCTCAATTAGTACCTCTGGAAGCTTTGGCCGATGTCCGGCTGGGAAGTGGTCCAGAACAAATCAATCACCGCGAACGCCTGCGGGCCATCACCATTGAAGTGACGCCTCCTCCCGCTGTTCCACTCGAAACGGCAATGGAGATCATCGAATCGCAAGTGGTCACACCCATTCTTGAGAGCGGACAGATGGATGGCGGGTATCGAATGAGATTGACGGGAACCGCCGAAAAACTTCAAGACACCTGGCAAGCCTTACGCTTCAATATCTTCCTGGCGTTATTGATTACCTACTTATTGATGGCAGCATTGTTTGAATCATGGGTGTATCCCATGGTAATTATTTTGTCTGTTCCTTTAGGAGCCGTCGGTGGGATTTTGGGATTGTGGTTGCTGAATTTCTTTGTGTTACAGCCGCTCGATATTCTGACGATGCTGGGATTTGTGATTCTCATCGGGACGGTTGTGAATAATCCGATTCTCATCGTGCATCAATCGCTCAATCTGATCCGCGATGAAAAAATGGATCCGACGCAAGCCATTGTGGAATCGGTACGCACACGTATCCGACCAATTTTTATGACGACTACGACAACCGTTTTGGGACTCTTACCGTTGGTCGTCTTCCCCGGAAGCGGGAGCGAACTTTATCGCGGATTGGGAAGTGTGGTTTTGGGTGGGTTGCTCGTTTCGACAATTTTCACTTTATTCCTTGTGCCGACACTGTTTAATCTGGTGATGAGAACACAACTGGCCATAGGACGTTTGAAAGCAAAAGCCTACGACGCAACGGATGAAAAAGTTCCCGAGAGAGAAGGCATTCCCGAGCAAGGTGGATCAGAACCGGTTCCCGTCACCTGATCATTGGAATCATTTTCATGAGCGCATCTGAGCAAGAAAATTCATCGCCTTTGCTCGAAATGCGAGGGATTGAAAAAACATTTCCCGGAGTGAAGGCACTCTCAGGAGTTGATCTACAAGTTCGTCGCGAAGAAGTCCTCGCTCTCTTGGGAGAAAACGGTGCCGGCAAAAGCACTTTGATGAAAGTTCTCGGCGGCGCCCATCATCCGAACAGTGGAACGATCCTTATTGATGGACAAGAAACGGTTTTTCACACGCCACATGATTCCCAAAAAGCTGGCGTCTCGATCATCTATCAAGAATTTAATTTGATCCCTGCTCTGACTGTTCGAGAGAACCTGTTTCTGGGCCGAGAATCGACATCGCGAGGTTTTGTCAAACGACGCGAAGAAACCGCTCAAGCACGCGCACTCTTTGCAAAAATGGGAGTCGATCTCGACCCCGAATCCTTGTGTCGAGATCTTTCAGTCTCTCAACAACAAGTCGTCGAGATTGCCAAAGCATTGTCTCAGGACGCAACGATTCTGGTTCTCGATGAGCCTTCTGCGGCACTCACCAATACGGAAGTCGACCGGTTGTTCGACGTGATTCGAGATTTGAAAAGTCGAGGACTGGGTCTGATCTATATCAGCCATCGGCTGGAAGAAATCTTCGAAATTGCCGACCGGGTTTCGGTGTTACGAGATGGCTCGCATGTTGGCTCTGCTTCGATTGATGAATTGAACAAAGAGAAGTTAATCTCCTTAATGGTTGGGCGAGAATTGACGGAAGAGTTTCCACCCCGAAATGTGACGCTGGGAGAACCGTTGCTCGAAGTAAACAATTTATCGCGTGGTGAGACTGTTCGGAATGTCTCATTCACAATTCGTCGGGGTGAGATTCTGGGATTAACGGGTTTGATGGGAGCTGGACGGACCGAAACAGCTCGACTGATTTTTGGAGCCGACAAGCGAGATTCGGGAGAAATTAAACTCGCCGGTCAAACTCTCGACATCAAACATCCGCGCGATGCCATCGCTGCGAAAATGGGATTATTGACCGAGGATCGAAAGACCCAAGGCTTGATTCTGAAGCATTCGGTCCGTGAAAACTTCGGCCTACCGAACCTCGATCAGTTTTCTTCATCAGGATTCGTTAACAACAAACAAGAGAACGCCCAGTTTGGAAACTATGTCGAACGCTTGAAGGTCAAAATACCGCATCAGGAACAACTCGCCGGTCATCTTTCGGGCGGTAATCAGCAAAAAGTCGTTCTGGCGAAGTGGTTGGCACGAAATTGCGAAGTCTTAATTTTCGACGAGCCAACTCGCGGCATTGATGTCGGAGCCAAGCACGAAATTTATCAATTGATGAACGATCTCGCGGCGGCTGGCAAATGCATTCTGATGATCTCATCCGAACTTCCCGAAGTGCTCGGTATGTCTGATCGAATTCTAGTAATGCACAACGGAAAAGTGACGGGTGAGATCGGCGATGTGCCGAACACTTCGCAGGAAAAGATTCTTGAACTGGCGATGCAAGGGTGAGCGAACTCAATCAGGGAATGACTCGATACACTTCATTAGTGATCAATCCAGATTCACCCTGTATCTCTTTCACTCGGTCTGAGAGTTTCTCGGCAACTTCCCGTTGTTCATTTTCTGACATTTCCTTGATGGACTTAAATGTCAGCGGTTCGGGAGTGGAGAGAATTCCCATGTCGATGAGTCGATCAAGAGACTCGGGAATCACAAAATCTGTGTATCGATACGTCAATCGATAGCGGAGGATCTCACTCCAATTGACCAACACATGAGTGATGCCTGCCAATTCCAGGTTGGCACGAATTTCTGGTTCGGTCAACCAGTCTCCTTCCGAGGAAGTACACCATTGTTCTAATAGTGAGACATCGAAGACCGTATTGTAATCGAGTGGAAATCGGGCGTCGAACACGTTGGCTTCGCCGACAGAAAGCAATTTCTCTCCCGGTTTGAGGGTTTCGTTCAATGCGCGGACGCCGGGAGGCTGAACGATGGAAGACTCTGCCAATGTTTCGATATCGGCCAGATACAGATTCAGGCCGGCTCGCGGTGAAACAATCAACCCGAGATTAAATGTGATCGCCATGACAACGACAGTCAGAGACAGCCACTTCGCTTTACTGTGCCAAAGTTGATCGAGTCCGACCGCTGCCAACAGACTCGCCACCGGAATAAGCGGTAGCCAAAAACGATCAAGCCGATGCGTGAAAACCCACCAAGAAACAAACAGCCATAAGACATAAATCCACAACCAGAGAACCACCTTTCGACGATCAATTGCCAAGAATGCCAAGGGAGCAAACGCGAATAGCAGAACCGATTGGTAATCACTTTTGGAAACGACATTCCAGAGATCGTGGGGAATGGCAGACAAGCGATGATGTGAAGGGGAATGAGCGTCCTTCCATTTACTTTGTAACTCTGCGTTCCAATCATCGCCCCCAAAAATTGACCAGGCCAGTGGATAGACGGGATTCCCTGTTTGAGCTGTGTTCTTCAGTAACCACGGTCCGATGGCCAATGTTCCTCCAACAATAAACATCATTGCAAATTTGAACACAGGGATGGACTTTGTCTCGATTTTTCGACTCTTGAGACAGACGTACAAAGCTGCGGCAGTGATTGGCAGGACGACAGAAATCAGTCCGGGATATTTGCACGCCATTGCCGACCCGGCGAGAACTCCTGTTACCAGCCAAAGACTTTTGGCAGACCTTACTTTGGTAAGTTGAGTTCGAGCCAAGTCAAACGCCAGCAAAGTCACCGCCAGATAGCACATCAACGCGCCTTCGGTGTATGCAATTGTCGAAACTCGATAAACCCACGGCGTCGTTAGATAAATGACAACCGCCCACGAGCCGGCTGCTGTGGAAAACCAGCGTTTGGCGAGACAGAAAATCGCCGCTGCTGTCAGCGGAGCGAATGTCATCAACACGACTTTGCCGACCAGCGCACCCCAGAACCATTCACCGAAAATTAACATGCCCGTCAAGCTGAGCATCTCAGTCAGAAACGGAAACGACGTATAAACATTGTGTTCGAGAAAAGTAATCTGACCAGCAAGATACCATTCTTTCGGACCTTGCAGGTGGTACTCCTTCACGTCGAAATCAATCGACGGGAGCAATGCCCCAAGCAACATGCAGGCGAGGAAAGTACCTATGACCGCGATCGGCAGCATCAATTCGTAGGGAAGAATCCACGGCTCGGAACCTTGTTTCGAATCGGCTTTCGGCTTCATGAGGCGTGATCGAGAAGTAAGACCCAACTCTATTATCACGATTCCGGCAAACAGACATCGAAACAGTGTGCTGCTCAGTAATCCAGACAGGCCGAGACCGAGAGTCAACAAAGAGAGTCCCGCATAACCGATGCCGAGCGACAAGACGTGACGTTCGAGTGACGAACCAATATTCGAGAGTTTCAACCCTCGCAACAGAAAACGCCCCAGAGACCATGCAGTCAAGCTGATGAATCCCGCAGCCAAGATCAACCAATGTCGGGGAGCGAAGTAAGCCCAACCGGATGGTAGATCGCCTGTACTTCCCGAACCGGGAAGCAGGTCAAACAGGAGAAACGGAATGTTCTGCCAGAATTCCCACCGGGAAAGTGAGGGTGAGTTTTGTAGTTCAGAGTCGAAGAAGAACCACGCAAACAGTAAAGTCCAGACCGCCCCCGCAATGATTCCGGGGCGCAGTGAGGATGACGATGTGTCCGCGGACATGGCAATGCCAAAGCGAAGAAACAGGGTTGAGTTCTTGAGTCACGATTGTGACTCGTTTCAGCCCGTCACTAAAGCGGCATCGTACAATCTCCGAAAATATTTCCAGAATCGTTGTCCGGGATGCGGGCCGTTACGGATGTACTTTCAGAAAGATATCAACGCACAACAACACACGATCAACATCATTGAAATCAAGTGCGAATTGATACCTTCAAATAGAACCGGTGACTGTAACCAGTCGCCGGTTTTTTCGTATCTAGGGGTAGTTTCATAACCTCAAGGGTGGCTGTGGACAATGCTGTCCGGGAAAATAATCGTTGCAATCAATAGAGTCGACTTCTTTTCTCCCGTTTGACTTCTGGCCGGTTTGGTATGACGTTTGCCATGCTTCCCTCCTATGAAAAATCGTCCCTCGCAAACTACCAAACCACCCCTTACCGACAGCGAAGAACTTCCTCTCTGGCCGCATCGGGTTCAGGGGGGAAAGTATGTCAAACAGCTCCAAAAATATGTGCAGTCGCTCCGCGCAGAAGACGCAGCAAACACTCACGGAAATCG
>JAURQH010000008.1 GCA_030836185.1 Planctomycetota bacterium
ATCTTTATGAAGGGTTGCGAAGTTACTTTGACTTCTACAGCCACGAGCGAAGACACAGTTCGCTCGACCGCCAAACGCCAGCGGAAGTGTACCGCAGCGGCCGGTCAAATCGCGTGGTTCTTTCTCTCTAAGCAGAACCCGACCGTGGTCCAAATAATGGGGTCCACTTCATCCATACAAGACGTCGGCTTGCGCATGCTTGCCAACTGACCCTATAACAGAGAAAGCCAGAACTCCTACCGTGAATAATCTCAAGATAAGAATTTTCATCATGTGTTCCTTTTTCAGAGTGTAAAATTCGGTAATTGTATGCAGCACAAAAAGAAGAGATCAATTTTTGAAATTAATGGTTTGATTGACACGTCGATATCGTATTATCCCTAAACCACACACTGCGAGCATAAGTATCGAACCAGGTTCGGGAACCGCGTGGACTTCAATTCTGAAGGCACGATCGATACGTTGAATGAGCCGGAAATTTGCCGGTTGGCCGAGTGTTGTACTCTCGGCAATAAATTCTGTGGGTGGCGAGATCACCGAGGGATATGTGGCCGACCAATGCCATAGATTTGAGGGGCTGGAGTTATTCGTCCGAGAATCAATATCATAAATAGAAAGCCAGTAGTCAGTATTCGCTTCTAAGGGACGTAAAACGGGAATGTCAGCCATATAGCGATAGAACTGATGATTGGGGGCATTCGGGTTATGGGTTAAAGCCTGCCCTCTCACGTTGACCTGCGTGGCCCACTTTAACGACCCCGGAACCTGTCCTGCTGCGTCATAAAATTCCAGTCGGAATCCGAGGACTGGTTCGGGGTCATTGATGTTCATGGACCCATACCAAGTGACCCAGAGGGAGTTGTTCACTGGCAATGCTGATTGTGATAGCTGGAAATCATCAGCGATTCGTCTTGGAGATGTCGCTCCTGTTGTGTCGCTGCGCTCGATGTCAGATCCGGGTTGCAGCGGATTGAAAGGTTGCGAGGTAAAATCTGCAAGCAGACTATTCGAGGATGTGATTGACACACATGCGAACGTAAGTACGATAAGTAATCGGCAACGAACATCGGGGGGGATGAATCTGAACATGACTGAGGGGATCATTCGTGTTTGAGATTATTATTAAATCAAATTAGAAAGTTACAATTTCTCGCAGGTTCTCCTGATACGTCGCTTCATGAATCCGATACCCAGCAGTCCTACTAGAGAGAGACTGGATGGTTCGGGGACGGCGATGAAGGTAAATGCTCGCCCAAGATGGGTTGGCGTGAGAATATTCCAGGAGTCGATACTATCCGTATTTCTGGTCGCCAACCTGACATCACGCGGAAGGCCGACTCCAGCCAGCCAATGAAAGGCCGTTTGATTTGTCTCCGCTGTAGAAGCCGATCTGTCCACAATTTCGATCCAGTAACTGGAACCCGTCGAGAGATCCTGGTCTAAAACGAGAGTCGTGCGATATTCGTTGTACACAGATGATTGAAGGGGAGATGCTGGAATGACATTGACTGTGCCAGTGGGCGAAAGGCTATTCGCAAAATGCTCTTGAATTATGATGTTGGGAAACGGTGTTGGAGAAAATATTGATCCCCCAGAATAGATGCGCACACGAAAATCGAGCGGGTTGGGTGTCCCGATTGTTCCAGTCGGATCGAAGGCGTTTCCACCCCACCAAGTCACTTGGACAGCGGTGCCCAAATCCATATCTTTTTCGAGGGTGATTCCATTCGCAAGACGCGGTGTATTAAAAGTCCCCGTCACTATGTCCGAAATGAGAGGGTCAGGATTGTCGGTATCGACATTGTTGATAAAAGACCCACTTGCAATTGTTCCCCTCAGAGGGACCATTAGCACAATCACCATTAGGATTTTGGGCAGTTGTAAATTCATAAAACACGTTGTCCTAAAAAATGCCTAACAAAGCAGAAGGTTACTTTGAGAGAGAAACCAAATTTGAGTCTCTTCTCTTACGCCTGAAAGCCTGACCTCCTGACAGGACGAGTAATAACACGCAAGTGGTCGACGGTTCCGGTACCGGCACAGCGGTTTCAATCGCAACCGCACGACTCATCGAATCGGTCCCCGTACTTTCCCATTGTCCCCCAAAGCCGAGGGACATGTTCCTTTGCAAGTCTCCTCCCGGAAGAAATTCTGAAGCCGAACTCCAGTAAAAGGCATCTTCGGAAGGGAGTGGGAACCCAGTTCCCGGATCGGTGCTGTTATCCGTTTCGAAAATAGAAATGAAGTATTGCTGGTTGGGATTCAGTGCCGGTGCATCAGACAGCACTGCGAGAAACGCGTGAAACTCCAGACCGGGAGTCTGCATTGCCGTGGGGTAAGTAAAGACTTCTGGCACTAAAAATGTCTCAAAGAATGGGGCTAGCTCGGGAAGAGTCGGATCCAGAAAATCGGGTGAATAAAAACGAATTCCAAAACTGGGATTTGGGTCAGGAAGAAAATTTTCCGAAGAGGAGGAAATCCCTCCATCAGTCAAAGGAAGCGGTAGAGGTCCACTATCAAACCGGTCAAAGTATGCTCCTGCCCATGAGATAAATAGTGTTTGACCTGCTCCGGGCGTAAAGCCGACATTTGTGAAGTTGTCGATGGTTTCGACACCATAAAGGATCCCGTTACCAGGATCATTAAAGCCATCTGAACCGAGCAGATGGGCTGAATCTAAAGGTGTCAAATCTGACTGCAGAAAGTCGGCATCAACTCTCAATGGAGTCTGATAAAAACCGGTCATTGCCATCAACGTGATAAAATAATAACGCATGATTCTCATTCACTTAATTGCGTACGGATTATTTAGACGGAGACATTTCATGACTCGGTTTATCAACAATCTCGATTTGAAATGCACGATCACACAGTGACAATCGCGGATTGGACCAAGTCTCCTCACCGGTCCACTGCACCATGGCACCACCAAGAGAAGCAGATGGAGCCCATTGCCATAAATTGATATCTGAAGAGCGTTCCTCTGAAAGATTCCCTTTGGTTCGAGAGTCATTATCTGTAATCACAAGCCAGTATGTTTGGTGAGCCTGTAGTGGCCTCTCCCACGGAATTTCTAGTTGGTATTTCATCGTCCTGATGCGATCCGATTCTGCCTGAATTGGCTGTTTTTCACCTTTGGCAATGTGATCGCTGTGTACGTCTCGAGTACCAATATCTTCGGAGGGAAATCCGTCATTGTCGTCAAGGATTGTTATTTGAAACATCGAAGAATCAACCAGATGATTCTTGTTCATTGCCCCCCACCAGGTGAGTTTTAAGCGATTATTTTGCGGGTCATAGTCCAAGGGCAGAATAAAATTATCCGCCATTGACCGTGGAATCCCTGCTTGCAAATCACTCACCTTATAGTTTCGAAGAATAGATTTGGGGTCCCATTTTTGGCGGAATCCAAACGGTGTGAGAGGATCCCAGGTTGCCGAAGCCGATTCAGGACGATGAGAATTAGAAATAAGAACCGATTCGTTATTTGCCCCTGATGAGGGATGTGTAAAATCCTGAAAGATTCCGAACCAGACCAAGAATGCGATTACGGTTGATAATATGGCCCCAAGCAAAATATGGGAGTAACTTATCCCCGTAGTTTTCACAGACTCTTCAGCAAGCGGTTGGGACACAATTTGGACTGATGTCGCTGAATAGCTCACAATTGACTTCAAATCAGCACCAGCGACAAATGGAGCGAGAGCACCGCTTAACATTGAAGAACTCTCGATTCGATCCTCAAGATTTCGCTCAAGAGCTTGCCGAATACAATCCACAAGTTCTTGTGGTAACCCGACCCTATGTTGAGTAATGGGTGAAGGCGATACGGAAAGCATCGCCCGGGTCTTCTGCAATGGATTGCTATACTTTTCGTGACAATAAGGTGTCACGCCTGCCAATAATTTGTAGAACGTGACGCCTAGGCTATAGATGTCCGCGCGATGATCGATACTGGTTGCATCCAGAGCTTGTTCGGGAGCCATGTAATCCAGCGTCCCCATAACTTGACCGGTGCGAGTCAATTCATCTTCCTCGCCCAACCCTCCGACATGAGCGAGACCGAGATCCATGATTTTGATCTCGCCCTCACATGTGAGCATAATATTGGACGGCTTGATGTCTCGATGAATGAGTCCTTGATCGTGGATGTATTGCAAACCTTCAGCGATCTGGCGAATAATTTCGCAAGCATCGGCGACTGCCAGCGTTCCAGATTGCTTGAGTAAAGTCGATAAGTCGATCCCATCAACCAGCTCCATCGCCAAATACGAGACCCCATCAGATTCTCCCGCATCGTGTGCTTTCACGATGTTGGGATGATCAAGACGACCGACGGCCTTCATCTCTCGTTGAAATCTGGTAATCGAACGCGGATGATGCATTCGTGCGGAGGTGAGCATTTTGAGCGCCACGACGCGGTCCAGCGAAGTGTGAGTCGCCCGATAGACGGCTCCCATTCCTCCCTGCGCCAGAAACTCATCAATTCGATAATTTCCGAAAACCATGCCGATACGATCATCGACTGATGAAGATTCCTGTGAACTCTCCATCAATCTCATATCCACCAAATCTTCGGAAAATGAGAGCGCGCGCTGAAAATAGGCATCGTTCTCGAATGTCCATTCCGCCGGAGCATCCATTGCCTCTCCGATGGCCAGTTCAAGATCGTCTAAACTCTCCTTCATAGTCGAGAGCGCATCTTGATTAGGCAGAGTCTCCGCCGCCATCGAGTCTCATCCAGCCAGGCGAGATGTTCGGCTAATCGTTCCATGTCAGGTTTCTGTGCCATGATTTTCTTCCCATGAACATATGAGATGTTCACTACATCGGCTTATTAATGTTCAAGCCGACTGCGCTGTACGGGAAGCTCAAGGCAAGAGCACTCCCGACGCGCAAAGGTCACGCGAAAATGTGGATTCTGGTCGCTCAGAGAGGGGGAGCAGAGCAATTAACACAATGTTTTCAAATGACTTATGTCATCTAAAAAAAGTCAGTCTGTTTCCAGGATTTCTTTCAGTCGCTGCAAGACACGGTACTTGGCCTGCTTGACCGCCGAAGATGACATGCCAAGCTCGGCACATAAATCGCAAACAGATTTCTTTTCGATGGCAATGCCATAGAAAGCTTGCCAGGTTTGCTCGGAAAAGTCGGGCCTTACCACGGTCAAGGCGTTTCGGAGCAACTGTTGTTGAACTCGCAGCAATTCTTCCGGGTCGTCTGATTCTGAAGGAGCATCGGGAAGCTGTTGCATCCTGAAATCTTCCGAAGAGCCCCCCTTGCCTTGTTGAGGGATCGCACGTTTTCGAAAAACGCGTGCCATTCGGTTACGGGTAATCCCCCATAGCCAACCACGAAAACTCTGATGCTCGTACCGAGCAAGATCAGAATGCACCGTCATTAATACTTCCTGGACGACATCGGCAGCGTCCTCCATCTGTAAACCGGCTTTCAAGCACCAGTGATAGACGAGCGGACAATACAGACGACACAGCTTTTTCCACGCTTCCGGGTCATGACGAGCCAGCTCACTCAGCATTCGAGAAGAGGTAGAACCGGGTGATAGATAGGTCATGTCAATAGCCAAAAATCGGTCGAACGAGAGTGACTTTGAGAGAGCCTAATGGAATTCTTCGGTTCTGGCAATCTGATCTCTGACGACTTCATCTTGAATTCTCTGACCTATCAATCCACAAACAGAAATTCGTTGGTCAGCATCAAGGCTTGAATCACCTGTTCCCACTCTCCCAAAGGGGGGGGAGGAGGAGGTGAAAAATCACTCCGAGCATTCCAGAGTTTAAGTTCACTCGATGGTCCACCAGTTTGTTTGATCAGCTTAATCACGGGTGTCCATTTGGAAGCATCCGAATTCGTGGTCCCATTGTTGTCCAGTACGAAATCGATCGTTTCTCCCACGGACACCGTGTACTCGGTCAACTCTGTTTGAACTGAAGATTGCAAGACTTTCCATTCTCCCAATCGCCCTGCTTTGCTGGCAATGACCTGTGCCCGCACTCCATCACCTTTGTCACGCAGATGCTCTAACTCTCCTGTGATCTGTATGACTCCCGAGACAGGAGAGACCCAACGTCGGATCGCGGCAAACTGGTTGCTCTTTCCGGGATGCAGAATGGTGCTTCCGATTCGTAAGTGACCGGCATCAGGAGCAGGAAATTCTGCTGCGAACTGATACGCCTGACCATACCAGAACGTGAGTTCCGTGAACCCTTCGTCAGACAGGACGGAGGGATCGGAAGATCCATAACCGTAACGCCAAGGGCCACTTCGCAATGAAGCCTGAGCATCGGTTGATTCAATGAAGTTGACCGTCAAGCGAATCTCTTCAGAAGTCGCTTCGCGTCCAAACAGATGTCGGTAAAGAAAGCGAACCTTGGCTTGAGGCGTCTGTTGCACTTGAAAATCGGAACTCTCTGCCAGCTTCTGTGCTTGCTCGATGACAAATGGATGGTTCATGGCAAACAGCGCTTGTTGAGGAACCATCGTCTCGGCCCGTTCGGGCGTGCTCTGATCGGGCGTGGCGAAATCAAAGGTTGAAAAGATGGGATCAAGATTCACTCGGTCGATGAAACCGTAAACCGTGCGGCGAGTTGTGAAGGGAACTTCAGTGAGATCTTCGGGCTTGCCCCCCACCGTGACATCAATCTCGCCACCTGCCACTAACATCGCGTCTCGCATCGCTTCAAAGTCGAGACGCTTTCGATTCGCACGCCAGAGATATTGATTGTCGGGATCAACCTTTGCCTGACGTTCTTCGATCTCGCTCGATTGACGGTATGTCCGAGAAAGTACAATCTGACGAATTAATGATTTGATCGACCAATCACTCTCAATCAACGATGCTGACAACCAATCGAGTAGCTCTGGATGAGTGGGAGGATCGCTGCGAAGACCGAAGTCGCCCGGCGTGCTTACCAAACCCTGATCGAACAAATGCATCCAGATGCGATTAGCCATCACACGAGACGTCAAGGGATTGTCTTTCGCAACGATGGCTTCTGCCAGTTCCAGTCGTCCAGAACGGTTTTTGGCAAATGGTTCTCGCTCTTGTCCTGCAATGATTTCTAAAAATTGACGTGGAACCCGGTCTCCTCGGCGTTTGGAGTCACCCCGCAAAAAGACCATGGGAGTCATCGGCTTCTCATTGTCGATCATCACCATCGCACGAGCCGGTGAACCGGGATGTGAAATTTCGACGTCTTTGACTGCGTTCTGACGTTTGGCGAGTTCGACACGTCCTTTGCCGAGCAGTTTTGAAGCTGCTGTGACCGCTTCCACATCGAGGCTGAATGGCGATTTTGGATCATACAGAACTTGCCTAACGCCTTCCCAATTAGGGTCATCGAGCGTGATATTGGTCGGCTTGGTATTGGGGTTCGCTTTGACGGCCTGCGCCATTTTCTGCTGTGACTGTTTGAGCAATTGTCCCAAAGTTGTGTGAAGCTCGCTGGCATTCTTGGGTGGATTTTCGGACAACGCCTGCTTCATCAGAGGGTTTAATTTCTCGCCATAAGTTTTAATCAGCTCCTCACGTTTCTGATCGAACTGCTGATCAGAGACACGAATCAGTGACAGATAAGCACCGAGGACCGGATGAGTCTTCCAGACTTTTTGTTTCGTGGCAAGATCGAGATTTCGAGCCAGAGGTGTCATTGCTGTCTCTTTGAGTTTTCTTTTGGAGATCAGAGACCGAACCGATTCTTTCTTCAGGATGTTCATCTCATAATAGCCCTGTAAATAGTCCGCAGGACGTTGGCGAAGATTTTGTGTCGCTTCGACTTTTAACCCGAGCTTGTATTTGTCGAGTTCGGCCTGTTTTTCCGCACGGGCCTGTTGGAATTTCTTATACTCTTTTTCCGGGACCGGGAATCCTTCGATGAGTGGCAAGTCTTCGGGAATTGAACTACTGGCGAACACTCCATAGAGAGAATAGTAATCTTCGATAGGGATTGGGTCGTATTTATGATCATGGCAGCGAGCACAAGTCACCGTTAACCCCAATACGCCACGAGTGACCACATCAATCCGGTCGCTGATTTGTTCCTGGGTGTTATTACGAAACCGTGGACCGACCGTGAGCAACCCGAGTGCTGCTAGGTGCTCGGAATCTTCTTTCTCGACGATTTGGTCGGCGGCGATTTGATATTTCAAAAACTGGTCGTAAGGCATGTCATTATTAAAAGCACGAATGACCCAGTCTCGATACGTCCACGCATACGGGTAACGTGGATCGATCTGCGGAAACCAATCTCGCGTATCGGCATACCGGGCAATGTCGAGCCAATGTCGCCCCCATCGTTCTCCAAAATGAGGGGACGCCAATAAGCGATCAACTAATTTCTCGTAAGCATCGGGCGATTGATCGTTCACAAATTCGGTAATTTCGCCTTCTGTCGGAGGTAAACCAATCAGATCAAACGAGACCCTGCGAATCACAGTGCGACGGTCGGCTTCCGAAGAAATTGCGAGGCCATTCTCCTTCAGCTTACGAACCACAAAGGCATCGATTGCGCTGGATGTTCCGTTCTCTGAGACCTGAGGAATCGCAGGCTTCACAATCGACTGAAACGCCCAATGGTCCTCCGCCTGCTTTCCAATATGTTCCTGATCACCCAACATTGGACCTGCTGGCATATCTCCTCGGGGCCACGGAGCTCCCATCTTAATCCAGCGCGATAAAACGCTGATGTCGTCTTCCGTTAACGGATCGCTCGGGGCAGGTGGCATCTCAAATGATTCATGACGTACCGCTTCAATCAGTAAACTTTCATCCGGTTTTCCAATCACCATCGCGGGGCCACTATCACCTCCCTTGAGAACCAGTTCGCGTGCGTCGAGTCGTAGTCCTGATTCCTGTTTTTTGATGCCATGGCATTCCTGACAATGTTGCGCAAGGATCGGACGAATGCGGTTTTCAAAGAACTCGATCTGTTTGGGAGTCGGTCCCGCCGCGTGTGCAGACAAAATGGAACCGAGCAAGATTATCAATAAATTGCAGGCAGGCTTCATCGGAAGGATGCTCCAAGGGTCGCAAAAGGGAGGGAATCGCAGTCGATTCAAAGGCTGGATCTTATATTGTATCGCATTTGAGGCGATACTACAGTCTAAATAATGGGGCTGGCAGGTCTCTATGCGGCAGTTTTCACGGTTTGTTGACTGATGACAAGGTCATGATATCGTTTCAAAATTGGATGGTGGCCTTTTCTGATGGGAATCTGATCCGCCTCTTTCCCAAACGCTGAACCGCCGATTCAAGATTTGAAGATTCGATGATTTGGGGGTGTGCTATTTCCGAATCTTGAAATCAAATCTTGCCAAATCTTGATTCTGAATCTTCCCGAATCTTGAGCAAGTTGTTGGCTTCGTTCGGTTTGTGACAAAACGCGTGGAGAGTGAAAAAGTACCCCAATGTCGGTGCGCATTTTCTACGCCACGCGAAATCGCTCTCTTTCTCACGTTGCAGCGGTCGTCATTGGTAAACGCTCTACGAGACAAACACCCGCAAAAATAATCCATGACCGGTGGAACCGGCCCTACGAAAACACTGGTCTCATGCCAGAGTTCTGTTGATGTTCAAATTGCCAAAGATCGATTCGCCCGCCGGCGAACTCCGAACGCTAACTCTGGTACGAAGAGTTTGGCAAGACCAATCATCAGTGATCATAGCCCGAACTGCGCAAGCAGTCGGGACAGGTGCGAATCATTTTCGGCTGGCCATCGCAATCACGCATAAAGGCTACTAAATAGAACACGGATGAAACGGATAAAAACAGATTGTCACGGATCCAATCATTATGACGCAAAGGTGCTAAGCCGCCGAGACACGCAAAGGGAAAGAAGAGGATTTTGAGTGTGATGGCTAACGAATTATGGCCGACGACGGCAGTCGGCAGGGGAATGTCTTGAAACCGCGGAGTTCGCTGAGAACGCAGAGAATAATAAAGATCCGTAGGTCGGATTAGCCGAGCGAAGCGAGTCGTAATCCGACACTTGAATTGATGTCACTGATCATGTTGGGTTACGCTTCGCTCACCGCAACCTACGTGATTATCACACGGGGGATTCTGCTGCGCAGAGCGCCGACCGCCACCCTTTGTGCTCCAATTGAGATATTGACAAATAGACTCACGCAGCGACGCGGCGGCGCAGAGAAAGACAAGCATGATGTTCGCTGATCAGAACTCAGCCACAAAAAACACGAAGAGACACGAAAAAATACTCTTTGTGATTTTTTGTGTTTCTCGTGGCCATTAAATGAAAGAACCGCGGATCACGCGGATGTCGCGGATAAAAATAAGAGCCTGACAACTTCGGGTGGCACGTCCTCACTGTAATGGTCGATCATGATGAGTCATTTTGTGACTCATGTCACCCAGCCAAAGACCAAGTTCGCTATGTTGCTTCAGAACCGGACGCTAGCGCGTTCCGGCTGATTCGGTCGAACAGGCAGCGAAGCCGAATTGTTATTCTGCCTGATCAGCCGCTGGGCGCTAGCCCACGGTTTACGAAGTTCACCAACGAACCACGAACGCTAACTCTGGTAGGTCGCGTTTGGTAAGATGGATTTGAGCGACAAACTTTTTGACGCAAAGACGCCGAGAAATGACAACATGTGTGGCCGGGGACAAACGCAGCTTAAAATCAATTCGTGTTATTCGAGTGATTCGTGGTCTTGTCTGCATCAGTCCTGTTCGCTGGGATCGCAAATGCGTATCCCGGCAAAAATGTGTCGGATCAGTAGATTCCAAAATCGATAAACGCTGACTCTGGTAGATCACCTTTGGCAAGATGAGTTTGTAGGATGATTACAAATTTCGAAGAGTCATAGCCCGAACTGCGCCAGCAGTCGGGATGGGAGTAAGTCTCATTCAACATGCAATGACACTTGTCATCCGGATTCGTGAGAAAAACTGACCACGAATGAGACGAATTAAACGAATGAAAAACACATACTCACGCTGGCGAGAGATTGGCAGCCGGTAGAGAATTAACAATATGAGTGTCTGGGGTGATCGTTTTGGATACAATCCAACACGAGATCTCATTTGTACGAAGGGGAAGAGATGTCAGTGTCTCCAGACTCCAATCGTTTTAGTACGGTACTCCAATACACTTCGACCATAATATTAACAGCCAACGGTCTCGGTTGGGGCTTCTTCGTTCTTCTCTATTTCAGCAGTTCGAGTGCTGCGGAGCTCCGTAAGGATCCCGAATTCGAGCCTATGGTCATGATGGCGAATGAACTCTCTAGGCTTGCTCCAGTTGTATTGATTCTTGGTCTGGTTGCGAGCTTCTGGAAGCCTCGATGGTTCGGAATTTGGGTGACTGTGTTGGGTTTGATCGGAACCCTCGTTCTCGTCACGACTCGGTAAAGACCAAAACAGCCAAAATTGAGAGTTCAGAAAGCAAGAATTCGCTCACCCTCTTACCCGTTTCTCTCTGATTTCAGATGATTTCAAATGATTTCTCCTAAAGGGTATTGACTTCTCTCGTCGAAGTGTATTAGTGTATTGATACACTTATTTGGCGATACTCATGACTGTCCATCCTCAACAATTTGAAGTGCATCCCTCCTCGGGGGTGCCGATTTACGTGCAAATCATCGAACAGGTGCAGGCGATGATTGCGGGGGGAATCCTCAAACAGGGCGATATGCTGCCCAGTGTTCGGCAAATGGCGACTGAACTCGGCGTCAATCCGATGACCATTTCCAAAGCGTATTCAAAGCTCGAAGCCGAGGAAGTGGTCGAACGTGTTCGCGGCAAAGGGATGCAAGTTCGGAAGATGGCTACCGAGGGGAGTCAAAAAGAACGCCTGAATGATCTCGCTCCTTTGATGGGGCAAGCCGTTGTCCGCGGCCGTCAACTCGGACTGACCGATGCGCAGATTCTCTCTCTCGTCCGTCAACTCTTGAAGGAGTTTACATCATGACCAGCGCAATCATCGAGACTCATGACTTGAAAAACAATTCGAGAAAATCACCGTTCTGAACGGAATCGACCTGACAATTGAAGCAGGTCAGGTCGTCGGATTATTGGGGACCAATGGCTCAGGAAAAACGACACTCCTCAAATGTTTATTGGGTTTATTACGCCCCACATCAGGGACAAGTGCCGTCTTCGGAGAGAGATCGTGGGACTTGTCGGCGTCTTCAAAATCGCGACTGGGCTACGTCTCTCAAGAGTTCGCATTGCTTCCCTGGATGAACGTCCGCTCGATGACGGAATACACGGGAGCGTTTTACGAACAGTGGGACCAACCCTATGTCGACCTCTTATTAAAAGAATGGAGCCTCGATGAAAAAGCTCGGGTGGCCACGCTCTCGGTCGGCCAACGCCAAAAGCTGGCCGTCATTCTCGCACTCGGTCATCACCCCGAATTGCTCATTCTGGACGAACCGGTCGCCAGCCTCGATCCGGTTGCCCGGCGTCAGTTTCTCAAATCGCTGATCGAATTTACAGAACACGAAGAGAATACAATTTTGTTCTCAACACACATCACGTCCGACCTGGAACGAGTCGCCTCGCATGTGGTGTTTCTCGATGAGGGAAAAGTTGGCTTTAAGGAGGAACTCGACGAACTGAAAAACCGCGTGAAGCGAGTGCGCATCTCGGGCGTTCATAATCTGGAGCAGAAACTGAAGATTCCTGGAACTCTTCGAGCCGAGTATCACGAGACACACGCCTTGCTCACCGTCAAAGATTATCAGGCCCAGCAGATGGACTCGTTGGCAGAAGAACTCAATGCCACCATCACGGTGGAAGATCTCAATCTGGAAGAGATTTTTCTGGAACTATCGGATCAATCGACCTCGTCTCTACAACAGGTGATCGCATGAGCAAAACATCCGACCGCTATTATGAAATTCTCAGAACTTACTGGCGACGACCGTTGGTGTTGTTGCTGGCAGTATTGTTCCTGATCTGTTTCGGCAATCTGGCATTCATGCCAATGTCCAATCGAAACTCGGATATCTACGCGGAGCCAGAACATGAAGGACGTCTGGATTTCGTCAATTCGAGCGTTGATCAAGCACAATCTGCAACACATTCCACAGACGGACAAGAGACTCTGGATGACTTACTCGAAAAACGAGATGGCAAGTCGATTCGTTCCTTGTGCGTGGTTGAGCAGAAAGATGGAGATCGGCTCCCCGATTTAACAAAGCTACCGAATCTCGGTTATCTGAAACTTTCAGGATTTGACCTCACCGATGAAATTGTCGAACAGATTTTGCGACTCCCAAAATTGAACGCTCTGGAACTTACCAGCACAGAGATGCCAACAGGTGCGCTCGAACGACTTGGACAAAAAATGACCGAACTTCAAATTCGCAGCCTCGGCATGGAACACCATCTGGACGAGATACCGAAGATGTCAGCCGTGCGGTTACTAACCGTGGAATATGAAAGTCCCTCTCCTGAATTGATGGAAGCCATTACAAAAATCCCTCATCTTCAGAAACTCTCACTTGTGCCACGAGGCCGCAGATCTGGCTCCCAAAATGCACCCGTACTATCACCGAAGATACTAGCCTTGCTTCAAGCTCACCCCACCTTGAAAGATGTCTACGCGGATGGGCACAGTTGCAACACCCTCACCAATTCGAGACACAGCCGTTACTCCCCGTACGTTCATTTCCACTCCAATATTCTAGTGACAAGCATGCGGCCGTAAGAGGTGCATGCTTTGCAATTGGTGTACTTGGTGCTCTCATTATCATTCAACTATGGGGACATTTTATGCTCCCAGCCGCAGCCGTCGTCCCCAATTACCTGCGACCACACCGTCGTGTGGCCGTTGCACTGCTGTGCTTTGGCTCTTTGTTGATTTGGCTCTCACTCCTGCGATA
The DNA here is from genome assembly GCA_030836185.1 of Planctomycetota bacterium. Taxonomy (GTDB): domain Bacteria; phylum Planctomycetota; class Planctomycetia; order Planctomycetales; family Planctomycetaceae; genus JABURQ01. Next base: position 13,871 of record JAURQH010000008.1, read on the forward strand.
CGATTTTGATCAACTCGCCATTACCTCGGTTGTGCTGGTCACTTCGGGAATAATGAGCCTCTACATGATGATGTTCACCATCGAAAATCGTCTCCTCAAGAACTGGATTGCACCGATTTTTGTCATCGTCTGTTTCACAGCTCCCGCAATTTTGTGGCAAGTAGGATCTGGATTATCGAGCGAATTTGCCTGGTACATGCACGGCCATACGCTAAGACTGGCAGCCGCCATGAGTCTGCTATCGATTATGGTTATCGCTGATGCGTTTCGGCAATTATCCACGGTGACGCACCAAGTGAACGAGAAGTTTTCCTCGCTCCCGGCATTCTCTCCCTGGGATGCAAAAAAAATGAAAACGTTGGAGGGTCAGCAATACAACAACTGGTTGATCAGACTTATGGATCGTGGTTATCAGCGACTCGAATATCGATCACGGACGACGCTGCAAATGGTTTCGCTTTGGCGCAGAGGAAATCTGTTTCGTCCGATCTATGTGTTATTTTTTATGGTTTTGGTAATGATATTTGGAATCGTTCCACAACTGCTGATGCAAGTAATGGCCGGTACAGAAATCACCTCCAATTATTTCGAGCTGTTTACGAAATTACTGGCAGGACCATTTGGTGTGGGATTTATGATGCCAATGATCGGATGGTGGCTACGAAGCCGAACGTTTGAATCAGAATCGCTTAAGCCAGTCTCCCGCGAGTCTCTGTGTAAGCAGCTCTATCTCGGTTTGGCCTGCGATCATTGGCTCGCATGGCTCGTCATGATCGGCTTCGTCGGGCATCGCGCGACAGTCGCTCCCGAAGGATGGGTGGAAATCGGCGGACTGTTCATTCTTCTGGGGATTGCCGCCCCGCTCTGGATCATTGGGATCAGCACATGTGTGCTGGTCTTCAAACGCGCCTGGGTCGTTTTAGCCAGCATGATTGGGCTCTATGTACTGGTTGCTATTGGGATCGGTATTACTGTCGCGTTCGCGTTCGGGGTCGTTCCCGGCAGCACCAAAGACATGCAGATGTTGTATCTGTTTGCGATGTTCGCGCTGATTGCCGCCCTTGCGTTGAACCTGATCATGTACAAAGCCTTGTTGAGACGCGAATGGGGCTGATTCAAACTCACTCCGTTTGAATGATCCAATCTTCGGGTACCGTGAATCCTTCGCGTCCCTTGGAATAAACGGGGATACCATCGACGCCCCACAAGGTGAACTCATTCAGTTTCAGCATTAGCATAGCCGCTTCGCGATGATGGCCCGCCAGAACGTCCTTTGTCTCGTAAGGGTCGTTGGCGAGATCAAACAGTTCCGACTTGATGACCGAGGGATCTGTCGCTGCGAGAGCCGGTCCTTTCATAATCAGTTTCCAACGGTCGCTCGTGGCGGCCCACACTTTGTCGGTATTGTTGCCTTGAGCTTCGTAGGTAAACCACGTTCGATCCGCCACTGTTTTCTTTCCTTGCCAGGCAGGAAGAACATTCACGCCGTCAAGTGTGAGGCCTTCGGGAACGGCCACTTTTGCCAATCCACACAAAGTTGGTAACAAATCGATGTAACCGCAACGTGTTGTGATGGTCTTGCCTCCCACAAGCCCTCCTTCGGGATAACGGGCGCAGGCGACGACTCTGATGCCACCTTCGTAGGGTGTCAATTTGGCACCACGGAGCGGTTTATTGTCGGCCACATTTCGCACACCACCGTTATCGCTGAAGAAGATGACGAAGGTGTTGTCGGCATCACCACGTTCTTCAATCGCATTGAGGATCTTCCCAACCCCTTGATCGAGCGAATCAATCATTGCGGCGAGAGTCTTTTTGTTCCCTTTGCGTTTTGGGTACTTCTTCAGGTCTTCTTCTTTGGCCTGAAAGGGAGAATGCGGCGCGTTGAATGGCACATATAAAAAATAGGGTGAGTCTTGCGGAGAATCACTGATAAATTTTGCAGCGTCGGCAGCCAACAAATCAGTGGCATACCCCTCTTCATGAATGGTGTCATGGTTGCGATGCCAGTCGGTTTCGCCTTCGCGCTCGTGCGTGAAGTAATCAATGGCACCGTTGTAGTGGCCGTAGAAGTAAGTGAAACCATGTTCTAACGGATGATGATCGGGTTTGGAGTGTCCCAGATGCCATTTGCCAATGATGCCTCGACGGTTGTAGCCAGCCGTCTTGAGTAATTCGGGAAGAGTGACTTCACTGGTCGGCAAACCATAGTCTCGCCACGGTGGAATGACGGCTCGCATCATTCCAAAACGATTTGGGTAACGCCCCGTCATGAAACCCGCCCGAGTGGGTGAACACATCGGGCAAACATAAAACCGATCCAATGCGACACCTTCTTGCGCAATCGAATCGATGTTGGGTGTCTTGATATCACTGCCGTGATAACCGACATCACCCCAACCCAAATCATCGGCCAGTAGGATGACGATGTTCGGTTTGTTGGCCGCTTGGACGTCGCGCTGAGTCGAAAGAATTGACAGGCCTAACAACATTAAGAACAAGAAGCGATTGCGAGACATGCTGTTTCGACTCCAGATTAAACGCGGATTACTTTTCGCTGATCGCTTTCCACAACTTGGGTGGCGAAATTGGTAATTGAGTCATCCGCACACCGGTCGCATGATAAATGGCATTCGCAATGGCTCCCGGCGGTGGGCAAATCGGAGGCTCACCCACACCACGAACTCCATAAGGATGGTCGGGGTTGGGGACTTCAACGATGATCGTTTCAATCATCGGGACATCGAGACACGTCGGCATACGATAGTCGAGATAACTGGCATTCTTCATGTTACCTGCCTCGTCGTAGAAGTATTCTTCGTTCAGAGCCCAGCCAATTCCCTGGACCGCTCCACCCTGCATCTGTCCTTCGACATAGCTGGGGTGGATCGCTTTACCGGCATCTTGAACTGCCGTGTAACGTAAAATCGTCACTTTACCCGTCTCGGGATCCACTTCGACATCCGCTAAATGAGCGGCAAACCCGTTTGTGAAACAGTCGGGAGAGACGGTCGCGGAACCGGCCACAGGATCACCCACCTGACTGGCTTTTTCCGCAAGTTCTTTGAAAGTCATTGTGTCGCCGTTGTGCGAATAAACTCCCTCCTCGATAGTGACATTTTCAGGCTCGCAGTCCCACAATTCGGCTGCACGCGCACGCAGTTGATCTTGAATGTCGAGAGCACATTTATAAGCCGCCAAACCGGTGGAGAAAGTCACACGCGAACCACCCGTCACATCGGTGTATCCGATGCTGTCTGTGTCGGCCACTTTCGGAATCACATCTTCCGCAGGAATGCCGAGCGTCTCGGCAAACTGCATCGCAATGGATGTTCGAGTCCCGCCGATATCGGTGGAGCCCTCGATCAAACTGACCATGCCGTCAGAGTTAACCGTCGCGGTCACCGAAGATTTCAAACCGATATTGAACCAGAACCCACACCCCAAACCGCGGCCTTTGTTGGGGCCTTCGAGTTTACTTTGGTAGTGGTCGCTGTTCTTGAGAGCTTCGAGCGTTTCGACCAATCCGATGCGAGGATACTTCAATCCATCAACACGAACAGTTCCTTCTTTGGCCGCATTTTGAATCCGAAAGTCGATGGGATCCCTCTCAAGCTTCTCGGCGATCTCATCGACAATCGTCTCAACGGCAAATGCCACATGGGTCGAACCGGGTGCTCGATACGCTTGAGTTTTTGGTTTATTGACTAAGACATCGTAGCCATCGACTTTGGCATGTTCGAAGTCGTAACAACTAAAGACACACATGCAACCAGGGCCGATCACACCGCCCGGAAACGCACCCGCATCGTAAGCCAGCCAAGCTTCTCCGGCGACAAGCTTGCCATCGTTGGTTGCGCCGAGTTTCACTTTCATGTACGAGCCGGGAGTCGGGCCGGTCCCTTCAAAAACTTCGTTCCGCTGCATCGTCACTTTGACCGGACGACCACTTTTCTGGCTCAATAATGCCGCAACCGGTTGTGTGTAGACCGCGATTTTACCACCGAATCCACCACCAATCTCGCACGGGGTGACTGTCACTTTAGAAACAGGCAGCTCCAGTAGTTCGGCGGTTTGTTGCCTTGCTGTAAACGAACCTTGGGTGGCGGTCCAGATTTTCAGATGTCCGTCTTCATTCCATGATGCCACCGAAGCATGTGGCTCGATGTAACCTTGATGAACGGTTTCCGTGCGAAACTCTTTTTCGATCACAATGTCGCATTGAGAGAAGCCGTCGTCGATATCTCCTTTTTCAAAACGAATATGCTTGGCAACATTGGTGGGAGAGTCGGACATCTTCCCCATGTCGTCGGTACGGACACGATCCAGCAAGATCGGTGCGTCTTCTTTCATCGCATCGAGCACCCACGTCACAGCGGGAAGTTCTTCGTATTCGACCTTGATGTGCTTGATCGCTTCTTGAGCGATGTGAACTGTTTTTGCGGCGACCGCTGCCACTGCGTGTCCGCGATACAAAACTTTGCCGTGAGCGAGAACATTGCTCCCCAGATCTAGTAGATTAACCGAGCCTTCCCCCAAGTTGGCGTTTTTGTCTTTGAGACCCGGCATATCGGCTGCCGTAATGACGGCCATCACACCGTCCATCGCTTCCGCTGCGGAAGTATCAATCGATTTGATATTGGCATGTGGATGGGGAGAGCGCAGGATCGCACCGTGAAGCATGCCGGGCAATTTGAAGTCGGCGGTGTAAATTGCTTTGCCGGTGACTTTTTCGGCACCATCGTGACGAATGGGGCGAGTGCCGATCACTTTGTAATCGGTTTTTCCCAGGAAGACTTCTGTTTGTGGTTTGTCGGGGGTTTCAGTGCTCATGGGGAAACCGCCTCCTTGCTTTGTGTTTGACAGTTTTGGACGGCTTTGACAATTTTGTCATAGCCGGTACAGCGACACAGATTGTTGGCCAAGTTGAAACGTATGTCATGCTCGGTCGCGTCGGGATTCTTCTCCAAGAGGGCTTTTGCAGCAACCAGAAATCCGGGAGTGCAAATGCCACATTGAAGAGCGGCATCTTCGAGGAAGCATTGTTGGAGAGGATGCAACTCGCCTCCTTCGGCAATCGACTCGACAGTGGTGATCTCGGCCCCTTCCGCCTCAACCCCCAATACCAGACAACTATTGACGGGATGCCCGTTGAGCATCACGGTGCAGGCTCCGCAGTTGCCGTTGTTGCAACCTTCTTTCGCCCCGGTTAAATCGAGTTCGTCTCGCAAAACTTCCAGCAATGACTGCTGCGGTTTGCAGAGAAACTCGACCTCTTCGCCGTTAATGTTTGAAGTCACGACCTGTTTTTTGGCCATGGATAATATCCTTTTTCAGTGTCTATCTGACTGATTAATTTCACATTGAATTGCAAGCGCGATGAAGATAACTCTCTTAATTATCTTTTGCCCGTTCGCAGGCAATGTTGAGCGTGCGCTTAGTCAAAACTCCTATGAGATGAATTCGATATTCGACAGTCCCTCGCATGTCATCAATAGGGGAAGCAACCTTCTTTGCGAGTTCTCCCGCAGCTGCGAACGTTTCGTCGGTCGCCGGTTTACCTGCGAGAAATGCGGACGCTTCTTCGGCGAATTGCGGAGTGGCCGAGACCGCACAGACACCGATCCGGGCGTCTGTGATCGTCCCGCCATCTTCGGATAGTTTCACCCAAGAGCCAACACCGGCGACGGCGATGTCCATTTCATTCCGAGGAATGAACCGAAGGTAAGCCGAAGCTGACTTGGAGACCGGAGCAGGCAGAGTGATTTTGACCAGCAGTTCACCGGGCTCAAGCACATTTTTTCCGGGTGCCGTACAAAATTCTGTCACCGGAACTTCGCGTGAGCCATTGGGACCGACGATATGAGCGACGGCATGATGGGCAATCAATGAGGGAATACTATCCGCGGCAGGAGACGAGTTGCAGAGGTTTCCACCAACGGAAGCGCGGCTTTGAATCTGCCAACCACCGATAATGCGTGCTGAATCGGTCACCGCACCATAAGCGCTGACAATCTCGGGACTCTCATACAGGCGATAACAGGGAACAGAGGCTCCCATCGAGAGTTCGCTCTCCGTAGAATATTTGAGTTCGGTCAATTCAGGTATTTTTTTGACATCGACAACGACATCAGCATCTTTGAGACCTTCCCGTAATTGGACGATAATGTCGGTTCCACCGGCGAGAATCTTGGCGCTGCCGTTATGTTGTGCCAGCAATGCAACCGCTTCCTCCAAAGCAGTCGGAGCGGCGTAATCGAAATCCTTCAAGGCTGTCCCTTTCAAAATTGTTACTTACCCGAGTTCCGGGAAATTTCAGTATAACGTTGTCCGATCACGATCCCAACACGTTTTATAGAAAGTGCGGCATCATAAAAAAACTCGCAGGTCTCGATGTGAAACCTGCGAGTGAAAATTGTCAAACTGCCAACATACCGCTATCAAACTTCAGCAGCGGTAGGACAAACGAAACCGGTGCGATAATTTCGCGAACACATTTCGGTCGCTTCGGGTGAATTCGGGAAGATTTCTTTCAATGGATCAAACGCGAGGCTTGGCCCTAATGAAAGAGGATACTTTCCGAGATCGACGCCATTCTTTTCCAAATGCATTACCGTGCGATGAAGAGTTTCCATGTTGTCATCGAGACTCTTCACGCCTGAAAGAACTTCCTTGATCTGATCAACGGAGGCCTTATTGTCTTCACCTAGGTAATAACTGATGTTACCCAAGTGGCTGACAGCAGCCGAACGATGCCCTTCGAGCACATCTGCGTTCAAATCTTCATGATTGCGGCTTTCGACCGCATCCAGGAAGTTCCCAAAGTGGTCTCCACCACCTTTGAATTCTTTGATCACTTCCATGTTCTTGTCGTAAGCGATGCAATGAGAGTAGGTACGCTGCACCATGTAACCATCTGTCCCATAAGCAACCACGCCAATTTTATTACCTTTGGTTGACCGGAACAGTTTGTTCAACTCTTCATCGTCGGAGTTGTCGACGCTCAACCCACGCGTTTCGAAGGTCAGAGCTTTATCGCCGTAATCGTAAATCGAGACAATCGTATTGGGCGTGTCGCCAGCATCAACGTAGTCAGGATTTTTCTGCTCGGCTTGATACCCGAGTCGTCCACCATAGGCGAAGACATTTTCAGGATGCCGATCCACTCCGAGGAACCAACGTGCGATATCGGTTTGATGCGGCCCCTGGTTCCCCAGGTCGCCGTTTCCGTAAGCACGTTGCCAGTGCCAATCGTAATGGAATCGTTTGCGTGTCAAACGAGGATCGGTGAATTGAGCCGGTCCACTCCAGATGCTGTAATCAACAACATCTGGAATCGGATAATCACCTAAAGCACCAATTGATGCACGACGCTTGTAACACAAGCCACGAGCAAAGTTCACGTCGCCGATGCCACCTTCGCGAATAAACATGACCGCTTCATGTAATGCAGAAGAGGATCGACTTTGCGTTCCGACCTGACAGATTTTTTTATACTTGCGAGCGGCGGCGACTAATGCAGAGCCTTCGGCAATATTATGACAAACCGGCTTTTCGACGTAGGCATCTTTACCAGCTTGCATGGCCCAGATGCCAGTCAACGCATGCCAATGATTCGGTGTTGCCGTGCTGATGGCATCGACATCTTTGGCGTCGAAGGCTTCCCGCATGTCTTTGACGAGAACCGGACGTGTGCCCTGTTTCTTTTCAATGGTATCAGCACGAGCGTTGCCGATTTTTTCATCGACATCGACGATGTATGTGATTTGTGTGCGTGAATCGCCCATCCAGGCCGACATATGGCTTTGACCGCGTCCGCCAACTCCCACAACAGCCATACCGATTTTCTCGTTGGCTCCCTGAGCTTTCAGAAATGCCGGGGCTGCGAATGTGGCCGCCGTACCGGCAGCCGTGGTTTTGACAAAACTCCGTCTTGTTAACTTCGACATAGGTGTCACCTCTTCAATGATGGTCTCAGGTGGGAAAATAACGTGGACCATTTAGAATATCTGAATTCCAACGGCGAAGAAACCATAATCTGAAAAGTTCTGAGCGAAAACTCAGTCGTTGCAATGGACGAAAGTACGCAACTTTTCCAGTTTTTTCGGACCAATCCCCGAGACTCTCTGAATGTCATCGGGAGTTGCAAAAGGACCGTTCGTTTCGCGGTCAGCCAGAATTTTCTCCGCCGTTATTTCGCCGACTCCTTCGAGTAACAGCAATTCGTCCAGCGTCGCGGAATTGACGTTGATTTGCAGATGGGTCAGTTCCGTCTCGTCACTCGAACGATTCTGGATGGCAGCCGTCCCAAAATAACAAAACGCAGAGACAATAATTGCGATGGTCCACAAAGAGAACAATTGACGTGATGAGAGGTTTTGAGTCGCAGGTGATGTTTGCGGCTCAGGTTCTGGTGCTTCGAGAGCCTCATCGGGAACATCAAACCAGACATCGTCGACCGAAACATGGTCGGACTTTCGGCGTTTGGGACGAACTCCCGGCGGCCTGGTTGTTTTTTCGATAATGTCAAAATTCAAACGCACGCGAAATGTTCCGATATTGAGAAGAGCTTTTGACCTCCTGCGTCACTCTTCTATCGAATAAAGTGGGGCAAAGACCTCAATGTTTGCCCGTTTGCCGTTACAACCGTCTCAAGTTCTTATTCAACAGCCTCCACACCATACGCCGGTTTTAATCAGGGTCGGTTCCAAGTTTTCAAAGCTCGCCTTCGCTGCCGCAACGGGATCGTAACCTTCTTTTCGCCACAATTGCGAACTCACTTCGACCATGACCGTGCCCTGATACTTGTGATTCATTAAGGCTTTGAAGTAAGTCGGGTAATCGATGTCACCTTCCCCCGGCAACGCAAACTGGACTTTTCCATTCTTACCGAGATTGTCTTTGACATGCACAAAGACCGAGTTCGGCAACAGCAGATCGAGAGACTTTTCAAAATCGTAATTGCCAATTTGATAATGACTGTAATCGTACGCCAGCCGAATCCACGGGCTATTGACTTGCCGAACCAGCCAATCCGCCGGCTCTGGTGCATGCACGGCTCCCGAGACATGAGGCTTCACCGCAACGATCGTCTGACAGGCTTCAGCCGCTTTCGCCCAATGTCCGAGTTCGTCGACCATTTCATTTTTGACCGTTGGCCAATCCTTCCCTTTGCCTCCCATGATGGTCTCAAGCACGGGTGGTTTCTCGGGACTTAAATCGTGCCCCAACTCTCCCGCCGCCTTGATACGGTCGAGATGCTTCAGCCGTTGGTCTTTGGAAACCAATAACGGCAGATTCTCCATGAGTGCAGGAAGCTGCAAGTCGGAAACCTCCAACTCCTGTTTGAGGGTCACTCGATCAGACTTGGAAAGATTTTCGGGAGCGGTCGACCAATCGGGCATACAAACCAATTCGACCGCATCGTACCCGATGCGTTTGAGAATCCGAAACGCATCGGTCGGAGCGACATCTTTCATCCCATAGAGTGAGAAGCCGAACGAGATGGCGTTCTTCTTGCTCTCAACTGTTGCACTTTTGGTATTGAGAGGAATACCTAATCCGAGACCCACCACGGCAAACGCTTTGACGGCTTGTCGTCGGTTGATGGAATGAGTAGAGTGATTGAGCACTGGTCGCCTTGCCGTTGAGTCAAATGGTTGTAGACAACTTCAATTGTCCTCGACGAAGCCGCAAAGATCCAGAAGAAAGACCTTATCTGCAAGAAAAATGAAAGCACACGCCGATCCAACCCGAAGTATTTTTGCACGGCCCAACAAAACATTTATGCTACAGAACATAGTGTGAACTTTTGTCCCTTCTGTCTCAAAGGGGTTTGTCATGAAAAAAACAGGAACTGAATCGTCGAGCTCACCCTATCATTCAGGCTTCACGATCCCGGAACTGATCGTCGTCATTATTATCATTGCGGGGATTTTCTTTTTGTTCGCCCCCGTGCATCGTGGACGAGAACCCGCGCGACGATCGTCTTGCAAAAACAATTTGAAACAAATCGGATTGGCGCTGCACAATTACCACGATATGTACGGTGGATTCCCGCCCGCTTACACCACCGACGCACAAGGCAAACCGTTGCACAGTTGGCGGACACTCATTCTGCCGTTTGTCGATCAAGCTCCCCTCTATGACACTATTGATTTGACCAAGCCGTGGGATGACCCCGTCAATGCAGAAGCATTCGCTCAGACTCCGCCAATCTATGGTTGTCCTTCGACAACGCTCTACAACAATCTGACCGTCTATCATGCTCTCATCACAGATGACAGTTTTTTGACACCCACCGAATCGCGGGTGCTCGAAACAAATACCGATAATGCAGAGACCTTGTTGGTCATTGAAGTGGCTGAGGAACATGCCGTCCATTGGATGGATCCTCAAGTGATTGATGCAAAAGTCAGCCTGGGATTTGATGAAGAAACAGAATTTCACCATACGGGCGGGACACATGGCCTGATGGTCGATGGTGCTGTTCGTTTTATACCCGCTGATACTCCTGCTGAGGAACGCCAGAACTTGGCATCTTACGAAGAAGCCGACAGTTCGCTTAATAGCCCGGAAATTTCAGACGATCAGGAATCGGATTGAGACAAAGGCTGGACCAACTGAATATTTCGATGGACTTCGACCAGGGCGAGAGGCAATAGCCAACTGATCCATGCCGACGCCTGATAAACCCACGGGGCGTCCCAGCCATACACAGTCCCCATCCCACCGATGATGCGGATGACTACCGCCGAACAGAGAATTGCAAAGCAACGCAACATCCAAAGGCGATGGGTTTGGATCTTTCTGCGTACTGCTGCTCGCCAACCGAGAATCGCACAAACTCCCGTCGCGATAGCAGACGTGGCAAATCCGACACCAGCCAGTATCCCAGTCAGTGCATAAAACGACATCCCGATGCCGCTCGGCACAAGCACGAATAAAATCATGCCGACCTGGATACGTCCCAAGATTCGATGCCCGTGAGGATACCGACCTCGAAAACGGTCACTCAACAGAATCAGCCCGAGAACGAGCGTTGTCGGCCCTGACGCGAGATGAGCATAAAACGACCACGAATACTGGCCAAAAAAATAACTTTGCCGACCGAGAAGAAATGGAACTTCAAAGTTGGGAGGAAAATAATTTCGGTAGCTATAGAGCGTAAACACAATCACCTTGACGACCAGCAAGACTGAGAGCCATTTAAGAAGACGTATCGAATGATGTGAGAGGGTGATCTGCATCCTTCCCGTTGTACTCCCTGTAGGTCATTTCTGAACAGAGTTTTTGCGGAATTCTCTCGCAATGACGCCTCACGAACCAACCGCACGGCTTTAGGATTGCGGCGGAGAACCTTGTTTGCGACGATGCTGGGCGTTAAATCCCAGGAAGTCACAATCACCCGAAATTCATTTCCAGACTATCTTTTACGAAGTGATCACTCATGAGCCAGCACGTTGTTTTAATCTCACTTCCCGGTTTGAGATCCCAAGATCTCGACCTGATGCCGAATCTCAAAGCTCTCGCGGATCGCGGTGGCTCTCGCCCGCTTGTTCCCAGTTTCCCTGCCGTGACGTGTCCCGTGCAAGCGACGCTCACCACGGGTGTCACGCCCGACAAACACGGCATCACGGCCAACGGTTTTTTCTGGCGTGAGAAACAGCAGGTCGAATTGTGGACCGCCTGGAATGAGATTTTTGAAGCCCCGCAAGTGTGGGACATTCTGCACGAGAAAGACGAATCGATCACCTCGGCGGTCTGGTTTCCTTTACACATTAAAGGCTGCGGCGGCGATTACATCTGCACCTTCGCCCCTATTCACAATCCTGATGGGTCCGAATCGTTGTGGTGTTACACCAAACCGACAGAAATGTATGGCGAACTGCGAGACACCTTCGGTCACTTTCCACTCAAACATTTCTGGGGACCACTCGCCAACATCAAGTCGAGTGATTGGATCATCGATTCGGGCATCCACGGGGCTAAGAAATACCAACCCAATCTCAGCTATGTCTACCTGCCTCACCTCGACTATGCCGCGCAGAAGTTTGGTCCTGATAGCGAACAGGCTCTCGCCGCCGTCAAAGAGATCGACGCGGGCCTCGAACGGATGATTGCCGGCTACGAAGAGGCGATGGGTGAAGTGACATGGTTAGTCGCCAGTGAATATGTCATCACGACAGTGGATGGAGTGAGCTATCCGAATCGTAAATTGCGGGAAGCAGGCTTTTTAGCTCTCGATACCGATGACGACGGCAAAGAAGTTCTCAATCCGGGAGCCTCAACCGCTTGGGCGTTAGCCGATCATCAATTGGCTCACGTCTATGTGCAAAATGAAGCCGCCATTCATGGTGTGGCCGAACTCTTTCGTAACGATCCCGATGTCGAAAAAGTGTTGGTAGGAGTAGAAAGAGCCGAATACAACCTCGATCATCCGCGCAGCGGCGAAGTGGTCCTCATCTCGAAACCGGAAAAATGGTTCGCTTATTACTGGTGGCTCGATGATGCGAACGCCCCCGCGTTTGCACACACGGTCGATATTCATCGCAAACCGGGATACGACCCGGTCGAAATGTTTTTCAACATGGAGACAAAATCGACTCCGCTTGATGCGACACTCGTCAAAGGTTCGCACGGCTATCCCGCCGATGATCCAAGTCGGCAAGGAGTGATTGTCTCTTCCAACGCGGACTTGCTCGCCGACAAAAACTCAGTGGCCGACACCGATGTGACTCCGATGATTCTGTCGGTGTTTGGGTATTAACCGCTTCCGATCAGCGAATACTGGGCGATTGCTGCTGGGAATAGATCACGATATTCATGGCGATGTGAAGTGCGTCCTCGGGAGAATAGCCGTTACAGATAAGCGATGTTTGACGTTCGAGCGCACAACTCAAATCATATTGACTGTAGATCACCGCGAGTCGTCCGTCGATTTCGATGCCGTATAAAACCGGTTCCCCTTTTTGCGTGAGCGTTTTCAAAGGCTGACCGGGACGATTCACCGAGGGCAAACGGCGTGTCACCTGCTGAATATCGAAAGGCGTTTGCATCAGCTCGTGTTCTACGGGAATACGAGTGAGTTTTTGATCGGGGAAGAGTTTTCCCATCTCGGCACGAAATGCGGCATCAAATTGAGACGCACCGCAACAGGCGTCGGCAAAGAGAACTCCATCTCGGTTGAGATACTTTCGCAACTGTTCGCGTTCTGCCTCGCTGAACGAAAACGATTGTCGACCGTGAATGTAGAGCATTGGGAAGTTAAAAATGTTCTGATCGCTAGGGACGAAATTTTTCTTGCTCATTGAAACCGCACCGACTTGTTCGTTAAGCGCTTTCAATAAATTTCGTAACGCCATGGGGGCGGTGTCCCATCCCCCTTCATGTCGTAGCTTGGCAATCTGCAAGAACCCGCGTTCAATGGCTTCCAACGGATTATCACTGCCAGCACGCTCCTGGCTTTCGAGTTTGTCGGCAGGTTCGCGCCCCGTGACATACGCCGCGATATTGGTCCCCAATTTCATTTTCTGATCAATTTTAAGACTGTTTTGCGGTGAGCGACCGGGGGGATCGATTTGTGACCAATGATCCCAGAGGCAACCGATATCATCGGGGGAGTAGATGATGGGCGTGCGACAACCAAAGTCGATGCCCCATAACTCGTGCGCTTCGTCTGACAAAAGAAACTCGCTGCGGTACACGGGATGATCGACCGTCAGCCGTTTGAACAGACTCGCTTCATCGGGATACAACAGCTTCACAATACGCCGAAACCCCTGATCAAAATCAGCCGACTGACATCCCGCCGCGGCGAGTAAGGTTCCACCCTGATCGAGATACTGCCTCAACCGACGAATATCAGCCGGCGTGAGCTGCGGAGCACGATCACTGGAAAGATAGAGGATGGGCGACTGAACCAACACAGAAAGTGCATTTTGATCGGTCAATTTCGGGAGTTCAAGAACTTGCCAAGTGAGTAATTTCGGCCAACCATCCTGAGTCGAAATAAAATCCATCAGGTGATGCACGTCTCGGGGATGCTGATTCCAGAGAGACTCGGGGATCTCGGCACCCGGACCTCCACCAAATTTGAGTTTAGAAACGACAACAGGCGACAACCCTTTGGAAAGAAACAGCAGAGAAAAGGCCGTCGAGAGAACGGGAGCTTTATCGATTCCTGCTTCGCCCATCCAAAAGCCGCGGCCCGATTGACGTTTGATGAGATATTCCGCTCCGGCTCGATACCAGTCGTTGTTTTCTCCAAAGAATCGCCGTCCACTCAGACGCCCGGCTCGTTCGAGTCCATACAGATAATAGAGTTGGTAATTGCCTCCGCCGGGATTGGAACCAACCTCAAAATTATCGGAGAGCCATTTGATCCCACGATCAATCACCTGATTTTCTTCCTGTTCCTGACAACAATTGAAATTATCGTCGGGATCTCCCAGCATTGTTTCGCAGATGACGGAGGAAGCGATTCCGGCAACCGTCATGCTTCCTGAACTTTTACCGTTCCCCTGATATCCCCATCCTCCATCAGCGGATTGTTTGGACTGCCAATAGTTCCTGGCATTCACCCAAGTCTCTCGCTTGATAGGGACTCCATAGTGGGCAGCTTCCCGCAGCGCAAGAACCGAATACTGACTGTTACTCTCATCGGCGGCACCACCTTGACCTGCCCCCAATAGGTATGACCATCCTCCCACATTGGCTCCACTGTCGACCTGTCCTTTTTCGATCATGGAGGCCAACCGAATGATTCGATTTCGATCCGTGTCCTGATCGGCAACCGCCAGCGCCATCAGCATCAAGGAAAGTTCATAGTTTTCCGAACGCCCGGTGATTCGAGGCCAATCTGCAGGTGGGATCGAGCGCAGATAACCGAGCCCTTTTTGGACCGCAATATCTGTCACCGGAACCTGAGAATTCAGCATCGCCATCACTGCCAAAGAAGTGATACCGATGGGGAACTGCCCACCACCATTATCCCAATGGCCATCGTCTTGTTGCTGAGTTTTCAGATAGCGAACTCCGACTTGCAACGATCTCGCGACTTGATCCCTCGTCAACTGTGCCTGAACGGGTTGGCAGCAAAAAGCCGCCAGACATGCCAGAACGATTAAATTTCGGTGTTGAAGCATCGCGAATCCTTCCGGGAAAGCCGGGAATCGAGTAGAGATTCCATACCAGCTCCCAGTATATCAATTCTCGCTGATTCAGACATCCCCAACCGCTTGCCTGTCTTACCGCAAAGTGCTACGCTGGCAGGTTCTTCCGTCGATTTGAATCGATGATTTTCGACCTTTTTGGCTCACACCTGCGGAACGAGACTCATGCCTTTGCCCGATGAATCCCGAATTGTCATTACCGGGATCGGATTAACGGCCCCCAATGGAAATTCGCTCGCGGAATACCGCGCGAATTTGCTCGCGGGCAATTCGGGGGTCGTCCCGTTTGAAACACGCTACATGCCCCCCACAGTGGCGGGCGTCTGTGACTTTGAAGTCACCCGCCATCAAAAGCGAAAAGAAGCTCGCCGCGGGACACGCGCTGGTCAGGTGGCGGTTTATTGTGCGAACGAAGCCGTCGTTGATTCCCAACTCGACTGGGAAAACACTCCAAAAAATCGAGTAGGCGTCTATCTCGGTATCACCGAACACGGCAATGTTGAGACAGAAAACGAGATCTACGAGATCACACAGTTCGACTACGACACCAAAGTCTGGTCGCATCATCATAATCCACGGACCGTTGCCAATAATCCGGCTGGTGAAGTCACCATCAATATGAAAATCACCGGCCCGCACCTGACGGTGGGTGCGGCTTGCGCAGCCGGCAACGCAGGCTTTATTCAGGGAGTACAAATGCTCCGTCTGAATGAAGTCGATGTGGCGATTTGCGGGGGAGTTTCGGAAAGTATTCATACCTTCGGAATTTTTGCCAGCTTTCAAAGTCAAGGAGCGTTAGCAACGCACGACGATCCAACAAAAGCCTGTCGGCCCTTTGATGCAAATCGCAACGGAATCGTGGTGGCTGAAGGAGGAGGCATTTGCACTTTAGAGCGATTGTCGGACGCGAAAGCTCGTGGTGCTCGTATTTATGGAGAAATTGTCGGATACGGCATGAACTCCGACGCCACCGACTTTGTATTGCCTTCTGCCGAAAGACAGGCCGAATGTTTGGAATTGGCCTTGGGAAGAGCCAATCTGACCGCCGACGATATCGACATCGTCAGCTCTCACGCGACGGCAACCGAAATGGGCGATATTCAAGAAGCGAAAGCTTTGCACACAGTTTTTGGTGATCGAGAGAGCTTGGCCATCAATAACACCAAAAGCTTCATAGGACACGCGATGGGAGCGGCCGGAGCCCTCGAATTATTGGGAAATCTTCCTGCCTTTGAAGATCTGGTCGCCCACGCTACAATCAACCTCCAAGACCGTGACCCCAAGATTGCCCTGAAGCAACTTGTGGCCAACGACCCCCGTGAATTGCCGAAAGTGGACTACATCCTGAACAACTCGTTCGGAATGCTGGGCATCAATTCGGTTCTTATTATAAAACGTTACGAAGCATGAACTTGCGATTAGTGACGGAAAACTGATCCGTCGGAGAGACGAATGAACGAAGAGCAGATTCGACTGGTAATCCTCGATATTCTGGACAAGATTGCGCCAGATGAAGATCTCTCAGATCTTGATGATTCACAGCCCTTCCGCGACCAGATGGAGCTGGACAGCATGGATTTTCTCGACATCGTCATGGAATTGCGAAAGCGATACCGTGTTCAGATTCCAGAAGAGGATTATCCAAATCTCGTGACAATGGACAGCACTGTCACCTATCTCCACCCTCTGCTCAAAGACGTCGAAAGCCCCGCATAGGCAAGATCGTTTACGAGTGATCAGTCCCGGCAATTGGCAAGAACGGGAACCACGCAGGTGCAATACGATACGATCATCATCGGTGCCGGTCTCTCAGGACTGGCTGCCGGCATTCGGCTTGCCTATTACGACCAGAAGGTCTGTCTGCTCGAACGCCATACAACCATCGGCGGTCTCAACTCTTTCTATCGCTTAAGACATCGAGATTATGATGTCGGTCTGCATGCCGTCACCAACTATGCAGAAAAAGGGGACCGTTCCAAACCTCTGAACAAACTGCTTCGGCAATTGCGACTCTCTTGGGATGATTTTGCCCTCTGCCCACAAATTGAATCGTCGGTCGTCTTCCCCGATTGCACGTTGCGAATGACAAACGATTTTGAACTTCTCCGTTCACAAGTGGCTGAATGTTTTCCCGATCAAGCCGACGGCTTCAATCGACTTGTCCAATCGATCGACGAGTTTAACCCGTTCGCCGACACCGAAGGATATCTGTCGGCCCGCGAACATATTCGCAAATTCCTGACAGACCCGTTGCTCGAAAATATGTTGTTCTGTCCGATTCTTTTTTATAGTTCCGCGACGCCCAACGATCTCGATTTGAGACAATTTGTCATCATCTTCCGCAGTATTTTGCAAGAGGGTTTCAGTCGCCCACAAGAAGGGATTCGTCGCATTCTGCGTGTGTTGGTGAAAAAGTTTCGCGGCGAAGGAGGAGAACTCAAGCTGCGGACCGGTGTGAATCGGATCCTTGAAAAGAACGGGACAGCTTACGGCGTCGAACTCGATAACGGAGAAGTTCTGGAAGGAAAGAGAATACTCTCCTCCGCCGGACTCGTCGAAACTCAACGCCTTTGTGAGAAGCCGTTTGTCGAAGAGAAAGCAGCCACGGGCGATATCTCGTTCGTCGAATCAATCTCGACGCTCGATTGCTCTCCTGCGGATTTGGGACACCACGGCACGGTGGTCTTCTTTTCCAACCAAACTGACTTCTGCTACGAACGACCAAGCACGCCGGTCGATTTACGCAGCGGGATTATCTGCTCGCCGAACAATTATCAGTTCGAGGAACCGTTAGAAGACAATAAAATCAACATCACGGCTCTCGCCGACCATCAATATTGGCTGAACATTGACGATGAAGAACAATACCAGCAGGCGAAGCAGGAACACGCGACGGCGATGATTGAAAATGCGATTGGTATTGTCCCCGACTTCCAGAATCACATCATCGATCAAGATATCTTTACGCCACGGACCATCAAAAAGTTTACCGGGCATCTCAACGGAGCCGTCTATGGCTCACCCACCAAACAACTCAGTGGAACAACTCCACTCGACAATCTCTATTTGTGTGGGACAGATCAAGGATTTCTGGGAATCATCGGAGCGATGCTCTCGGGAATTTCGATGGCCAATGCACATTGCTTGAAGTAATCCTGATTCTGCAATGACACAATGACTAAAGAGTGATCCAGCGAGACTCATCATTCATCGGCCGATTTTAGAATCAGTGCATTGCCCCAATTGGCACGATCCTGCACATCTCCTCGATCTCCAAAATCCACGCGAAGTGTCAGTGTTTTTTTTCCCTTTAAGTCGATCCGAACTAATTTCGGTTTCTCGTCACCTCGAATGATTTCGCTTTGATAAACGGATTTCTGATCGGTCAATATTTCGAAGACAACGCTTCCTGTTCCTTTCGCGACATCATCAATCCCAATTTCTGCCAGAAACGACGCATCGCCTTCTTCCAATAACCATTGAACTTCGGTGCGAGAATGCATGCCGAGCCCCGTCAGGTAGCCAGCGGTTTGCATTCTCATCTGAGTCCCCAACACATTCGCATCGATTTGCCAATGAGGAACTTTGGAAAGAAACGGCGTGTAGTCCACCTTTTGAGGCGTCCGCTCCGAGAGTGGCCTCCGGTTCTCTGTCAGAGACAGAAATGAATCCACAGATCCCAACGGAACTTGCCAATCCCCACAGAGTTCTGTCTTCAATAAAAACGCATTGAACTCGACCAACATCACTGAACGTGCCGAGACGCGGCTACCATCTTGAAGCCGGACTAATGTTTTCTGAGACTCGGGTTTGGGGACGATCACCAATTCGGGGTTGAAACGCAAATGGGTGAGTTCCTGAATCAGAAAATCGCGAGGACCAGAATCTGTTTCTAACGTCAATGTTGTCGCAGAAAAACCGGAGAGTTCTCCTCGAATTTTGTCGCCGTTTGAGAGAGTGAGCTGATCCTGTTGAAGGTTATTATTCTCTCGCCCACTTAATGAATCGAGGGCTGAAAAACTCCCATCGAGCCGACTCCACTCCAATTGAGTCACCGATTCCAACATGATTTTCAGAGGTTGCGGAGCAGGAACTGTCCTGCCAGATTCTTCAACCAAAAGAACTGACGGTAGAAACGTGATTTCTGTCTCGGAGAGGTCCACCAGATGCCCCATTAGGGAATCACCATTCGACAACGTCACCCGACAATTTTTCTTTGTGGATGATTTCTCTGTGAGTGAATCGAATCTCATGGGAAATCCAAGAGGAAACAGATGCTTAACAGAGAGCACTTCGTCGGGAGTGAATCGACGTATTTTGTCTCCTCGCCCGAGCAACCAGTGCGTGCTTGTGACATTCATATCTGCTGAACCCAACTGCTCTCCCTCAACCGTTATGAGTTCCCAAGTTTCCGAAGAGGGTGACTCGGCTGCGAGAAACGCTAACGGCAGAGAAGCAAAAAATAAAAACAGGCAAACAGAATTTTTGGAAACAATATTAATCATGGATGAATCATTCAGAACCGACATAGACATCAAAGACGCAACCCGCCATCAGCGAGTGTTTGAAAAGCCAAGTCGCAAACATCCTCGGGGAGTCCCGCGGCTCGATAACTGGCGATGGCGTCCTCGATAGCATACTCGACCTGCTTCAAAGTGACAGCACCGTTCTCATAGATCGCGTATGCGGCTCGGGGATCGAGATTTCGCGGTTGGCCAACCGATCCCGGATTGACGACTGTTGTTCCATTGTCTAACTCCAATAAATATGGCTGATGCGTGTGACCAACACATACAAAGTCAGCGTCAATATTATTGAGGCGATGTTGCCAGTCCTCCTGTTTGGGACCGAGGTATTCTTCCAGGGGATCACGGGGCGTCCCATGTACCAGGTAGAATCGCTTGGCATCCAATTCAACGAACTGGGAGGTCGGTAGTTGACTCAACCACCTCAATTGGTCATCACTCATCCATTGCCAATGCAACGGTCGAGTCGCGAATGCCAAGTGTCGAAGTCCGAGACCACCGCGAGGTCGGACTTTTTGGCCGACTGCGTGATCGTGATTTCCACGAACACACGCCACAGTATTTTCCTGCATCCAGTTCACGACTTCCGAAGGGTCGCAACCGTAGTCAACAACATCCCCGGCACAGACACACGCATCAAATTCTTCAGCCTCGAACACTGCCCGCAATGCGGCCATATTGGAATGAATATCGGAAATAATCAGGATTCGCATCGTTTCTCACTGTTCCAATTTGGCTGCTCAGTAAGCGATCCGGCTCACTTCTGTCGTCCGTCCACAAAGATTCATCTTGAAGCGAATCAGTATTCAGAGTGTAATGTGTACAAATCAGAGGAAAACATATGGATCACTCCATCGAGAGTATGACACTACAGGATAAAGTCAAGAAATCAGAGGTCTTGGTGCGCGAAATGATCGAACACCTAGAGCTTGGCTTTCTTCCTAAACTCAAGAATTTGCAGAAAATCTCTCGGGTGGGCAACAGTCAATCGCAGTTGGAAGAGATTGCCGACTTAACGGTTCGCAATCATGTTGTACAGGTGCTGGAATCTGAGCAGTTTACCGAGAGTTTGTTCGAAAAACTGTCCGTACTGACCGACGCCCTCGAAAAAGATATGAATGATGTATTGTACGGCAAGTAAAATTGCGTTCGCTTGAAGCGAGCCCCTCAGCCTGCAAATAATCAGCGCGCTGAGTTATTCTTCCTCGCGAATCTCTGTTTTTTTCGTGCTAATGCTCCACAAAAAGCTACAATAATATTGTGTACGGTTTGCCTTTGGCACAATCGATAAACACGGGCCCATCATTTGCGTCGATCCTGGGAAATGTTCTTTTTTCTACGGGATGGACGGAACCTAAGATGTCGATTAATCGTCTACACTCCTGAACTACCTGCAAATTCTGAACGATGGGAGACCACCTTCTTCAGCCGTACAGGATTTGTGGTCATCAAGTACATCCATTTAATTTCCTCTTATCTGACTGCAAAATGGCCGAATCGGGATCAACAGGTTCGACACCAATCTCAGCGAGCGGACAGGCGTTTCCGTTCTCTGACGCCCCCCCTGTGCGCAAGTCCCAAGAGACAGTCCTGAATCCTGAGGGACGCCCACAATCCGCGACAACCGCGACAACCGAGACTCCACAAACCTCCACACAACCTGAGCCCGAAATCCATAGTTTATTGTTCCCTGACCTGTCTCAGCTTTCTCCAGGCGAGATTCCCGATTCTCCTCACGGAGTGAAACTTGCACATTTTGAGTTAGTGGATCGAATTGGTTCGGGCGGAATGGGTTCGGTGTTTCTGGCTCTCGATTTACATTTACAGAGATATGTGGCACTCAAAATCTTGGCCCCTTCTCAAGCCAGAGAACCCTCCTCAATTCAAAGATTTCTCAACGAAGCACGAGCCGCGGCGAGGCTCGATTATGATGGAATTGCCCGTGTTCACTTTTATGGTGAGGACTGTGGGTTTCATTTCATTGCTTTTGAATATGTCACGGGGACGAATGCGAGAGATCTGATTAGTCAACGCGGCCCCTTAAACCCGGGTGATGCAATTAACTTCACTTTGCAGATTGCCCACGCGCTGAAGCACACTTCCGCTGCCGGAGTCGTTCATCGAGATATCAAACCCTCGAACATTATTGTCAATCCGGCAGGTCGCGCGAAACTGGTCGATTTGGGTCTCGCTCGTAAAGAGTCGTCTGAGTCGATGGACGATCTAACGGTCGCCGGGACCACTCTGGGGACATTCGATTACATCTCTCCCGAGCAGGCACAGGATCCGCGAAATGTCGATGTGCGAAGTGATATCTATTCACTGGGATGCACGCTGTTCCACATGCTCACAGGCGAACCACCTTACCCCGAAGGAACATTGGCTCAAAAACTTCTCGATCATCAACAAACCTTCGTCCCTAACCCGGCAGACGTCAATCGAAGAATCGCACCACAATTAGCTGCCGTCACGCAAAAAATGATGGCCAGCGATCCCAAGAAGCGATATCAATCTCCCGAATCGTTGATTCGGGATCTGCTGATGGTCGCCAGCGATCAAGGGTTACGTGGTGTCACTCCTGAAGGCCTTGTGTGGTCGGATAGTTTAAAAACCAATGAACAACCCTTCCTGGCCAAACACGCCGGTTGGATCGCTGCGGTCGCCGTGCTACTTCTGATCGTCTACTCTTTGGATCGACTCGATAAAACTCCCCCCGACGCAAATCAGTCGGTCGCCAATTCGAACATCAATCCCAATGACAGTCTCGAAAACTCAGGTGTCGATTCCAATTCCGAAGAAGAAAAAACAGAACCTTCCATCCCGGCTGACGAGACTCAGGACAAGCAACCGGAAAACAGTCTGATCACGATGCAGGACAACCTGCCAGAAACAATCGGAGGATCACTTCCCCAAGAGACACTTCCTGGAACGGGTGTAGGAAATATCCTGAATCTGCACAATCCCGATGGCATCTTCAACCAACCCCTCGTTGATAATTCCGATACACCCGAACTGCTCATCGCAAGAAACTCGAACGGTAACAATACCCCTTCCACCACCTACACAGATTCGGCATTATCACCTCAAATCCCGTTAGCCCCACCAGAAGTCGTCTCAGTCACACCAAATACTCCGCCAGAAAAATCCAACACCACGGCCTCTCCGCTTCCCGATGACCCAGAAACATCACCGCTGATGAAATCAGAGTTGCCTGAGAGCCCGGTTGTTCTCTGGGCGATGGGAGCCTCGGAACCTCAAGAATACAATACGTTAGAAGCAGCTTGTGCAAATGCGCGAAGTGGTAGCATCATCGAACTGCAATACAATGGTTTTTTGAAAGATCGTCTGGAAAAACCGATCACCATCAATAAGAACATTACGATTCGAGCTGCCAAAAACTTCCGCCCCGTAGTTTCGTTTACCAGTCGACTCAATCCCGATCAATCCGACACCCGTATGATCACCATTCGGGAAGGTTCACTCAATCTGGTGAATGTCGATCTACACCTGAATATCCAGCACGGCGTGACATACCCCACACGGGAACATTGGACCCTCTTTTCCGTCCAAGGATCGGATCAGTTAAGTTTGAAGAATGTAACTGCAACGATTCAGAACGAAGCTCGCGAACCTGCGGCCATCATTGAACTTGTTCGCGGATTGGGTGATGAACTGGAAAAAATGAAGATGAAAACAACTGGTTCATCTTTGAATATCGATCCCTTTGTTCTCTCCATTCAAGACTCGGTCTTGCGAGGTGAATCTCACGGCTTGCTCGTAAAAACCGCCCGCCCGGGTCGCGTTCGTGTCGAAAACAGCATGATCGCTGTCGAGAGCTCGCTCATTTTGAATGAAGGCTCGACCGATATGCCAGTGGAGTCGAGTCTGGTTGAACTCGAATTGAAACATTCGACAGTGGCCACAGGCTCTTCACCGTTTCGTTTTGCGAGTGGCGAAGCGCAACGATTTCTATTACCAGTTTCGGTCACCAGCGAAAACTCACTCTATGCTTTGAATCCTGTATTGGTTGCCCCGTTTGTCTCGATGACCGGAGCCACCAATCCAGCTGACTTCAGATCACTTTTGAGTTGGTACGGTCGCCGAAATTTCTATCACGGCTTTGAGCTGTTCTGGACAATCGCCGATGATTTCGGAAGCACAGAACTGACTGATCTCAACTTTGAAGACTGGAGCAACCACTGGTCAGATCGAGAAGGTACAATTGAAGACGCCGCCGTCGCAGGCATGATCCAGTGGGCTGATAGTTGGGAAACAGGAGCTTCAATTTTCTCTAAAGTCATTCCTCAACAATTACAAATCGAACAAGACTCTGAAAACCAACAGGATTTATTAGCCTCGGATGGTTCGATACTGGGAGCAAGTTTGGATCGACTCCCCACCCCTCCCAAATCTCTGACTCCTCCACGCCTTCCACTGGAATAGTATCGAGACCAACCTGCGCTGAGTGTCGAAACGTCCCTCATTTCTCGAACTGCGGTAGACCAACAATGGCGGAGAACAAATGGAACCTTTATCATCCATTTGGAGGAACCTCATGTCAAACAATTCTGCCAACCATTCCCACTCATCCGAGAAGCCAAAACGCCCCAGACGCACCTTCTCTGAAGACTTCGAATGGTACGCCGTCAATCTCGTCGTCAACGAAGGCTACACCAAAGCCGACGCGGCAAGGGCCGTTAATGTCGGCTGCAAAACCTTTCGTGACTGGCACGCCAAATTTGCTCCCGAACCAGAACCGTGCGGTGAGGGCGCGACCGCCGATCAGCTTAAAGAAGAAAACAAGCGGCTTCGCAAGCAGCACCGACAGGTGAGGTTGACATAGCCCACGTCAAAGCAAGAACCAAGATGAGGACGAAGTCGTTTCGTTTCGATTTCACGGGACGCCTTTCAATGGGAGCCATCTCGATATAAGGCTCTGATGAAGAAGTCGTGTTGTACGGCCGCGATTCACGATTGTGTGTGGCGCAATTCTAGCCGCCATCGAACACTGATGGAAATGACTGGTAGTACCAAACTGGTTCTTTGCAATCTTGCGGCACGCGAGAAGTGGTTTCATACCTGCGACCTCGTTGTGAATGGAGAGGAGGTTCTTTCGGCTGTGGAACATCAGAAGTACGATTTGTTACTCATGGATTGCCAAATGCCAGAAATGGACGGCTTCACGGCGACCCGGGAGATCCGCAAACGCGAAGAGTCCGGCCAACTCTCGGGGCATTTGCCGATCATCGCGCTGACGGCCAACGCACTCAAAGGAGACCGAGAGCGGTGTCTCGAAACAGGCATGGATGAGTACATCATGAAACCGATCGAAGTTGATGCTCTTCAGGCAGTGATGCGAAATATTCTACAGTAGGATGCGTGCAGGATGAGAGTCGCTCGGTTCCGTCGGCGGACACAATTTTGAAAGCGAACGGTCTCAAGTAATTGATTAATCTCATCTTACGCTGAGAGGCCACTTTTGCAAAGCGTTGCAAAGCAGCGAATTTCTTAGCGACTATTCTCCGTAATCGGCTTGTTTCTCCGTAAATTCCGTAGAGCTATTGAGAGCTCTGACTGCGCTCCTCAAACCACGCTGACGGAGCGAATCTGGTCACCTTGTAACGGTTCTTTCGACTCTCGAAATCGACTTCTCAAAGTCGCAGATTTTGGACGGCATTTTCGCCTCCCAACAGGGACTTAGCCCTGTACAACGAATGTGTAACACCGCTCCCAATTACAGAATAGCACTCTACCGACATGACTAGGGTTTTCCACCCTCTGCTGGCGTTTTCCTGTTAGCGCTTCATTGAGCTTCGGTCTCGGCTTCAACTGTTCGCGCTGGCCTACAATCCGTCCAATTTCCTGAGGCGGCCTCTCTGAGAATCGTCTTATCCCAGCTACTCTTCACCTCCCAGCAGCTTGAGCATGCCCTTGCCCAATGCCTCGCCAACCAGCATGTAAGTCTCGGCATTCTGGTTATAGTGGAAACCCTGGTTTTTGTCCGTATGGGGGTCGGGCAGATAACGACAGAATCGTGGGAGACCGCTTTGGCTCCACAGTGCCGTAAAAGATTGAGCATCAGAGAACTCCAATTCGAAAGAGTCTAAGAAAATACTCGCAGACAACACGTCTCCGGGCAGCGGCTGACAGGTAAGACAGCCGTCACTTTATATGCCACGAATTGGAGGTGAATTTAGGTCCCGCGCGTGAGAGAGAGGCGTAGGAGACCGATTCGGCAAGAGTTCCTTACAGTCTGTTCAAATGCTTGCGCGACCGGGGGCCAGTTTCGTACAATGAGAGAAACGGAACCGTTGACACCTTGAGGGAACTTTCATTTTTTACCGATCAAAAGGCCCTGTTATGTCGTTACCCGGAAAAATGCGCAGCCTGAAAGTCCCTCTGACTGACGAGGAGTTCCGCTCGCTCCACATCGCCACCACCCTCTCCCCGTATGCAACGCAGAGCGAATTTCTGGCGTCCATCATTCTCACAGCCTCTCATGAGATGATTGGTCAGTTCAGGAATCCTCCGCGCAGATTGAACGAGTGAAGTCGGTGAGGAGTTCCGTAATATTTTACGGGAAGGAGATTGATTCACATTGATTGCGGTTCTTCAAGACGAAAATGTACATCTGCGGAACCGAAGGCCTGTGACTGGATGGAGCAATTGTGGATCGCCAGGGGTTCCTGGCAGCAATCATCATCGAGATCTTCTGTCGACAATGTCATTTTCAGGAAACAAGGCTCGAATGGCCTTGAGAATTTCGACACAATGGGAGGTACTGCGATCTTTACGACCGGGATTCCAAATCACTTCTGCAGACTGAGTAACACCATGCGTTTAGTATTACTATTCACAACTTTGCTCCTGTGGCTTGCACCTCAACAGACTCAAGCTCAACGTCTCGAGGAGGTCTTAAAGCAGACTGATCGAAACACTTTAGCCGAGGAAGCTCGGGAGAACGGCAATGCAAAACAGGGAGCGGTGCTGTTCTATCAGCAATCGACGGCATGCCGGAAATGCCATTTGCCGACATCGGAGGCAACCGCACTCGGTCCTAACTTGTCGAAGTGGGAGAAGAAGCCGACCGACGGAGAACTGATCGAAGCGATTTTATATCCCTCTAAAACAATTCGCAAAGGATTCGAACCGGTCACAATTATCGAGGACTCGGGAAAAATCCGCAACGGATTGCTCGTGCAAGAGACAGAGACGGAAATCGTGTATCGATCTCTCGAAACGAACAATCTCCCCGAATCGATCGCCAGAGAATCTGTCGACGAAATGGCTCAAGGAAAACAGTCGCTGATGCCTGACGGACTGGTCAACCTTCTCGCAAACCGGGGACAGTTTCTGGACCTGCTGAAGTATTTAATGGAAATTCGCGACGGTGGTGAGCAGACAGCACGGCTTCTGAAGCCGGCCAAGCACCTTTATGCAACACCGCCATTACCGGTTTACGAAGCCAACATTGATCATGTTGGCTTTTTGAACGAACTGAATCAGGAAGCCTTCCAACGCGGCGAAGCGATCTACAATCGCGTCTGCATGAACTGTCACGGCACGAAGGACAAACCTGGGTCGCTTCCAACCTCCCTGAAGTTTGCCTCGGAACATTTCCGCAACGGTTCCGATCCTTACACGATGTATCAAACAGTCACCCGAGGATTCGGCATGATGCCGGCTCAATACCAATTAGTCCCCCAGCAAAAGCATGATGTCATTTACTACATTCGCGAGGAGTACGTCAAAACGCATAATCCGACTCAGTACGCTCCGATCACTCCTGACTATTTGAGCGGGATCCCCAAGGGAACCAAGCGTGGCCCGGTACCACTCGACACCGCCCCCTGGATTGCCATGAATTATGGCAACTCATTGATCAACACCTACGAATCGGGACAGAATTCAGGCAACTTCAACTACAAGGGGATCGGCGTGCGAGTTGATCCCGGACCGGGAGGAATCTCTCAGGGGAATCACTGGATGGTCTTCGATCACGACACCATGCGTCTCGGATCCGCCTGGTCGGGACAGGGATTTATCGATTGGAACGGGATTCACTTTAATGGCAAACATGGAGTGCATCCAACGACCTCGGGAGAGGTCGACTTTTTCACCCCGGTGGGTCCGGGTTGGGCTCATCCCGAGACGGGAAATTGGGACGATCCACGCCTTCGCGGACGAGACGACAAACCTTATGGACCGCTTCCGCGTGAATGGGCGCATTACAAGGGACTGTACCGTCATGGAAATCGTCGCGTGATCTCCTACACGGTGAGCGATACTCCGATTTTCGAATCACCGACATTGATCCCATCGGGGAAACAAAATCTGTACGCGCGTCAAATCATCATTGGACCTCATGCCAAACTCTACAGCATGGCTGTCGCCAAACTTCCAGACGGACATCAATTTGACATCTCAACACTCAATACTGATGGCATGCACACAATGTATGCGAAAACAGAACAGAACGACGAATCCGAGCGTAAGGAGACACTGAGGCTCAATGGTGATCGTTTCGCTCAAGTGCCACCAAAACACAAATTCGATCTAACGAAGCAAGACTTCTCTATTTCAGCAAGAATCAAAACGAAGCAGGGAGGCACCATCTTCAGCCAGACCGACAATGGGCCGAAATGGGCTCCCAACTGCAAAGCCTTGTTTATCCGGGATGGCAAACTCTGTTACGACATCGGTTGGGTGGGGGTTATCAGGTCCAATAGAAAGATCAACGATGGGAAATGGCATGACATCGTCATGACATGGGACCACGAAAATGGTCGAGTCCGTTTCTTCATTGATGGTTATCTTGATCAAACCGGATTACTCGCACCGAAAGCTACAATGCAA
Organism: Planctomycetota bacterium; assembly: GCA_030836185.1. Lineage (GTDB taxonomy): Bacteria > Planctomycetota > Planctomycetia > Planctomycetales > Planctomycetaceae > JABURQ01. The sequence continues at coordinate 42,426 of JAURQH010000008.1, forward strand.
AAAGAAGTCATCCGACTTGGATTCGCCTCTTCCAATTTCCCCAGTGAAACCTATTTCCGCGGAGATATTCAAACCGTCAACTTTTACAATATTTCGAAGGCACCGACCGAGTTGGCAGACAGAAAACCGAGCGCTTCGTGGAATCTGAATTCCACGAAAGACGGATGGGTCCTCGATCAACAAGGAAAGGCGAATGCCCGCATTGTCAGCCGCTCGATCGAATCGTCCCCGGTCGCAAAATCTCTGCTGGCTGGAGTCACGCCGGGACCTTATCGACTGCACCATCAGGACAACCGTATCACCTTAGAGTTCCCTCCCTCTCAACAGGAGCAACACCTGACCGTCTGGGTGTCTACCGATTTTGAACAACACCAGATTGAGAATTTTGTCAGCAAATCCGAGACGCTCTTTAACGATCTCCCCAATCTGGACGATCTGCTGGAAGGAGGGCCTGCTGAATGGCCAGAACAGATAACAACCCAGCGAATGACCGGCGAAAACGACTCAACATTCGCCGTTGATCAATTCTCGTTACCGGTCGACAACCCGTGGAATGCACAAACTCGCGCAACAGGACTCGATTTCTATCCTGGCGAAGATGCAGCCGCTGTCTGCATGTGGGACGGGGATGTCTGGAAGGTGACAGGGCTCAACAGCACAGAAGGCAATCTGGTCTGGCAGCGTATTGCAGCGGGCCTGTTTCAGCCGTTGGGTCTGAAATTCGTCCACGGAAAGATCTACGTCTCCTGTCGAGATCAACTCGTCATCCTGCACGATCTGAACGGTGATGGAGAAACCGATTACTACGAAAATTTTAATAACGATCATCAAGTGACCGAGCACTTCCACGAATTCGCGATGGGGCTGCAAACCGATGAAGCTGGTAATTTCTATTACGCAAAATCTGCTCGACACGCCAAGACGGCTCTTGTCCCTCATCACGGGACACTATTACGAGTCTCACCCGATGGAGAATACACCACAATTCTGGCAACAGGATTTCGCGCAGCGAACGGAGTCTGCCTCAATCCAGATGGCAGCTTTATTGTTACCGATCAGGAAGGACACTGGAATCCCAAAAATCGCATCAACTGGGTCAGGGAAGGGGGCTTCTATGGAAACATGTACGGCTACCACGATGTCACCGACTCTTCCGACGAAGCGATGGAACAACCGCTCTGCTGGATCACAAATGCATTTGATCGATCTCCGTCTGAACTACTCTGGGTTCCTGAAGACGCCTGGGACAACCTCGGCGGCTCTCTGTTGAACTTATCCTATGGCTACGGGAAAGTATTTCTCGTTCCACACGAACAGATCAACGGACAAATGCAGGGAGGGATGATTGAACTCCCGTTGCCTCAATTCCGAACAGGTTTGATGAGGGGGAGATTTCATCCCGACGAGAAGCAACTCTACGTTTGCGGCATGGTTGCTTGGGGCAGTAATCAACGAACGCCGGGCGGCTTTTATCGTATCCGTAAAACCGACCATCCCGCCCACTTGCCAGTTCATCTCCATGCAGAAGAGAACAGCCTGAATATTGTTTTCAGTGATCCCATCGATGCCGCAATGGCAAACGATCCTAAAAACTATTCCGTTCTGACTTGGGATCTGAAACGCACTGCGAACTACGGTTCAAAACACTTTAACGAACGAATTTGGAACATCGAACGAGCCGAGCTTTCTGCGGATGGGAAAACGGTCAGCTTGACGATCCCTGATATTTCCAAAACGTGGTGTATGGAAATCAAATACTTTCTCACCACACCATCGGGAGAGCCTTTGGAGGGAACGATCCACAACACAATCCACGATATCCCTCAATCAAAATAACCTGAACCCTCCTGTTCAACAGAAATTATCGCTGTCAAATCCAGAAGCCACCTTAGCTTATCTCAACAAAATCCGGCTCTTTTCTGACAGATGGCAGATGATCAAGGTGTCGTTTCCCGAAGATGATGAACTTGTTCAGGCATACCAGCTTGATCGTTTGTTCGACGACCCACGCGGAATTGGGATGTTCGGTAGATGTCGAGACGATGACTTCCCGAGACGACATGCAGAGCCATGCCAACACGTACATCTCTTGCAGGCCGCGTTTGGTGACTGTCTTCACACTAAAGAAATCACACGCCCACAGGGTTTCCTTGTGTCGGTCGATGAACTGATTCCAGGAATCCGAGGTCCGATCCGGCCCCGGCGAGATGCCCTCCTCTTTCAGGATGTTACGGACCGTCTGACGACTGATCTTCTTGATCCCCATCTTGCGAAGCTCACCAATGATACGTGTGTAACCAAAGCCGGTGGTCTGGGCGATGTGAACGCGAATGGAACCAATGGCGTCGGATATCGATTTGATTATGGCCCTTCTTTCACATTTTCCAGTACCTCTCAAATCAATTCAACTTTCTATGACGCTCCTCTCGTTGAGCGTCTCGATATTACAGGAGGCATTTCTGCCACTACCAACGCAATACAGATCTCAGATACAGCAAGCATCGGGTCGATCAACATCATGAATGGAGCCTCCATTTCTGGACACAGCATGAGCAATGCGCTAACTCAATTTACTTTATTCTAAATAATCCCATGCAACGCTTTGCCGGGTGATGCCAGTTCATCCACGCGGCGGGTGACTTCGGGATCTTCCACGAGTGGCGGAGCGTGATGCGGCTTCAAGCGGGCATCAATGACGAGCGAACCCCGACAGCCAAAATGTTTCTGATGGTTGAACGCGCCAATGCCATAAATATCAGCGGCGGGATTGGACCGCGTGAAGGTGACCCAGAGAAAATTGTTCAAAGTGGCCGCGGTGAATTCTGCATCATCGACGAGCACAATCAACGGAAATTGATTAACGGGATGTTCGACGGGCAGTGATTCGCAAAACCGGTCTAGCGTTGCTTCACGCCCGTCGCCATATGCGGTGAACTTTGGACCGCGGATGGCGAGAACACCGGGAAGACAAAGTTGGGCATCATCGAATCCCTCGGGGAGCGAGAAACCACTGGGGATTTCTGCGGGAAGTTCCCGTTGCTTCGAGCCGACAGCCGCCAAAACAACTTTTGATCCCGCATTGAAACCGTCTCCGCTGTAATCAAGCGTGTCCATCGTCGTGCGAGTTTGAAAATGGAGATCATGTTGCCAATCAATGCGTTCCAACAACCGCATCAAAAACTGATCAATCTGTTCGATATCAAGCCCCGGATGGTCAGAGTCATTCAGGATCATCAGGTATTTGGCGAGTGATAATTGCCCTTGCCCAAGAATGGCGTTGGCTTGCGTCAATAATTCTTGCGGTCGCGCTGGTTTGTCATAAGGAACATAGCGTTCGCTACCCATCGCCAACAACAGTGGATGGACTCCCGCCGCATCAACGGCGTTGACCGCTTTGACACCATTAATGACTGTGGGAATAGCGGGGCCGGTGATCTCATGGATGATGTGACCGAACGAGGTGTCTTCTTGAGGCGGTCTGCCGACAGCCGTCATCGGCCAGATGGCGTCCTTGCGATGATAGACTTTGTGCACTTTCACACAGGGAAAAGGATGTTGGAGGCTGTAATATCCGAGGTGATCTCCGAATGGTCCCTCCGGCTTGAGGCCATTGGGATCAATCGTGCCGCTGATGCAGAAGTCGGCCTCCGCATAAATGGCGGGTGCGTTCTTCTGTTTAATCATACGAATGGCTCGCTTTTGTAACGCACCGGCAAACGTCAGTTCGCTCATTCCTTCTGGTAACGGCATCACGGCGGAAAGAATCATCGATGGTGCCCCGCCGACAAAAATATTGACCTTCAACGGCTCTCCTCGATCAATGGCAGCTTTGTGATGCACGCCGATGCTGCGATGGATTTGATAATGCAAGCCGACTTCCTGGTCAGGGAGATATTCATTTCCTGCAATCTGCACGCGGTACATACCAAGATTGGATGACATTAGGCCGGGCTTGTTTGGATCTTCTGTGTAAACTGCGGGCAAAGTGACGAAGGGGCCCCCGTCGTCAGGCCAACTGACATGTTGTGGCAAAGCAGAGAGTGTCGTTGTGAACTCGGTGGCTGGTCCCGAACGGACAGAGCGAGGCAACATTGACAGAGCAGGGCGTACGGCAGTGAGATATTTCCAAGGTGTCTTCACATACTGCATCGGATCAATTTTCAGTGCGACCAATTTCTGGACTGCTGCAAGCGCGTCGCGAAACAGGAACTCGGTCCTGTCGAACGTGCCGAACAAATTCGTCACCATCGGGAACTGTGTCCCTTTGACGTTTTCGAACAGGAGGGCCGGTCCTTGTGCCTGATAGACTCGGCGTTGGATCTCGGCTGCTTCAAGGTATGGATCAATTTCTTCAGAGATGCGGACCAAGTGTCCGTGCCGTTCGAGGTCGGCAACACACTGCTGCAGATTGCGATACCCCATGTTATGCCCGGTGAAAGTTGAGAATGCCTTTTATCTGGCTGATTATAGAGAGAGTGGCCACAGATGTAATCATCGGCCAGAAAACGTAGCGCTTGTCGGGGGGTGGTTCGTCGGAATAAAAACGTAGCGTCCAGAGGATCACCTGTTGAATTTTGATCAGACTCTCTGATTTCCTAGAGATTTCTGATGATGAAACTCAGCAGGAGGCCAGGGTGTTTACCAATATGCAGAAATGGGCCGAAATTCGTCGCCGAGTGTTGACCGGTGAGATCAGTAAACGTGCTGCCTGTGCCGAATACGAAATTCACTGGGATACGCTCCAGAAGGTTCTCACTCACACCGAACCGCCCGGGTATCGCCAGACCAAACCACGCCCGTCCAAGATTGATCCGTTCCGACCGATCATCGCAGAAATCCTCACCACTGACCGGCAGGTGCATCGCAAGCAGCGGCATACGATCCAAAAGATCTTTCAGCGGCTGAAAGACGAGCATGGCTACACAGGCGGCATGACGATCGTCAGCCATGTGGTCCGGGCCTGGAAACAACAGTCCCGCGAGGTGTTCTTGCCTCTGTCTCATCCGCCGGGGGAAGCTCAGGTTGACTTTGGTTATGCCGATGTCTGGCTGAATGGAGAACAGGTCAAGGTGGCGCTGTTCATGATGACGCTGCCGTACTCGGATGCGATCTTCATCCAAGCGTTTCCGCGTGAATGCACCGAATCCTTTCTGGAAGGCCACCGCCGCGCGTTCGAGTTCTTCGGCGGTGTCCCCACGCGGATCAGCTACGACAACTCGAAGATCGCCGTGGCCCGCATCGTCGGCAGCCGCGCCAGGAAAGTCACCACCGAGTTCCTGCG
>JAURQH010000096.1 GCA_030836185.1 Planctomycetota bacterium
CTACAGCCACGAGCGAAGACACAGTTCGCTCGACCGCCAAACGCCAGCGGAAGTGTACCGCAGCGGCCGGTCAAATCGCGTGGTTCTTTCTCTCTAAGCAGAACCCGCCCGTGGTCCAAATAATGGGGTCCACTTCATAACAGCAGGTTCGCGGAGTCTTCGTAGTTCGATCGCATCCCGTGGATGGAAAATACGACGACACGAACCTCGTCTGGCAAAGAATCGAGCATCCGCCCCAAAGTGGCATCGACTGCTTCGAGTCGTTCTCGGCACCATTGTGCGAGAGAATCGTGTTCATTTGCGGGTGGCATCAAGAAGTGACCCGCTGAGTGGAATTCGGAGAAGTCCGTCAAAAACAAATCCCACGGCTGCTCTTTCATGAGCGCGATGGTGGCCGCTTCGCGCATCTTCAATCCGCTCATCACATCGCGAAATAATTTTTCCAGCGACTCTTGGGAATGCGCATCGGCCTGATCGCGTCCCTGCCCCGTCGGATGATCTCCAAAACGCGTGACGATCTCATCCACCAATCCTGATGGTTTCGAACTTCGGGGGCCGAGAGGTGCATGAGCTCCCCACCCGGCAATTTGTGTTGCTGGTAGATGATCGAACACCGGAGTTTCCGACAGATCAAACGTCAAAGTACGAATCGAAGGGTCCAAGTCATAGAAAGGAGGATGTTGCTCATACCCAAATGGCTCAGTCGGGGAGAGCTGGTAAGTTTTTGGATCGAATGGCTGAACTGACCATCCACCGCTTGTGGACGGTAGGCAACCAGAAATCAACATGGGATGCGCAACTTCAGAGGCAGTATGCGTCGGCCCTTCCAGATAACTGATGGTGCCTTGTTGCCGAAGTTGTTCAAAAATTGGCAACTTCCCGGCAGCAGCCAAAGCATTGATCCACTCCAGCTCGGCAGATTCCATCCAGATTGCAAAGACACGACTACAACTTGACACAATTTTTCTCCCCTAAGAGATTTTGCGAAGAGGGGCTCTTGTAGGGCGAAAACCTAGTGAATCTACGGAAATTTGACAAGAGGAATTCAGTCCTAAACCTAAGTAGATTCACAGCTAAAGACGATTTCCGTTCAGGAACGCGGGTGCCGTTATCAACGCAGGCGTCGGAGAAACACTCGCAGCGATTGATGGCATGATGGGACAAAATTAAGCCGCTCGCGCAAGCGAGCCGGGCAGGTTGAATGAATTGGTGGCGATCATTCTGATTCGAAGATCGATTGCACGATCCCCTGCCGACTTCTGTCGGCGGCTATAATTTCTCTTCGTATTGCTTCGCGTCTCTGTCTCAATATTCTGTATCCTAATTTCTGACTCCCGTTTCCTCTACATCCCGACAAACGACCGAGCCACGATGGACCATTTCTTCATTTTCGACAAGCTCACCCGCGACGAATAGACATCGTAATTTCGGGCTTCGATCTGGTCCAACAAGCCCCCATAAATCCGAATCATGGCTCGTAATATGGGTTGCCCTTCTTTCGAGAGCGACGCAAACAACTCCTCCGCCTGTTCATAATATTGACGAGCGCGGGCCACCTCATACTGCATCAACGCACGAAACCGGTCATCGTTGACGCCATTTTTAAGATCGTCTTCGGTATAACCAAATTGCCGGAGATCTTCCTGAGGCAAATAGACACGCCCCCGATCGGCATCCTCGGCAATGTCGCGGAGGATGTTTGTTAATTGAAACGCTGTCCCACAAGCGACTGCCGACGTGTGAACATCGTCTCCCTTAAATCCCCAGATGTGAATGCAGCACAAGCCGACCGCTCCCGCGACGTGATAACAATATTGCTCCAGCTCATGCCACGATTCAAACCGATGCGGCTCCAAATCCTGAGAGACCCCCTCGATCACGTCATACAAATAGACAACAGGAATCTGCCGGCGTTGAATGATGTCGAGTAATGCCGGGAAGATCACATGCTCGGCAGACTCTCCCGCAAGAGTCGATTCCAGCGATTGTTTCCAGACCTTCAAGTTTTGTCGGCGTTCCGGGAGATCGATTGATTCATCGTCGCCGATATCATCTGTGATCCGCATAAAGGCGTATAGAACGCACATGTCACGCCGCATTTCGGCAGGCAAAGTCAGGAACGAATAGTAGAAATTCTTCCCGGTCTGTTTGGCGAGTTGCTGACAGTATTGTCGAGACTCATCGAGGGTCACCGTCATATCGACACCTCGATTTTGACATTCGGCGGTTCTACGTCTGCAAATTTCGGAGCCCAGCCAATTCTTCGTCCCCACTTGCGCAACACTGCAGAGAAGAAGAGTTTCACTCCGTCGAACTTCGTCACTTTGGGTCGCGTCTCCCAGGTTTTGAAACCGACTTGCTCAATTCGGTCGAGGATACACAATCCCCCCCGAACAAACAGATCGATATCGACTTGGTATTTTGGAGGGAGCCGATCAACCAACGGGCGTCCCGACAGCAAAAATTTTCGAGCGATACTGACCTCATACTTCAACAAGGCGACAAACTCGGGCGTTGATGTTTTCTGCTCCAACATCTCATCCGTGTAACCAAATTTTTCCCGATCTTCTTTCGGCAGATATAAGCGACCGATCTCATAATCCCGAGCGACATCCTGCCAGAAATTGGCGAGTTGCAGACCAGTGCAAATCCGATCCGAGAGCTCAAACTTCTCTGGCGTGGCTTCTCGAAACAGATGCAAAACAATTCGCCCTACAGGGTCTGCCGACCTTCGACAGTAATCCTTCAGCTCTTCAAGATTCTGGTATTCAGTTTTGACCTGATCCTGCTCGAATGCTGAGATCAGATTCTCGAAGAGTTCGATGGGGATATTGAATTCATCAATCGTCCCTTTCAGAGCAATGAACACAGGATGCCTTGATTGACCGCGATCAAATTTTTGCAGTTCACTCTTCCACCAAGCCAACAAGTCCAGCGATTTCTGATCACCCTCGACTTCGTCTCCCAGATCGTCCGACCAACGGCAGAACGCATAGACACTCTGAAAATGGGAATGCAACTCCTTTGGCAATAACCGACTAATAACGGCGAAGTTCTCGTAATGCTCGACTGTGACTTTCTGGCAATACTCACGCGCAGCCGACAGCGAAACCGGTTCGTAATCAGAGTCCGGCCCCCAGTCGGCAAGTTGTTGCGAAAAATCCCAGGTCACGAGTAAACCTTGTGATAGATATCGATTCTATCTTACGAATTCGAGCCCGCAGACACACCCAAAGAGTCTGGGAAGAGCCAGAAGTTCTGCGATCCCCAACGATTGAACGGTCCGTCGGCTGTATGTCTCGACGAAATTGGATACAATGGGAGGTTCACAGTTTTGATTGTGGAGTGATCACGAACAAGACGTGTTAAGGCCGGTGGAATCGGCCCTACGCATCTGTGGCAGGGAGGCCCCTGCCCTACATTTTTCTCGTTTCCAATTGCTAAATTGCTACTCTCATGTCCATTCCTCGCGTTGCCATTGTTGGCCGACCCAATGTCGGCAAAAGTTCTATCCTCAACTGGATGGCCCGCAAACTGGTCTCGGTGGTCGATCCGACCGCCGGCGTGACCCGGGATCGTGTCACGTACACGATGAATGAGTGCGACCGCTATTTCGAGCTGGTTGATACAGGAGGAATCGGCATCGTTGACAGCGACGATCTCTCGGAACAGATCGAAGAGCAAATCCGCTTTGGCCTCGAACAGGCTGACCTGCTGGCTCTCGTCGTCGATGGACAACAAGGGATCACGCCTCTCGATCAAACGGTCGCCCGTAAGCTGCAGAAGATCGGAAAACCGACGATGTTGATCGTCAACAAGTGCGATTCCTCCAAACTCGATGCCGAAGCCGACACCTTCCGCACGTTGGTCGATACTGACCCGGTCATCGTTAGCGTGAAAGGAGAGCGCAATCGTAAAGAGCTACTCGAAGCGATTGTTGAACATCTTCCCCCTGCTGATGAAACGGAAGCCGCCGAGGGTGAGCAGAAAATTCACGACCCCGAATTGAAGATCGCCATCGTCGGACGGCGTAACGTCGGCAAGAGCACCTTCATCAATGCACTGGCGGAAGAAGAACGAGTGATCGTCAGCCCGATTGCCGGGACCACTCGCGACAGTATCGACATCCGTTTCGAAGTGGATGAGAAATCATTCATTGCCATCGATACGCCGGGAGTTCGTAAGAGAAAGAGTCTGGCGAACGACATCGAGTTTTATGGTCTGGTCCGCGCACAAAAAAGTATTCGCCGAGCCGATGTCGTGTTAATGTTCTTCGACGCCTCGGAACGTATTTCGCGCGTCGATAAAAAACTGGTCACCGATATTCTCGATCATGCGAAGCCGTGCATCTTTGTCGTCAACAAATGGGACTTAGGTCTCGATGAAGACATGACAACGGCCAAGTGGGCCGAGTATCTGCTCAAAACATTTCCGTCAACACGTTACGTTCCCGTCGCGTTCATCACGGCCAAAGACAGCACGAACATCAAGAAAGTAGTGAATCTCGCCCAAACCATTTTCAAGCAAGCTCAAATTCGGGTTTCGACTTCGAAGATCAACAAAAGCATTCGCAAAGCGGTCGACGAAAACCAGCCTCCACATCGTCGCAACCGCCGTCCGAAAATCTACTTTGCAACGCAGGTTGCCGTCCAGCCACCGACCATCATCATCAAATGCAACGATCCGATTCTGTTTGACGAATCGTGGAAGCGGTATCTCGAAAGTTGCATCCGCGATGACCTGCCGTTTGATGAAGTCCCCATGCGACTCTATTGGCGTCCGCGCACCGATGCGATTGAAAGAGATTACGACGACGCCATCGAAGATGTCCCTGAAGAATTCTTCGACGAAGAAGAGTGAGCTAAAGGTTACGCAGGATGTGCGAACCGATGTTTGACACCATAATTGAGCCGCTCGCTCAACAGGATTTTGCATGCGTTGTTGTAAGTTGATTTTGAGCAAAATGTTTGGGTGGCTGTGGATGAATCTGTCTGGGGGCTTCGCTACGCTCCGTCCGCCAGCCACTCTCCACTTTCAACGGTGAGTGATTACGCTATCTCAGATCTCAATCAGGATTTACGTTGATCGATGCAAAATGCTGGCGAGCGAGCAGGGACGAACTCTACTCAATGTCCCCGGCCAGCTTGCGCTGGCGGCTCAAAAATACTTACCGCTCTAACACCTGCTGCATCCACGATTGAATTCGCGGATTATCAACATACGGGTCGTTATACTGTTTGCCGTAAGCCAGCAGTTGCTTTGTCAGATCTTTCAGAACGTCAGCATGCTCTGAGCGACCGGCGAGATTGGTCAACTCGTTCGGATCATTTTTGACATCAATTAACCAAGGCTCTTCGTTCATCGAGTAGACCAACTTCCAGCGAGCCGTGATGGCAGAAAGCCATTCGCTTCCCGGAGTACTGCGGACGAAGGCGATGTCGTCCCAGTCTTTGCTATCTCCTGTGAAGAGCTGTGAGGCATCGCGCCCATCGACTTGATGAGGAACAGACACCTCCATCAGACTAAGTACAGTCGGCAGAAAATCGACACAACCGAGTGCTTGTGGAATGACTGTTCCCGCTTTGATCTTCCCCTGACAAGTAATCAGAAACGGAATGCGAGCTGAGCCTTCATAGGGGACTCCTTTATTGAGTCGTCCATGCTCTCCGCATAAGTCGCCATGATCGGACGTAAACACCACAATCGTATTCTCCAGAATCCCCTGCTCTTTCAGCGTGTCCAAAATCTGACCGACGTTGTCGTCAATACATTTGACCATGCCGTAATATTGGCGCATCAGTTTTTGAAGTTGAGCCGGTTTCACACCGGCAGACTTTCCCCAGCCGGGAATTTGCTCCGGCTTGCGATTGAGCGACACGGGAATCGGGACATTCACGTCGGCGTACATTGTGTCGTAGGGAGGTCGAACCGTATTGGGGCCATGAGGATCAGGCAAGCTCAGGAAATAGCAGAACGGCTTATCCTTGTTTGTATTGATAAAATCAATGGCTTTGTCGGTCAGCCAGTCGGTCGAGAAGGTCCGTTCATCGGCACCATCCAATCCATAACTTGGTTTGCCTTTCTTATCCGTCGCACCCACTGCCGGACCGTCGTCGCTATCAACGAATTTCTTCCAATGCCCGCGATTGAACATGAAGCGGTTGTCTTCAAATCCAAACTTTCGCTTCGGAGCCCATTGCGGTTTTTCGTTTCCATCGAGATGCCATTTGCCCGCGAAACCGGTGGCATAATCGTTTCGTTTGAGAATCTCTGCGAAGGTGATGATCGAATCGTCGAGGGGAATATTATTGGTCACAACGGGCGTCTTCTGCGGATACAACCCCGAGACCAACGAACCACGCGACGGCGAGCAGACCGGTGTCGTCGCATAAAAGCTGGTGCAGAGTGCTCCCTGTTCGGCAAGGGAATCGATATGTGGCGTCTCGACAATTTGACCGCCATAACATCCCAGTGTGCTGAAATGATGCTCGTCGGTTTGAATGATCAATAGGTTGTACGGCTTTGCGGCGAAAGCATCTGTCACCAGTAGACAGAGAACGGCAGAAGCAAACAGAAATCGCAGTATGGATCGCATGATCGTCTCTCAAAGGTATGTGGGAATCCCAACTGCTTATCATTCAGGGACCAATTCCCGAGGTCAATGAATCTTTGGAGATGTCGGTCGGAATTTAGTGTCTCACACTGCGAAATAAAGATAGCATGTGTAAATTCGTTCTCAAGGGAATAGTGGTCTGTTGAGAAATGGATTTTTCAGCGAGAACGATGGCCAATCGTGGGAATGTTTATCGACAACCCTGTCCCCTATTTACGTCGCTCGATTTGATTGATGCAAAGCGTTAATCGACGTCATTAGTCGGAGCGCATGAGCGGCCATATATTTCTTTCGAACTGTTAACTCGCGTTCTGTGGCGAATTTCTTCGATCTGTTTGTAGCGAATAAGAATTGATTTGATTCCAATGCGCGAAAAACGGTTCAATTAATGCCGGGCCGCGATCCTGTTTCTCACTGCTTCGACGCGAATTCTCACTCCAAGAGAAATTCCCGGAAAACTCATCTGTGTCTCTCTTGACCAACAGCCCAAGGTAAGGCTGAAAGTCCGACGCTGGAGATACAAACAACGGCATAACCGATTTTCCAACCTACACCGACACCCGGTTCGAAAGATGACATAAAGCCAAACACGCTGAAAGCCGCCAGACCCAGGAAGACAGCAGCGATGAGTGTTCGTAACAGGTTTGTCATGGGAGACTCCACAATTTGAGTTGATTGTCAATTCAATGTAGAAGGCGTGGAGCGGTCACGAATATCACGCGTATTTCGTAATTTTTGCCTATGAAATGTATTTCGTGCCGATCTGAAATTTTCTTCGTCAGAGCCATTCATGAATTGAGACGTGAATTTTTGATCTCAGCTACATTCTGATTTCAAGTCTTCACCACACTTCGCTCAAGCAAACGCTTCCATGATGGGTTGGCCGTGGTCGAGGAGCGGGTGGGGTCTGCCGAACATGTCGGGTAAACGAGTCTCCAGAGAGATGCCGAGAGAGTGATAAATGGTGGCGGCGACATCGGCGGGAGAATATCCACGTGTGATGGGGTAAGCCCCTTCTTTATCAGATTCGCCAATGACCTGCCCTCCCTTAATACCCGCACCGGCAAAGAATAAAGAGCCGCACATGCCCCAGTGATCGCGACCGCCGTTGCCATTGATTTTGGGAGTCCGACCGAACTCGGTCAGAAAGACAACCAACGTCCGTTCCAACATGCCACGTTCGCGCAGGTCTCCGATCAAACCCGCGAAGGCTTTGTCCATGCCGGCAACGTGATAACCTCGTTTGGCAAGTTCTGACGTGTGCGGAAAGTTTTGACTGGCTGCGTTGTGATTGTCCCACAAGTTGCCGTAATCGTGATCGTATCCATAATCAACCATCACAAATCGAGAACCGGCTTCGACCAGACGACGAGCCATCAGGCATCGCCCACCCAGTTTGGTTTTTCCATACCGCTCGCGGACTTCTTCAGACTCGGAACTGATATCGAATGCCGATCGCACTTTTTCAGAGAGCAGCAGATTTAAGGCAGACGAATAGTTGCCTTCGATGGTTTCAAATTCCTGCCGTTTCTCAGCATCTTGCAGAGAAGCTTCGAGTCGGTCGCGAAGTTTAGCTCGACGCGTCAGTCGTGATCCCGACAGGTCTTCCAGAAAGCTGAGTTCTTTGGGATTGAGATCTTCCTCAGCCAACGCCGAAGGATTTTCGACGACCTTACCCGTGGTGAAGTCGGGGTTATCGGGTTGACCACCAAGACAAAACGGGGCGTACTGATTTCCCAACCAGCCTCCAACAAATAGATTGTGAGGTGGTGGACCGGGACGTGTGATGCCCGGCACGGCGATATAGCCGGGAAGACCATTCCGCGGACCGCGCAATGAATTGACAATGGCTCCGATGTTCGGCTCGGTGAAGAGTTGAGCCTTCGTCACCTTGCGTCCCGAGAGAGTGTAAACCTGGCTCAACAAATGATCGTTGCTGTCGTGAGAAAATGTTCGCAACACCGCCAATTCGTCGGTCAGTTTTGCCAACTCGGGACACGTCTCGCTAAAGCGAATGCCGGGGGTGTTGGTGGCGATGTCGGCCAATGTGCCGCGAATTGTCTCAGGAGCGTCTGGCTTGGGATCGAAGGAATCAAGATGCGGAACACCGCCACCCATCCAAAGATAGATGACCGAATCAGCCGTGCCACTCTCGACGGCAGCAGCCGTCACTTCATTGGTGAACTCTGGCAACAATTGCCCTGAGACGGTAATCGCACCGACCTTAAGGGCATCACGCCTTGAGAATGATTGGGGAGCTTCCATCGAACTCTCTGGAATGAAAAGGGAGTGAAATCGGCGGGCGCAACAGGCATCAGTATTGGTTGATGCATTGTGCCGAAAGAAGAGAGTTCACTCAAGAGGAAAATCAACAAGCATCATTTGTTTAAGATATTCTTGGCAGGGAGGCCCCTGCATTACAAGTGCAAATGAACTTTCCGCTCCAGCTCGTCAATCAAGCCATCGGCCATATACTCGTATTTGTCGGCAATGTTCAAGCAGATGACTCGCTGCCGGTTGAGGTAATCTCGATAGTTGCGAGAAAGCTTGGAACGATGATCGGGTTCCATCACAAAAATGACATCGGCCCATTCCAGAAGTTCGGGTGTGACGGGCGTTGCCGAGTCTTTGTTGAACCCGGCAGAAGCCACATTCCAATCTCCCCGCTCGGCAAAATGGTGTTCTGCCGTCAAACTCCGTTTTTTGTTGCGGCTGCAAATGAACAGAAGGTTCTTCATTTCCATCAGCGTTTCAGTCCAATCTTTTTCAACAACCGGCGTCGCCAACTCTTTTGTTTTTCCTCGGGGGGTTCGGGCTCATTTGGAAGCCTCCACCACAAATCGGCATGCAAATCAAAATCGTCGATGATTGCCCCTGTTGAGTTCAAGACTTCTCGAGAGGTTTTCGCAAAGTCCTGAAGTTGCTGGTCGAGTTGTTGTTCATCCCACGAATAATGGTATCCCCATCGATTTTCGAGATCGACCGAGCCTCTTTTTGTCAGGAGTTCGGCATGCCGTCTCTGAACATAAGACCGATTCAGATATTTGTAATGAAGGAGCAGAAGCTCATCGGTCTCGGGGTACCGGACGTGGCCTGTCGGATTGGCGGAATGATTGCCGACGGCAAAATTGACTTCCTGAATAGCCTCAGGATTTAAGACACCAAGTTTGCTCATGGAAAGACTGGGAACACCCCTTCTGATCATTTTGGGGAGAGAGGTGTTTTCGTCGGAAATTGATCGGACAACATTTGATAACTCAATGCAGGAATCGCAGTGATCCCTTCTGCTTGATAGCGTTTTAATCGATTCAGCAAACCGGGGAGATACAGAAACTCATCAATATCGACCACCATCACCCAGTCCGCCGCTCCACGACTTTCTTTCCAGCACTCGTTGACAACCGCCTGTTTCGAGAGCAGAAATGAGTTTTCGATTCGCTCGAACGGTCTGATTTCGACATTGGGAAACTCTGTCAAAAATTCAATGGTCCCATCGGTGGAGCCATCATAGTAGATTACAAACTGGTCGACGAATGGCTGATAGTATCGCATCATATAGGGGAGAATCGGCATCTCGTTTAAGCAGACGGAATAATAGTGAATTGTCATAGACTCATCCGTATGCGACACCTGCAGAAATTGGCCATTCAGTGCAGACAAGATAACAGACGATTCCGTTCGGAGTGAAGAGCGATTTCTCATGACATCAACGCCCCTCACTTCCACTCACGAGCCCAGACTGCAACTCACGTTCTCAGCCAGTCAAACCAGACAGAACTTTCGTAACCGGCTGACTCTGTTTGTAGAGGCCGTTCGAAGCGGACGGCATCTTTCACAATCATCGCAAATGGCACAATCCAGAGGATGTCATTCATGAAGACCCAGGCAACCGAATACAGCCAAAGTTGCCCGGAGAGATATCCATACAAAACTCCCGCAGTACCACAAGTTTTGGCGATTGTTCCGATGAGGACGAGACCGTAATGGCGCTGGGGATCAGTGGCAGCCAAGGCGTAACTAAGCCCATACATAAAGATCGCAAACCCACACCCTTGCCAAACGAGTGTATTGGTTAAACCGTCAGTGTAACCATAAACCTGAAAGGATAAATCCGGCCACCCCATAATGAACAGACCCCACACACCACAATGAATGGCGGCAGCAAGCAGAAGTCGAGGTTTCCAGCGAGCTGAGGACATGTTGATCTTTCTGATAGAGTATTACTGCCAGAAAAACCGCAGGTTTGCCCGCAAAGTTAACCCGTCATTCGTCAGGAGATTTCTGAACGTGCTTTTCAAACTGTGCGACCAGCGACTTAGCTTCTTTCTCACTTAAGCCTGAGATTTGCAATTTCTTGCTGATCTGCGTTCGAATCACGGGAGCCATAATTACCTCGCCATTGACCAGAATTGCGAGGGGTCGGTTCAGATACTCAGTCGTCAGCGTCCTCATTTTTTGGCTTCCCTCATTCGAGAGCTCGATGGAGACCAACCAGGCATCGAATCTCTCTTTGTAATCCACAGACATCGTCTGTACATCCGACAGATCAACTTCAGCCTGCGGATGCAGGAAGATTTCCTTTTCGTCGGCTTTCAGTTTCGAGGCTTTCCAGCCTTCTCGCTGCTCGAATGACGCGCGCCGAAACTCGATTGATAACTCTGGCTCCTTGGTAGGTTTCTCAGCAAAAGCAGCCGACAATGGATGCAAACAGACAAGGAGAATCGTGAGAAATCGCATGGCCAATCTTTCCGATCAGTGAACTTGAATCAGCGTGGAAGCTAATTCCTGAAGTCTCAATAGGCGTAAACACTGCCCCATCATACGGAAAGACAAACCATCAAGTCATAATGAAATCCACGAAAGCCTGCTTAAGCTCATCGCAATCATCTAAAAAAAAGCGATCTAAACCACTCTCATATAACGACTTAGAAACTTCTCGAATTTTTGATCCTCCCCCCTCTCCCAAGCGTTCTTAAAGTGAATGAAACCGAATCCAAAAAACACAAATTTGAACCTGAAAAGGACTTTTGAGACCGGACAAGAAAGGAGGCTGTCATGACCAATTTCATGAATACGCTGAGCTTGTTGATCTCTCCCGTGTTGGCCGAAACAGCAGTGCAAACTCATGCTTCACACTGGATGGAACAATTGTTTCTGGCAACGATTCTGCTGCTCGGCACAGCATTTGTTTTTCAGGGAACCTGGAACGGCCTGATGGCAGAATTCCCTCAAATTGGGAGATTAAGTTACTTCCGAGCAATGCACTTTGTCTCCATAGGAGGCGTCATCATAATCGCATTGTTTTACCTGCTCTGCTGACTGAAAGTAGCACGAGACCACTTCAGAGGAGCGATGGAGTCATTGACACTAAAGATCTCATCTCGTCCTATCGCGTTGTCATTTCAACTCGAATGTTTCCTTTTCTCAACACCTCGTTACAAAGCGACCGTGACGTGTCCCCTGATCGCATCAATTACGAACCCTGTTTTCACCAAATTGAGCATGGCCAAATTAGTCTGGAAAAATCGTAGAAAATGCCAAAAACAGGTATTCCGTGCGACTGTATGGGGATTTAGATTAGGTACCGCAGAGGGGGGCTACCGAGCATTGCTCTCGTGGTTTGTCAGAAGCGATTTGAGTGTCTAGATTCTCACGGATTTCTCATGAAACCGACCATTCCAAAAATCAATCATCAAAGACGTGGGTTCACCATCGTGGAGCTGCTAGTCGTGATGGCAATTATTGTAACGCTGGTGGGTCTGTTGGCGCCGGCTGTGCAACAAGCACGAGAGGCCGCTCGCAGAGCAAGTTGCAAAAACTCTTTGAAACAACTCGGAATTGCTCTCCATAACTACCACGATGTTCATCGAACTTTTCCACCAGAAAGCATCTGGGCACTTCCCTCTCAAAACAATTGGCAACCTCGCAATTTCACTTGGATCGACATGGTGTTACCAATGCTCGATCAAACGAACCTCTATAATGAAATCGACTTCAGCCAGCCCATTTGGAATCAGAAAACAAGTGACGGCAAACGAGTTGTTGGCTTCGATCACAGCTTACTCCGTTGCCCATCAGATGTCGGTGTGAGTTCTGCAGGAGACGCTCATGGTATCGCCATCACAAATTATGCAGGCGCAGAAGGATTTCTTAAAGTATCCAGTTCCCCCTTCAGTTTTCTCACTCCTCAAATCGTTGCTGGAACAGGTGACACGATCCCTCAGGAAACGGCTTACGGATTCGTACGACAAAAGGCCATCTTTGAATTTAATGAGCCATGCCGCATTCGACATATTACTGATGGAACTTCGCAAACGATTATGCTGGGTGAAGTCACTTCGAATGGATTTGAAGGGGGGCGAGCGTTTGGAGTAGGTTCGGGGCAACCGCGTCGAGACGATTATGTTGTGCGTGCTGCATTGACTTCACCCATTTATGGATATCAACACAGCGATCCACAACCGCCAGTTTGGAAAAAGTTCCCGCAACCTGACGGGTCCGTGACGACACCGAGTCAGTGGTTCCGGGAAGGCCCGAAAACCTATAAGCCGACTTATATCTTTACTCATGGCATCAATACTGACTGGCAAGGACCATCCAGTTTTCATCAAGGAGGAGCACATTTTCTGTTGGCTGACGGATCAGTCAGATTTCTCAATCAGTCTATTGATTACGAATCTGTCTATAATGCGTTGAATACTCGCGATGCAGGGGATGTTGTGCCGAGTGAATTTTGACTCGACTTAATGAATAACAATTCTCATAAGTTCCCATGCAACCTCCGTCATCTCTGAAAATCATCAACATGTCCGATCCATGCCTCAAAACTCCCCATAAACTTCGAGGTTTCACAGTCGTCGAACTCTTGGTTGTAATCGCCGTGATGGTCACTTTGATGGGACTATTGATGCCTGCTGTCCAGCAGGCTCGCGAGGCGGCTCGTCGTACCCGCTGTCAGAACAACCTCAAACAAATTGGCTTGGCACTTCACAATTATCACGACCAGTTCCAGATTTTTCCTCCCGAAAGCATCTGGGCAGCTCCCGAAGGTTCAACGTGGGCTCCACGTAACTTCACTTGGATTGAACTGATCTTACCGATGCTCGATCAAGGCAGCTTAAAGAATGCCATTGATTTTGATCGCCCAATCTGGAACCAGTCACTTCCTGACGGACAACTGATTACCTCAGTCCAGTTAGACCTCCTGAGGTGCCCCTCTGATGCCGGTCTCTCTGGCCCGGGAGAAGCGCATGACTTGGCCATCACAAATTACGCGGGGTCTGAAGGGTTAGACTGGTGGTCACCCACACGTGTGCGTCGGAGAAACCAGCAAGGCTTTCCCATGCCGGGAACTCCTCCAAATATTTCACAACTCAACACAAGCCAAGCGGGAGTATTTGGCTTCGCACATGCCTGCCGCATTAGACATGTCCAGGATGGGCTTTCTAATACCATTGCCGTCGGTGAGGTCTCTTCTAACGGGTTTGAAGGTGGGGCACCTTACACCAATGGAAGCGGGCATCTTCGTGATGACAATTTTGTGTTTCGAACCGCCATGATTTCGCCTACCAAGGAAGGCGATCAAACACATCCTCAGGAACCAATCATGGCAGCCTATCCTCAACCGGACGGCTCTCCTTCAAACCCTGGAATTTGGTTTCGATCTGGACCACACACCTACAAACCGACCTACATCTCAAAATACGGGATCAACTCTGACTGGCCCGGCGCATCCAGCTATCATGTCGGTGGAGCATATTTCCTGATGGGCGATGGTGCTGTCAAGTTCATCAATGAGACAATCGACTATTGGACTGTCTACCATCCGCTGAACACCTCGGCCGGAAAAGAAATCATAAGCGGTTTCTAAAATGTAGAAAACCGTGATCAAGTCGCTCACAGCCTGATCATCGCGACGCCTTCATGCAAAGGCTTGCTCACAGAATTCACCTCAGAACTGTTCCAGAAAACGAACATCATTTTCATAGAACCGGCGGATGTCTGTGATTTGATGCCGTTGCATGCAGAAGCGTTCGATCCCCAAACCAAATGCAAACCCTGAGACTTCTTCAGGATCATACCCGACGGCACGCAGGACGTTCGGGTCAACCATGCCAGCTCCACCCACTTCTAACCAATCGTCCCCCCATCGCATATCCACTTCGACGGAGGGTTCTGTGAATGGAAAGAACGAGGGACGAAATCGAATTTCGACACCCTCCCCAAGGTAAGAGCGGGCAAAGATACTGAGGACCGACTTCAACTGAGCCATGGTGACATCATCACCCACCATCAGGCCTTCCATCTGGTGAAACATACAAGAGTGAGTCGCGTCGATGGTATCGGGCCGATAGACCCGTCCCACGGAAACGATTCGGACAGGAGGTTTCCGCTCTGTCATCACTCGAATTTGCACCGTCGATGTCTGACTGCGCAGTAGCAACGGTCCATCTCCTCCGTTGGCAACATTGGCGGTGGCGAGATAGAAGTTCTCAAGCGGATCGCGTGCGGGATGATCCTCGGGGATGTTCAATGCCACAAAGTTATGGTGCTCGTCCTCGATCTCCGGGCCGTCCACCACCTCAAAACCCAATCGCCCCATTAACTCTTTAAAGTCTTCAATCGTTTGAACGAGTGGATGAATCTTCCCCAATCGCGGCGCGATTCCCGGCAACGAAATATCAATGGCAGAGAGAGCCGCTTTCGGCTTATCGAGAGTTTGCTTGATCTCACTGAGAGCCTGCTCAACCCGTACTTTCACCTCATTGAATTTTTTACCGACAACTGGTCGATCTTCGGGACTTGCCTTGCCAACTTCCGATTGCAAATTCTTCAGACGGCCTTTTTTCTTTCCCAGAAATTCGATGCGCACGGCTTCGATCTCTTCAGGGGAGGCCGCGGCTGCAATCGCCGCTAAGGCGTCTTGTTCGTATGACTGGAAGGCTTCGAGCACGTCCATCGTGCCGCTCCGCAAAGGGTGATGATGAAAAAATAACCGCTTTCAAAAACATCCCATCGGGAACTGTTTTCAAAAGCGGTCGATGAATTCTGACTCCAGCAATTCGCCGAAACCATTGATACCTGGAATCAGCTACGAGCCGCTTTTGCCAGTTCAAACACTTCGTCGAACACAGCCGGCTCGTGAATCGCAAGTTCGGAAAGCGATTTACGATTGAGTTCCAGATTTGCCTTTTTCATTCCGTGGATGAACTCAGAATAGTTCAATCCCCGCATTTGACAGGCTGCTGTAATACGCGTTATCCACAGACGACGCATTTCACGCTTGAATGCACGACGATCCCGAAATGCGTACATACGCGATTTGAGAATCGTTTCTTTAACAGTTCGCAGTAATTTGCTTCGTCCACCAAAATTCCCTTTGGCTTCCTTAAACAAACGTTTTTTCTTGCGACGCCGGGCCGCTCCGATAGTTACACGCATGATGACGACTCTATGTTATGAAAATGTAAGGTTGTCGAGGGAAACGGCAGCGGATTATTTTCCAGCCGCGAGACATTCGCGAATATGTTTCGCAAAAGCGCCGATGACAATTCCGTCGTTTCGCAATTGTCGAACTTTCTTGCCCGACTTGTGGCTCATAATGTGACCACGAAATGCACGACGATGGACGGCTTTACCAGAAGCGGTGATTTTGAACCGCTTCTTCATCCCTTTGTGGGTTTTTTGCTTTGGCATGACTTCAAACCAGGTCTATTACACGATTTATGTAGAAACTCAAGACAGCCACCCGTACAAGATCTTCTCATCTGGGCAGTATTCTGTCGGAATCAGATTCTTTCCTGATGCTTTGACATCAGACAGAGGAATCGAGGAGTATAACAAAGCCAAGGGACAGTTTGCTACCGAACCGAGAAGCCTTTTCTCCGGTTTTTTCCATCGATTTTCCCCAAAACTTACGGTTGATCGGGAAATTTGGTCTTCTCAACCGATTGAATTTCAACCGCTTTAGAGCCTTGGGACTCACCAGCCCGCCCCATCGCCACTTTCTGGCCGTTCACCTCTAAAGCGACATTCTGATGATGATTTTCGACTGATTGCTTAATTTTGAGGACGCTGCCGACCTGCAATTCGCTAATTTCGGCGTTCTCAAGCTCTGCCTCTCCCCATATTGCAGTCAGTTCTAACTGATCGATGCGCGGTCGAGAATCCGTCTGGGCATCCTGGAAAAAGGCACTTTCCTCGTGTCGCTCTGACTGCTGACTCAATCCAGAGAAAAACTCCCATTGCCCGGCGATCTGTAGGGGACCACGGAGCCGCTCACTTTTTAACTCCCATTTTTCACACCACCACGGCGACTGAGAATTGTAAGTGGAGAAATCTCCCTCAGTCGTCAGAATCTCGACATCGACAATCCGCCATTGTGAAGGAGGCAATACCCCGGCAAGACCTTCTCGAATCCAGCGCATCAATAACCGTTTTTCAATCGTGCACAAATCTGTAGCAGGATCGATCTCTTGCCACTCCTGGCCGACCATCAAGCTCACGAACTGTTGCGCAAACTTCTTCTCTAATATGATCAGCAGGTCACCACAATTTTGTTCACTCTCGACCAATACATAAATGATGTCCGAGGGAGAACTCTGAGTCACTTCTGAGAATGGCAACCGTTCTGGCATAAATCGCTTGAACCGTAGTGACTCTTGCAAGCATTGCTCCGTCACGGC
Organism: Planctomycetota bacterium; assembly: GCA_030836185.1. Lineage (GTDB taxonomy): Bacteria > Planctomycetota > Planctomycetia > Planctomycetales > Planctomycetaceae > JABURQ01. Next base: position 17,299 of record JAURQH010000096.1, read on the forward strand.
AGAGAGCTGCTTGCGGATGTCTTCAAACACACCCACAACCCGTTTTGCCAGTTGAGAACTACTTGTCGGTGAAGCAACATTAGGGATCTCGGCTCCGGGTGTCGCGACATGGGAACTGCGCACGGGATTCAGTGCCGTCAAAAGCGATTCGACTTCGCTACGATTTAGTGCTTCGGCCATCCTTGGCAGAACTCCCCATCAATCACTTCAAGAGCGAATTTGCCCCTGACCTTGAATGACGTATTTGTAACTCGTGAGTTCTCGCAGACCACATGGTCCACGGGCATGAAATTTGTCAGTACTGATTCCAATTTCGGCCCCCAGCCCCAACTCTCCGCCATCATTAAATCGGGTCGAGGCATTCTGAACCACCGCCGAAGAATCAACGCCGTTCAGAAAAGTTTCGGCTGGCTCCAGCATCCGGGTGACAATCGCATCGGTATGATGCGAACCGTAATGATTGATATGAGTCACCGCCTCTTCAACAGAGTCAACGACTTTGACCGCCAGAATCAAGTCGAGAAACTCATCGAAAAAGTCGGCTTCTGTCGCGGCAATGGCTTCGGACATGAAAGGAAGTGACCGCTCGCAACATCTCAGTTGCACGCCTTCAGCCAGCAATGCTTTTGCCGCTTTGGGTAAAAACTCTTGTGCAATGTCGGCATGAACCAACAACGTCTCTGCCGCATTACAGACACCCGTTCTCTGGCATTTACTGTTCACAATAATCTCGACAGCCATCTCCACATCCGCCGACGCATCGATATAGACGTGACAGTTACCGTCAAAGTGTTTGATGACAGGCATTTTTGCTTCGGAGGCAACACGCTCAATCAAAGACTTTCCGCCTCGAGGAATCGTCACATCAATCAACTCACTCAGTTCGAGAAAATGACCAACCGCAGAACGATCAGTAGTGGCCACCATTTGGACGGCATGTTCGGGCAATCCACATTCGATGAGAGTCTGGCTCAAAATTTTGTGAAACGCATGATTGCTGTGAAAGGCTTCTTTGCCGCCACGTAAAATCACGGCATTCCCACTCTTCACGCAGATGGCAGCCGCATCGACGGTCACGTTGGGACGAGACTCATAGATAAAGAAGACAACCCCCAACGGCACTCGAACCTTACTCACCTGCAATCCATTCGGACGCCGAATACTTTCCAGCACTTCGCCAATCGGATCGGCAAGCATCACAAGTTCTTCCAAGGCATTGGCGATACCGTCCAGTCTCTCTGGACTTAAACGAAGTCGATCCACCTGAGAGTCGGTCAACCCAAATTCAGGAGCGGCGGCAATATCCTGTTGATTGGCTTCCAGCAATGCAGTCGTCTGCTTTCGAATACGAGCAGCCGCTGTTTTCAACCATTGATTCTTGATGGCACCCGAAACGGCCCCCAGTTGTCGGGAAGCCTCTTTTGCACGTTGCGCAGTTTCTCGTGTGTATTGTGCCAAATCCTGTGGGACTTCAATTGCAGTGCTCATGGCAAATTAGAGGGTCTAAGTTGGAAAGAGGTTCGTATGGCTCCACAATGACAGCCGAAAACCTGCTTCAAGTATCGAACAACCCGAAATGCCTGTCAACGCACGATTTGATTCAAGAATGCTGAAACAACCGGGGATTAAGGACCAACGCTCGCTTTTCCGGGTTCAGAACCTGTCTTTTCAGCGCCCTTGGCAGGTGTTTCATGAGAGGCAGGTTGTATCTCAGATTCCGTAGGAGTCTCTTTGGCTGTTGTATCGTCTTTCTTGACGATGGCCGTATCAACTTCCATCTGCTCCAGCATGAGATTGCGATATGTTTTTGGCTTATGAAAGTTGGCAATCTCCTGTTGTCTCGGATCTCGTTTCTTAACCCAAGGCAGACGAAGTTTCTCACCCGCCAAGGTGGTTCCCTCGTAAATTGATCCTTTTTGAAACGGCCCCGCACCAAACAACCAGGTATTGCGGGCATTACTATCGGCCACAGAAGTTCCCGATTGCCAGACCGATTCTCCCGACTCCTTCTCGTAAGCGTAGACGGCGACTTTCGCAGAGGCCGACATATGACTGCGACGAGCCAGTGAGAGTTCGGGAATTGTGGGAATGGGGGGAGCGTTGGGTAAAACCGTTGCCGCCGTGGAAAGTGCGTTATTCTCGGGAACTCCGTAGATAATATCGTGTTGATTCCCGCCAAGCGCCCCGACTCGTGCTTCCACGACAAACCGGGCATCTTTCTTGTCTTCCACCATCATACATCCGTGGGCGACCAACTGTTGCCTTATTGCTGAGATGATGTAATCGGCGTTGACGAAACCAATCCCTTTCACCGTCTTGATGTACTGAGCATCAAAATAAACCTTCTGATGAGTCAGTGGTGAAAAGTCGATCTTGGCGACCGATTTGTCAATGGCGTCGGAAGCCAGCAGTTGCTGAGTCCCCTCAATCTGTAACGAATTACCACAACCCGCGAGAGTGCAAACCACCAGCACACACACGATCAATGCTGATCGGATGGCGGGTCGAGAGATGAAATGACCGTGGAATTGTGTCATGGAGAGTATGAAGTTGTTCGTCACGTGCCTGAGGAATCAGGCTGCGAATGGATGTCACAGGTAGGGATTTTCTGGAGAGGCTCTGAAGGAAAACAAGAGAAACCCCCCAAGGTGGGACAGGAAGTGTAGAGAATTCACCGGCATTCTCCAAGATGTCTTCAAACCGACACAAGAAAGCAATAACTCTTTGTGAATAAGTAACTTATCAAAATAGATCGTGAGAGTTGCAGTAGCAGGCTACTAAATATCATCAGTATAAATTGATGCGTGATACCCGCGTTTTCTGCTATGCTCCATCTGTTCCAGCACAAACTTGATAGCTAATCTCAATGATCACATCCCAAACGAATCAAAGTCGACGCGATATCATCCAAGCCGGAAGCTTGGGGCTGCTGGGGATGTCGCTTCCTCGTCTGCTCCAATCACAAGCAGCCGCCTCAGAAACCGTCTCTCTACCCGGCAAAGCAAAAGCAGTCATCCTCCTGTTTATGTGGGGTGGCCCAGGACATCAAGACACTTGGGATCTGAAACCGGATGCTCCCGCCGAAGTCCGGGGAGAATTCAATCCGATCTCCACAAATGTGCCCGGCATCCAAATCTGTGAACACTTCCCACAACTGGCACAACGCACCGACAAACTTGCCATCATCCGATCGATGACTCATAGCGACGTAAATCACACAACGGCCACACATTACTTGTTGACAGGTAAGGCACCTCCACCCGTCAACGACTTACGCAAAGACTGGCCCTCGATTGGTTCGGTTCTTTCCCATCTGGGGCGAGGCAACGGCCCTTTGCCTCCATTTGTGTCAATGCGGCCGAAGATTGAAAATACGGTCCCTCGTTTTGTTGAACAGTCTCATGGACAATTCGCTGGCTGGCTCGGACCAACTTGGGATCCGCTCACCATCGATGCCGATCCATCCAAACCGGGTTATCGTGTTGGAGACTTCACCCTGCAAGACCAACTTTCCCAAACGAGACTCGGAAAACGTCAGAGCCTCCTTTCCCAGCTCGAAGCAAAACTCAGCAGGAGCGATGAGGCCGGTTCGCTCGGCACCATGAGCAAACATTATAACCGGGCGTTTGAACTGTTGGCGTCCGGTGCCGGACAGGCCGCTTTCGATCTCACACAAGAGTCGGACGACATGCGAGATCGCTACGGTCGCAATCCTCACGGCCAATCTGTCTTGCAAGCTCGACGACTTGTCGAACGAGGCGTCCCGTTGGTCACCTGTTTCTGGCCGAATGAGGGCATCAAAAATGTGAGTGTTTACTGGGATACACACCGCCGAAATTTCATCGATCATAAAGAGCGATTAATGCCTCCCGCCGATCAAGCATTCTCGGCCCTGCTCGATGACCTCGAAGACCGTGGGCTGCTTGATGAAACATTAATTCTCTGGACGGGCGAGTTTGGTCGCACACCGAAAGTCGGCCAGCGCAACAGTAATGCCGGTGCGGGAGCCGATGGTCGTGACCACTGGCCCAACTGTTTCACTTCAGTGCTCGCCGGTGGTGGCATCAAAGGGGGACAGGTTTACGGCTCCTCTGACCCACAAGCCGCTTGGCCCGCTTCCAACCCGGTGAATCCTGTCGATTTGACCGCAACCATCTATCATCAATTGGGCGTGCCGTCCAACTTGGAACTTCACGATCATCTGGGCCGTCCATTTATGATCTGTCCGGGCAATGTAATCAGCGAACTGGTTTGAGATGAAACTGGAGTTGCATAAGCACTAGCGTCATTGCCGTGGAGCGCAAGCTCCGCGGGCTTAATGTCATAATGTCCCCGTCGTCTCTCAAACACTCAACCGCCGTTTCAAGATGTCAAGATTCGGAGATTCGGGGACACACCTTGACCGAATCTTGACCAAATGTTGAATCAAATCTTCCCGAATCTTGATTCCGTATCTTGTGTACTCTTGA
>JAURQH010000009.1 GCA_030836185.1 Planctomycetota bacterium
AACTCATCGGAGAAGACGCGTCTGGTGCGTTTTGGCTTCTCGGATGAGTGGGAATGGTTGGCAGAATTGTTTGACATGGGCTTCCTCCAAATGGATGATAAAGGTTCCATTTGTTCTCCGCCATTGTTGGTCTACCGCAATGCGAGGTTCACGCAATCCAGTGACGGATGCCTCAAATGTTTTCTTCGAGTGGCACAGCAGGACACAATCGCCAAGGAGTTGAGCCACCTCTATGATGGGGAGGTTCTCGTGATTGGTCACCCTGCCTGCACATTCCCGAACAATGAACCCCCGTTTCAAGATGTCAAGATTCGGAAAATCGGGGACACACCTTGACCGAATCTTGACCAAATGTTGAATCAAATCTTCCCGAATCTTGATTCCGAATCTTGTGTACTCTTGAGCAACTTGTTGGGTTCCATTGGCTTGCGTCGATCTTCGTTTTGTGAAGGCACACCGCTTTTTGTGGGTACGCATTTTCTACGTCACGCAAGATCGTCTCCAATTTCACGTTGCAGCGGTCGTCATTGTTGAACAATGAATGACACTCGAACCTATCCAATGTGCTTGCGCACAATGGCTATGTGTAAGTCGAATTGCCAAAGATCAATTCGCCGTCAGGCGAACCACGAGCGAACTCTGGTAGCGACAAGTTGGCAAGACGAGTTTTGTAATTTTGTAGGTCATGCTCCTGCATGACTGCTTGTTGGAATCAAAGAATCGACAACCACGAATGACTCGAATCAAGCGAATAAAAAAGGGTGGCGGTGGGCGCTCCGTGAAGCGGAAGCCCCCGATGATTGTCCGTAACACATTGAACCGCAGATCACTCGGATAAAACTCACATGCTCACGCGAGCGAGAGCAAGGCACCCGGCTTTGCTTTGAGTGTGCGTCTTTTACCATTCGATGAGGGGGTTGAGCTTTTTGTAGAACTCGATGATTTGGTGGCGTTGAGAAATAAAGGAACCGCCTTCTTACAACTCTCCGGGATAGAGCCCCGGTTCGTTCCAGTCAAATTCCTCAATTCGTTTGATCCATTCAGAAAAGCTGTGGGCAAGAACGAGAGAACATTCAAAGGCATGTTCACCTTCTCCCCCTGGACCAATGATATCGCCACCAAAGACCATCACGCTTCCTCTGGGACAAGATGGAGCCTCATCAACGACGAAGATTTCGTCAAAAAAAGGACTCATGCCGATTTGAACTGCGGAAAAATCCTCCCAACCTTCAAGAATTTCTCCTCCTAAAAGATCAATGTCTGAGATACCGATCTTTTCAGCTTCATCGAGTTTGCAAATGCGAAGAGGAACATCGGGACTTGATTCGAGCCCACTCCCCTCATGCGTTTGATAGAAAGTATGCAGTTCTTCAGGGAGATCTGTTCGAGAAATTGTTCGAGGCGATTTCAAAGTACGAAATGGTTGGTTTTCATGGCTCATAAAAATATTCCTTGAGTTGCTGCCCACATTTCCAGAGAGTCGATGCTGTGTGAAATCAAGAGTCTACGATTTCTTCCTCTTGCCTTGTCGTTTGTTTTTTGGTTTACCGCTCGGCTTGCCTTTGCCTTTAGATTTCCCCGGTTTGTCTTGAGGGTTGTCTTTTTTGGGACGGTTGTTGCCCTTGCCCTTTCCCTTCCCTTTTGACTTCTGCTTTCCTTTGGGTTTCTTCTTGGATTTTGCAGATTTGGACTTATTGCCGCCGGCGAGAAGATCAAAATCGAGTGAGCGGCGGTCGATGTCTACTTTGGCCACTTTGACAACAACGGGATCACCCAGACGGTATTTGGTTCCCGTCGAGCGACCAATCATCGCACGGGCCTTTTGGTCGTACTCAAAGCTCTCTTTCGATTCGAGACGCCGGATATGGACCAAGCCTTCAACGGGGATTTCGATTCCCTGTGCAAAGATGCCGAAGGTTTCCACGCCGGTAATGATGGCGTGCATCTCCTCACCAATTTTGTCTTCCATGTAGCGGAGAAGTTTCAATTTGGTCAGTTCACGCTCGGCACGTTCTGCTCGACGCGACGTTTGCGAGCAATGTTTTCCCAGTCGAATTAGTTCTTCTTCGTTGGATTCTTTCGGACGTCGCGTTTTGCGGACAATCGAATCAATGATACGATGCACGGTCAGGTCGGGATAACGGCGGATGGGGCTGGTGAAGTGACAATAATGTTCTTCGGCGAGAGCGTAATGTCCCACTTCAAACCGCGAATACTCGGCTTGCTTCATGCTACGCAGTAGGCCGTAACTGATTGATCGCTCTGCGGGATGTCCTTCGACCTTTTTCAAGAGGGCTTGAATCGAACGTCGGTCCTGATATTTGGGTAAGGGGAAATCGAGCGTTCCCACAAAGTCTGAGAAGGCTTTCAATTTCATTTCATCCGGGTCGGCATGAGTTCGTCGCAGAAAGAGGATTCCTCGATCCGTCAACTCTTTGGCGACGGCGATATTGGCGGCCAGCATGAATTCTTCGATGATCTGGTGTGATTCATCGTGATCCGATTCAACGGCCCCCGTGACTCGGCCTTCTTTGTCGAAAGTCAATTTGACTTCGGGCATCGAAAGTTCGAGCATCCCTTTGTCGTGACGACGTGCGCGTAAGGTTCGTGCGAGTTTTTGCATGCGGACGAGCAGATCGAAAACTTTGGCTCCGACCTTTTTACGACCTTTCTCGCCCGAATCGATCACCGGGATGACTTGTTCATAAGCGAATCGTTGTTGAACTTTGATTGCCGTATTGGAAAGCCGTGTCGAAACGGGAATCCCTTCGGGAGTGAATTCGATATAGCACGACTTCGTAAAACGAACTTTTCCTTCTTGCAGAGATGCGAGGCCGTTCGAGATAATCTCGGGGAGCATCGGTATCACTTTGCGGGGCAGATAGACACTCGTGCCACGTTTGACGGTTTCTGTGTTGAGCGGACTTTTCGGTCGCACGAAGTGGGAGACATCGGCAATATGTACGCCGAGAACGTAATGTCCTTTTTCGTTCACGTCGAGGGAAATCGCGTCGTCGAAGTCGCGGGCATCAACCGGGTCAATCGTGATGATTGTCTCGGCGGTCAAATCTTCGCGACCTTCGAGATTCGTATCGTCGAAGCGATCCGCCTGGCGGCGGGCATCTTCGAGAACATCTTCGGGGAATTCGTTCGGGATCCCAAATTGGTAGACAATAGAAAGTGTATCGACTTCAACATCGCCACCGGGACCGAGAACTTTGGTGATCACCCCTTCGCCCGGTCGTCGTGGAGTTGGGAAACGCAGCATGTCGAACACAACTTTGTCGTCGGGGTTGGCTCCCTTCGCGCCGGGGTCACCGACATAGACGGGATCGTTGAACGTGCGTCCGTCGACTTGAACGTAGCTTTGGCCGTCTTTTTCAAAGTAGGTTCCGACAAACGTGCTCGCCTGCCGCTCGATGATCTCCACAATCTGTCCGACCAGTTTGCCACTTCGTCCGCGACGTTTTGTGACTCGTACGAGAACTTCGTCTCCTGAAGCGGCGTCAATCATCTCGCCTTTGGGAATCCAGTACTCCTGAAGTTCTTTGCCGGGAATCTGGTCGTGTGGTCGGAAGAATCCGTCTCCGCTCGCCATCCGTTTGACAACACCACCGACGAGATCGGGACCGGTGGAGAGGGAATAGGTTTTGTTACTGTGTTGTTGCACGCGGCCCGCTGCGATGTGTTCGGAAAGAATTCGTCGCAATTTGCCTCGTGCTTTGCTGGAGACGTTCATGGCGTCGGCCAGCTCGCTGAACTTCAGCGGTTGATAATCTTTTGCGGAAAGGAGGTCGAGGACGTCCTGTTCGATACTCATAGTTGTCTTCTTTGTTAGTACTTTGTCTTCTGTCTTTTTTGATAGTAAGACTTTCGGCAGATGGAATTGCCGAAAACATTGCAAGTTTTCTGTTGGCGGTCAAAATCGAGCATTAATTATCCTCTTCACTCGATTCTTTTCTCTTCTGAAAAATAAGAGGGCCGAAGGCCGGATAAGAATGTTGAGTGAATCGATCAATGCTAATCAATGTGCGCAGTATCAGTGTGACCGCTTGTGGACGGTATCACAAACAGAATCTCCACGGGGAGAGACTATTCGCCTTTGTAAAGCTTACGGTCGAGGCGCGGAATGAACGGCGTCCATTTCGACTGTCCATCGGGATCGTCTTTGATCGTACGAGAGAATTCGTGCATTTTCGCATCGAGATTATCGATGTAATGCAAGGCGATCGCTTCGATCGTCATCGGCAAGCGAGAACTGCCGAATTCGTAGCTTCCATGATGTGAAATGATCATGTGTTTCAATCTCAGACCCACCTCGGGGTCGAGAGGTTCGCCCGAAAGTCGTTCTGCTTCCACAATTTTTTCATTCAGTATTTCGACGCCGATGGTCATATGGCCAATCAGTTGGCCCTCATCAGTGTAACTGAGCGATGTTTCGGCAGAAAGTTCTTTGACCTTACCCAAGTCGTGCAGGAAACAACCGGCCAGCAGTAAATCGAGATCGAGATCTTCGTAAAGATCAGAAATCCGTGTCGCTGCTTCCATCATGCTGGCAACGTGTTCGAGAAGTCCTCCTTGATAGGCATGGTGGGCTTTGATGCCGGCCGGTGACATCGCAAACGTGTCCATCAATGTTTGGTCAACTAGAAAACATTCCATGACCGAACGGAGACCGGGATGCGAAATGCCGAGCAGTTTTTCACGAACATCGTTGAGGAGCTTGTCGGTTTCTACGGTGGAGCTTTGTTGGAACTCCGCCGGATCAACGGTCGACTCGTCGACTTTTTCAATGCGGGTCAGGATCATTTGCAAAGATCCCTGATACGACTGCACTTTACCGCGGATTTTGACAAAATCACCCGTGTTGATGTAATTCATGTCCTGTTCAATGACATTCCACATCAAACCACTCATCACGCCCGTTTTGTCTCGTAGAGTCGCCAGCAGGTATAAATCGGCGTTGCGATTCGCACGAAGCTGTTTTTCGGCCAGAAGGTAGACTTCCTCGACACTGTCTCCGTCGGAGAGTTCTTTCAGGAAACGTCGATTTTCGGTCTGAGTGTCGGACATCCGGGAAGCCTGTCTTTCATCAAGCAGGTTCAGAGCCTATTTTTGGGCTGGAACCTTGAGGTGATTTTGTTGTCCTAGATTCTAGGTGTCGTGAGTCCGGCTCTCAAGGCAGTCTGCCCTGATATACGCGAGGAATCGATTTTCGTCGAAAATTCCCGGTTCAGGCGTTTTGCCGAGGCTTCCGGCTTCTGCTAGAATGCCGCCCTGTCGAGAGTTGGAATTCTCGATAATCACACAATTTTTCTTATTGGACGAAGGATACGCCCGTGCGTTGGTCGCAAACGCTGATTCCCACGATGAAAGAAAACCCCTCCGATGCGGAGATTCCCAGCCATCGGCTGATGATTCGCGCGGGGCTCATTCGGCAATTGATGGCAGGAGCCTATACCTATTTGCCACTGGGTTGGAAATCCATCCGCAAGGCGGAGGCCATCATTCGTGAGGAGATGGATCGTGCGGGAGCGGTCGAACTTCATATGCCGGCACTCCAACCGATTGAACTCTTCGAGCGAACGGGTCGCCGAGAAGCGTTCGGAAACGTGCTCATCAATTTTCCCATTCGTCGTGGGAACCAGGAAGGTCAATATGCCCTCGGTCCCACACACGAAGAAGTGATTACCGATTTGGTCTCCAAGCTTGTCAGTAGTTATCGCCAGTTGCCGTTCACGATGTACCAGATTCAAACCAAGTTTCGGAACGAAGAACGTCCGCGATTCGGCGTCTTACGGACCAGCGAATTCCAGATGAAAGACGCTTACAGCTTCAGCGCAACCGTTGAACAACTTGATACTGCGTATGATGCGATGTACGACGCTTACTGTCGGATCTTTGCTCGTTGTGGATTGGAATACCTGCCAGTCGAAGCCGAGAGTGGTCCCATCGGAGGCGACGCGTCTCACGAGTTTATGATTCCTTCCGGCAATGGTGAGGATTCGATCTTTCGCTGTCCATCGTGTCAATACGCGGCCAATATGGAACGAGCTGACACGGGACGAGCGGCTAACATTACTGAGGTCGCTGATGCCGACATGCAGGCACTCGAAGAAGTGGCGACTCCCAAAGCTGGGACCATTGATCAAGTCACCAAGTCGATGGGGTGTGATGCGACCGATCTCATCAAGACCTTGATCTATGATGTCGATGGTGAAACCGTAGCGGTCTTGTTGCGAGGAGATCATGAAGCCAACGAAGGGAAAATTCGCCGCGCGTTAGATGCAAATTCCGTGGAACTCGCCGATAACGCGACCATCGAAGAAGTGACGGGAGCACCGGTCGGCTTCGCGGGGCCGAAGGGGCTCTCAATAAAGATGATCGCCGATCACGATGTTCCCAGTGTGAATCCCGCCGTCATCGGAGCGAACAAAGCCGACGCCCATTTCAAAAATGTGTATCTCGGTCGCGATTATGAACTCCCGACCGACGCGGTCGGTAAGCCGGTCACTCACGACCTGCGAAATGCTGAGCCGGGCGATGGTTGTCCCAAATGTGAGGGAACTCTCGAACGCGTGCACGGCATTGAAGTTGGTCACGTCTTCAAACTGGGAACGAAATACTCAGAATCGTTGGATGCCAATTTTGCAGATGAGAAAGAGCAGCGTCATCCGATCATTATGGGGTGTTACGGTATTGGTGTGAATCGTATTATCGCCGGCATCGCAGAAACTCGTCATGATGATAACGGCATTGATTGGCCATTATCGTTGGCTCCTTTTGAAGTTGATATTATCCCCCTGAAAGTGGACGACGAAGAGGTGATGCAAGCCGCAGAGAGTCTGTACGACTCGCTGAAATCTCAAGGAGTGGACGTGATTCTCGACGACCGCCCTGCTCGTCCCGGTGTGAAGTTCAAGGATTCAGAATTGATTGGATTCCCGCTTCGCGTGGTGATTGGTGGACGTGGTTTGGCGGAAGGCAACATGGAAGTAAAATGGCGATCCGATGAAGAGCCAACCATGATTCCCGTCGCCGAGGTGGAAGTTCGTGTGCTGGAAATGCTGGTAGACAAGCGTGCTGAGGAAGCCGGTCAAGTGCCGTGAGTTTAAGCCGTCAAACAGTCGTATTCTGATTCAGGAACTCTCTCGATGTCGTCTTCAAATTCAAAATTCGAGGAATGGGAGACGTTATTCGATACAGCAACGCGAGCTTTAGTGACTTTCGATCATAAGAAGGCAGCGGAGCATTATCGTCGTGCGGTGGAGATTGCCGAACAGTCCCTACCGGAGAGTGTAGCGCTTGCTAAAAGTTTGGAAGGGCTTGGGCAGTCACTATTGTCCAAACCTAATTCAGACGAGTCTGCTGAACTATTTCAGCTTGCGAATGAGATTCGGCGAGCAATCTTAAGGGACTTGGAGTCGGCAACGGGGGCAGAATCATTGGAGTTGGCCGAACCTCTTGATGAGCTTGCCCGTAATTATCGTTGTCAGAAACGTTCAACCGAAAGTATCGATTGCTATCAGCGTGCTCTCGATATTCGTATCACACATCAGGGTGAAGCAAACATTGAGGTCGTCAGAACACTCGAACGGATGGCGTCAATTTATGCACAACACATGCGGGATCGTAAATCGGCTGTGAAGCTTTCGCAGCGCGCTCTCAAGTATATGGAGGCTATCGAGGAACAGTCTGAAAACCGGGATGATGCCTCGACCGTTCAAAAAAGAGTTTTGTTGGAAAAGTTGGGAATACTTGCTTACGAACAGGAAGACTATCTCACAGCAGAGAAATTGTTCCAGCTACATACCGAAGTGGTTGATGAACAATTCGAGATCAATAATGTAGCTGTGTTCTACGCGAGAGTTCTTGTTCGACTTAAAAAGTATGAGGCTGCGAAGCAAATGCTCGATTATGCAGAGAAGCATCCGCGACATGGTTCCGGCTTCAAGAAATTCTTACAAGAGACACGAGATGAGATGGACAAGGCAATAAACGGTGACGATGAGGCCGATCAACCAATATGAACACCCTCACCGAACTGCCGCCGCTCGAAGTTCTTTACGAAGACAATCATTGTCTCGTCGTGAATAAGCCGGCGCGCGTGTTGACGATGGGTGATGAGACCGGGGAGCCAACTCTGTTCCAGCAAGCCAAACAGTATCTGAAAGAGAAATACAACAAGCCCGGTAATGTGTACCTGGGAGTCGTGCATCGACTCGACCGTCCCACATCGGGAGTTGTCTTGTTTGCTCGCACTTCCAAGGCCGCGTCAAGATTGTCTGACCAGTTACGCCGACATGCGATGACGAAAACATATCATGCGTTAGTCGAGGGAGTTCCCACACCCAAGTCCGGCAGACTCTCGCATTGGTTGCTGAAAGATCGTGACTCGAACATTGTGAGCGTTGTGCAGAAAAGCGTGGCCGATTCACAGTCGGCAGTGTTGGACTATCGCCTCATCAAGAATGAAGGCAAGAATTCACTCCTGGAAGTGATTCCGCAAACGGGACGTAGCCATCAAATCCGCGTACAATTGGCAGAGATCGGCACTCCCATTGTCGGGGACAAAAAGTATGGGTCATCGACTCTGATGGGAGGCAAAATCTGCCTGCACGCTTTTGCGTTAGGCTTTAAACATCCTACCACAAAAGAATCTGTGAAAGTTGAGGCGACGTTACCAAGTTACTTTTCCTGATCATCCTGTTGCGGATGATTTTCGAGCCGACCTTGTGGTCGTAAGTCAGGAGGATTGACCAAGCCGTGAACATCCTCATCGGCCATGTCAAAGTCTTCCCCCATGACTTCGGCAGTCTCTGCGGCTAACTCTGCGAGTTCTGCCATCGCCTCTTCCCCTTGTGCGGTATAGCACTCCCCTAAAGACCGCCATGCGAAGCGACTCAGTGGGGCGGGGATCAAGCGGGCTGCTTCTTCCAACCAGGGAGTCGCGGCTGAATAATCATCCATTGCCTTCAAGGCAGAGCCTCTCAGGTAATAGACCGATGCTTCAAAATTTTCTGCATCCTGAATACGGTCCAACTCACGCAATGCGTGATCAGGCATATTCAGGTCGAGGTAACCATCAGCCGCCAGAATCCGTTTTGCGACTTTTTGTTGTTCGCGCGTCATTGTGGCAATCATGGGACTGCCCTCCTTTGTGCGGGAAAGTGACTCGTGATTCCGACTCTTACAGAACTCACAAACGTCAAAGGAATCCTATGCAGCCACCATGCCAATGGTAGCCCCTTATTTCTTGGAATATTCGTAAGTCCTTCAACTCCATGAAGATAGGAGGCCGTTGCAGTCCCTGCATTGATTAGACAATTGCCCGAACGGCAAGGTTCGGACTGTCACATTTACAGACACTGTTGCAGAAAAGAGGAGATCTGTGTCAGTTTGACGCACTTACCACGACTTCATGCTCAAAATGCCTGCTTGAACTGAGCGAGTATTACCGACAAGATGGCGTTTCCTCATTTGTAACAAGTCGGTCTTTCACAGGAGTTTGTCTCGTGAAGCGTCTCACTCGATATGCGTTTTTTCTAGTCATCTGCGGATACGCTTTCTGTCCGGTCCAATCTTTGGTCGCGGCAGAACGCCCTAATATTGTCTTCATCTTTTCAGATGACCATGCCGCCCAGTCAATCTCGGCTTACGGCTCAAAGATCAATACAACTCCGAATCTGGACCGCATCGGCAATGGTGGAACAATTTTTGAAAATTGCTTTTGTACGAATTCCATTTGTGGACCAAGCCGAGCGGTCATTCTGACGGGAAAGCATTCGCACATTAACGGATTTGTTCGCAATGGCAATCGGTTTGATGGATCGCAGCAGACCTTTCCCAAATTATTGCGGAAAGCCGGATACCAAACGGCGATGGTGGGCAAATGGCACCTTGGCACCGACCCGACCGGGTTTGATTATTGGCACGTGTTGAAAGGCCAAGGCCCGTATTACAATCCACCGATGATCGAAAACGGTCAACAGGTCAAACATGTCGGCTATACGACCGACATCATCACCGACATCACGCTCGACTGGTTGAAGGAAAAGCGGGACGACGACAAACCGTTCATGCTGATGTTTCAACACAAAGCGCCGCATCGCAATTGGCAGCCCGGCCCCAAACATCTGACGATGTACGATGATGTGACAATCCCCGAACCGCCGACGTTGTTCGACGATTACATCGGACGAGGAACAGCAGCCAAGACGCAGGATATGTCGATTGAAAAGACGATGACAGCCTATGACCTGAAGCTCACTCCACCGCGAAACCTCACTCCCGAACAGCTAGAAACCTGGAACGCCGCGTACGGCCCGAAAAATAAAGCGTTTGAAGAAGCGAAGCTGACGGGCAAAGATTTGATTCGCTGGAAGTATCAGCGCTACATCAAAGATTATCTGCGTTGTGTGGCTTCGGTTGACGACAACGTGGGGCGTGTCTTGGACTATCTCGATGAAACCGGTCTGGCAGACAATACGATTGTGATTTACTCGTCAGATCAAGGATTCTATCTGGGTGAGCACGGTTGGTTCGACAAACGATTCATGTATGAAGAATCGTATCGGATGCCATTGATGGTTCGCTGGCCCGGCGTGACAAAGCCCGGCACTCGAAGTGATGAACTGGTTTCCAATCTCGATTTTGCAGAAACTTTTCTCGACATTGCTGGTGCCGACATTCCCGCCGATATGCAGGGTCGCTCACTCGTTCCCGTGATCAAAGGGAAGACGCCACAAGATTGGCGGACTGCTTTATATTATCACTATTATGAGTATCCGGGACCGCACAGTGTGCGTCGTCATTTCGGTGTCCGTACCAAAGAGCATAAGCTGATGCACTACTACAATCTCGATGAATACGAATTGTACGATATGCAGAGAGACCCGGACGAACTCAATAGCGTTTACGACGATCCGAATTATGAGAAGGTTGCCAATGATCTCAAACGACGTATCAAAGAGTTTCAGGATCTCTACCAGGTACCCGACGACAGCGGAACGGTCACCAAAGATGGCAAGGTGATCAAAGGGGCCAAACCGGGTGCTAAGAAAACCTGATGTCGTACCGCTCTGAATTTCACTCTCGGCAGATTCATTCTGTCGGGAGTTTTTTATGCCTTGAATATTTTCTCAAAGTCCTTCGATCAGCTCTATCGCTTTTTTCTCAAATATACCCTGCCAATGAGGGGCTAACAGGCAGTCGCTATCTTCTTGAGCACCGCCAATGTTTTCCAATTGCTTGGTCGTGGGGGCATAATAGATGTAGCCGTTGGTGTAACCGGCAATGAAAGTTTTCTCGTGAGGTGAATTCTCTTTCAAATTCAGTCCGATTTGGACGGTCAATTCGCCGGGAAAAGTGAGAAGGCGAAAATCACCCATACGCAAACCAACCAGTTCGACATCGAGTGTTCGTGAACCCGCGGCGATATTTTGCGCTTGATGTTTTTTCAACAGACGAAGGTTCGTGTTGACGCGAGTCAGTTGCTCCATCGTGATAATATTGCGAATGTAACTTTCCAGGTTACGACGATTCTCGGCGTCGAGCGACGCGAGGTCGGTGCGGTTGATCTTTTTCTCGCGCAGATAGCTGTGAGAGTAATAAGAAGGGAAGTTTTCCGAGAGTTTGTACTTCACTGCTAAGGGCATAAAAGTCTTCAAGTTCAGACTCGTACCGGTTAGTGATTCTGTAAGCTTGGTTCGTTCGGACTCCAGTTTGGAAATGGCGTCCTCATAATCGGCACGTGGGAGAGCCAGAGTTTCGTTGAGAACTTTCAAATTATTGACGACGGTACATTCTGTCTGTCTGAATGCTTTGAGAGTATTGAGGGCGAGTGAATTACCCAAAGGCTCTGCATCACGCGGATGATCGACGTCCTTGTAGTAAACAGGATTGATGTCTCCTCCACATCCTTGCAAGAACAAGGCGACACTCCCCTGCCCCAAATTTTCTTCGATGACATCAGACGCAAATCCGGTGATGTCGGCCGTGTTCAACCCGCCGGGGACACCCTGAATGGGATGACAGGCGAAATTGTAAATGACGGCAACCGGTTCTCCCTGCATGTCGTCGAGTCGGAGCAGACCGATTTCTGGATCGATGGGACCGACTGAAGCAACTTCTGCATCGGGAGGAAGTGAATAGGCATGCCGGACATCGATCTCGCGACCATCCTTCATGATCAAACGACGATTCTCCTGAATTCGATCCTCGTGTCCTGTGCCCGTTCCGACTTTCACGGGAACCATATTGGCGTGAGCCTGTTTGATCACTTTGATCGTTCGTTGATCGGTGTCTTTTGCAGGGGTCCCGTGACAGTGACTGGCATTCACGATCATGTTGGAGGGAGGAATGCCGAGTGTCTTCTGAATTTCGGTGCGGACTGTCGGCAAAAAGTCGTCTTTGATGTGTCCGATTTCTCCGATGGCGACGACATCGAGAGCCACAATTGCGGCTGTCGTGGTGCCATCCGAAATCACTATGGCTCTTGCATGGAGTCGTCCGTTGGCGGGTCCAGCGGCTTCACTGGTGATATCAATTTTTGCTGCCCCGGCTTTCAATTCTGCTCGGAGATCTGAGCAAGAAATCAGTGAGAGAAGACAGAGGATCGATTTCAGATAGGGGACGTTGTTCATGATGATCTCGCTCAATATTATTTCAGTGGGTCACTGAAGTTTATCAGAAGCATAGGGCTGATTTCGAATGTCTCTTTCCAATATGGGAAACAGACGCTGGCATCGATACAATCCGTAGTGGACTGTGACTTTCGACGGGAATCGCTTCAAATCACTGTTTGGTCCCGCGTTTTTTCGCCGAAAAGCGTACTAGAAGTGTCTTATTTTCCTATCTGAATTGAGCTTTCATGCTGTTTTTTGTTCTGGCCTGTTTCTTGCCTGCATTTTTCATTGCGGTTAGCTCGACCGCAATGATGCGCCGTATTGCGCCGCGAGTGGGGTTAATCGATCAACCAGCCGAGCGAAAAGTCCATATCACGCCGACTCCCATGGGGGGCGGGATCGGGATCTGGTTGGGAGTCATACTGACTGTGGCCAGCGGTCAATTGGTGGTTTGGTGGTTGCTTCAACAACCCGAACTCCCTGCGTGGTTGCCGGCTGTTGTGAAGCCGCATTTGCCCGGCGTGATGCAACGCTCTCTTCGGCTGTGGCTGATCTTGGGATGTGGGACCGTTTTGTTTGTCATGGGACTGCTCGATGACAAATATAATCTTTCCTGGAAACCGCGATTAGGGATTCAGTTTCTGGTGGCGATCATATTGGTCTTGGGAGGAGATATCAGAGCAACAGTGTTTGCGCCGATACCGGCCATCGGTATCACGTTTAGTATCATCTGGATCATGCTGTTGATTAACTCGTTCAATTTTCTGGACAACATGGATGCGCTTTCCGCGGGGATTGGTCTGATTGCCGCGCTGATGTTCGCGTTTGTCATGCTGACCGGCACGCTGATTCCTCGCTGGTTGGTTTCCGGAATGTTGCTGATCCTGTCGGGTTCGTTGTCCGGATTTTTGGTTCACAATCGTCCGCCTGCCAAAATATTTATGGGGGACTCGGGCAGCCAGTTTCTGGGGATGTTGATGGGCACGCTCACGTTGCTCGGTACGTTTTATGACGAATCAACGGCAAGTCGACATGTGATTTTGGCTCCATTGTGTGTGCTGGCGATTCCGTTGTACGACACTTGCTCGGTCATTCTGATTCGCTTGGCTCAAGGCCGTAGTCCCTTTCATCCTGACAAAAGTCATTTTTCACATCGACTGACTGCACTCGGGCTCTCCAAGCCGAAGGCGGTGATGACGGTGCATCTTGCGACAATCACGACGGGGCTGGGTGGTATTTTGTTGTACCGCGTTCCCGATTGGGCATCGGCCATCATCATCGTGGCTTTGATCCTTTGCGTGTTATCGATTGTGGGTATTCTCGAAGCCGCCGTCCTGCATACCTCAAACGATCAGGACGGGGTGAGATGACCGAGAATGAGGACAAGTCCGTCGAAGTTTCCGCTGACGCGGAGGCGTCTCCTTGGCTGATTCCACTTATGTTAGGGGTGTTGTTGACCTGGCGGTGGATGTTGCCAGTCGAAAGCGCAGTTCTGGGGGAGACGTTATGGATCTCTCAGCTTTCGCTTGTTCTGCCCCCTGTCTGTGCCGCCTGGTTTTGGAAACAACGTGGTGCTTCCCTCCTCTGGAATCGACAAGACACACTTTTGTGGGTGATCGTGATCGGGCATTGGTGTTCATTGTGTTGGTTACTGAAAGCGGGTGGCGACTTAAGAGCCGCGTTGAATCTTTGTTGGGAATGGACGGCAATCGGTTGCACTTACTTCTCAATTCGACAATCACTTCGTACGAAAGAAGCAAAAAGCGACCTGTTGCGGTTGGTCATGGTCATTGGAATAGGTATGGCGGGGATTGGGTTGTGGCAACATTTTGTCGCTTATCGATTCGTTCTGTCCGACTATCGAACGATGCAGCAAAGTTACGATGAATTGTCTCAGAAAGCGGCTTCGGGCATGCTCTCTCGCTTGGAACAGGATGAATTTCGCCAACTGGAACTCGACTTTCAGGAAATGAATGTCCCGACGGCGGGCCCATCGAGAGAAATGTTTGAACGTCGTTTAGCCGATAACCGACAGCCAGTTGGCCGATGGGCGCTCACCAATTCACTCGGCGGTTTGTTGGCTGTCATCACTGTGTTGTTGGTGGCAGCGGTGATGACAAATTCTGGTCCACGTTTGATGGTCATGCCTCTTCTCGCGATGGTGATTTACTGTCTCTACGAAACTCATAGTCGCACGGCACAAGCCGCCACCGGTATCGGGATTTTAATGCTGATTGTGGAGAAGTATGGCTCGGTGGCTCATCTTCGACGAATTCGCTTTGGACTTTTGGGAGGTATCGGACTTTTTGGATCATTGCTGGTGCTTTATGGTCTTCGAAATCTTGACGAGATCAGTTATGACTCGCATTTTGCGCTCCGGTCGTTGCAGTTTCGCCTCCAATATTGGGTTGGTTCTGCGCGGGCTCTTGGAGAATCACTTTTATTTGGCACAGGCCCCGGAAATTTTCGTCAGGGGTATCTCCACCACAAGTTGGCAGCTTCGAGTGAGCAGATCGCCGATCCTCACAACGCCATCCTGGATGTCTGGGCCAATGGAGGTTTCATGGCATTGCTGGGCTTGTTACTACTGGGAGGTTTATTTCTCAAACGGTATTTACAATCCGAAAAGATGTCACCTCCCGTTGATCAGCCAGTTGTCTTTCAAGGTTGGTTGTCGTCTCCCTGGTTTTTGGGGGCGGAACTCGCATTGCTGGGGTTGTTCCTTGGGCAATTACTGACCACCGGTGTCGCGGATTGGGAGCTTGTCGCATTAGTGATTGCGGTCCCTGTTTTCGATGTGATGTTTCAGTCGTTGAGTTTGAAGCTGCCATTACAAATTGTCAGAATCAGTCTTCTTGTTTTGGGGATACACTTGATGGGAGCCGGCGGGATGGAGATGCCGGGAATCGTTTTGTTGGGGCTCGCGTTATTGGCGACCTCCGGCAATCAATCGGAGCAATGTTGTTTGACTTCGTTGAGGCGCTTATTGCTGACGGGTGCTGGTTCGGTCGTGCTGGCGGTATTGATGTGGATCACCACGACTGGTCCTACGAGATATTCGGCAATGGAAATGACGAAGGCCACTTCTGCCTGGATGTTGGAGGGAGATTCGGCCTCTGCGCGAGAATCCTTTTTACGAGCAGCAGCAGCCGACCGATACTCGGCCGATCCGTGGCGGTCACTTGGTGAACTGGAGTATTCGATCTGGAAGATGACTCCCGAAAAGACAGTCCCCTTTGAACGAGCGCACGAGGCTTGGTCCAAAGCCGCGGGGCGTAACCCACACTCATCGCGAGACGACATTCGACGTGCAAGTGCTTATTGGTCGGCTTATCAACTGACAAAAAACTCTGAAATGGCCGAAAAAGCTGTTCAATGGTATCAGTTGGCCGACCAGAAAATGCCTCATGACGAGCGAATTATCAGCAGTCTTGCATTGGCGGCCGATGCTGCTGATTTCGCAGAAATCTCTCGGAAATTCGCAAAAGAAGCTCTCGAAATTGATGAGATCAGTCGTAAGAACGGGCATTGGGAGAAAATGCTTTCGGACAAACTTCGTTTGCAGATGGAAGCCATCTCCTCGAAGTGAATTTCTGGGGAATATTTGATTCCTGAGAGGATCTCTCGATAGATGATGGGGCTACTGGCTTTCGACGGAAGCAACACCCTCCTACAATGAAGATCATCATTTAACATTCAGGTTAGTGTCCTTTTAGAACACCGGATTTTAAGTTCGGGAGAATCAATCGATGGATGGAAAAGCTGTCATCACTATTTTGCTGATCGTACTGGCGTCTTTGGGACTCACGGCGTGGTTGGATTACAGTAATTTGGCGGAAACCCCCAAAGTTGATCCCTCCAAAGGGTACGCCGATGATACTGGCGCGCCTGAGCTGGATGAGGACGAAAAACGTCCCAAAGCGGTGGCCGATGAATTGCTGCACGAGTTTGGTTCGATGGAGTTAGGTGACAAAGGCAGCTACACATTTCAAATTAAGAATGAGGGTGAAGATGTTCTGAAGATTTCCAAAGGAGCCTCCACTTGTAAATGTACTGTCAGTGATTTGCCATCGAATGAAATTGCGCCTGGGGAGACTGCCGAAGTCGTTTTGGAGTGGACACCGAAATCAAAATCGCGGAACTTCTCTCAACAGGCAAAAATCTGGACCAACGACCCCGAGAATCGATCACTTGATTTTCGAGTCCAAGGTCTCGTTGACGACAAACTCAATCGAGCCCCAGAAGGTGATTTGGCCGCGGGCAGTTTACAGGAAGGAGTCGAAGCCTCCACTCGCTTGAGAATATTTTCTCGGTTGGTCGACGAAATTCTCGAGCCAGAAATTATCTATGATGGCGAAACATTGACATTTGAAGTGAAGCCGTTGGAAGAAGTCGATCAGAAAGAATTAGAGACAAAGAATGGATACGCGATCTTTGTGACTGTCGCTTCGGCTGCCCCTGTCGGGAACAATCGTGAACTGTTTAGCTTCAAAACCAAAGTCGGTGATGAAGTCATTGAAGAACAGGTTGCTGTCACTTATACGAGACTCGGCCCCATTCGAATCATGCCACTTCCGAATACGGTGTTTTTTGAACAAGCCGGCTTGGTTGATTTTCGGCGATTTGATGCCAAGGAGGGTAAAGTTCAAGAAGTGACCTTGTTGATCGATAATCCTCCTGATGATGCGGAGATCAAAGTTTCATTGTCAGAGAATGAGTTAGAGGAAATGAAAGTGACCGTTGAGCCGAAAACGGAACTCAAGCTCAAAGGGAAACAGGCCTTTCGCATTGTTTTTGAAATTCCTCCAGGGACTCCTCCGATGAACCATGCACGCAGTACGGCTCCGAAGATCGTTTTCAAAACAACGCATCCCGAGGTGACAGAAGTGGTCTTACATGCCGAGGTTCACTCGAGGTAATCAGTCTGGATGTTTTATTGTGAGGTTGAAGGATCTGACACGTTTTGCTGACAAAGCAACACATCAAGGAGGAGTCTTTTCTCATGCGAATCATTGCCCGTCACTGCACTATGTTATTCGTCGTTTGTAGCTTACTGGTTGGCTGTAACAACGACGATTCTACCGAGTCTTCGAGTGCGGCGGAAACCGACGCCAGCACGGAGTCTGCGGTTGCGGTCACACCTCTTTTAGAGGACTGGGAAAAACCGGCAGTCGCATTTTTATTGACGGGTGAACAACACGGTTATCTTGAACCGTGCGGCTGCTCAGAAACTCAGTCAGGAGGTGTTGCCCGTCGGCATGACCTTCTGAAACAAATGATCAAACGCGATTGGGCCGTCACGGGGCTCGATCTTGGTGGCACTTTGAAACGCTCGCGCTTGCAGTCAAAAATCAAGTTTGATGCGGTGCTTCGCGCTTTGCGAGAGATGAATTATGCGGGTTTGAATTTAGGGCCGGAGGAACTAGCGCTGGGTGCTGAGGAAATGCTCACTCGATTCGATCCCAACGGAAAACCGGAAGAGGATCTCCCGTTTTTGAGCGCGAATGTGACCTTGTTTGGCTCGCCAGAACTGGGCGTACCACAGCGTTATCGAGTCTATGAAGTCAACGGAATCAAAATTGGCGTGACGTCGATTGTCAGTCCCAAGCTGACGGTCGACAATCCTTATCTGAATGGCGATCTCACAGTTGCCGAGCCGATGGAGTCTTTAGCTCCTGTTGTCGAATCACTTATGTCTGAATCGCCCGATCTGTTGGTCTTGTTATCGCACGCCGACACCGAAGAAACGCGTGCCTTGATTCAAAAGTTCCCTCAGTTTCATCTCGTGGTTTCTGCGGGTGGCTATGAAGACCCTGAATTTGCTCCCAAGTATGAAGGGGAGACCATGTTGCTGCATGTTGGACAGAAAGGAAAGTACACGGGTGTCGTCGGTTTCTATCCAGATGCTGAGAAGAAACTGAAATTTGAATTGGTCGATCTCGACCGTCACCGTTTCAAAAATACCTCCGAGATGGTTGACGTGATGCGATATTATCAGGGACGATTGAAAGACGAAGATGTCGTCACTCGTGATCCCTCGATTTCTCACCCGAGTGGATACAAGTTTGTGGGAGTCAGCGATTGTGCCAAGTGCCATACAAAGGCGCATGCGAAGTGGAGCGAAAGTCGGCATGCTCATGCGTTTGAAAGCTTGCTGAAAGGTGGCAAAGAATATGAGGGGGAATGGGTTTCCCGAATCCACGATCCCGAATGTCTTGTCTGTCACACAACGGGTTGGTCACAGACCCATTATTCACGATTTGATTCTGGTTATCTTTCACAGGAAGCAACATCGCATTTGCTTCACCAGCAATGCGAAAACTGTCACGGGCCGGGCAGTCATCACGGTGAACTGGAAGCACAATACAAAGCGGATCGTAAGTCGGTCGAGTTTGAACAGTTGCTGCAAGGACGTCGCGAAGTACAGTTGACTGAAGTCAAAGCTGTGAAAACGGTCTGTATCCGCTGTCACGATGGTGATAACAGTCCCAAATTTGAGTTTGAAAAATATTGGGAAAAGGTCAAACATCCGGGTCGCGATTGAGGATGAGGTTGAGTTGGCTTAACGAGTCCACTCATGAAACAAGGCTCGATAGTAGTGCATCACCTTGATCGGATCGTCGGTGGCCGGGCTTTCTGACAGGCACCAGCCGTGGTAATCGATGCTCTTCAAGAGTGCAAAGAGTTCTTGGTACGGATACTTGGGGTCGAATAAGTCGTGAATATGAACGACATTCGCGAGCGTCTCTTTCAATCGCTCAAACGGCTCCGCAATCGAGCCCTCTTTCACTTCTCCAGGGTTACAGTTCCAACAAAGACGAACACTCGAGTGATCGGCCAGGTCGAAAATCTGTCGCATGAACTTGGGGGCTTGGCTGCCGCGACCATGGACTTCAACTCGGATTTCCTGCCCATATCCTTCAGCAAACTCTCCACATTCCTTGAGAGCCTTTCCAATGCGTGCTGCGGTGACGTTCGGGTCTTCGTTTTTGTTGAATCCATTGGGGCGAACTTTCACGCCGGTGGTTCCGATGTCATGTGAGAGAACCACGAACTTTTTCGTCAGTTCGATGTTATCACGAACAATCTTTGGGTCGGGGCTGTGGTATTCGCAGGCGGAGCCCACTCCCACACACGTCACAGGACTATTGGTAAATCGTTTGCGAACTTCGGCTCTCTCCTGTTCCGAGAGTGTGACTTCAACGCCATGTGCGTGTGTGCTGCGTAATTCAACGCCAGCAAAACCGGTTTGTTCGCAGTTTTTAATGAGTGTGGGGAGATCCCACTTTGCTCCCCAGAGATAAGTGACCATGCCGAGTTGCATGCCTGTGCTCCTCAAAAGAATGGATGAATTGAGAGATCCACAGGATACGCTCAAACGAGGTGCCATCGCAAAAGAAAAGCAGATGTACTTTGGTAATGCTTACAGACGAACCAGCGAGGTTCCCCAACTGAGACCCGCACCAAAGCCACACATCAGGACGGTATCGCCTTCGGAAACCTTACCTTCTCGCCGAGCTTCATCCAGAACAATCGGAATGGAACCGGCCGAGGTATTGCCGTAACGATCGAGATTTTTGTAAACACGCTCTTCGGGGACTCCCAGTTGCTGCATCGCATGATTGATGATTCGCACGTTGGCTTGATGCAGCATGAAAAGAGTCACATCCTGAGCACTCATCCCGGCGTTATTGAGAACCGTTTCAATCGTCTCGGTAACGGCGTTCACGGCCCATTTGAAGACGCTGCGTCCATCCATTTTTAAGAGGTGCTCGCCGTTTGCCAAATCTTCGGCAGTCGCTGGCTGACGTGTTCCACCGGCAGGACGGTCTAGTAAAGAACCTCCACTGCCGTCAGAACCTAACTGGTAGCTGATCAATCCTTGATGAGGTGAACCGCGGCCAATTAAAACGGCACCCGCTCCATCACCAAACAAAGGTGCCGTTCGCATGTCAGACGGATTGACGATCCGACTGTTCACATCGGCGCCAATGACTAAAGCCAACTCTGAATTTCCAGTGGCGACATATTGTGATGCGGTGACCAGTGAGTACATAAAGCCCGAACAGGCGGCTTGCAAGTCCATCGCCGGGGCATCAAGACCCAAACGATCCTGAACCAGGCAGGCGGTGGAAGGACACATGTGATCGGGAGTAAATGTTCCAATCACAAGAAGATCGATATCGTCTTTGTGATAAGGGGAACTTTCGATAGCACGCAAAGCGGCTTCGACGGCAAGGTCGCTGGTCGCTTCGGAGGGATCGGCGTGGCGTCGCTCGCGAATGCCTGTTCTCTGTTCGATCCAACCTGGCTCAAACCCGTACTGTTGTTCCAGCTCTGCGTTGGTGACAACGCGATCAGGGACGTACGATCCTGTTGACAGAATCTGCACTCCGAGCAGGCTTTGAATTCTTCGACTTCTGCGGAACACGGGGGATGAGTCTCGTTTGTCCTGAGTAGTGGTGCGGACCGAAACCCCGACAGTGCTTCCTCGATCAGGAGAGACTCCCGATGAATCGCTTGTCAGGGGGATATGTGGTTGATGCGGTTGAGTCATACCAGAATCAGGACAAGGTCATGTTTGTCTTCGAGACACTTTTCGAAATGAACAGAATGAGAAAACCCATCGCTCGGATTTTCAATTACCTTGATCCTGATTGTCGGTGATGAAATCCATCAGACAACCAGATATCGATCCTTCATAAGGTCAATCTAATATACCGTTTCCGTCAAATTGAGACTAGCGGGATCTGGGACAGGCAGACCAGAGAATCAAATTTCCTGATCGAAAACAGATAAAACGCTCGAAAAGTCGAAGATCTGGAGACATTACGGCATACTGAAGCAAATCATTCATTCCATTTTCGACGCCATTTCCATGAAAATCATCCACCAAATGCGACTTAAAGGGCCATGGGATTACCTTTGGAAGTCTCCCGAACTCACCTCTGATGAACTTGGTATACCCACCGAAGGAAGGCACAAAATTCCCGTCCTTTGGAAAAATTGTTTCGGTGAGCGAATGGGCCTGGTGGTTTGGTCTCGTCGATTTCAAAAACCGACCAATTTGGATAAGTCCGAACGCGTGATGATCGCGACTCATAAACTGGCAGGAGTGCAGGCGGTTTGTTTGAACGGCAAGCCACTCCCCTCCGATGATCAGACGGAGTCGGGATTTCGCTTTGATGTCACCGAGGCTCTTCAAGCGAGTAACATTTTGGAGATCGAGATTCGTTG
Organism: Planctomycetota bacterium; assembly: GCA_030836185.1. GTDB lineage: Bacteria > Planctomycetota > Planctomycetia > Planctomycetales > Planctomycetaceae > JABURQ01. The sequence goes on from JAURQH010000009.1 coordinate 21,864, forward strand.
TGAATCTGCTGAACAGAGTGTCTCACGCGGAATGACGGAACCAGCCATCATCGAGATTTGGTCGTTGACCGAATGACGCTCCGCAGATCGTAAGGTTGAGAGTCAGGCCGCGCCGCGTGCTTTTGATTCCGTCGTCACGAAGAACGCCAGCTCGGCAGAATCGGGGTCGAGGCCGGCTGCGCGTCGAGTGAGTTCCAGTCTGACTCCCCACCGTTCCACAGTTTTGATGTCAATCTTGAGATGTGGTCCTTCGAGTAGTTCACTGTTCACTTGAGGGGAGAACTGAAATGCTGGCCAGAACGGGATATGAATGACGGCTGATTTTTGGTTGCGAATAAAGTCAACTCGAATCGTTCCTTCCAACCATTCTCGCCCCTCGGGATCGAGTCCGCGTTCGTATCGTTGCAGGATATGACTTTCGGCAGGTTGAAACTGAATCGACTGCGACTCATGAGAGAACTCTTCTTGTTCGAGAGAGTCTTCTTCTTGATTTTGTTCTACAGAAAGTCGGGAAAGAAGTGCTTGTTCTAAACCGGCATTAATGGTTTCGTTCTCGGATTCGTGGAAAGACTTCGAGAGTGCTGACTCTGACGTATTTTGTGGATCTGTCGAAGGTGCCTCGGACGTCACTTTAATGGCGACACTTGCAGGACTGCTTGGCGATTGATGATGATGCCTGAGTGTTAATCCGCTGAGTAGCAATAATTGTCCGCCTGTCATGAGAGAGGCGATGAGAGTCCATGCGGAAGGGAGTACAAGAATAGTCCCCATCCCAAACAGTAATGACACACCAACGGCAGAGAATTGAGTGAGTCGTGGGCTGTGCCGAATGAGGCTGACTGCTCCCACGGAAATGAGCAAAAAACTGCTGCTCCAAGTGACCAGGGAGACAATCTCACTGAGGTTCCCCGGCAAATCCACCGACACCACGATCGCCACTCCACAAAGAAGTGAAGTACCGACAAGTTGCCAGAGCTGGACCGGTGGTCGCTTTGTCATCGAGGCATCCTTGCCTGTCTGTGGTTTATGAATAGCACACAAAAAAACGACTCGAAGACGGCTGGGATGCTGTCTCCGAGCCGATAAGTCTCGGCGTAATTTAGTGGATCTGCGAGGATCGGGCAAGACGATCTCAGGCAATTGCAAAGTTAATCTCTGGCATGGCTGAATCGAGACCACAAGCCGACCGTAGCTCGGCGATTTTGTCGGTTGCTTCCCAGGTGAACTCAGGTTCTGAGCGACCGAAGTGACCACCCCAGGCCGTTTTACGATAAATCGGGCGTCGCAGGTCCAGTCCCGCGATAATGCCTTTAGGAGTCAGCGGGAAGATCTCTCGGACTGCTGCACTGATTTGGTCTTCATCGACCGTGCTTGTCCCGAAGGTGCTCACTAAAACGCTGACCGGTTCGGCAACACCAATTGCATAGGCAAGTTGAACTTCGCATTCGCTGGCCAAGCCGGCAGCGACAATGTTCTTGGCGACATAACGTGCCATGTAGGCGGCTGAGCGGTCAACCTTTGTGGGGTCTTTTCCACTGAAGGCACCACCACCATGACGGCCCCATCCACCGTAGGTATCGACAATGATTTTGCGTCCGGTGAGACCACAGTCTCCGTGAGGTCCACCGATGATGAACTGGCCGGTCGGGTTGATGTGATATTTGGTGTTCTCGGAGAGCAATTCCGCGGGGACAGAGGGTTTGATGATCTTGTCGATCACGTAATTGGAAATCTGTTCTTGAGTCACCGTATCTTTGTGCTGAGTCGAAAGCACCACTGCGGAAATGCCGACTGGTTTGTAACCGTCGTATTCGACGGTCACTTGTGATTTGTTGTCAGGGCGTAGCCAATCGACATCTCCCCCATGACGTAGTTCTGTCAATTTGTTGAGAATGCGATGCGACAACGCAATGGGAACGGGCATGAACTCTTCGGTTTGATTGCTGGCATAGCCGAACATCAAACCTTGGTCTCCTGCTCCGTCTTTATCTACGCCCATGGCGATATCGGAAGACTGTTCGTGGAGATAGCATTCGACATTACAGGTATCGGCGTTGAATCCGATGTCGTCACTGGTGTAACCGATTTCGCGAACCACATCGCGGGCGACTTGTTCATAATCGACCTTGGCGTTTGTGCGAATTTCACCCGCTAAGACAATTCGATCTGTCGTACACAGAGTTTCGCAGGCAACACGCGAGTTGGGGTCTTGTGCGAAAATGGCATCCACAACACCGTCGGAGACCTGGTCGCTGACTTTATCGGGGTGACCTTGACTAACGGATTCTGAAGTAAAGAAATAGCGCGACATAGGTGTCGTCATCCTTCTGCTGAGACTGTAAGGACTGATTTTTGAGACACCGATTGTATTTGTCGTCTCGGCTTCCCACAACCGACTAGGCCGCACGATTGGTGGTGATTACTGTGTTTTTTGGTGATTCAGTCGATTGAGTGAGCAATGAAAGCAAAGAGTCCACAGTGCGCTGTGTGGCGCCCTGTTGTGGGAGAACTGCTTGTCGTGCTCTCTGGCCCATTTCGCGGGTGAGATCGGGGGATTCCAGGAAACGCTGGAAAACGGGAGCCATTTGTTGGCCATCGGAGATCACAGTTGCTGCGTTGGCATCTTTCAAAAGCAAAACCGCGTCCCGGAAATTGCCGGTATTTGGTCCAAAAGTGATCGCGGCTCCGTAGGCAGCCGGTTCAATCATATTTTGTCCACCACGATTTGTTAAAGAGCCACCGACATAGGCAATCTCGGCTAATCCCCAACAAGCTCCCAATTCCCCAAGCGTGTCGAGCAAAATGACAGAACTTTCGTCTGCTGAAGACGATACTGGTTGAGGAGATTCCGGGAGTGATGAACGCCTCGTAAGAGGCAGGTTTTTGCGAGTGATTAGCCGAGCGACTTCCTCGAATCTCTCTTTGTGTCTGGGGACGAGAATGAGTCGCAGGTGCGGGAACGTAGGCTTTAATGATTCATACGCTTGCAGGGCGTAGTCTTCTTCGGGAGCTTGTGTGCTGCCGGCAATCAAAACGGTTTCGTGTTCTTTCACGCCAAGCAGGAGTCGGAGATTTTCGGTTTGTGAGTTTTGGCGATCAGTGGTGACTTGATCAAACTTAACGGATCCGGTGACGTTCACCTGTGCCCAACCTGCGCCCAGTTTTCGAAAGCGATCCGCGTAGGATTCACTCTGAGCGGAAATTAAATAGAACGTTTGCAACAGCGAACTGATCACGGGGCGAATTTTTTGATAGCCACGAAAAGACCTTTCGCTCAATCGACCGTTGATAATCGCGAGTGGAATACGTTTTCGGTCGGCTTCACGAATCAGGTTTGGCCAGAGTTCGAGTTCGACTAAAACGAGTAAATCGGGTTTGACGCGAGACAACCCATTCTTAACGGCCCAAGAGAAATCAAGCGGACAGTAGCAAATAGTGCAGTCGGGATATTTCTCTTTGGCAACCGCTTGGCCGGTGTGAGTCGTCGTAGAGATCACGATTTTCAGATCATCATGCTGCTCGTGGAGCTTGGGAAGGATCGACTGAAGCAGAAGAACCTCGCCCACGCTGACTGCGTGAAACCAGATCGTCTTTTCTTCAGACTGTCGGACCGGTAGAAGCCCCAAAAATTTATGAGACCATCCTTGTCGATATTTTCCCTGCACAATCATGCGATAGGCGATGATTGGTGAAGCGGCTGCGATCAGCAGCAGATAGATCGTATTTGTCAGCAATGAAAACAGTATGGCTCGTCCTCCATGACGAGTGGGATTTGTCGCAAGTCCACTCAGGCAAGGCCTGCGCCGTGGCACTTCTTATATTTTTTGCCGCTGCCACAGGGACAGGGATCATTTCGACCAACTTTTGGCCCCGTGTTTTTGATAGGATCCACGGCATCGTTGGGAGCCCCCGGTTCACGTCCCCCAGACTCTTCCCGGTATTCTTTTTGCGAAGCCTGCTGAGGATCTTCATGCTCGACATTGGTGATTCGCCACAACGAACCGACGAAGTCGGGGCTTTGTCGATCCATGCGGAAGATCGCTGCCGACACCTGAGAATCAACACGGTTCCAGACATTTTGGAATGCCTTGCGACCTTCCCGTTTGTACTCGACCTTTGGATCTTTCTGAGCGTATCCGACGAGTCCGATGCCGGATCGCAGATGATCCATAAAGTACAAGTGCTCTTTCCAAGCGGTATCAATCACTTCGAGAATCAGTGATCGCTCTGCTTGTCTTAATTCTGGTCGATATTTGGCTTGATAAGCATCGTTCAGATGAATGCGTGTGTAATCTCGGTCAAGCCCTCGCAAGTCTTCGGCAGTTAACTCTGAACCAAACTCTGAATTCGCCCATTCGGCCAGTTCTTGTCGATGATCTTCACTGAGGAGAGTTGTCTCGGTGAGAAAGACTCGATCAAGTCGTTCATCGAGTGACTCAATGGCTGTCCCTTTGGCGAAAAAGTCTTCGCTTTGTTTGGTCAGGAGCGATTCCATATCGTTTCGAGAGATGCTGGAATGCTCGGCGGGATCGAACGCTGCATCAAATCGATTGTTGGCCCAACGAATCAGGCCTTCACGGTCATAACGATCCCCCCCTCCACCATCACTCATAAAGCGATGCATGCCGACAGAAACAGGGAACTCCGTTTCCTTGGCCTCGTAGATTCGGGTGACTTCTGCACGAATCAGATCGACCGCTTCCTGCTCGTCGGTGATGTCTTCGAATTGCTCAGGAGTCATCTCGATCGAAAGTTGCTGTTCCAGGAAACCACACAACGATCCCCGTCCAAAATCATCCCGCAGGAATGTGTCGAGATCAGAAAGGTCGAGCCGTTCGACAGCTTCTTGTGCTTTTTCATACAGATACATCTGCATGTCGGCACGCCCGATTTTTTTGAGTTCTTTGTCGTTGGTGTTGAGGTCAAACGACTGGTTGGCCCATTTTGAAAGTGCCTGCCAACTCCATTCGCGTTCATCTTCGACATCTTCTGGAAGATGTGTGTCGATCTGGTCGTTAATGACTTCTTCGGCATGAACTTTGGCCTCTTCGCGAATGAAGATGTCAAGCTGTTCGCGGGTCATGTCACGAACGGCATTGGGGGTGAAGTGCAGTCCCAGTCGGTGTTCGGCCCAAGCGACAATTGTCTCTCGATGATAGCTTTCGCTGAGGAACTCGGGGACACGTTCCCGAATGAGATTGTCGATCATCTCTTCAATCATGATGCGGCAATCCGCACCATCAAGAATCCGTTGCCGGAATGAATAGACCTGTTTGCGCTGCTCGTCCATCACTTCATCGTATTCGAGCAGATTTTTACGAATGTCGAAGTGATACTCTTCGCGTTTTTTCTGGGCTCCCTCGATGCGACGCGTGAGCATGCGGCTTTCGATGGGTTCTCCGTCTTCGAGACCGAGCCGAGTCATCATGGCCTGCATCATCTCGCCGCCAAACATCCGAAGCAAAGGATCATCCATTGCCAGGAAAAATCGACTCGATCCGCTGTCTCCTTGTCGACCGGCACGACCGCGAAGCTGTAGGTCGATCCGTCGTGAGTCGTGTCGTTCTGTACCAATGACGTGTAGGCCGCCATTTTCTTCGACCTTACGACCTTCGACCTTCATTCCCATGCTTTCGGCGATGCTATCCGTTTTGTCGTCCCAAACTTCCTTGGGGATTTCGAGGCGTGAGGCGTAGGTTTCTGTCAGTTCCTGCAATGCGAGAAACTCGGGATTACCACCCAAAATAATGTCAGTACCACGTCCGGCCATGTTGGTGGCAATGGTGACGGCTGCGGTGCGCCCCGCCTGAGAAATGATTTCCGCTTCTCGTTCGTGGTGCTTGGCATTCAGGACATTGTGTTGAATCCCGAACTTCGTCAGTTTGTTGCCGATCAGTTCCGATTTTTCAATCGATGTTGTTCCTACGAGAATCGGTCGGCCCGTTTCGTGAACTTCGCGAATCTCACCGACGACGGCATCCCATTTCTCTTTTTCGGTTCGATAAATTTTGTCGGGATGGTTGATGCGTTTCATCACACGGTTGGTCGGCACTGCGACGACATCGAGGCCATAGATTTTCCAGAACTCTCCCGCTTCCGTCATCGCGGTTCCGGTCATTCCGCCCAGCTTCTTGTATAGCTTGAAGAAGTTTTGCAGTGTGATCGTCGCCAGAGTTTGCGACTCGGCCTTGATTTTGAGTCCTTCTTTCGCCTGTACCGCTTGATGCAAACCGTCGCTCCACTGTCGTCCTTCCATCTTACGACCGGTGAATTCATCGACGATGACAACTTCCCCCTTTTCGACGACGTAGGTCACATCACGTTTGTAGAGATGGTGAGCTTTGAGTGAGTTGTCAATCAGGTGGGGCCATTCCATGTTGCCCGCGGTATAGAAGCTTTCCACGCCGGCAATTTCTTCAGCGCGACGGATGCCATCTTCGGTCAGGTGGCAAGAGTGTTCTTTTTCTTTGACTTCGAAGTCTTCTCCCGCCTTCAACTGACGGGCAATGGAATCGGCACGTGGATATTTGGTGAGATCGTCTTCTGCGGGACCAGATATGATCAGCGGCGTACGTGCTTCGTCGATGAGAATGTTGTCGATTTCGTCGATTAAGGCGAAGTCCAACGGTCCTTGAACCTGGACATCTTTTCGCGGTTTCATGTTGTCACGCAGGTAATCGAAACCAAATTCATTGTTGGTTCCGTATGTGATATCAGAGGCATAAGCCTTTTGGCGTTCGGCGGGATCCATATTCGCCTGGATGGCTCCGACAGTCAGGCCGAGACCCTGATAGATGATTCCCATCCACTCCATGTCGCGCTGAGCCAAATAGTCGTTCACGGTGATTGCGTGAACATGCCCGGAGAGTGCGTTCAAAGCCGCCGGTAAAGTGGCAACAAGTGTTTTACCTTCCCCCGTCACCATCTCCGCGATCATGCCGTGATGGAGGATGTATCCACCGACCATCTGGACATCATAGTGACGCATTTGTAGGAATCGGCGACCAGCCTCACGTGTTGCCGCAAAGCTTTCGGGGAGAACATCATCGAGAGTCGCTCCCTGCTTCAGTTTTTCGCGCAGTTTGGTTGCGGTTTGTCGTAATTCTTCGTCGGTGAGCTTTTCGTATTCCGCTTCAAACGAATTGATCTGGTCGATAGTCGAGGCAGGGACAATGTCGACATTACCATCCTTATCACGGTCGAAACCGATGTCTTTGATACGTCGTTCGTTAGACGAACCGAACATGCTTGTGATAACGCGTTCGATTCCCGATGTGAATGCGTTGAACCAATCGCCTAAATTTGCGAGGAATTCCATGTGATTACCTTGGGGAAATCTTATCCCGGTCGATCATGATGAGAGCACGGTTACCGGCGGGAGTGTGTCAGAATGGCAGACTCCCTCCAGCACAAATTCGTGGCCTCTTGCCACGCTTGCTGTTCCGCACGGTCACAAGCGACGTAAGTCGCCTGCTTCTCGAAGTTTATTGTTTGTGGGAGACCGGGTCAATGTCGGTCGATCCGATCCCGAAAACGGCAGAAATAGACAGTTTTCTGGAAATAACGCATTCTGTGTGCCGAAATTCTATGTTTGAGCGATTTTCATGGCGTTGTTCTCATCGATCAACGGAGGTTATGATGCTGAGGAAATGAATGTCTTCTTGTTGCTTTGAAAGCATCTCTTCATGACTGCGGACGACTCCAAATATCAATCGGGTGACCCCCCGGACCCTGTTGGGCTTCCTGCAGAGACGATTATTAGTCCAGACACGCATCGACCTGAGCGTATTCCTCCCGGTCAATCCCGTACTCGAAAATGGCCTGTTTTGGACGCCCATGGAACCCCCAATGTTCCGCTGGATCGCTGGAGGCTTGAACTGGATGGTTTGGTCGATCACCCCTTAAGTTTCACTTGGGACGAATATCAAGAGCTTCTGCGAGTGAAAGTTTTCGCTGATTTTCATTGCGTGACCTCTTGGTCGCGGCTGGGAAATGTCTGGGAAGGCGTTTCGGTTCATCATTTGGTCGAGAGAGCCGGCGTTCTGCCCGAAGCCAAATATGTGATTGCGACCGGGTTCGATTATGGCTGGACCACCAATATGCCCTTGGAAGATTTCCTGCAGGAAGACGTATTAGTGGCCGATCTTCATGATGGCGAGCCAATTGATGCCGACCATGGCGGTCCAGCCCGTTTAATGGTCCCGCAACTTTATGCGTGGAAGAGTGCCAAGTGGCTTCGTAAATTGACCTTCGTCGCCGAGGATCAATCAGGATACTGGGAACAGATGGGCTATCATAATCATGGTGACCCTTGGACCGAAGAACGATACAGTTAGTCATAAGTTTTCAGTGTTCAGATTTCAGTATTCAGAATCGATCTTTTTTTGGTATCGCTCACATGAATTTTCACCTCATGAGATTCATTCATCATCGTTGAAAGGAACTGAGCTAGTTTCTCATTTCGAGTTTCTGGTTTCTCACTGACATGGCTGATGCACCGCAAAATATTCGTGTTCTCTCAGAAGATCGTACCCTCGAACTGACGTGGACACCTGACCGTGTTGTCAAATTGCCGTTCCATTTTGTTCGTTGCCAGTGTCCTTGTGCGGCCTGCGTTGATGAACACACCGGAGTGCGTCTCTTGAAACCGGCCACGATCCCGGAAGATATTGCACCGACCGGGATGGGATTTAGCGGCAATTATGCCTTGAAAATCGGTTGGTCGGACGGTCATCACACGGGCTTATTCACCTGGGATTTTCTCGACGAACTTTCCAATCAGCAGGAGGCGTTATGAGTTACGAAGTCGAGATGAAGTTTCCCTTGAACGATACGAAGCACTTTGTGCCGTTATTGCGGGGAGTGGGTGCTGAGGAGTCCGAAACGCAGACGCACATCGACCGATATTTCAATCATCCTGCAAAAGACTTTGCGGAGTCGGACGAAGCGCTGCGATTGCGATCCATTGGTGATAAGAACGTAATTACATACAAAGGCCCCAAAATTGATTTGGTCACCAAGACTCGGCAGGAAATCGAAGTCGACTTCGAACGTGGGGCGGAAGGTGTGATTCAGCTGGCACAAGTGTTGACGCTTCTCGGATTTAGAGAATCCCTCACCGTTCATAAGACTCGTAGGGTCTTTCATCTCGACTGGCATGAGCGGGAAGTCGAAGTGCTTCTCGATAACGTCGAAGGTTTGGGGGAGTACGCCGAGATTGAGACCATCGCGCTGGAAGGCGATCAGGATGTCGCCAAAGAATGCGTACTCTCGTTGGCAGAAAAACTGGGATTGGAAGAGTCCGAACGACGTAGTTATTTGCGCATTTTGATTGAGAAAAGCGGTTCATCCAGTTGAGCTTTGTGGTCTTAGCTGCTTTTCAGTCCCGTCTTGTATGTGGATGTGACTTTGGGGAGATTCTCACGAACGAAATTTCCTGATTGACCTGCCCGCTCTCTTCTCGATAGGATCAAGAGGTTCTCTTTTGAAAGGAATCCCATGATCTATCGCGTCGCTATGTTCTCTGCTTTTGCTGCCGTGCTGACGTTGTCAGCGACTCTGTTCGCAGGTGACTGGCCTCAATGGCGTGGTCCCAATCGCGATGCGATTTCCACAGAAACGGGACTCCTGAAAGCATGGCCCGTCGATGGGCCTCCTCTTGCCTGGAAAATTACCGGCGTCGGCGAAGGGTATTCCAGCGTTTCCATCGTTAACGGTAAGATTTACACGCTGGGCGATCTGGAAGATGGTAGTTATCTGATCGCCTTGAACGAGGCTGATGGCTCGGAACTCTGGAAGACCCGAATTGGTGATGCCGGAGGTCACAAAGGGTATCCCGGAACGCGAAGCACTCCGACGTTTGATAGCGGACAACTATTCGCATTAAATCAGTACGCCGATTTCGTGTGCGTGGATGCGAACAGTGGTGAACTTGTCTGGAAGGTGAATCTCAATGATGACTTCAACGGAAAAATGATGTCGGGCTGGAAGTACAGCGAGTCTGCCCTGGTGGATGGGAATCAGGTCGTCATCACTCCGGGTGGCAAAGAGGGAGCCGTCGTCGCACTCGACCGAACGACCGGAAAGCAAATCTGGCGAACGTCAGAATGGACGGACGCGGCCGGGTACTCTTCTGTCATTATTGCCACCATTGAAGGGACGCGACAATACATTCAACTCACCGGGCAAAGTGTGGCTGGCATCGATCCCAAGACGGGGGAAGTTCTCTGGGTCGCCGAACGTCAGGGAAAGACGGCCGTCATTCCAACACCTGTTGTTGATGGAAATGTTGTCTTTGTCACATCAGGTTACGGCGTTGGTTGTAATGCGTTTCGTGTGACGAAAACGGGGGATGCCTGGAAGACGGAAGAACTGTACGCGAACAAAGGGATCGCCAATCATCATGGTGGAGTCGTTCTACTTGATGGTCATGTCTTTGGCTCAACCAATGGCGCGTTTCGCTGCCTCGATCTCAGTTCTGGAGAGTTGACCTTTGAAGGCCGGAGTGTTGGCAAAGGTGCCACCGTGTATGCAGATGGGCATCTATATCTCAGAGCCGAAAAGGGACCGGTTGCTTTGATTAAAGCAACGCCGAAAGGATTGGAAGAAGTGAGCCGATTTGATCAACCCGACCGCAGCAAGCGAAATGCGTGGGCACATCCCGTCATCGCCAACGGCAAATTGTATCTCCGTGATCAAGACATTCTGCTCTGTTACGACCTCAGTGAATAGTCGATAGCCCATGTGCGCGAGCACACGGGATGCCTTCAGATGAAATTGCATTCCGAATGTGGATGACATACATCCCGACTGCTTGCGCAGAACCGGTATATTACATCATGCCGCGTTGATGCAGTTCCGAAACAACCCGAGCGACGATTTCACTCACTTCGGTGAGATCGCGTTCGTCGGCTGAGGGAATCGGGCATCCACCGATTGGCTCATCGGTGTAGCCGTGCGTGGCGAGATGGCATTGCAGTGTCTTTGTCAGTGCATCAAGGTCGGTGGTTTGTTCCGAAGAGAGAGGTTGCCTTCCTCGCCCCATCTGGAAACCACGAAGTTCGACAGCAGCACGGAATCCGTCGGGGAACTCTGCTGAGTACAGCATCGTGTCGAACAGATTAACTAGGTCGTATTGAATTTGGCGTGCTTCTTCGAGTTGCCCACCAACAGTGCAATCGTAGAGTTTGCGTGTAATTTCGGGAACAACGCCTGAAGAAGCATTCGTTCCACCATCACAGCCGAGCAGAATCATCGGCATCAATGCCGCATCCCAGCCTGTCAGAAAAGAAAAGTCTGGCCGATTCGGACGAACTGCCTGAATCATACGGATCATGTGTGGCAGGTCGCCGGAGGAATCTTTGATCGCTACAATGCGGTCACACTCTTCCGACAGACGTTTGACGGTGGGGACATCAATCGGACTGGCAAACATGGGAATGTTATATAGGGTCACATCGACCGGCGTGTTGTCGCCGATCTCTTTGAAGTAAGCATAAACAGAAGCGGGGCTTAACTTGTAATAGAATGGAGCCACAATGGCGACGGCACGGACACCCAGTTCGGCGTAATACTCACAGGCTTTCAATGTCTCTTTGACATTCGCTTCGGCGGCACCTGCGAGAATGGGAACTCGCCCACGAGTTTCATCGGCGATGATGGCGACAATGCGTTTACGTTCCTCGACGGTGAAACGTGTGAACTCTCCCGTGGAACCGTTGGGATAGAGCCCATGTACGCCCTTCTCGATCAGCCAGTTGACGTAGCGACGAAGTTCTCCTTCGTTGATGTCGCCATGCGCATCATAGGGAACGAGATTGGGGGTGAAGATGCCTTGTAGTCGTGTGGCCATGTCGAATCACGCTGGTACTAGAAGAAGGTTTCGATGTCGTCTTTTATCGGTGGAAATGACAAATCACTTCAGCATATCACAGGGATCAAAAGGGATCGAATCAGTACTCTCCGTAACACGATGAATCCCATAAGTCGGAAAGGTTATTCCGACGCTTCGATCACTACAACCGGATTTCTACGCACGTTCGGCATAAGTTGTTTTTGTTTGGCTCCCGGATGACGACCGAAGAACAGAATCACGGCAATCAAAGTCGCGACTTGAATGGCCAACCAGATCCAGACATTCATGCCGTACCCAATTGGTAAACAGCCCAGAAACAGTGATGTCCCTCCGACAGTGAGTGCGTATGGGAATTGCGTGGAAACATGTTTGATGTGGTCGCATTCTGACGCGGCAGAGGAAAGTACCGTTGTGTCGGAGATGGGCGAGCAATGATCTCCAAAGATCGCACCCGCCAACACCGAGCCGATTGTTCCGAGCAACACCGGGTCGTGGACTCCTCCGGCGTCACTTCCCAGCAGTTTCCAACTCATCGAGGTAAAGACAGGAATGAGAAGCGTCATCGTGGCCCAGGAACTTCCGGTCGCGAAAGAAACCCCGGCAGCCATGAGAAATGCGATTCCCGGCAACCAGGCGGGGTTGATTGTTTCTCCGATGGTTGAGACCAAAAAGCCCGCTGTGTTGAGGTGACTTTCATCACAAACCGCCCCGATCATCCAAGCCATCACGAGAATGACGCAGGCGGGGATCATGCTTTTGACGCCGGCAATCCAGGCATCGGTCGATTGTTGCAATGAGAGCGTTTTAGAGATAACGGGGCTTGTGGCTGCCGCGATTGATGCCAGGAAGGAGGCCACTAACAAGACTATTGAGGAACTGTTCATGTCATTGGAGATGCCCACGGCAACAGTCACCAGCAAAACCACAAGTGGAATGATCGCATGACGCATCAGTTGCTTCTCTGTTTTGGATGTGCCAGAAACCGGTGGTTGTTCTTCATTCTGAGTATTCACGGCGTTCGTTTCGGCCTCGTGCATCGGGCCGTAATCTCGTCCGCTCCAAGCGATGGCTGCGACGAAGATCAACATGGTGACGGGATAAAACCGATAAGGGATGGTCTCGACAAAGAGTTGCCAACCATCAACCTCTTGACCGATTCCTGAAAATCCCTCTTCAATCAAGCCCACTTCAAAGCCAGCCCAAGTGGAGATCACGGCGAGCCCCGCGACCGGGGCGGCCGTAGCATCGATCAGAAAAGCGAGTTTCTCGCGTGAGATTTTCAATCGATCAGTGACGGGACGCATTGTGCTGCCGATCAGAATCGTATTTGCATAGTCGTCAAAGAAAACGACTAATCCCGTCAGCCAGGTGAGTGTTTGCCCTTGTTGTCGATTTTTGATTTTTTGAGCGATACGATTCACGACGGCTGCGGAACCTCCCGAAGCCGACATGGCCCCAATCATCGCTCCGAGAAAAAGCGTGAACAGAATGATGGTGAGATGGGAATGATCGACGGAACCATCATCACTCAAACCGGCAATTTGCTCAAGCAGATGTGTGTCAATCAGTCTCAGCAAACCGAGATCGGGACGCCCGTTTTCGAGCAGAGTTGCTCCCGTCCAGATGCCGGCAAATAAAGCGGGCAATACGTTCCGCCACCAAACCGCCAAAATGATGGCGACCATCGGTGGGAGTAGAGAAAGGACGGACGGTTCCATAATCATTCACAACAAGACAACGGGAAACGGTAATGTTCTCACAATACCGAATCGGGGTGCGGCTGTCGCGGTCGAAATTTGATCAAGCGACGGGCCAATAGGTTGTGATGGCCGTTTGCACCCACGGAACCGAATTCACCTCCACACTGCCGCCATGTGCTGTGACAATTCGCCAACATTTACACAATCCAAATCCGAGTCCGCGTCCAGCTTGTCGGCCCGAGTAAAAGGGATCGAACAAATGCCGTCGATCAGATTCACTTAATCCCGGGCCATTGTCGCTAATTTCGAGCCGAACGAACCCTGAAACGGAGGCCTCAGGAGGAGCCATGTTGATCGTGATGACTCCACCCTGCCCGAGTGCATTCATACTGTTGGTGATCAGTTCTGCGATGACCGTGTTGAGTTGAGTTTCGTCGGCAGTGATCCAGAGTTCTTCAGGGCGGGTTAATTTGACCTGAGTCCCCTGCTCTTTCAGTGGACGCTTCAATTTTTCGAGTATGGCTTTGACGACCGTCCCGAGTTCACATTTGGCGAGATGCAGTGGTGGCGGTTCTGCATATTGCATGGTGTCGCCAATCATCTGACTGATTCGCATCGCTTGAGCGCCGATTGTGGCCAATGATTCGCGGCGTGTCGGGTCGTTCTCTTCTTTCAAAAGTAATTGGACTCGTCCACTAATCGCGGCAACCGGATTGTTGATCTCGTGACCCGCTCCGGCCGCAAATTCAATCAACGCATCTTGCTTACGACGATTGAACCAATCGACACCAACTCCGTTAGGTTGCAACTGCTCGATTTGTTGCAATTGACTCATTAAAAGAATCGTCGTGGAAAGTAAATCGTCTGTGGGAGACTGTTCGGAATTCCAAACGAGTCCCCCGACAATCGTACCGCCTTGACTTAATGTACGAGACTTTTGCGCGTGAGCTGAAAAAATCTCACGAGAGATGGTACACCACTCATGTGAGTCATTCTTCGTTTTGACTTCTTCCGAGCGTATCAGGCGATACTCGGGAGCTTCTCCACGTTTGAAATAGACGGCCGAAAATTCGTCGCTTTGTGGCATGGCACAAAACACGGTGCATTCGGAGCATTGCAGCAGTTCTCGCCAAAAGTCAGCCAAGACTGTCAGTAACTCTCGGCGCTTTCCCACTGGCAAAGCACGCTTGAGGAGTGAGAGCACACTTTCAGACTGTGATGTCGATCCGGCTGACGAAGTTGTCGACATGGCTGGCTACTCCCACTGGCCGAGAGCGAGTCACGCTCGCTCTTTTCGGCCAAGGTTTTCAAGTCTTCCGCAGGGTTCAGGAATTGGAGGCAACCGTTTCCATATCCAGCAATTTGCAGACACGTTCGATTAAGTTCTCTACTTCAAACGGCTTTTGCACAAAATCGTTGGCGCCGGCTTTCTTGAGATCATCGATTTTATCAGCTTCCACCATGCCGCTGATACAGATGATCTGCACGTCGTCGAGCGTCGAATCACTGCGAACACGTTCGCAAACATCTCGACCGTTGATGTCGGGAAGCATCACGTCCAATACCAGAATGTCGGGTTTGTATTCTTTGACCATCATACCGGCATCGAAACCGTTATTGGCCGTTCGAACTTCAAAGCGACCATCCGCATCGAGAACGTCGGTAATCAATTCGACCAATTCAACATCATCATCGACGACTAGGGCTTTGCGACGACCACTCTCAAGAGCGTCGGTGGGGATGCCGTTGTCTTTCATGAATTTGTAGAGCACGTCGCGAGGGATTCGACGAAAGCGGGATCCCGGAACCCGGAAGCCTTTGAGCTGTCCCGAGTCGAAACAGCGAATGATTGTTTGCTGGCTGACCTTACAAATTTTGGCCGCCTCACCTGTTGTGAAAACTGTTTTCATAGCGAATATCCATCCTTAGATCGAGTCTTTCGACTCAGCCTCCTGATGATCGATCAGCTCCATTGCCGATCCGTTAGGGTCTCAGGTGAGAAACAGTCCCTGTTTCTCGATCCCACTTCACTTTCATGTCATGGGAGTTAGGGGAGATGGAGAAGGCATAATTCCAAAAAATGCGCTCTCAGTGATCCCCAAATGTTCCGCTCGACCAAGATCTGTTATCTTGCCAAGCTTCTCATGCTGGCCGATTGTATCTATTCCCTGAATTCGGTCAACACGGGTTTGCTTATAGAGAGTCGCAGGCTTACCGTACCGCCGGATACTGACGAAACCGCTGAAAACCCCGAAATTTCTGAGCGTTTTCTACGATTGCTTCGTGAAGCTCCCACAGTGCCTGCAAAGGTTTATTGCCCCTATTTTGAAAAAATATGTAGGCCTATGCGTGATTTATTGACGCTCGAAAGGTTTCAGATTTTGTTGAAGCAGCATACGACTCTGATTGAGCACTTCTTTCGGTAGCATTGAGCCTTTGGCAGCAATGATTTCTTGGCCGTGCTTCGACTGACAGAATTTTAAGAAATCCCGAACCGTTTTCTTTTGCAGTGATTCGAGATTGATATAAAGGTAGAGTGTTTCATCTTTTTGTCTGGAGTCGGCGATTGGCAATTCCAAATATTGAATTTTGGCTGCTAACAGATCCTTTTTCTCAGTCATCTTGATGCGACGAGCCGATCTCGTGATGTCGGTTTCACCTCGCGAGAAAATCTTAAATCCTCCACCTGAGCCACTGGAAGCCGTCACAACGGTGAGATTCGGATTTGCCTCCTGAAATGTTTTCAAAAGAGCTTCCGAAATCTCGTACATATGCACGGTGCCATCGATATTGATTCTTTCGTCTGCTCGCGTCTCGCTGACTGTGGAGGCAATCAGAAGACATACAACGAAGAGTTTCGACAAAACCGTAGGCGAGATTTTCAAAATAGACTCCATGAGAAGAGAAGGTTTATTCCACTCGCAGCACTCGATAGCCGTTTGATTTGATCCCGTCACTGTTCTCGGCCTGAACCTGAATCAGGTGTGTTCCCGATTTGAGTTTTTCCGGCAGCTTGGCTTTCCAGAGGTGCGTCGATTTTCGCGGGCCGGGAACTGTGGACCAGGGAGTCTTGCCGAGCGATTCCTGGAGCTTGTGGGCGCGAATATAGTTGGGGTCATTCTCAAAGACTTTCTCCATCGAAAGCCACGGCGAGTCTTCACTCATACGGAATTGAACGATGGATTTATCATTGGCATTAAACACATTCGCATACAAATCCGTTTGTCCCGACTCAGCAGTCGTGACGACTTCGGGACATTGGACGAGCATTTGATAATCTTTGGAACGACCCGAGGCGAAGAATTCCAAACTATAATCAGTGCCGTCGAACGACATGATCGAATAGCCGTTGGGGGCACCGTCGGCCATCAATGTTTGCGGAATGCCCCTTTCGTCGGGCATACCTCGCCACCAACTTCCGCTGACAGTCACATTCACGATGTGATGATGGGGGACCGGGCCTTCCCAGCCATTCTCTTTGGTCAGAAATAAGTGCTGATGGACATGGCGATGGGCAGAGATCGAAACGCAAAAAGGACGTTTTTCGATCATACGAAACAACTCGGCACGGTCGCCGACTTCATTCAGCGGAATATGCATCATTAAGACGACCAGTTGATCATCTGGAATCATCGCCAGGTCGTTTTTGATGAACTCCATCTGTTCCGGGCCGAAACCTCCACGGTAAGAACCCTTTCCTTCGGGCTGCTTGTGCTCCCAGAGAATGTCGTCCAAGACCAGGAAGTGAACGCTTCCATAGTCGAACGAGTAATACGCGGGGCCGAACGCCCGTTCGAAAGTTTCGTCGCTGGTGTGATCGTGCTTGGCTTCGCGATTGATATCGTGATTGCCGATGATGTTGTACCAGGGAATTCCGAGCAGTGCGATGGATCGTGCCTGTGGCTCGAAGAGATCCAGATTGTCGAATGTGATATCACCCAGTGTCACGCCGAAAGAAGCATCCGTACCAACCAGTTCTTCGATCACATCGTGCGACATGTAATCGACTTCCTGCTGATTGCGGGGTTGTGGATCGCCGAACATGATGGCTTTGAATGTGTCGGGTTCCTCTTGGGGATAGAGTGGGAAATCGACTGATTGGGGCAACGGGCCCGTCGGCTCAACGCCCTTGAATTTTGATTCTGGGGAGCCATTTGGCTTGTGGATGTAATAAAACCGGGGGAGTTGAGTTTTGCTGATGGGTGTCCGCCAGGCACGCGGTTTAATCACAAACAGAATTTCATCGTTGTCGACGGGAAGCTCATAGAATCCTTTGGCATCAGTTTTGACGATCTGCTTGCCATTGGAGACTTTCATGCCGGGCAAACCCGGTTCACCGGCATCTTTCTTCTGGTTCTCGTTTTTGTCGTGATAGACAAATCCCTTGGCCGTCGAGGGCGTGTCAAACTGAGTGGCGGAATCAGACGGAATCAGTCCCCAAGTCAGAAATAGTGCAGTGGCAGAAAAAGCGAGGAAGAGTGAGGTGGGTTTCATCAGCGGGGTGGTCCTTACTTTAAGATGTCATTCAATATACATCAGCATAAGGGTGTTGATTGACAGAAGAAACCTCGTAATGTGAGAAGTTGATTGGTTTTTGATGAACATTCTAGGGCAGCAATCTGCCATAGACAGTGGATCTGTTCATCCAATCCAATTGCGGACGCGTCGATGGGGGGGTGTACTTACGCCGGTCGAGGTCATCGAGACTGTGAATATTTGCCACAATCTCTATCGCAGTTCCTTCGGCACTTTCTTTTTTGAGCCAGAGTATTCAGGTCGCTCGAACAACCTCTCAAAGTGTGGTTGGTAAGCCTTCAACTGATACCAGAATTCTCGCCGAACTGGTTGGAGGACTTTTCCTTCCGGGTAGTCGTGTCCCGCGGCACTCGCTTCGATGGAACGAATCGTCGATTCGGCTTTCGATTTGAGACTTTCAAAAACTTCAGGTCGTTCCTGTGAGAGATTATTGGTCTCTCCGGGATCATCGTTTAAGTTGTAAAGTTTCCAAGAGTCATCTTTTCGGAGATTTGTGCTGAGCAACTTATGATTCCCGTCGATGATCGCTGCTTGGTTGCCAAACAGAAACGGGATCGATGATTTTCGTTCAGGTTTTTTCCCTTCAAATAAAGGGAGAATGCTTTCGCCATCTCTAACCGCCAATTGAGAATCTTCGGGGAGCCCGAGTAATTCGACGATCGTCGGCATGATGTCCATTGTTGACGCGGGAAAGTCGGTGATGGCCGGCTTGATCGTTCCCGGCCATTCAATAATTCCAGGGACACGGATGCCGCCTTCGTAAACTGAGCCCTTATTGCCTTTCAGATGACCGCAGGAATTCGGGTCAACGGTTAAACCACCATTATCGCTGCAATACCAGACGAGAGTCTCTTTCTCGATGCCCAGTTCTCGCAGTCCCGCACGCAGTTTTCCGACACTGCGATCGATCCCCACAATTTCTCCCAAATGATTGCCGAGTCCATTCTCGGGAAGCGATCCGCGATCTTCTTCGAGAGCATGCATCGGACTATGAGGAGAACCGTACCAGATCACTGTGAAGAAAGGCTTTTTGTCGGTGGTCTGTCGAGTGATGTACTTGAGTGCTTCGTTGACAATCACATTCGAAGAGTCTCCCAAGAATTCCTCAAACTCCCCTTTGCGGCTCATCACGGGATTCAAATCGAAGAAGTTGGTGACCGAAAGCCATTCTTCAAAGCCGTAATGTCCCGGATGGTTGGCGTCGTCTCCAAGAATGGGGACTCCCGGACCGCGGATGCCGTTCAAATGCCACTTACCGAAATGCCCCGTTGCATAGCCGGCTTTCTTCAATGCTGCGGGGAGAGTCTTTTCCTGCAGGCAGAGGTTATGGCCGTGCGAAGGAACTCCCGTGCGGACCGGTGTTCGCCCTGTCAACACAGAAGCGCGAGTGGGTGAGCAGACCGGACCTGCTGCGTAGAAACGATCAAAACGGAGACCGGCGTTCGCCATCGCATCAAGGTGAGGAGTTTTGAGTTGGGGGTGGTCATAATAACTCGTCTGTCCCCAGCCCTGGTCATCGCCCATCACCAGCACAATGTTCGGGCGCGGCGTATCTCCATGAGAAATCGCAGGCAGTACGATGAATAGTCCGAGAATCAGGAGCGATGCGGTGCGTTTCATGGTGAGCGATTACTTTTTCGGTGGGAGAATTTCTGGATCATCATGGATTGTCGTTATCAACGACAGGTTCCCACATCGTTGAGAGGACGCCGTTCTTGTACAACGCAACGGGAGCCTGTTGCAGAATCTGCGACATGGCGGTCAATTCTTCGGCGGTGAGATTGGTGAAGTGATGTTTGGATTCATCCTCAAACATCAACAGAATTTCTCCCTTTTGGGTTTCTTGATGCCACCGCATGCGGTAATGAGCGACCAGTTTATAGTCCATCCGTTTCTCCCTCCTCGGTCTGTCAAGCGATGGTTTGTTTCAGAATAACGCGAATTTACAACCGAAACCCGTGTTATCTCAGAAGAATCGCTAAGGATGCAGGCATCCTCACAGATTCTCTCTGGTAACGAACCGCTCAATATTCATCGAGTCGGCGGAGAGATCTATTCAAAGTCATCCTCTGAGAGTTTGGATAAGTAATAGAACGCAGGGATTGCAATTGGAAACATGAATGGAGAGAGACAGAGGATTCCGCATGTGGTCAATGTGATCCAGCGTGCCAACTGTGGTTCCCAGAGTTTCCAGCGATTTCCAAATTGAAGTTTGGTAGCACAGAGGGACAACAAAATTGCAAAGATAATCAGGCTGCCCGCGTGGATGCTTAAGAATGTAGCTATGGAGAATCCACCAATAGGAGTTTGACCGACCAGTCTGGGCCACTGGTCGCTGAAAAAGAAGGTCGCAGTCATTGAGATCAACAGGCAGGAAAATGCGTTGATCGCGAGTAAGATTATGACAATGCGTTTTTCTCGTTTCATGTTTGGCATTGCCGCATCCCTTCAATCAACCTCTTCGACGATTACGCATGTTACTTGGAAGCGGATCAAGAAAAACGTGGATTCTCTCTCGTAATCTTTGCGACTCTTAGCGACTTTGCGTCAAACCCTTAACAACCGTTACGGCTTCGACAGCTTACCCGGATTCTGGATATGTAGGGTCACGATGGCCAAGTCGGCGGGCGTGATGCCGCTGATGCGGCTGGCCTGGCCAATATCACGCGGTTTGACGCGACTCAGTTTTTCTTGGGCCTCTTTACGGAGTTGGCTCAGTGCGTTGTAGTCGAACCAGTCGGGGATCGTGAGCGACTGGGCTTTCTTCTGTTTCTCGACATCAACGGTTTGCCGGGCAATGTAACCCGCGTATTTGATCTCGACGACGGTTTGCTCGGCGGCGAGTTCTGGAATCTCCAGTGACTTTAGTTCTGGTTCCAGTTCGCAGATGGCGTCCCAGTCGATTTCCGGACGCTTGAGGTAATCGGCCAGCAGCGTTCCGTCATGTCGATGTGAGTTGAGGAACTTGGTTGCCCGATCGATGTCAGCCTCGTGTTTGGCCAATTTGTCGCGCCGTTCAGTTGAAATCAACCCGCAAGCATCTCCGATAGGAGTGAGGCGACGGTCGGCGTTATCCTGTCGCAGCAGCAAACGATATTCGGCCCGCGATGTAAACATACGGTATGGCTCGTCCACACCTTTGGTAACAAGGTCATCGATCAGCACGCCGAGATAGGCGTCGTTGCGATCCAGAATGAGTGGGTCTTTACTGGCAATTTTCAGCGCCGCGTTAGCACCGGCGAGGAGTCCTTGTCCTCCTGCTTCTTCATACCCGGTAGTGCCGTTGATCTGGCCGGCAAAGTACAAACCGGGAACACGTTTCGTTTCCAGTGTGGCATGGAGTTGCGTGGGAGGAGCAAAGTCGTACTCGACCGCATAGCCGTACCGCATGATCTCAGCGTGTTCCAAACCGGGGACAAGCTTGATCATGGCGTCCTGCACATCACGCGGCAGACTGGTGGAGATGCCATTACAGTACAGTTCTTGTGTGTTGTACCCTTCCGGCTCCAGAAAAATGTGATGGCTGTTCCGTTCGGCGAAGCGAACCACTTTGTCTTCGATGGAAGGGCAATAACGCGGGCCGGTCGAATCGATCTGTCCGCTGTACATCGGCGCGCGATGCAAGTTCTCGCGGATCAGGTCGTGGACTTTCTCATTGGTGTCGGTGAGCCAGCAGGAAATCTGTGGCTGTGCGATCTTGTCTGTGAGGTAAGAAAATGGTTTCGGATTCTCATCACCCGGCTGTTCGCTCATGGACGAGAAGTCCACCGTCCTGCCGTTGAGTCGAGCCGGTGTCCCTGTCTTGAAGCGTTCCAACTCAAATCCCAATTGATGGAGCGAATCGGAAATCGTTCCAGTTGTTCCCTCCCCTGCCCGACCACCGGTTGTCTGCGCTTCCCCGGTATGCATGATGGCTTTCAGGAAAGTTCCGGTCGTCAATACGACAGCCGACGCTCGATACTCGGCATCACCGCGAACTCGGACACCGACCGCTTTTCCGTCTTCGACGAGAAGTTGCTCAATCATCTCCTGCTTGACGGTCAGGTTTTCATGTTCTTCGATGATCTGTTTAACGAGAAATTGATACGCTTTTTTATCCGCCTGAGCACGCGGCGAGTGCATCGCCGGGCCTTTGGTGATATTCAGCATGCGAAACTGAATACCGGTTGCGTCAATCACACGGGCCATCAATCCACCCAGCGCATCAATCTCGCGGACAATTTGGCCTTTTGCGACGCCTCCGATAGCCGGGTTACAGCTCATCTGCCCGATGGTGTCACAGTTCATCGTCAGTAATGCAGTCTTCGCACCGAGCCGCGCAGCGGCAGACGCGGCTTCGGTCCCGGCGTGACCGGCTCCGATGACAATGACATCGTAATGATAGGTGGAGATTGGCATGTGGGTGGCAACTTATGTGTGGCTCTTTGGCCTCCTCACCCCGGCCCTCTTCTCCAAAGGAAGAGAGGGTGGCATGCAGGATACGATTGTGTTCGAGTTGCTTGACCTTCGGTTCTTACTTGTGGCTGCAACTTTTTCACAGGGTACAAGTCAGTCCTTCTCCTCCTTAGGAGGAGAAGGTGGCCGAAGGCCGGATGAGGAGGCGATTGTTTATTCGTCGTGTCTATTTTGAGCCTCGCCCCGTCTCTTGTCCACTCTCGCAGTATCGGGGAATCACGAAACAGTTACGTTTCACACTTGGAAAACCGATTCAAACCCTCGATACTACGATTTCGAGCAGAACAATCGAAAACAACAGACTCACCAACAGGAGACACATCATGGCTGATATTCGTTCGGGCGCAGTGACACTCAAAGGCAATCCTGTCGATCTCGCCGGACCAGCACTCGCCGTAGGAGACTCGGCTCCCGAGTTTACTCTGCAATCGCAAGGACTCGAAGAGATCACACTCGCCTCATCGGCAGGCAAGACACGCATCATTGCCACGATTCCTTCACTCGATACTTCAACCTGTCATGCAGAAACCAAGAAGTTCAACGATCAGGCGGGAAGTCTCGACAATACGGAAGTCCTCGTTGTCAGCATGGACCTGCCCTTCGGTCAAAAGCGCTGGTGCGGTGCGGAAGGTGTTGAGAGCATTACGACGCTTAGCGGTCATCGTTGCACCGGCTTCGGCGAGTCTTACGGCGTTCTCATCAAAGGTGGACCACTTGACCGTTGTCTGGCACGAGCTGTGTTTGTGGTCGATGGCGACGGCAAGATTACCTATGCCGAATACGTTTTGGAAATTGCCGATCACCCCGATTACGATGCGATCCTTGCCGCTGCGGGAAGTTAGTGGTTAGCGATTAGGAACTGGTGATTAGAAATGAGTCATATTGAAACCGGGAGCGTGAAAGCGCGTTCCCGGTTTTTTTCATCTCGCAAAGAATGACCACACGAGTGGGAGAACACATCCCGACTTATTCAGTATTCAGTCTTGGAGCCGCCGACGGAAGTCGGCAGGAGATCGCGAAGTTGACAACAGGTTTGGTTAGGATGCACCAACTCCAGTTGTGAAGACGACGAGAAACTCCAAAAAATATGAAAAGATATTAGGAATGATCGTGATGCTTGTGGCTGAAAATGAACCGCAGAGTTCGCGGAGGACGCAGAGATAATTCGGGTAGATTCGTAAGTTGGGTTAGTCTGAGCGGAGCGAGACGTAACCCAACAAGCAGTACGATGTCCATGCACTGCTCGAAACGGCCGAACGGGTTGTCGTTTGAAAATCTGTAATGAATATGCGAGTCAACCGTGTTGGTATTGGATTACGCTGCGCTAACCCAACCTACGAAACCTGCTTGTATTAATCCCGCAATGCATCAATAATTGCTCGCGTTCGTGTGCGATTCCCTAGCTCATTACCGCCACTCGTTCGGCGTTCTTTCACGGTTCTCAAGTTCTTTTCGTCAATGATTTTACGAAGCAAGGGACGCAATGGGTCTACCACCTGCTTGGATTTTAAATCGAATACAATCGGCGCCTCATTTTTGTGATTAATATCCCAAAGGAGTGCAAGACGATATCGTCCGTCGAAAAGTTCCACGTCCACATATTCTCCTTCTTCGCTCAAATCGTCACGTTCTTGCTTCGCAATAGCAATCCAGTCCACACTTTCCTGTTCGTGGTTCGCAGGCTTCCAATCGTTACGAAGTGATGCAAGTCCCGTTACTTTCTCGCTGCGTTGGGATTCCTCCTTTTCCTTGCGTTCATCATCGGTACTAATGATCTTGCTTTTCAAGAGATCGCGAATGTCTTTGGATTCACGCACCGGAAAAGCTCCATCAGGTGAAGGTTCCGAACGCCAGTAAGTAGAGCCTGTCCTGAAACATCTATTTTAGTGAACGGTTTGGCCTGAGACTTGCATTAATGTCTCCTCCGAAAGGAGGCATAACCATGCCCACAAGATCCCGCAACGAGTCAGGACGACTCCACGCAGCGGGATCCAGGACGGAACCCCAACGACAAGTCAATGACACACAATGGTTTCTGATTTCTGATCTGATGCCCGATCCACCGCCGAATCCACTTGGTGGACGACCGCCCCACAAAAATCGGGACTGCTT
>JAURQH010000097.1 GCA_030836185.1 Planctomycetota bacterium
ACAATGACAAAGAGAAATTTTGAAATGATTTGTTTGTACTTCTCGGGTTGGGCCGATGAAGATGAACTGTTGGAATCACTCGGTCAACGACCTCCATAAATGGTGCAAACAAAGTGCCGAACATCATTGGGCTCCCGCCTGCCTTCCTCGGGTCGAACAATGTGTAATATAGATTGTTGGCAGGGAGACCCTGCCCTACATTTCTATTTTGCGTCGATTGACCCAAATTCTTCCTAATTTATCGGTCAACGAGTTCCATCTTGCAATCGCTTCCTTCGGCAATTCCAATGGTGGTAACAATTACTTGACGAAAGAAGAATCCTATGTCGCTCGTGATTCGCTGTTTTATTGGCCTGCTCCTCTTTCCTGTTTTGCTCTTCGCCGCCGACCGCCCCAACATCGTCATCATTATGGCCGATGACCTCGGTTATGGGGACATCAGTCCCTACGATGGCTGGATCAAAACCCCTCATTTGGAACAGATGGCTGCCGAAGGGACAAGGTTCACCGATTATCATTCCGCCGGCAATGTTTGCAGTCCCACTCGGGCCGCTCTGATGACGGGCCGCTATCAACAGCGAGCCGGGATTCCCGGCGTTGTCTTTGCCGACCCGAAGCGGGAACAGCATGAACATGGCTTGCAGAAAGTGGAATATACGATTGCCGAAGCCTTCCGTGACCGTGGATATGCAACAGGCATGTTCGGTAAATGGCACTTGGGTTATTACCCAAAGTATAATCCCGTTCGCAATGGTTTCGACCTCTTCAAAGGGTATGTCAGTGGAAACATCGATTTCATTTCCCACTACGATCAATCGGGCAATTACGACTGGTGGCATCAAGACCAACAAGCCGTCGAAGAAGGATATGTGACACACCTGATTGACAAACACTCTTTGGAATTTATCCGCGACAATAAAGACAAACCCTTCTTTCTCTATCTCCCACACGAAGCGCCCCATTACCCGTTTCAACGTCCTGGTGATCCGGGAGTGCGTCAAGAAGGCGTGGGCGCATCGGCAGATTGGGCTCGTCAGAAAGGCGTCAAACCCGCAGAGATTCGTGAGCGTTACAAAGTGATGGTCGAAGAAATGGATAAAAATGTGGGCAATGTAATCGCGTTACTTAAAGAACTCCACCTTAATGAAAAGACGTTCGTTTTCTTCTGTTCGGACAATGGTGCTGCTGGCAAGTGGGGAGACAACTCTCCCCTTCGTGGGTCGAAAGGGAGTAATTGGGAAGGCGGACATCGAGTTCCCGCGATAGCCTGGTGGCCGGGAACAATCCCCGCTGGAAAAACGACCGATCAACTCGCCATCACCTTTGATCTCATGCCAACGATGCTGGCCGCTGCGGGACTCAAACTACCAACCGCACGCAAACTCGACGGCATCAACCTGTTGCCGATTTTGAAAGGAGAGCATTCGACCATTGAACGAACGCTTGTCTGGAACGGAAAAGCCGTCCGTCAAGGTGACTGGAAATTGATGCTTAACGGCAAGGGAGGCGACAAAGTCGCGCTCTTTAATCTGGAGAAAGATCTTGCCGAGACAGCCAATCTCGCCGACCAACATCCTGACAAAGTGAAACAGATGCAGTCGGTGCTGAAAGAGTGGCAAATCGATATTGATGCCACGATGACGCCACAGCCCAAATAATATTTGATTTTTGAAGATCCAAAGGCGTCCCATCTTCGTACTCCCTACGGAAGCCAACCTTTGTCTGGGAGACAACGCTGATGTTCTTCATCCCCATCGGGACCGATGCGCCCATTTATTACCGCCCTATCGGCACAGTACTGCTGATTCTGGCGAACATCGGCTGCTTTATCATGACCGGTGGTGGTGAGGGAGCTTGGACGGACACATTCATGCTGGAGTATGCCAGTGGGCTACATCCTCTCCAATGGATTCTTCATAGTTTTCTGCATTTCGGTCCCCTCCATTTGATTGGCAACATGATCTTTCTTTGGATCTTTGGCTTGATCATCGAAGGGAAAATCGGGACGTTCCGTTTTCTGGCGTTATATCTTCTGATCGGTGTGGCGGGTGGATTCATCGAGCAAGTGCTGATGCTTGGGTATGATGGTATTTCTCAAGGTTCGGGAGGTGCTTCATTGGCCATCTTCGGCTTAATGTCTCTCGCTCTCATTTGGGCACCACGCAATGAAATCAGCTTTGTCGGAGTGGTTGTCTTCATGTTCATCGTGCGGACATTCACCTTTGAAGTCACCATCATGACCGTGTCAGGTTGGTATCTTGGCACAAATTTATTGTTTGCCTGGCTGGGGAATTTTGCGGTCAGTAGCGAGATGTTGCATCTGCTGGGAGCCGCCGTTGGAGGAAGTATCGGCTGGGGGATGTTGAAACAAAACTGGGTTGATTGTGAAGGGTGGGACATTGTGAGTGTTTGGAACGGCAAACCAGAATCTCAAGGCTATTTTGAATCCTACATGGACAGACAAAACCCCGCCAAGACCGATGCTGCTGACCGGCTTATCTCGACTGAGAAACGCAACAAGACTCAAAAACTGGCCAGGAAGTTCCGCAAGTTGTTAGCAGAGGGGGATCTCGCCGGAGCTTTGGACCGACGACGTAAGTTATCGCTCTTGCAAGCTGACGACTTACTCACTCGTGAAGATCTCCACAACTTGGTCAAACAACTCGTCGCCGATAATCAGACAGCATCCGCGATTCCGATCCTCGAAGAATTTCTCATCCGATTCCCCGAGAACTCCACTCGTCATCGATTGAAGTTGGTTGAACTCCACCTCAAACGACCTTACCGCCCTCGAGAAGCACAACAACTGTTAACCGGACTATCAGCAGACTCTCTGACTGATACCGAACGGCAACATGCTGAGAAACTGGCGCAACGTGTGAATCAAATGATCGCCGATGGCGTATACGAAATTGCCTGATTTCTTTCTCTGTCGGCAAGACCAACCAAACACGAATAGTGAACCTCTATTTCCAAACACTCAACGCCCGATTCAAGAGTTCAAGAGTCTGAGATTCGGGGACACACTTGGTCATACTCTTGAAAACTCTTGAGCAAGTTATTGGCGTTCATCGGTTTACATTGATGTCCTCGTTTTGGTGAGTGGTCACTTTTTCGGGGTGCGCATTTTCCACGTCACGCGAGAATTTGTGCAATTTCGCGGTAAGCGGCCGTCATTCGTGAACAGGTTATTTGGTTTTGAGCCTGCCCTACAGTATTCCATGTAATCATCGTTGGTTCGCCAAATTCGCGGAGTCGCTACTCTCGTACGTCAAACCCAACTGGTGAGCGGTCATTGGGTGTGCCATTGTAATTGATGGTGATCTCTTCGCCCGCAGCGATGTCGCGGACGGCTCGATAGACCTTTGTTTGCGGGGTCCGGTCGAGGTACTCGGCGTTCGGGTCGTAAGAATGGTTATAGAGTGCGCCGTAACCGAGAGGCAGGCCGACTTTTCCTTCTGACCATAAGAAACAATGGCCGGCGAGTTCGGTGGTCTCCATATCGTCTTCGGGAACGACCAGTACCGGAGCGATCTCGATCACCATCCCAGCGGGAATCAGTTGCCTCGCGAAGACACCACGTCCTTTGCCGGAAATTCGCCTCACTTCAATCAATTCAGAAGGAACGATGGGCATAGAAGTCCTACGGAAATCGACAACTGTCTCAGGATTTGAAGGTTCGTTGTAACTCTTCGAGCGATGTGATGCCTTCCGCAACCAGACGCAAGCCGTCTTTTTGCAAAGTCAATGCGTCATCTTTTTTCATCTGAGTGCGAATGGCGTCAGGAGTGAGTTTGGAACGGACCACCTCTTGCATCCCCTCAGTCATTTCCAGAAGTTCGAACATGGCGACCTGTCCTTGGTATCCAACGTCCTGACACTTAGGACACGAATCCCAGGTCTCGCCTTTCTGCAACTCTTGCGGTTGTACGCGATGACGATAGAGAGCCTTGGTTTCTTTGGAGAGGCCGATCTTTGCCAACAGTTTGGGGTTCGGAGCATAAGCCTGCTTACAACTCGGGCAAAGTTTACGAATCAGCTTGGAAGTGATGATCGCTTTGAGGTTGGACGCCAAAAGTTCCTGATTACCAACCCACTTATTAAGTTGCAACAAACCACTGACGGCATCTTTCGCAGGAAACTCGCCAATGATCACCGACTTGGAGGCTCGCTCGATGATCACTTTGGCTTCTTCTTCTGATGTGATCGGAGGAACGTAAATCACGTCTGCTTCAGCACGCTGAGCACGAGTGACGGTGGTTTCGAGGTCGTGACCTTCTTCGCGTTCAAAGTCGGTCACATACGGAATATCCCAAGTCCCCGTGTCGAAAACCTTATAGACGCCATATACATAGGCATCCACCGAGCGAACCACACCGACTGTGGAGGTCGTCAATCCACTTCGTGATCCACCGCAAACTCCGATATAACCTTCCCTCGTCGCGGCCATCTCACGGATTTTCTCTTTCAAAGTTTCAGAAATTCCGATTTCTTCCGGCTTATTAGGGCGAGTTTTCAGATTGGCAATATAGATGTTAAGACGTTCGCCTTCGGGAGTCGGAGTGATATCGATGGCGATATCGTACGGCTGACCTTCATAATCAGCCTTGATGGAGCCACGTTGAGGTTTCTTGCGCTCCTGAATACTGAGCCCGGCCATCATTTTCAGAATCTGCGTGATTGCCGTTCCCTGCTGTTTTTGCAAACGCGGACCGGGATACTTCATGCCGTCAACCATCATCATCCCAATGTAACCGGCCCCTTTCGGATCGAGCCGCAACATGGAGGCATCACGCGAGACCGCATCGGAAACAATCTCTTTGGCGGGGATCAGCCCCGCGCGAACAAGTCCCGGGTTCTCGTTGAGATTCGGAGGTGGCCCACTAACGGGCCCTTGAAAACTGATCAATTCGAGTTCTTCATCGTGATCGTCTTCTTCTTGCTGCTTCTTTTTTCCAAACCCGAATATCACGTGTCGGCTCCTCACCAGCGGTCGATAAGACCAAGGTCGTCTGAATGTTTCAGATCGGGGCCGTCATCCTTGCCGTCACCCGACGCGACGTTTGTTAAAGACTCATACCATCCAAAAATAGACAGCCAAAAATTACAACAATCCGTAATCGGTCAGCGTCTGCTTCAGTTGATTTTCCTGCTCACTCGAAAGTGCCGTCATCGGCAGCCGTAAATCTCCCGTATCCCGACCAAGCAATTTCATCGCTGCTTTGATCGGAATCGGATTCGTGGAGAGACCCAGCAAACTTCGACACATACGGAACAGTCGATAATGTCGCTCTTGTGCTTCGGCCAAGTTACCCGCGTTGAACGCATCGATCATGTCAATCACATCTTTGGGGACAATATTCCCGACGACCGAAACCGATCCTTTACCACCTAACGCCATCAAAGGCAGTGTGAGGGAATCGTCGCCCGAGAGGACAGTCAAGTTCGTATCGGCGATAATGGACGATGCTTGGTCCATCGATCCGGTCGCCTCTTTCACGGCCACAATTTGTGGATGCTCGGCCATGCGAACAATCGTTTCCGGTTCGATATTTTTCGCGGAGCGTCCGGGAATGTTGTAGACGACTACGGGAAGGTCGGCCGCATCGGCAATGGAGATGTAATGCTGATAGAAACCTTCTTGTGTTGGTTTGTTGTAATAAGGGGCAACAATCAACACGCCATCCGCGCCGGCCGCTTTCGCATGTTTCGACAGACGCACGGCTTCCTTTGTGCTATTGCTTCCCGCACCGGCCATCACTTTGATTTTTCCGGCCGCTTGTTCGCAGACGATCTCGACGACACGTTCGTGTTCCGCGTGTGATAAAGTCGGGCTTTCACCCGTGGTTCCGACCGGTGCCAAACAATGCGTTCCCTGTTCCGCGTGCCAGTCAACCAGATTGCGGAGGGCCGTCTCGTCGACTTCACCCTCTTTGAAGGGTGTGATAATCGCCACGGTCAGACCGGCAAACATTTCACCTTTGGTCTCAGACATTCTCTTAATTCCTCTATGCCCACAAGGGGCTGATTAATAGTGATTCAATGATTCGTTAGATCGCAACAACTACTGATCTCGGTTTTCCCAATCGACTCCCGACATATTGGCGAATACGTGCTGCAATGCATGTGTGCCATCGCGACCGTGTCCCTGAGCTTGCAAGGCGAGATACAGTTGATGGGAAAGCGCCAAGCCGGGCAATGACAATCCGAGATTTTTTCCTTCGGAGAGGGCAATTCCCATATCTTTGATGAAGTGTTCGACAAAGAAACCGGGATCGAAGTTGTTGTCCATGATCCGCGGACCCAAATTCGACAGCGACCAGCTTCCCGCCGCCCCACTGCTGACCGATTGCATCACGGTCGGCAAATCTAGCCCGGCTTTGTGTGCATATAAGAGCGCTTCGCAGACACCGATCATGTTCGTCGCGATCAAAGTTTGATTGACCATTTTCGTGTGCTGACCGGCTCCCGCGCCACCTTGATGGACGATGGTTTGCCCCATCGCATCCCAACAAGGAGCCAGGGCATCGACAACCTCTTTCTCTCCGCCAATCATGATCGACAAAGTGCCGTTCTTCGCTCCGACATCGCCTCCCGAAACAGGAGCATCAACCGATGCCACCCCTTTCTCTTGGGCGGCTTCAGAAATCTCGATCGCCAGTGACGGTTCGCTGGTCGTCATATCGACAAGAATATTACCTGCCTTACAACCGGCCAAGGCACCCTCTTCCCCCAGCATGACTTCCCGAACATCGGCGGGAAAGCCGACAATGGTGAAAATCACATCCGAGGCTTCAGCGACGGCTTTCGGAGAATCAGCCCAAGTGGCTCCCTTTTCGAGTAACCCTTCGGCTTTGGATTTGGTTCGACTGTAAACAGTCGCTTCAAAGCCGGCGTCCATCAAATGGCCCACCATGCTTTGTCCCATCACGCCGGTGCCAATCCAACCGATTTTCGTCTCTCCCGGTTTGATCTCAGGAGCTGCCATAGCGAATCCTTCTCTGTATTAAGTCGATGGTTGTGTGGTGAAATTTGGAGTCTTGAGTACAAAGACCCGAGTCGAGCAGTATATCGTACTGAAACAGCGAAGTCACACGACCGGATCGGGAATCCCCCCACCGTTTTTGATATCCAGTCGTGTTTCACGATGTTTTTTGTCAGGCTATTCCAAAATTGCATATTCCCGGTCATTGTGGACAGATGAATTTTCAGACCCAGAAACAGATTCTTCGCACTGAAATCCGGCAACGCCGTGTCACATTGAGCGACAAAGAAGCACGCAACCTGAAAATCCACAGCAATACGATCTCGTTAACAGAAATGCAGTCTGCCGAGCGGGTGATGGTTTATGTCGGCTATCGATCTGAAGTCTCGACAAAACCATTGATCAGCCAGTTGCTCAGCGCACAAAAAACGGTTTTTGTCCCCTGGTGTGACGAGGATGAGCTTCAACTGTTTCGGCTGGAATCATTGGACGATTTACAACCCGGCGCATTCAGCATCCCCGAACCGATAGACGAATTGCGAGTCATGAAAGACAGACAGGGAAAACCGGCTGACTTAGATGTCGTCGTTTTGCCGGGTATTGCCTTTGATCGCCAGGGAGGACGATTGGGACAGGGAAAAGGTTATTACGACCGCTTGTTGGCCGATGTCTCCTCCAAATGCACCTTGATTGGCTTGGCATTCGATGTTCAACTTGTGGAAGAGGTTCCGATGGAACCACACGATGTTCGGCTGGATATTCTCATCACAGAATCAGATCTCTATCGTCGCTCCGCTTCTTCTTGAAAGGTCACCGCATGCCACCTTCCGTCGCTCGCCTCATTCTCACGTTGTTGGTCATCAGCATTTCAGTGCAAGCCTCTCCTCTCTCGGCACAAGAGAACCCGGCTGCGCAACAGATCCGAAAGCTCATCACTCCGGCCGCTGCGATGCGTCGCGCTGACTTTGATCGCATTGCTCGGATGGACGAGATACCCAAACCGGATCAGTTCGAAGATTATTCGTTAACACTATTTTTATTCACCCACAAATTTGACACACAAACCGATCAGTTTCGACTTCTGGCAAACGGACCATTCCCACCGAGCAAACTGGCAGCAGAAACCAATCGAGGATTCGGGAATTATCCGCTGCGCATCGCCACAGCGCCCGTCTCGATGATTCATCAGGATCGCATCACCAACGTGACCTGCGAAGTCGATGGCAACAAAGCCACCGGCGTCGTGTCATTCAAAGTTCCCGGTATGTACGCTGGCCAAGTCAGTTACATTGCCGAAAAGAAAGAGGATCACTGGCACATCACCGACCTGATGATGTCCGATCTTGAGCTACATCTCGTCCGCGGCAACGGCGGGTTGTGGAAAGAGAAAGAGTGAGCCACCGATCCGAATGCAAGTGTGACGCAAACCGCCGAGACGCAAAGAATCGCCCAGAAGGTGTTTTGGATGATTAAGGGACTGGCATACATTCGACCATTTCGGTCATCCTGATACAAAATCTGAATGCGGTCATCTCGTTCAAAAATATCACACGTTGAGGACAAACTTTTATGCGCTCCATTTTTATCCTGTTGGCCCTTCTGATCACGGCCATACCCGTTTCGGTACACGCCAAGTCGAAGCCAAACTTTGTGTTGATCTTTATTGACGACATGGGGTATGGCGATATTGGACCGTTTGGATCGAAAGTCAACAAGACGCCACAACTCGATCAAATGGCGTCGGAAGGGATGAAGCTGACCAGTTTTTATGCGGCTCCCGTTTGCTCGGCGTCACGTGCCCAGTTATTGACCGGCAGTTATGCTCCTCGCGTTTCCGTGCCGGGAGTTTTCTTTCCCGCAGGACCGAAAGGGTTAAACCCGAATGAACTGACCATCGCCGACTATCTCAAGGAGTTGGGATACGCGACCACTTGTATTGGAAAATGGCATTTAGGTGATCAGCGAGAATTTCTCCCGACTCGTCAAGGATTCGACCATTATTTCGGCATCCCTTATTCCAACGACATGGGGCGAACGTCCGTGAAGGATGGTCGGAGTGTGCATCCCTTGATGCGCGATGAAACAGTCGCTGCCGAGATTGAGAATGAAGATCAACGGCAGGTCACTCGTCAGTACACAGAAGAAGCCGTCAAGTTTATTGAGTCCAATAAAGAGCAACCATTCTTTCTTTATATGCCTCACACGGCAATGCACGTTCCGATCTATCCTCACCCCGAATTTGCAGGAACCACCAAAAATGGTCGCTACGGAGATTGGGTGGCTGAGGTTGATTGGAGTGTTGGTCAGATTCTCAAAACGCTTCGCAAGCATGAATTGGATGAGAATACGTTGGTTGTCTTTACGAGCGATAATGGTCCCTGGATGTCAAAAGGCGCAGATGGCGGTGTGGCCACTCCGCTACGAGGCAGTAAAGGGGGGACTCTCGAAGGGGG
The DNA here is from genome assembly GCA_030836185.1 of Planctomycetota bacterium. Lineage (GTDB taxonomy): Bacteria > Planctomycetota > Planctomycetia > Planctomycetales > Planctomycetaceae > JABURQ01. Next base: position 9,439 of record JAURQH010000097.1, read on the forward strand.
TGTGCGCGAGCCGACAATTCTGTGGTGGCCGGGACAAATTGACGCAGGGACAGTGAATGATTCCGTGGCTGGAACGACCGATTTGTTACCCACATTTGTTTCTTTGGCCGGTGGTAAACTGAATCATGACGTCAAAATTGACGGCTATGATTTGTCAAAGGTTCTGACAGGAGATGCTGAAAAGTCAGAGCGGAAAGCCTGGTATTATTATAAAGGAACGAAGTTGATGGCGGTACGATCTGGTCCGTGGAAGTTGGCACTGGAACCGCAGTCCATCGGGATGGGAATGAAGGAGCAACCCAACGACATTCGTTCCAGTCTGCGATTGTACAATCTCGACAACGACATTCGGGAGATGAACGATGTTGCGGCACAGAATTCCCAAGTCGTTGCCAGTCTTCAAAAACTGGCTGACAATATGATTGCCGATATTGGTAGTGGCAAGCCTGGCCCCGGTGTTCGTCCTGCGGGAACAGTCGAGAATCCTGTGACATTGTTTCCATCTGTTCCGAGGAACAGGCCTTCGAGGGCCAAAGGAAAACCGATCAACTGGAAAAAAGTTGAAGCGGGCAAAAGTTACCCATCAGTTTCCGCGCCGGCGATTGCCGGAAAACCATTTTCGATTGAGGCAACGATTGAAGCAGAGTCTCCTGAAGGTGTGATTATCTCTCATGGCGGTTCTGCGGTTGGTTATTCGCTATATGCCCATGATGGCGAGATGATTTTTGCTGTGCGAGTTTCAACTGAAGAAGTCCGTCGCGTTTCGATTCCCTGGCAACAGTCAGGACTGACGGTGACTGCTCATGTGACCAAGAATGGTATCATGAAACTGACCGTCCCTGCGGTTCCCCGCAAGGGAATTGCCGGTACGATCTCTGCTTCAGGAAGGTTAATTACGAAGCATCCGCAAGAAGACTTATGTGTCGGCTATGATGCTCAGAATCCGGTTGATTCCCAAAGTCCCAAAGGGCTATTTGAAGGAAAGATTTTATCTGTTCGTGTTTCTGTGGAAGCAAAGTAAGTGTAACTTCAGGTTGAGGTTGTGCAATTCTCTTCTGGCGAACTAAACTTTGAGCAATCTGATGGTAGTCCGCGCAGGGACGCTTTTCAGAGACGAAACCTTGTGCAGGAGTGAATGCCGCATATGTCATGGAAGACACACTTGGCCGCTATCTCGCTGATTGCGGGAGTGGTGATGTTCACAAATCTCGGCGGCCCCAAACTCTGGGATCGAGACGAGCCTCGAAATGCGGGTTGCGCCAAAGAGATGTTGGAACGTGGTGACTGGGTGACGCCGGTCTTCAATGGGGAATTACGATCCCATAAACCGGTCTTGTTGTACTGGTTCATGATCTCTGCCTATCAAGTGTTCGGTGTGAATGAATTTTCTGCCAGGCTTTGGTCGGCCATTTTCGCACTGGGAACTTGTTACTGCACGTATGGGATAGGGCGTCGGCTTTTCAATCCGCAGGCTGGATTGTGGGGGGCTGTCATTTTAACGACGACTCTTATGTTTGGTGTGGCGGGACGTGCGGCGACCCCCGATTCTGTCCTGATCTTTTTTAATACGCTGGCCTTGGCTTGGTACGTTCATTTTGCCTTTCCTAACTCACATGAAACTGATCGCCTTCAAGCACATGGCTTTCCCCAGTCAATTTTGTTTGCGGTGGTTCTGTATGGAATTATGGGAATAGCCGTGCTCGCCAAAGGCCCGATTGGTGTGGTGCTGCCCTGTGCCGTGATTGGTTTATACTTGCTCATTCGCAATGCTTCGAGTCGGTATGGATCACCGGCGGGCTGGAAGCGGGTCGTCCGTCCGGTGTCGTATTTTCTGGAAACCTGTTGGCAAATGCGGGTTTTGTCTGCGTCATTGATTGTCTTGGCGGTCGCTGCGCCTTGGTACATTTGGGTCGGCTATCGAACTGATGGAGCCTGGCTCAGAAAATTCTTTCTCGAACATAACATTGGTCGAGCCATGCAGCCGATGGAAGGACATGGTGGCCCGGGAATATTTTTCTATCTTGCAGCACTGCTGATCGGCTTTACCCCGTGGTCTTTCTTCTTTTTTCCGACCATAGCCGATGCTTGGAAACGCTATCGGGCCAATGATGGACAGCGGAATGGGATTTTATTTTTGGCGTGTTGGGTGGTTGTCTATTTGGGCATGTTCTCATTTGCCGGTACGAAACTTCCCAGTTACATCACACCTTGCTACCCCGCTGTGGCATTGTTGGTGGCTGCGTTTATGCATCGATGGTCGGAAGGCAAAGAACTCAGTTGGTGCCATTGGCCGAAAGTTTCCTTCATACTTTGGGGGCTCACCGGCATTGGCCTTGTGATTGGTTTACCCATTGTGGCTGAGATGTTTTTGCCGGGCATGGAATGGTTGGGGCTTCTCGGACTCATTCCACTCATCGTCGGAATCTCTGGGTACTTGGCTCTCACTCGTAAACGCCAAGATTGCGCCGCTTTGATATTTGCGAACGGTGCGTTTCTATTTGTTTGGATCTCGTTCGGGTTCTTGGCGGACAAAGTCGATGACTATCAGAAAATTGACCATCTCGTGGCAGAACTACAGCTTCGTAGCGAGTCACCCCAAATAGCGCAATTCCAAACTTTAGAACCAACCTGGGTTTTCTATTCCTCAACTACGGTTCGTCCGGTTTCTTTTGAGAGTCGCAAACCCCTCGACAAAGGGGAACGAGGTGGCGTGGTTTGGGTGAAACACCCGGAGATGGACGGTTTTCAATTTTTGGAAGAGAGTTCCAATCATTATGTCTTGATGACGAAAGAAAACTTTGAATCCATTGAGCAACTACTTCCCGAGAATGTCGGTATCGTTGTGGAGATCCCCTACTTTTTTCGTAGACGATCCCTCGTAGCAGTGGGGCAGGTGACATCTCAAGCAAGCAGTGAACCTGACCGTCCTGAATCAACCCTATTGCAGTGATTCCTGGCAGACTCGCAGCATGTTACCTCCGATCAATTTGCGGATGTCGTGATCCGAGTAACCTCGTTGGACCAAGCCGACGGTGAAGAGTGGCCAGTTTGTCCACGCGATACTGCGAGTCATTTCGGAGGTCGTTTTGTAGTCGTCGTTAGGCCAGAGCGAGCGGAAGTCGTCTCGCTTTTTCCCGCGTGAGGGGACTTTCTTTCTCTCAGCCGACGATTGTTGTGAATTGTACGCGACATCGGTTCCGATGCCGACATGGTCAACGCCGACTAACTTGACCGCGTAATCGATGTGATCGAGCAGCGCGGTGATATCACCTTTTCCTCGCAAATATCGTGGAATGCAGCAGATACCAATCATGCCACCAGTATCGGCAATCGCTTTGATCACTTCGTCGGGCTTGCTGCGAATGTGTGGATAGATGCCACCACAGGTTGAGTGTGAGGCAACAAGAGGTTTCTCCGAAAGTTGGGCGGCTTCCAGAGACGTTTGCCAACCGGAGTGGGCGCAATCGGGGATGACGCCGACGCGATTCATCTCGCGAATGACGGCTCGACCAAAATCGCTCAGTCCCGCGTTGGCCGGTTCACCGCTACCATCACCAATCATGTTGCGTCGCTGATAGGTCAAGTGCATCATGCGGATGCCGAGCTGAAAATAGACTTGCAGATAACGCAGTTCATCTTCCACCGAGACCCACTGTTGAGTCAGCGGGACTCCATTTCCGGTGAAGTAAAGGCAATGTCGTCCTTCTTCTTTCGCGGCGGCAATGTCATCGGGAACGGCGGCTTTGGCGACATAGTCTTTCAGCATGTCGGTGGCGTAAGTGAAATTCGATAACCGCTTGAGGAGACGCAGGGGGTCTTGTCCTTCTTCGCCCGCGTTTTGGAAAATACACGTGACACCCGAAGATCGCCAGGCGGCGAGATATTCGGCTTGTTCGATGGGGTCGGTCACGTAGCGTGTCATCGTCATCTGTTCGCTCAGATCTTTGACCTCGATGTCCGACGCGCCGGCTTCGACAAGTTTCTTCATTCGGTCGCCATCAATGGCCGCGCGGGGAGAGAAGCCATAAGTATCGAAGACCAATGAATCGGCGTGCAATTCGAGGCCGCGTTGTAACTCTTTCTCGCTCGGTTTCAAGATCGCAAGGGCCACGTTGCGGGCATCCTGAATCGTGGGGTTGAGTTGCTCGGTGAGGGCGGCTTTCCCCGCCAAACCTTGATTTTTGGGCTGAGCCTGAGCCGAAGAGCCGGTGGCTGATGCCAGAGATAATGCGGCGGTTGATTGCAGAAAATGTCGTCGATCCATGAGAATTCACCTATGGAAAAAATTGTGTTCGGATTCTGAGGACATTATGTGATGGGCAGAGTCGCAATGCCAGAAATGTTTGAAAACGCGGAAATTGGGCTCAACCATCAAAATTCTTTTATGAATACTGTCGATGTCGGGTTATAATTTGGAAAGTCGAGAATGTTCGACTTCCCACCTGTTACAACTTCCCACCTGTTGTATATCGCTCGCTGACGACAGTTGTGGATTCCTCAATGACGACGTCGGTCTCATGAACCAATTATTGCCTACTCTCAAATTTTTGTTGACTGTCCTGCCGTTTTTTTGCTCGGCGGGCGTCATCGCGGCGGCTGATTCTGCGGAGTCAAAAAGTTCCGAGCCGACCGCAGAGCAGATTCGGTTCTTTGAAAACAAAATCCGACCGCTCTTGGCCAACTCCTGCTACGACTGTCACAACGAGGATTTGCAGGAGTCCGACTTACGTCTCGATACGCTCGCGGGAATGCTCACGGGAGGAAAGGCCGGGCCTGCTTTACTGCCGGGCAATTCGAAAGGCAGTTTGATTGTCACTGCGGTGAGCTACCGCGATAACGATCTGAAAATGCCTCCCGAAGAAAAATTGAGTGACGCCCAAATCGCCGATCTCACCAAATGGGTCGAGGTGGGGGCACCGCATCCCGACACTGGTAAGGTCAAAGTTCAACATGCGAGTGGCATCGATCTTAAAAAAGGACGCCAACATTGGGCCTTCCAGCCATTTGTCAAACATGAAGTCCCGGCCGTCTCGGATTCTGCAGTGTCGAATTCTGCTCAGGTCAATAATCCCATCGATGCGTTTCTGTTAGCGCAGCTTGACGAGAAAAACATCACACCGGTTCCGACTGCCGACAAACGGACTCTTATCAGACGTGCCACGTTTGATCTAATTGGTTTGCCACCCACTCCGCATGAAGTTGACGTCTTTCTCGCGGACACTTCTGCGGACGCATTTCGAAAAGTGATTGATCGATTATTGGCTTCACCCCATTACGGCGAACGCTGGGGGCGACATTGGCTCGATGTGGTCCGCTATGCCGACTCCAACGGTCTCGATGAAAACATCGCTCATGGCAATGCCTGGCGTTACCGCGATTATGTGGTGAATTCTTTGAATGCCGACAAACCGTACAACCAGTTTCTGACGGAGCAACTCGCGGGAGATTTGATCGATGCGGGAGATGATTTCTCAGCAAGACGAGACAATCTGATTGCGACCGGCTACTTGGTGCTCGGTCCGAAAGTTCTTGCGGAAGTCGATGAATCCAAAATGGAGATGGACATCGTCGACGAACAACTCGACACCATCGGGCGTGGATTGATCGGGCTGACGATGGGGTGTGCCCGTTGTCATGATCATAAATTCGATCCTATCGCACAAAAAGATTATTACGCTCTCGCGGGAATCTTCAAAAGCACGCGGGCTATGGAGTCGTTCACCAAGATTGCCAAGTGGAATGAGAACCTCATTGCCACTGCGGAAGAAATCCGGCAAAAGGAAAAACACGATCAGGAAATCAAAGAGCAGAAAGAGACAATCCAGAACCTGATTGCGATGGCGAAAAAAGAACTTCCCGCACCGGCTGGAGAAACAGTCCCGAAGGATATTGAAAAACGATTTCCTGAAAAGACACAGGCAGAACTCAAAAAACTGCGTCAGGATCTGAAACAACTCGAAGAGACTCTTCCCGAACTGCCCACCGCGATGGGTGTGAAAGAAGGTGACATTGCCAATACGCAAGTTCATGTTCGCGGCAGTCACCTCACCTTGGGAGACAATGTCCCCCGACGATTTCCACTGGTGCTCGCCGGGACAGAGCAAGAGCCTATTCCCAAAGACGAAAGTGGCCGTTTGCAATTTGCCAAATGGCTGACAGCCGACGATCATCCGCTCACTTCGCGTGTCATCGTCAATCGTGTCTGGCGTTGGCATTTTGGTAAAGGTCTCGTGCCGACGGTCGATAACTTCGGTCTCCGTGGACAACCACCCACTCATCCTGAATTACTCGATTGGCTGGCCACTGAATTTGTGGAACAAGGTTGGTCACTCAAAGCTCTGCATCGCACAATCATGCTCTCTGCCGCCTATCAACGGCAAAGCGGGCTCGATGAACGGGACGCCTCGGTCGATCCCGATAACAGGCTCTATTGGCGCTACGATTTACATCGTCTGGATGCCGAGTCGATTCGCGATGCTTTGCTCGCAGTCAGCGGGACACTCGACACGACGATGGGAGGAAGTTTGGTTCCGGTGAAAAACCGTGAATTCTTTTTTAATCACACCTCAGAAGACAAAGCGAGCTACGAGGACATTCGCCGACGTTCCATTTATGTTCCCGTTGTTCGGAATCACTTATACGATGTGTTCCAACTGTTCGACTATACCGATGCGAGTGTAATCAATGGGAATCGAGAAAGTAGCACAATTGCTCCGCAGGCACTCATGCTGATGAATTCCGATCTGATGACCAAATTGTCATCAGCGACTGCCGACCGTCTCCTTGAGACAGATCGATCAAGTGCGGAACGCATCAACCAACTGTTTGAGCTGGCCTATAGTCGACCAGCTTCAATGGCAGAATCAGATCAGATCGTCAACTATTTGAGACAATTGGAAGTTCTCGCCGCTCGCGATGAGACCGATACCGAGCCGACTCACAAAGCCTGGCAGATGATTTGCCAATCGGTGCTTTCGTCGAGCGAGTTTCTGTATGTGCGATAAGAGATTGATCCTTGAAGAGATTCGATGACCTATGTGGAATTTGACCCGACGAGAAATGTTACAGCGTTCGAGTGCCGGCTTCGGCAGCTTGGCACTGGCATCGTTATTGGCTGAAACCGGGCAGGGGAGTGAGGTTGGCTTTCAATCTCATCATACTCCCAAAGCGAAACGAGTCATCTTTCTGTTCATGAAGGGTGGCCCCTCGCAAGTTGATACGTTCGACTATAAGCCGCTGCTACAACGTGACGACAATAAAGAATTTCCGTTTGAAAAGCCCCGCGTTCAATTTGCACCGACGGGTGAGTTATTAGCTTCCCCGTGGAAGTTCAAGAAGTATGGCGAGAGTGGCATCGAAGTCAGTGAGCTATTCCCGCATGTGGCCGAATGCGTTGACGATATGTGCTTTATCAATTCGTGTCACGGCACGAATCCCGCTCATGGGGGTGCCAGTCTGAAGTTACACACCGGTAGCGATACTTTCGTTCGACCCAGTATGGGTTCCTGGGTGACGTATGGTTTGGGGACAGAGAACAACAATCTGCCCGGCTTCATTACCATCTGTCCCACATTGGCACATGGAGGAACCAAGAATTGGAGTTCTGCATTTCTTCCCGCCGAACACACGGGGACACCTTTGGGTGTCGCCAGCCAATCTTCAGAAATGGCTCGCGTCAAATACATTCAGAACACGCAGCTCAACCAGAAAGAACAGCGGCTGCAACTCGATCTGACACAGATGCTCAACCGCAATCTACAAACTTCAACCGGACCAGACGCAGAACTCGAAGCCCGCATTCAATCGTTCGAACTTGCCTTCCGCATGCAGACGGAAATGCCCGAAGCACTCGAACTGGAATCAGAATCCGACGCCACTCACAAACTGTACGGCATCGACGAAGAGAAAACGGCCGATTTTGGACGCCAATGTTTGATGGCCCGTCGATTCGCTGAACGAGGTGTCCGTTTTGTCCAAGTGACACACAGCAACACCGAAGTGCAATGGGATCAGCATGGCAACCTGAGAAAGGGTCACGAACAAAATTCCAAAGAAGTCGATAAACCGATCGCCGGGCTGCTTAAAGATCTCAAACAACGTGGGCTCCTCAAAGATACGCTCGTTGTTTGGGGGGGAGAATTCGGACGCACGCCAACCTGCCAAGGGAAGGGACACGACGGACGCGATCACAACCCGGAAGGTTTCACAATGTGGATGGCGGGTGGAGGTGTGAAGACCGGCATCAAATACGGTGCGACGGATGACTACGGCTATTACGCCGCGGTGGATAAAGTCCACATTCACGATGTCCACGCGACGCTTTTACATCTGTTGGGTCTGGAACACAAACGACTCACGTACCGTCATGCCGGTCGCGACTTCAGGTTGACCGATGTCGCCGGTCATGTCGTTCACGATATTATTGCGTGAGTGTCGCATTATTGATGTAAACTCTAGTAGTCTTCCCCGTTTAAACTGCGAATGACCGATGTCTGCCATGTTTCGAGGGACTCCCTCATCGCCTTCACCCGATCGGGATGATCGTCGACAAGATTGGTTTCTTCGTTGCGATCTTTCTCCAAATTGAACAGATAATATTCAAACGAAGTACTGTTCTTCTTTTTTTGAGGTAGACGTAACAGCTTCCACGGTCCCTCCATCCAAGCGGAGGAGCCTGCATAGTCGTCGAGTGCATACTGTTTGGTGATCGTTCCCTCTTTCGTGACATCCGCGCCCGGCTTGGCACCGGTTTCCTGTTCTTTCTTCAGGGCGGCCAGCAAGTTGTCTGCTCTACGAGGTGTTCCCCCGGCTGCGTAATCCCAGAACCCCAGCGGTTTGTTACGCTCGAATGGTTTGCCTTCAATCAGAGGCAAAATCGAAACGCCGTCAAGAATGGGTTGATCCTTCATTTTCAGACCAAGAAGATCGAGGACTGTGGGGTAGATATCGACCGTATTACAGGGGACATTCGTGATACGGTTTTTGGAAATCACGCTAGGCCATTCAATGATGGTCGGCACACGTACGCCACCTTCCCACAATGTTCCTTTCTTGCCTCGTAATCCACCCGATGACCCGCGGACTCCTTCCGGCCCCTGAGCGCCATTATCGCTCGTGTACCACAACAAAGTGGAGTCGGCGACGCCGAGATGTCCGAGTTCTTTGCGAAGTTTTCCCATCGCGGTATCGATGCCGGTCACTTCGCCGAGATAGTTGGCACGTTGCTTGGTTTCGTTCGGGTAGAGTGCCCGGTTTTGTTCGCTGGCAATATGAGGAGAGTGTGGCGAGCCGAACCAGATGACGGCCAAGAACGGCTTGTCCTCTTTGACTTGCGAGCCGATGAAGTCGAGCGCCGCATCGACGGTGACCATCGAACTTTCTCCGGTGTACTGTTTCACAATTCCGTTATGACTCAGTAGCGGGTCGTTTTCATAAAAGTTGGGAGCCGACGCCCATTCATCAAACCCGCTATTTCCGGGAGACGCCGGGCTCTCCGCGCGACAGGCTCCCAGATGCCATTTACCGAAGTGGCCGGTCGAGTAGCCGGCTTTCTTAACCGCCTCGGCAATCGTGATTTCTTGGGGGCGTAAAGTGTTGCCCCATTTGAAACAGCCGAAGCGATTCGGATGCCGACCGGTCATCACGCTGCCCCGTGTGGGCGAACAGACGGGAGCCGCCGCATAAAAGCGATCAAACCGCAGGCCACTTTTAGACATCGCATCGAGAACCGGCGTCTTGATCAATTCATTGCCGTTATAGCCGACATCGCCATAACCTTGATCGTCGGCCATGCAGAGAATGATGTTGGGTTTGTCGGCTGCCGAGAGGGTGAGCGCGGTGGTGAGAACTACGAGAGTGGTGAGTAAAAAACGTATCACTGTTTGGCTCCAAAATGTTGATGTCTCTTCACACTTTGGCGCAGCGGTCTGCCCTATGCAAGAAGAATTGGGATCAGAAAGAATCTTCATCACGAATCTGCGCTGAAAGAGAGCCCGAGCCACACTTTCTAAATCGTGATTCACACGATGATGTCGTGGATCAGTTCGCCGTGGACGTTCGTAAGGCGGCGTTCGATGCCGTTGTGATAATAGGTGAGGCGTTCGTGATCGATCCCCAATAGATGCAGAACAGTGGCGTGGAAGTCGTGCCAGTGGACGCGGTCTTCCACCGCCTTCCAACCAATCTCATCGCTCTCGCCGTACGATATTCCCGGTTTCAAACCGGCTCCCGCCATCCAAACGCTGAAGCCGTATTGATTATGATCACGGCCCGTGCCGAGAACATTGGAACCTGATTGCGTGAACGGCGTACGTCCGAATTCGCTAGTGAAGAGAACCAGCGTGTCGTCGAGCATGCCCCGTTGTCGCAGGTCTTTCAGAAGCCCGGCAATCGGTTTGTCGATACGTCCCGCTTCGCGGCCGTGATTCTTGACGACATCTTCGTGGCCGTCCCAATTGATGCGGGGTGAGCCGAACGCGCCTCCCGAGAATAATTGGACGAACCGGACACCCTGTTCGAGCAGACGGCGTGCGAGCAGGCAACTGCGACCGAAATCGCGAGTCTCTTTACCATTGGTGCCGTACTGTTCGTGAATGGCTGCTGTTTCACCATCGAGGTTGGTGACTTCGGGGACTGCCAACTGCATGCGGGCGGCCAGTTCGTAACTTTTAATGCGGGCGGAGAGAGCGTCTTCTGCGCCTCGTTGTTCGAGATGCTGTTGGTTAAGTTGATTCAGTAATGTTCGGCTTGCCTTTTCGGTGTTCGCGGCGATCTCGCGTTCGGGGAACAGGTCGTCAATGGCGGTCCCTTGCGAGCGAATGACGACTCCCTGGTGTTGGGCGGGCAGAAAGCCGTTGCTCCAGTTGATTGATCCACCGGCGGGCAATCCTCGTGGATCGGGAATGACCACAAACGCAGGCAGCGAATCGGTCTCAGCCCCCATGCCGTACGACATCCACGATCCCGCGACGGGAAAACCATTCAATCGAAAACCGGTATTCTCCTGAAAAGTGGCCGGCGTATGATTAGAAGTTTCGGCAAACATCGACTTGATAACGGTCAACTCATCGGCGACCTCGGCGAGATGTGGAAACAGTTCACTGACCCATAATCCGCTTTCCCCACGCTGACGAAACTCCCAATCACTCTTTCTCAGCAGTCCAATTTGACCAAAGAAGACATCGGCCCCATCGATGTTGCCGTACTTCTTGCCGTGATGTTTATCAAGCGTCGGTTTATGGTCGAACGAATCAACCTGACTCAATCCGCCACATAAACAAATATGAATGACACGCTTTGCGGACGCGGAATGATGGGGCCAGGGATCGGTCGCCTGAGGTGGAATACTCTCGGCGTGGGTAGCTGTGCCGTCTGCAAGCATGAGTGAAGCTAACGCTGCGGAGCCGAGACCATGACCGGTCCACGACATAAAGTCGCGTCGGTGCAAATTCGCTGTATTGGAGGTGTCGAACATCGATATTATTCCGCGAACAGAAATTCGTTGGTGTTGAATAAGATTCGGCCTAACGCCGGTAAGCCATGTTCTTCGACAAAGGGGACGGCCAGTGTCATCTCTTTCGTCTTCGGTTTTCGCTGCAAGACCCATAGATAGGCGGCTGAAACATTGGCCGCAGTTGTGGGGTGTTGTTCGTTTTCGATCCGGGTGGCCAACTCATCCGCCATGCGCAACACGAACGAGTTATTCAGCAAACTGAGCGATTGCGTCGGCGTGGTGGTCACGGCTCGGTCGGGTGTTGTCGTTGATGGATCGGGACAATCGAGGGCGTCCAGTAACTGGTTGCGTCCCGAGCGAACCCACATCCGGTAAATGGTGCGGCGGTGGTATTCGGGACCGGTCTTGTCTTTCATTACATAAAACTGCGAATTGCGATTGAAGGTTTCGAAGTTGCGATAAGAGGGCCCACCCAATTGAGGGTTGAGCGTTCCCGTCACCCGCAACATGGCATCTCGGACGACTTCCGCTTCCAGTCGCTGGGGAGAGTATCGCCAGAACCATTGATTACCGGCGTCAACCTTCATCATGTCGGGTCTCGGCTTCGAAGATTGCCGATATGTGTCGGAAGTGACAATCATTTTGTGAACCGCTTTGAGGCTCCAGTTATGATCGATGAGGTACTGAGCCAAAAAATCGAGCAGTTGAGGGTGTGTCGGTCGGGCACCGTTGAAGCCGAAGTCGTTGGGTGAAGTAACCAGACCACGACCGAAATGATAGTGCCAAAGACGATTGACGATGACCCGCGCGAAGAGCGGGTTTTTGTAAGAGGTGATCCATTCGGCGAGTTCTTTGCGACGTTCGGCTTCGGGGGCATCGGCAGAAAGTTCAAACTCGGCAGAGACCGTTTGCAACGAAGCGATGCCTCCGGGAGTGACCACTTCTGCAGGTGTGCCGGGGTTACCGCGTAGCAGAAGGTGAGAGACTGCCGGTTGACGCGGCGTCACCGCATAAACTCGACGGCTGCTGAGACTTTTGATTTGTTCGGTGAATTGAACGGCGGCGGCTTCCCATTTCGTCAATTGTTGTTTTTGAGTGTCAGACAACTTGGCCAAAAGTTGAGGACGTGTGAGGATGTTGAATAATCCTGCTGTCTGGGCGATTTCTTCGGTTGAGAGAGCCCGGTCATAGAGTTGTGCCTGTTCGATCTTTCCGGCCAACATGCGATTCCCACCAGCCGAAGTGCCGTGTCGCAAGCCGAACACAATTTGTGATTGTCCGGCTGAAAAAGTGATCGGTCCGCTGCTTTTGTAGGGTTTTCCGTAGGGGACGCCATTGCGATAGCCGTGAATATTTCCTTCCTTATCGTAGACAATGGCAACGTGGACCAATTGTTTGCCGGCCTCTTGATCGGGATGCCCGCTGAATGTTTTTGTTCTCGCAAAACTGTTACTCCCCGCCATCCAATGGCCGGGTGTTTTCTCCCCAAACACAATCGCATCGAATAGATTGCCGGCACTGTCTTGCAGGCTGATGACTCCACCGCCACGTTGAGTGAGGTTGTCGAGTTGTACCCAGGCTTCGAGAGTTTTTGCCGTCAAGGAAACGGGTAATGTTGCCGTGGAAACATAGGCATCGGTTCCATTCAAAATCAGCTTGCCATCATCGAGTTTCGCACCACCATGAGTCGTGCCGTGAAGAGTTCCCACTTCGTCGCGAAAATCGTTCTCGAATGTCCAGCGAGAAATTGGTTTCGGCAGGTTCTTCAGTTTGACAGCCGATTTACGTTCGGACAGAATCTGTTCGCGGACGGGATCGAGTAATCCACTGATGGAACTGCGGATCTGTTTGAGTTCTTGTTGGGCGACCTGAATCTGCTGCTGCATCTCTTTGGTTTTGAGCGGTCGTTCTCCGTGACGAATTCCTGAAAGTGCGGAAGCCAACCGGTAATATTCCACCTGCGTGATCGGGTCGAACTTGTGATCGTGACAGCGGGCACAGTTGATCGTGAGCCCGAGAAACGTCTGCCCGACCGTACCGATGTAATCTTCGAGTTCGTCCTGTCTCACGACGGCTCGCATCGCGGCCGATTGCTGGCTCTGGCCGACTTCGTCGTAGGCACCCGCGACGAGAAAACCGGTGGCAGTGATCGCGTCGGCATCACCTGGATGCAAGACATCCCCGGCCAATTGCAGGCGGGCGAATTGGTCGTAAGGCATGTCGCCGTTGAGGGCGTTGATGACCCAGTCTCGGTAAGGCCACGCATTGTCGCGGAGTTTATCTCGTTCAAATCCCTGGCTTTCACCAAATCGGGCCAGATCAAGCCAGTGTCGCGCCCAACGCTCTCCATAATGGGGAGAAGCAAGCAGACGGTTGATCAGTTTTTCATACGCATCGGGTGAGTTATCGTTTACAAATGCTTTGACCTCATCAGGCGTGGGTGGCAAGCCGATGAGATCGAACGATAGCCGACGAATGAGCGTGCGTTTGTCGGCGGGAGATGATTGTGTGATGCCGTGAGATTTCATTCTCTCATGGACAAACGCATCAATGGGATGCCCTTTGACGGGGGGAGCTTGTTGTCGTTGGAGAGATTGCAACGCCCACCAATCGTAGCCAGCTCGCGAATCAGTCGTGAAGGCGAAGGGATCAATCGGATCAGTGCCCCATTTGGCACCTTCGGCGATCCATTGTTTGAGAATCTGTTTTTCGTCGACAGACAACGGGTGCTTGGGTGGCATCTCATTATTGGCAACACGATCCCAAAGATAGCTTTCATCGATCTTCCCAGCAGTCAAAATGATTCCCGAATCACCTCCTGAATACGCATTTTTTTTTGTCGAGAGATCGAGGTGACCTTTCGGCTCGCGAGAGTTATGACAATCGAGACATTTCGACGCGAACAGTGGTGCGATTTGTTGGTCGAAATTGATCTCGGCTGCGGAGAGCGAACCGATCAGAGGCAGAAACACCAGGTAGACGAAAAGTTGTAGGGCAACTCTTTTGCGCAATGAAGTAGGGGCCGCTGTGCGGACCATTGTTTCATCGTGGAACTGTTGAAAAAAATTGTGAGCGCGTCTCTTCAATGTTTCTCTTCCATTGGATCAAGATGATCTACTACGATTCAATCTCCCTACAACGTCCAACCTTTGCGATACTCTTTGTGGATCAACGATTGGGCGGCGGGAGAGTTCTTCACTTTCAGATGGGCGGCGTCCCACTCCAATGTTTCACCACTACGATAGGCGACCGTTCCGAGCAACACCGCTTCGGTTAACGCACCGGAGTAATCGAAGTTACAGGTGGTGGCTCCGCCGGTTTTGATCGCGTTAATCCATTCCTGATGATGGCCGATGGAATTTGGGATCGACTCTTCGGGAGCAGTGAAGTCGACAAATTTGTCGGTGGGTAATAATGTGTGCTTGCTATAATCGGAAAGAATCATCCCTTTGTCGCCAATAAAGAGTTGACCCGAACGGGGATCAATCGGTTTTCCATTTTTGTCTTTGAGGGTTTTCAGAATCTCGGGTTTTTTGCCGCCGTCATACCAAGTGAGGTGGACGGGAGGTTTCTTGCCCCGTGAGGGATAGTGATAGTCGGCGACGACATAATCGGGGCAGCTAATCGGATCGACGGGAGAACCCGATGCGGCTATCTTTTCGGGGCCGCGTAAGTCGAGCGCCCAATGAACGAGATCCATGTAATGACAGCCAAAGTCACCCAGGCCACCGGTCCCGAAGTCCCAGAAGTTACGCCATTTGAACGGATGAACGTCGGAGGAGTAAGAGCGTTTGGGAGCCGGGCCGAGCCACAAATCCCAATCGACATTGGCTGGTTTTTCGGCGGGTTTGAAGACACCCTGATTGTAGACGGCGGGTACCCAGACATGAACACGTTTCACATCGCCGATGGCACCCGATTGAACGAGTTCCACAACACGACGGTAATTATTGCCAGCATGAATTTGCGTTCCCATCTGAGTGACGAGATTGTTTTCTTTGGCGAGGTTGGCAAGCGTTCGCGCTTCGTAGACCGTGTGAGTTAACGGCTTCTCACAATAAACGTGTTTCTTCATTCGCAAGGCCATTGCGGCAGCCGGAGCGTGACAATGATCGGGAGTCCCGACGAGGACGGCATCGATCTTGCCTTCTTCTTTTTCGAGCATGACGCGGAAGTCGCGATACTTCCGGGCATTGGGGTAATCTTTGCCGGTGATGTCGAGGAAGTCGGAATCGATATCGCATAACGCGACAATGCTTTCGGTCTTGCAGCCGTTGATGTTAGCGAGGGCTCGATTCTTGGTTCCGACGGCGGCGATATTCAGCTTTTCATTCGCCGAGCGGCTTGCTTTGACCGCGCCTGGATTGACAAACAGAGCTGTTGCCCCGAAGGCAGCCGAAGTCGAAAGAAAATCGCGACGTGTTTGTTGGTTGGTCATGACGGGCTTCCTGAAAAGTGAAGATGGCAGGCGAGTCGGCGGCTAAGACGATCTCAGGAGGGAAGTTTGTGGTGCAAATGCAAGATTTTCCCGCATTTGTTATTATCCTTTGTACTACGACTTATCGACGATCACAAATATTTTCCCGAAGGACTTTCTGTGAAGACCATTACTGCCGAAGTGCTGCTTACTCCTGAATCCGACGAACTCAAGTTTTTGCCGGAAGGACCGATTGATTTGGGAGCGGGGAAATTTAGTTGGGTGGCCATTGCTCATGGGCCTGATTCCACCACCGGATCGCTGAATGTTTACGATTTGAACACCGGTACAAACGGTTGTTTCCCGCTTGATGGTCGTCCGGGATTTGCGCTGCCGACCGAACAACCAGGAAAATTTGTTGTTGGTCTCGAACGTCGCGTCGAATTATTTGATATTCACGGAGGCAAACCTGTCGTGATTTGTGAGGGAGTCGATGCGAAGATTGAAAACACAACGATCAACGACGGCGTTGCCTGTTCACAGGGAGTGATCTTCGGAACGAAGCATCTGGAGTTTTCTCAAAAGATTGCCGGCTTGTATTTTCTGCGATCCAGTGATCAGAAATTGTTCCCGTTGTGTGGCGGACAGATCTGCTCTAACGGCAAGGTCATTCTTGAAGACTCCGCAGAACGAGTGACCTTTCTTGATATCGACACGCCGACGAAAACGGTGGTGAAGTACACACTCGATCCACAGCAGGGAACTCTTTCAGGGACAGAAGTTGTCCTCGATCTGAACGATGTTGACGCGTTCCCTGATGGAATGGTCGGTACCGCGGATGGCAAAGGAATCATCATTTCGTTTTATAACCCGGAACCTGCCGAAGCGGGCGAAACGCGGTATTACTCACTCGAATCGCAAGAGTGCGAAATCATTTGGGAGACTCCCAAGTCCCCTCAGAATACATGCCCCTTGTTGATGGAACGTGAAGGCCAGATTCAATTGGTGATCACGACGGCAGTTGAGCATATGTCGGCAGAACGACAAGCTGAAGCGACCAACGCCGGGGCGTTGTTTATTGCCGAGACGCCGTTTGATGTGGCACCGGCAACGACATTAGTGCCGTTGGGGTGAGGGGGAATCAGGATTGCGAAGCCGCTTCGCGGGCCGGGCGCATTTGTTTTTCTGCGATGTCGATCGCCTTGAGTAACCCGCGGGCCTTACTGAGGGTTTCTTCGTACTCGGTACGAGGGACACTATCGGCAACGAGTCCTGCACCTGCCTGCACGTAAGCTTTATTGCCCTGCATGACGAGAGTCCGCAGCGCGATGCAGGTATCCATGTTGCCGGTGAAGTCGAGATAGCCGACGGCTCCCGCATACGGGCCACGTTTGTGCGGTTCGAATTCGTCAATAATTTCCATCGCGCGAACTTTGGGCGCTCCCGAGACCGTTCCGGCGGGAAGGCCGGCACGCAGTGCGTCGAGAGCCGATTGTCCCGGCAGTAATTGCCCCATCACGTTCGAGGTGATGTGCATGACGTGGGAATATTTTTCGACGACCATCACATCAGACAGTTTCACACTACCAAATTGGCTGACACGGCCGACATCATTCCGGGCAAGATCGATCAGCATGACATGCTCGGCTCGTTCTTTCGGGTCGGCCAACAAATCGGCAGCGAGCGCATCGTCTTCTTCTTTGTTCTGTCCCCGAGGACGAGTTCCCGCGAGTGGTCTGATGGTCGTTTCGCCATCTTCAACACGCACCATGATTTCGGGAGAGCTGCCGACCAGTGTGCCGTCGGGAGTTTCCAGGAGAAACATGAAGGGGCTCGGATTGACGACTCGCAAAGCTCGGTAAACATCAAGAGGAGTGGCTGTCGTTTCCAGTTCCAGCCGTTGGCTGAGAACGACCTGAAAAATGTCTCCCGCCTGAATGTACTCTTTGCACTTTTCAACAGCCCGTTCGAAGCCCGGTTGAGTGAAGTTCGATTCCCACTTCATGTCGGGGGTTTGCGATAAATCAATATCGGTGATTTGCAGTTCTTCGGTTGGCGATGCCAATTGGTCACATAGTTCGTCGATGCGGGCACACGCCGCGTCATACTCGGCGCGTTTGTCTTCGACTTTTCCATCAGCCAACGCGACCACGCGAATCGTTTTGTTGATCTGATCGAACAGGACCATGCTGTCGTAAAAGGCGAATGACAGGTCAGGCAGGTTGCGATCATCTTCGGGAACATTGGGGAGATGTTCGGAATAACGGATGATGTCGTAGCCCGCGTATCCGACGGCACCGCCGCAAAAACGAGGCAAGCCGGGGACATCCACGGCCTGATATTGTGAAAGAAGACTTTCCAGATCCCGAAGTGGGTCTTCCGCAGTTTCTGTCTTCACCGTCTCGCCGCTACGAAGGGTGACTTCATTCCCTTTCGCGGAGAGATACAGAAAAGGCCGTGTGCCGACAAAACTGTAGCGACCGATTTGTTCTCCACCCACCACCGATTCAAACAGAAAGGAGTGTCCTTCTTCCCGAATTTTGCACCACGCCGTCAAAGGTGTCAGCGTGTCTGACAGCAATTGACGCGAAATGGGAACCAGCTTGCCTTCTTCGGCGAGTCGGCAGTAGGTGGCAAAGTCGGGTGAGTAATTCATGATTTTGGTATTGGGGGTGATGTTTTAATCGCATCGCTGTGGATTGCCTGCGTTCGCATCTATAATAACTTCAAACTGTTACGGCGAGAAGGGTCAAATGCAATCGCTTGACAGTGATTCTGACGGGGATAGAATGAGCCCGGCTGATCTGTCATCATGACAATGAGTCTTCACTGCGGGTTCAATCGAGGAGTGTTATGAAAAAGTGTCGTCGCTGTTCCAAGCCGGCAACGCTGCATATTACGGAAATTCACGACAGTACCGTGCAGAAAATTCATCTCTGCGAGAACTGTGCCAGTGAATATCTGGAAACTTCCGCTCCGCCCGATGAGGATGAGATGGAAGCCTTGCTGGAAGAAGCCGGGCTCGGCGAACTGGAAGACGAGCAAGATGAGTTAACGTGTCCGAATTGTGGAATTACCTATCGTGAGTTCCGCAAACAGGGCCGTCTTGGTTGTCCTCACGATTACGTGGTTTTCAAAGAGCGATTAGTTCCACTTCTCGAAAATATTCACGAGAGCACTCATCACGCGGGAAAATTTCCCAAACGGGCTCCCGATGCCAGCCACAAACAGTATGAATTGATCAAGATGCGAAACGACTTACGGATTGCCGTTGAAAAGGAAGACTACGAAGCCGCCGCCCAATTGCGGGACGACATCAGGCAGTTAGAAGAGCGGCAATCCGAATAGCTTCGCGATCAGATCACGAGACACTTACAAAACGACTTACTCAGAATTTACGACGGGAACCTCCACGGTGGATATCGAGACGCTCATGCAAACCGGATGCGAATGGCTTCGCGGCACCGGTCCCGATGCGGAGATTGTCGTTTCGAGTCGCATCCGTCTGGCTCGTAACTTGGCTCAATTTCCATTCATCTCTCGTGCCGACGAACCGACACGCAATGATCTCGAAAAATTATTGTACGAGAAGTTACAGGATTTACCGGCGGGACCACGACTGAGTTATTTTGACGTCCGTAACTTGTCCGATCTTGATCGTCAATTTTTAATGGAGCGTCAACTGATCTCCAAGGAACTGGCCGATGGTGAGGGAGCACGTGGAGTGGCCGTCGATCAGGGACAGTCGGTCAGTGTGATGATCAATGAAGAGGATCATCTACGCATGCAAGTAGTTCGTAGTGGATTCTCTTTGGATGAGTGCTGGAAAGACATCGATCAACTCGACGATGCCATCGAAGAAGATGTCACGTATGCTTTCAGTGAAGACTTGGGGTATCTTACGGCATGTCCGACAAATGTGGGAACAGGCATTCGAGTCAGCGTGATGTTGCACTTGCCGGCACTCCATATGACCAAAGAGATTCAGAAAGTTTTGGGAGCACTCCAGAAAATCAGCTTGGCGGTGCGTGGGCTCTATGGTGAGGGAAGTTCTGCCTCGGGCCAATTTTTCCAGGTGTCGAACCAGATTACGCTCGGGCAAAGCGAGCAGCAGATCATCGATAAGTTGCACGAAGTGGTACCGAACATCATCAGCTACGAGCGCCGAGTCCGTGAAGCTCTACTCAAAGATAATCGTGCCAAGCTGCATGATCAAATTTCCCGAGCGACCGGTATTCTTCAGAAAGCCCAAACGATTAGCTCCGAAGAAACGATGGATTTACTTTCCAGCGTTCGGCTCGGTGTGAGTCTCGGAATGCTCGATGACCTCGATCTCCTCTCGGTGAACGAACTCTTCATCCACACGCAACCTTCCCACTTGCAGAAAATTCGCGGAGAGTCGCTCGACTCGGGAGAACGCAACGCGGCTCGCGCGGCTTACCTGAGATTGCGACTTGCCGAAGCCTGACGCTGTGTCAATTTTTTTGGGGTGTCAGTTGTTGTCTGGCAGATCTGATTGAGCTCCGTCACCCATTTCATCCAGCGTCATGGTCGTTTTGACTTCGCTGGCTTTGACGAAAGTTGAGCGAGGTTCGGTGGAGGCTTTCTTCTCACGAACCTGAGTCACTTCCCACTTCACGAGTCCGAAGGGGACATCGGTATTCTTCCAAAGCATAGCACTATTGATGATTCGTAATTCTTTGCTTTCCAGCGTTTCTTTGCCGTTCAGTTTTTCGGCAGTTTGCACGCCACCGGCTTGTACATTCTCATCACCATCAGATGTGATTTCGCGGTAGTGCATCAGCAGTGTGAGCACGGGATAGACTTGCAAAGCACCAGCCGGGAGATTTTCCACTTCGCCTGCGCCCACTTTGCGATAACCGCGAACGATGGGAATATGATTGACGAACAGGTTCTTGTCGTCGAGGACTTTACCAACCACTCCCGATTCGGGAATCAGCACTTTGTAAATAACCTCTCCAACTGGGCCGGCAACAAGTTTTGTGTCTTCGATCTTCGCGTCAATCAATTTGAATTCGACCCACCGACACGGTGTGGAGGCTCCCTGAAAATCGGCATCAGCCGTGCCGACCGATTTAATGGTCAGTTGGCGTTTCCACGATGTGGCGATGTCTTCGTTCTTGGTTCCGGTTTGGACATCATTCAGAGTGTACATTCCCGAGTAAGTGGCAAATTTGCCATCTTCGGGAAGCGACCAGATCAATCCCTGAGCCGAAACACTCAAACAGGAAAATGAACAGATCAGTCCAGCCACGATAATGCGAAACATGAGAGCAGCTCCCAACAATCGACGAAACTCAAGGAAGGGCGACAATTTGCGATACAATTCTGTGTCCAGTCTGCCACACTGACCCCTGAGTGACAAGCGATTTTCGACTCTCGTGCCGATGCTGTCTCACAAAGTTCGACGATTGCACCGCTTGCGATCACTTCTGGAACCGGTTGCACCGGTCATAACGGTTGTGGAGAGAGGTCATTTCGCCGGGACATCGCTCCACAGCCACCGCAGCGCATCGGGAAGAATAGCTCCGCCATGACGACCATTATGTCCCCCATCGCCGAACACAAACTTGTATTCATACTCAGAAAACTCCAGAGCAGATGCCATCCGTTGATTGGCGATGGGCCAGCTTCCGTGCAAATTGTCGAGATCGTTTTTTCCATCTTGCAGAAAAACTTTGAGTGGCTTCTTATCAATCTTACGAATCATCGAGGGATAGGCGTGTCCTCCACGAATGTTGGTAAAGCTGCCAACATAGCTGAGGACTTTGTGGAATTGATCGGGACGTTCCCACGCGACGGTGAACGCACAAATCCCTCCCGAACTGATGCCACAAGTGGCACGGTGATCGGGATTCTTGGAAATGTTGTATTTGTCTTCAATCCCCGGCAGCAGCTCTTCCGATAGAAAACGCGAATATTGATCAGAGAGTGTATCGTACTCGAACGAACGATTCTTTCGAGGCTTGCCTCCTTTGACGGCGACAGGAATGACACCCGGATTTATGAAGACACCAATCGTCACCGGCATTTCTTTTTTGTGAATCAAATTGTCGAAGACGGTGGGAACGCGCGAGTGTCCTTTCAGATTCACGTAGCCGCCCCCATCCTGGAAGACCATCAGGCAAGCAGGTTTGCTGGCATCGTATTGTTGTGGCACGTAAACCCAATAATCGCGAACGGTTCCCGGATAGACGGTTTTGCTGGTAAATTGTCCTTGCTCGACTTTGCCTTGAGGGACGCCGTCTTGAGGCATCGAGTCGGGGCCTAATTTGTAATCATCGGCTGCAAACAGTGTGAGGGGAACCAGCAGGAAACAAGCAGTAATCAAAGAACGCATTTCAAACTCCCGAGTGATTGATATCTTTTCGAACGATACTCGGAATACGATTCAGTTCTCAAGCAGATTTCTGGAGGAATTCAGAAGTCTATAGTTCTTTTGCGGAATTTGACGTGGAGTTGTTCTTTGAGAATTTGATAATATCTTGGAAGAGTTTGAGTCAAATTGACGCCGAATAAGTCTGTAGGGCAGGGGCCTCCCTGCCGAGAGTTTCATTCGGGTTCGCCACAGCTCTTTTCGATCATCGTGAAATCCCACTGAGGTGATTCACCACAAGCCCAATTTTCATCATAAACTTCCTGTCTCACCCAACGATGGAAGCTGGATGGTCCCCAATCCTGCGGACATTTCACATAGCCATGTTTTACGGGATTAAAATGAATGTAGTCGAAGTGTTTTTCAAAATCCTTCTCGTCTTCGAGGGTGTGCTCCCAGAATCTTGGTTGCCAATAACCCGCTCGACCTTCTCTTTGCTGTGCAACGGTGATGGTTGCTTCCTTGCCACGAACGCCTCGAAATCTGTTCGTGAAACCTTTTTTGATGAGACTCCAGCGAGCTGAAAAACGATCATCGCCTTCAGGGAGAGTCCAAATAGCGTGCAAATGGTCTGGTAGAAGGACGATTGCATTAATCTCGAACGGCCAATTTTGTTGGCATTCGCGGATCGCGTCTCCGAGAAGTTGCTGTGCGAGTGAATGCTGAAACAACGGACGCCGATTGTAGGTGACGACAGTAAAGAAAAATGTGCCACCGGGGATGTGGGCACGTTTGAATTTGGGCATCCGAACATTGTAACTGTTCGTTCAAGGAGATGCCGTAGGAATTTGGCGTTGTCCCTGAATCCATGGCAGGGAGGCCCCTGCCCTACTCCTATGGCCAACCTGTGATCTACCCAGAACCTTACACATTCATGAAAGTGGCTGGTCTCGATGTTGAGATTAAAGTGCCCGCCGGCACGTTCAAATGTGTCAAATATGAACAGTACATCAAAGAACCAGAAACTCTGGAAGTTGTGCAATATGTTTGTCCGGGTGTGGGTCTGATCAAGTCCGAACTCTACCAAGAAGAGAAATTGATTTCTGTCAGTCTGTTAAAGAAATACAAAATCGCAGCAGAGAACGAATAATCGCCCTTTTTGGCAGATCTACGTCTCCATTGCGACCCTCTGTCGGGTTTCTATAATGGCGACTTCCCGCGAATTGCAGATTGGTTAATGTTCCCTCGCTGAACATCCCCGCTGTACGCCGTGTCTTTGAAAACATGGTCGCGTTTTGAGTCGCAAACCAAGGTACTGTCAATTGTTACGTTCACACAACTGCGGAGAACTCCGCAAATCCGATGTCGGCCAAGCCGTTCAACTTTGCGGTTGGGTCGATTCCTACCGCGATCATGGTGGCGTGGTTTTCATCGATTTACGCGACCGCTACGGAAAAACTCAAGTCGTCTTTCGACCGGAAGAGGGCTCGGAAGTTCATGTGGAAGGTCGTCAATTACGCAGCGAAGACGTGATTCAGGTCATGGGAGAAGTCGTCCCGCGGACCGATAAAGACATCAATCCCAAGATGGTGACCGGCGAAATTGATATTCGCGTTCAGGAGTTGAAAGTCTTCAGTAAGTCAAAAACGCCGCCGTTCGAACCGCGGACTCAAGACCTGCCGAACGAAGAACTCCGCTTGAAATATCGCTTTGTCGACCTTCGTCGTGAAGAACTACAGAAGGCAATGTTCTTACGTCACAAATTGACGAAGTTGGCGCGTGACTATTTTGACGAGCAGGGCTTCCTTGATATTGAAACCCCCATTTTGGGACGTAGCACGCCGGAAGGTGCTCGCGATTATTTGGTTCCCAGCCGTGTGCATGAGGGCGCGTTTTACGCGCTGCCTCAATCACCCCAATTGTTCAAGCAAATATTGATGGTCTCCGGCTACGACCGTTACGTGCAAATTGCCAAATGCTTTCGTGATGAAGACCTGCGTGCCGACCGTCAGCCGGAGTTCACTCAGATCGATGTCGAGATGTCGTTCGTTGAACAGGATGATGTCCTCTCGATGATCGAAGGGTTGTTGGCTCTCTGGACCAAAGAAGTTCGCGGCACCGAACTGCAACTTCCTTTACCTCGCTTGACCTATGCCGACGCGATGGAACGGTTCGGTACCGACAAACCCGACTTGCGATTCGACATGGAACTGATTGAGATCAGCGATCTCGTCACCGATTGTGAGTTTGGCGTCTTTAAGAACGTCGTGGGGTCGGGAGGCCGAGTCCGTGGTTTGAATGTCAAAGGAGTTGGCGACCGTTATTCACGTCGAGTCCTTGATAACGACATGAAGGGATTGGTCGGAGAATATGGAGCCAAAGGGCTGGCTTACTTCAAAGTGGTCGGAGGCAAGTTAGAATCCTCCATTGCCAAGTTCTTCAACGATGAACAACAACAGGCGATTATCGAGCGGATGCAAGGTGAAGATGGTGACTTATTGTTGTACGTCGCCGATCAACCTTCGGTCACATCTGCAGCATTAGCGGCTTTAAGAAATCACTTGGGTCGCGATCTCGAACTCTACAACCCCGAAGATATGGCCATCGCCTGGGTGTTGGAGTTTCCGCTGGTGACTTGGAACGAAGACGAAAATCGCTGGAATGCCGAGCATCACATGTTCTGCAACCCGTTTGAAGAAGACACCGAGTACTTCGAGTCCGATCCGGGCAAGATTCGCGCCCGCTCTTATGACCTGGTATGTAATGGCTACGAAGGAGCCTCGGGAAGCATTCGTATTCACGATACCAAAATTCAACAACAGGTCTTCGATTTACTGGCGATCAGTCCCGAGGAAGCCGAAGAACGATTCGGCTTCCTGTTGGAAGCACTTCGTTACGGTGCCCCTCCTCACGGGGGTGTCGCTTTGGGTCTCGACCGCTGGGTGATGCTGTTTGCGATGTACGACAACATTCGCGACGTGATCGCGTTCCCGAAGACACAAAAAGCGAGCGACTTACTCAGTGGAGCGCCCGCCGAAGTCGATCCCAAACAACTCCGCGATCTGAACATCAAACTCGATGTGAAGAAGTGAGATTTCGGTTTCTTAATTGTCTGGGAGTGGCCCGGTCAGTTTCAAATGAATGAACCATGTACGTCACCTGTTGCGCTCCCGTATGATGATTCATCTTGCTGCTTCGCAGCATGCCCTGTTCATGACGTGCCACCCAAAGTTGTCAGTCTCATTTTCTTATCCGTGACATCCGCGGTTCTTCTCATCTCCCCAGCGATCTGATGGCCGCGGCTACAATCCTTCAACCATCACACTCATACTTCTCTTTTTCCCTTTGCGTTGCTTTGCCTCTTGGCGACTTTGCGTCAAAAAACTTATCTTGCCAAGTGACTCTTACCAGAGTTAGCGTTTATCGATTTTGGATTTTGGAGTGCTTCGGCTTGGCGAAGCTTTCTTTCTCAATCCGCGTTGTGCGCCCTCTTGCTGACGGAATGAAAAGAAAGCGGTGCCAGGACGCCGCACTCCATAAGCCCAGCTACACTTTGTCTGCTCTTTATGGGCTTCCGATTCACGGAGCGATTCCGCCACACAACGCTATGAATTTCTCTACGTTCTTGCGAACGCAGCGACAACCTCTTTGCGTTTCTTTGCCTCTCGGCGGCTTTGCGTCAAAAAACTTATCTTGCCAAGTGACTCTTACCAGAGTTAGCGTTTATCGATTTTGGATTTTTGATTTCCGATGTTGGAAGCCGTGAATCCAGAACGCTCGATCTTTGGCAATTTGAACGTCATTTGAAACCGGTAACTTGTTTACTAATGACGACCTCTGCAACGTGAAATCGGAGGCAATTTCGCGTGGCGTGGAAAATGCGCACTCACATCGAGGTCATTTTTCGCTCCTCACACGATATGACGCAAACCTCACTAGGCCAACGAGTTGCTCAAGATTCGGGAAGATTTGGAATCAAGATTTGGGAAGATTTGATTTCAAGATTCGGAAATGGCACCCCCCCAAATCATCGAATCTTCAAATCTTGAAATGGGGATTAAGTGTTTATGTCTGAGCGGCACACTTAAAGCCTGGTGGTCATCAATCGACCTGACCGCTGATTCAGTTCTGACTGGCGTCCGAGATATTCCAGATAATGGGAACCTCGCTGGCGACCCGATCGATCGGCTGTTAAGCGTATCTCGACTTGGGGATCGGTCAAGCTCTGGGAAAAGTCCTTTTCGATTTTGATCTCTTCCTTGTTGGGGAGGATGAATCGAGTGGTGATGACTTTGTACTCTTCACCATTTTCGGGAGAGGTTCGTTTGATTGTGGATCGCAGCAATCGATATCCGTCAATCGGATGAGATTCTGTGGTCACGATTTGAAAAGACTCCGGATCTTCGATCCCGAGCGTGTGTCGGGATCGTGACAGCAGTGTCGTAAAATTGAAGATCACGATCTCAATTCCTCGCAGCAACGAGATTATGATGAGCCTTTCCCGATCATCGGCCACCTCTAATGCATTGCAGACCGCGGGGCGGTCGGGGAGCCAAACAAGAGGCGTCTTATTCATCATCAGAGCTTCTTGGGCAGAAAACAGGTCTCGTTGACGGGCTTCCCAATATCGATTTCGGTTCAATTTTTGTCGTGTCTGAATAAATTCCCAAAATGGTCGCAGAAATCGCATTTCACGATCAATAACTGCCGGGTCATCGAATTGTTGAATGCTCGCAGTAGCAAGCGTCACACGCTTGCGAACGGTTAACATTAAAGATTTCAGTGATCCTTGGAATTTCAGTCCATCATCTGGTGACATCGGGAAATCAGTTCTTTCAGCGTGTTCTTTCATGCGCGTGTCAAGAATGATCATAAACTTACACAATTGACTCCTCACTCGTCGAATTTGTTCTTCATCAATTCTTCATTTTAAGAGTGAGGCTGGATTCACTGAGACCAGCCAAGTAGATTCCGCTCAGCGGACCCTACAAAGAGATTGCTCTTGCCAACCCCCTTCTTTAAGAGTTGCCTCCAAGAGTCATTCACCACGCCGCAACATCAGCGTGATCTACGCAATAAACCGAGTTGATCACAGGCCAATATCCCGTTCGTTCTGGGCGCGTTTGCGGAAGCGACCGGGAGTTTCATCGGTCTCGCGTTTGAACACCACATTCATATATTCCGGGTGCTCGAAGCCGGTGAGTTCGGCAATCCGGTCGAGCGCCAAATCGGTCTCCATCAGCAGTTCTTTAATGCGTTTGATCTGCTGGTTACGAATTTCACTTTGTGGCGAGCGTTTGATGTACTTGCGAAAACGTCGTTCCAACACGCTGCGTGAGAGGGGTATCTCGCGTAACAAATCTTTGACCGTGATGCCGTGACACGCATGTTGTCGAATGAAGCGAACCGCCGAGGCAATTTGAGGATCTTCAATCGCCAGTACATCGGTGGATTGCCGAGTTGTGATACCGAGGGGAGGAATGATTTGTTCGTACGGCAACGCGGCCCCACCTTGCATCTGACGGTCGAGCAGCGCGGCCGCTTCGTAACCGATTTTGCGAGGGTTCGGCATCACTGAAGATAAGGGAGGTTCGCACATCCCACAGACGAGATCGTCATCGTCCACACCAATGACGGCAATTTCTTCCGGGACCGAGGCATTAATTCGTCGGCAGGCATCGAGGACATGCTGACCGCGCATGTCGTTACAAGTGAAGACACCCAACGGGCGCGGCAACCGGGAAAGCCATTCGGTGATGGTACGCTGCTGATCTTCCCACGATTCCGTTTGTGTCGCCTCCCAAGGAGATTCCAAAACATCGACCGTGCAATCGGCTTCTCGTAATGCCTCACGAAATCCCACGAGCCGACGCGCGGCCCAATCGTGACCGGTGAAACTGCAATATCCAAAATGGCGAAAGCCACGTTCGAGCAAATGGGTGGCGCCCAGTTCTCCCACTT
This sequence comes from Planctomycetota bacterium, assembly GCA_030836185.1. Lineage (GTDB taxonomy): Bacteria > Planctomycetota > Planctomycetia > Planctomycetales > Planctomycetaceae > JABURQ01. Next base: position 37,606 of record JAURQH010000097.1, read on the forward strand.
TATGATTATCGGTCCAGATATGAGGAAGACCCACGTCGCCATAGATATCAGTGAGGTCAACCGTCGGGATTTTCAGCTTCTGTAATCGCTCAGCCAGTTCGGGAGTGGTGGAACGGCTGATGATGCCATCCCCTTTCCACTGATCAATCCATTTTGGTGGTTCAATAATGAGTTCCCTTAAATCGACGTACATCGACCACGGATGATGTTCGACGACATAATCAGAGATTCCCCGCAGCACCTCTCGCCCGTAAGCCAAAGAGGTCTCGACGATGAGCATGACATGGGGAGGTGATGAATTCCGTGATTCCACCGTGGAAGTCTTTCGCAATATTTCTCAGGGACAGAATTTAGAATGCACGAACATTGCATCATATAATGCACGAACAGAGCATTGCCAGCGAAATATATCTCAAGAGATGTGCATTCCGGCCCCTTGTTTGAGGAGACTTGGAAAGTCACAATTGTCGTAAATCATGGCAAATTGCGCAGGTCACACCGCTGGAAACAGTCGGAATACCGGGCGATTTTCGATTCCCGTCAATCGATGGTTCCAGTTGGCGTTCGGTCCGCGTAAACTGATGCCACGTCAAGAGAACGACCGATTCCACACCTCGGGAGACAAACGTGTTTTCATTAGACGGCCGGGTGGCCCTGGTCACCGGAAGTAGCACAGGCCTGGGCAAAGCCATCGCCATCGCACTCGGTAAAGCGGGCGCGACGGTCGCGATGAACTATTACAATAACGACGAACGCGCGGCCGACGCCTTGCAAGAGTTCCGTGACGCAGGCGGTCAGGGTGACATGTTCCGAGGCAATGTCATTGATCCTGACGATGTGAATCGGCTCTACGACGAGATTAAAGAGAAGCTCGGGCCGATTGATATTCTGGTTTGCAATGCGACTCCCGACCAGCCGCAAAAACCGATTGAAGAATACGACTGGGACTTCTATCAATCGATGCTGGATTTCTTCATTAAAAGCCCGTATCTGTTAAGTCTGGCGTGCCTGCCGCACATGAAAAAGCAGAAGTGGGGAAGGATCATCAACATTACGTCGGAAGTTTTTCAACAAGGCGTTTCTCCCTTCACGGCCTATGTTGCGGCTAAGGGCGGGCAAACCGGATTTTGCCGTTCATTGGCGAGAGAAGTTGCCCCATACCAAGTGACTGTCAACATGATCGCGCCGGGTTGGATTCCCGTCGAACGACACGAAGACGACCCCCAAGAATTAAAAGATGGCTATTTCGCCAACATCCCCATGCAGCGTTGGGGAGTCCCCGCAGACATCGGCGCAGCCGTCTGTTTTTACGCCAGCGACGAAGCCGCGTTTGTCACCGGACAAACCGTCTCGGTGAATGGTGGCATGACCGTCAACTAAAGAGACTCACAAAACAACACACACATTGATTTCCACAACGAGGACTAAACTCATGAAACACTTTCTACTGATTACCGGACTGGCCTGCCTCCTTGGTATCACTGGCTGCAATGGTGGTGGCGAAGACGGAGGGACGCAAAGTGCCGAACAAATCGACGAATACGGTCCCATAAAAACCGGCACCGTTGGGCAGGATGAAAAACCGACTGTCGCTTTCGTTACCAACGGCATTGCCTCGTTTTGGGTGGTGGCAGAAGCCGGTGCGAACGCTGCTGCGGACGATGTAAACGCGGAAGTTTTGGTCAAAATGCCTGCAGAAGGTGTGGTTGATCAAAAACGAATTCTTGAGGACTTGCTCACACAAGGAGTTGATGGAATAGCCGTTTCGGCCATTGATCCTACGGGACAACAGGATTTGCTCAATGATGTTGCCGAAGAAACGATTTATATCACGCATGACTCAGACGCGATGTACACCAACCGCATTGGCTATATCGGCATGGACAATTACGAAGCCGGTCGAATGGCTGGGAAACTTGTGAAGGAATCACTCCCCGAGGGTGGTGAAGTCATGATCTTTGTAGGGCGATTGGAACAACTCAACGCAAAATTACGCCGCCAAGGGGTCATTGACGAGCTCATGAATCGCGAACCAGACTCCAGTCGCTACGACAAACCAGGACAACCGGTCAAGGGAGAAACGTATACGATTCTTGATACTCGCACCGATGGATTCGATTTTGCCAAAGCCAAAGCACAGGCGCAAGATGCGATCAATAAATACCCCAACCTGAAATGTATGGTGGGACTGTTTGCTTATAACCCGCCGTTGATGCTAGAAGCGGTCAAAGAAGCCGGCAAAACCGACTCCATCGAAATCGTTGCGTTCGATGAAGAAGATGGAACGCTGCAAGGGATTGTCGATGGCCATATTTATGGAACGGTCGTGCAAAACCCTTACGAGTATGGTTATCAATCTGTGAAACTTCTCTCAGAACTTGCCCGCGGAAACGACGAAGGCGTACCTGATAAAAGATTCATTGACATCCCGGCACGCCAAATCCGTCAAGACAATGCCATCGAGTTCTGGACCGACTTGAACAAGCTTCTGGATAAAGATCCGCCCGCCAGCGCGAAGACATCGGCAGAGGAAGAAGGGAAATGAATTATCCGCTGCTGGAAGTCCGAATCGTTACCAAATACTTTCCCGGTGTCGTTGCGCTCAAACAGGTCAGTCTGACTCTCGAAGAGGGTGAAATCCTGGCACTGATTGGCGAAAACGGAGCCGGGAAAAGTACGTTGATGAAGATTTTGGCCGGCATACAGCAGCCCGATCTTGGCAAAATTTTCTGGAACGGAAAAGAAGCGAACATCGATTCGGTGGAAGCCGCCATGGACTTCGGTATCGCCCTCATCCATCAAGAATTAAATCTCGCTGACAATCTCGATATTGGAAGTAACATATTTTTAGGCCGAGAACCCCGCAATAAACTCGGCATCATCAATCGCCGCAAGATTCACGAGGAATCTTTGAAAGTGTTGGAACGGGTTGGTCTCGATTTTGATCCCCGTACGAACCTGTCGCGACTTTCCATCGGTCAACAGCAGCTCGTCGAAATCGCCAAAGCACTTTCGATGAATGCGAAAGTGCTGATCATGGACGAACCGACGTCGTCGCTCTCTTCCAAAGAGACCGCCCGTCTGTTTGAGGTTGTGAAGGATCTCAAAGAACAAGGTGTCAGCGTCATTTACATTTCTCACCGTCTAGGGGAAGTGAAAGAGCTGGCCGACCGAGTGGTGGTTTTTCGCGATGGTCAAAATTCGGGAGAACTGAGCAAAGAGGAAATCACGCACGAGCGCATGGTCCAATTGATGGTCGGCAGAGATGTTTCAAAGCTTTACGAACGCACGCCTCACCAACCGGGCGACGAAGTCCTTAAAGTGACCGATTTAGTGTCACCTGTTTTTCCGAGCGAAAAAAACAGTTTTACCATCCGAGCGGGAGAAATCGTCGGTATGGCAGGACTCGTGGGAGCGGGTCGCACCGAGCTATTGCGGGTCTTGTTCGGGATTGATGACGCCATTCGCGGAACGATTGAAATCGAAGGGAAGCTCTGCGAGTTCCATCACCCGAAAGATGCTATCGACGCAGGGATGGTTCTCGTTCCCGAAGACCGCAAGGGGCAAGGATTGGTCATCGACTGGCCGCTTGATATGAATGGATCACTACCCGGACTCGATCAGCACCTGACACAAAAAGCGTTGATTGATAAGAAAAACGAAGTTCAAACCGCCGAGACCATGATTGACAACCTCAATATCAAAACACCGAACCGGAAGCAGATTCTTCAGTTTCTTTCTGGCGGAAATCAGCAGAAAGTCGTGTTGGGGAAATGGCTGGCCTTGGGACCGAAAATACTTCTCCTCGACGAACCGACCCGCGGGATTGATATCGGAGCAAAAGAAGAAATCTATCATCTCATGGATAAGCTCGCCGCGGACGGGCTGGCAGTCCTGTTCGTCAGTAGCGAACTCGAAGAAATCATGGGAGTCTCTGACCGGGCTCTCGTCATGCACGAGGGAAAGATTACCGGCGAGTTGCCCCGCAGCGAACTTTCGGAAGAATCCATCATGCAACTGGCAACCGGCCAAGAATTGGCCGCTGCTCACTAAAACATCTCGCGTCTCCTTGAAATCGACTTCGACTCATGAAAAAACTGCTCGGCATCACCGGATTGTTCATTGTGATTTTCGCCTTCACGGCTCTTCAGCAAGAGAGCTTCATCTCGGCGCGAAACATCGAGAACCTACTAGACAGAACAGGCCTGTTAGGAATTCTGGGAATTGGTGTGGCATTCGTGATCATCACGGGCGGTATCGATCTCTCTATTGGTTCGGTCGTCGGGCTTGTGGGTTGCTTGTTGCCGCTGTTCGTCGTCGATAAGGGGATGCCCGTCCCGGTGGCGATTCTTCTGGTGATGTTAATTTCAGCAGGCATCGGTTTGGCGCATGGTTTACTAATCACCAAGCTCAAACTCCAACCATTCATTGTGACGCTCTGTGGCCTTTTGATTTATCGTGGCATCGGTCGATTTATTACCGCCGATCAAACGATGACGTTCGGAGGCCAGTATAAGGGCTTACGCGAATGGGCCACTGGAAATATCGATTTACCGGTGTTAACTGCGAGCAAAGGCTTTAGTTTGCCGATGCCATTTTTGATTCTGTTTGTGTTCATGATCATCGGTTCGGTTTTTCTGAATAAAACCGTCTGGGGACGATACCTTCTGGCGCTGGGGCGAAACGAACAAGCCGCACGTTACAGCGGCATTAAAACAGAACGTCTAACGATTCTGGCATACGTCATTTGCTCAACCTTGGCAGGATTTGGCGGAATTCTGTTTATGCTCGATCTCAACTCGGTGCAGCCATCGAGTCACGGAAACTTTTACGAACTCTACGCCATCGCCGCAGCCGTGTTGGGAGGATGTTCGTTACGAGGCGGAGAAGGCTCCATCATCGGAGTGATGATCGGTATGGGGATATTGCAAATGCTGAAAAGCGCCTCTCTCTTTCTGGAAATTCCCGACCAACTGGAATTTACGATCATTGGGACCGTCATTCTTCTGGGGGCCATTGCCGACGAATTGGGAAAACGGATCGTCCACCGAATACGACAAGCCAAGCAGAATAGCTGATTACATTGATCGGACAAGCCAGCAGTCGCACACCCGTACGAATCTACAAGAACCGTCGCCAACTGGCATATTTCTCTTGAGCGAGTTGACGGTCCAAGGCAGGATTGCGGGCGGGTTTTGAGGGACGTGAGGTCAGATTCATGTTCGCTTCGTGAGGTGTTCGCCCCCCCTTACGAACATTGCATTTCAAACATGCCGAGACAATGTTTTCCCAGCTTGTTTCACCGCCTCGACTCCGTGGCATAACATGATCGAGAGACAGGCTGCTATACGGAAAGTTTTCGCCACAATACTGACACTGATGATTGTCTCGCAGAAAGACATTCTTACGGTTGAATTTGACAATGTTACGAGGAATGCGGTCGTAGTTGGTCAACCGAACAATGCGCGGGACTTGAACAACGAAATTCACCGAGCGAACCCATTCATCGTCTTCGCTAAAGTCATTTAATTCATCGCGGATTTCACTTTGCTCGACCCAACCTTCAAAGTCATAAACGACATACGAGTCGTCTTCGACGTTCACGACTTCGGCTGCTTCTTTGCAAAGCAGACAGAACGCTTTTCGGGCAGTCAGTACGTGTATCGGACTGTAGAATTTATTAAGCACCAGAACATTGGAGTTCAATGCTGTTCCCTGCTCCGCAATCATGACCTCTCCCATCGTTCGTTAAAACACGGTCAAACTCTCTCGAAAAATGTCTACTCATCCTGCCGGGATTGATTCCCTAAATCAAGATCAGTTTTACACATGCGCAATCACAGCGCAAGAATATTCCTATTTACTGAGGAACTAAGAGAGAACCGTTAAGAAGAGACGAATTTCACGCTCAGATTTCTCAGATCAAGAGTCAGACGCCATCCACGGAAGTGGAGCACCCGCAGCCGGTAATCGTACTAATTCCACGCCGGTTACTTCTGCATGGTCGGCAATCTCCTGAAGGGCTTCAGCAGAGGGTTCGGAATCGATATTCAGCACGGCAACACTGTCGCCTCCCGGTTGGTCGGAACAACGCCCCAATGCCATGTTGGCGATATTAACGCTGTACTTGCCAAGAACCGTTCCGATGAAACCAATTAAGCCCGGCACATCGCGGTGTCGGTAGATCAATAGCATGCCATCGAGATACGCTTCCATGGGGAAGTTTTCGAGTCGTACCAGTCGCAGGAAATCATTGCCAAACATCGTACCGGACGCCGTCAATTCGCGGTCACCTGTCACCAATGTCGCAGAGATCATCGTTGAAAACGCACCATGTTCGGTCGATTTCGATTCAGTGATTTCGATGCCTCGCTCACGAGCCATCATTTCAGCATTCACGATGTTGACGTTGTCATCCATTGCTGCGGTGAGTAGTCCTGCAGCAAAGCTGGAAGTAATCAAGCCGGTTTTCTTGGACGCGGCTTCTCCACGGTAGTGAAGTTGGGCCGATTTGAGTCCACCTTTGTGTCCCTGTTGTGCAAGAAGCAGCCCCAGGCGATAACCGAGATCGAGATACAGCTTCAAGTCTTCCATTTCAGCCCCGGAAACCGGGACCATATTGACAGCATGGCGAACTTCTTTGTTGATCAAGTAGCCAATCATAATGTCGGCGGCTTCTTCGGCCACTAACTCCTGAGCTTCATCAGTCGAGGCACCCAAGTGCGGGGTACACAAAATGTTTGGTGTTTTGAGCAGTGGAGATTCAGGGTCAAGAGGTTCATTCACATAGACATCAAGAGCAGCTCCCCCAACATGTCCAGCGTTGACCGCTTCCACCAAATCCTCTTCGTTGATAATCCCACCGCGAGCACAGTTAATGAGCCTAACGCCGGGCTTCATATTTTTCATCCGCTCGGCGTTGATCAGGTTTCGCGTTTCATCGGTCAGCGGCGTATGGACGGTTAGATAATCACAGATCGTGGTGACTTCATTGACCGTATCGACCAGCTTGATTCCCAAATCGGACGCACGCTCGGGAGACATGAACGGATCGTACCCCACTACCTGCATTTCAAATCCCAAAGCCCGTTGAGCAACCGATTGACCGATGCGCCCCAAGCCAATGATGCCGAGTGTCTTGCCAGCCACTTGAGACCCGGTGAACTTTCCACGTTCCCATTTTCCCTGCTGCATGCTGGAATGAGCGGGACCAATATTCCGGGACAGGGACAACATCAATGTGACCGCATGTTCGGCGGTACTGATGGTGTTTCCCGCCGGGGTATTCATGACGACGATTCCCTCGCGAGTCGCCGCGTCGCGGTCGATATTATCGACCCCCACTCCCGCTCGCACAATCGCCTTGAGCCGAGTTTGCCCTTCCAAAAGTTCAGCAGTGAGCTTTGTCCCACTGCGAATAATAATGCCGTCTGCCTCTTTCAAAGCCTCTCGGACTTCCTCTGGCGAGAGCCCCGAACGGACATCAAGTTCGATGCCTTCAGCGTCTTCGAGTATTTTGAGCCCTGCAGGGGAAAGTTTATCGGTGACAAGGACGCGCGGCATCGTCTTGTGCTTTCTGGACTTAGGTCATTTTCTGTGAGTGAAAAATGGGCGACGAACAATGTCGCCCGCGAACTCACTCGATTCGGTTGGAAGAGTCATAGCATACCGACCGCGAGAGAGGCATCAAGGCTACCGACGGGATCTCTCTGAGCGGTATTTTCATGTGAGATCCGGTCCTGTCAGCTTCCCGGTTCCAGTTCTGTGATGCTGTGATGACATTGCCTGAGAAATCCAGGTTCATTGAAGCTCGATTCATGCTTCTATCTCGTCGGACATTCCTGATTATGTGAAGCGATCCGGTTCTACGAAACTATTTCAATCCATGCCATTCAAACCCGCCCCTCGTGGCCAGGTCACCCCGTTTGGCAAGCAAACGGGGCACCAATTTCATTTAAGCCACTAACACGAGCTAGCTGGGAAATCGGCATTATTCCTCTGCGCCGCTGCGAGGGAGCAAAAAAACACGAAGAACTTCATTCTCTGATTAGGTGGCACTGGCGGCTTGCCCGCCAGTGATATGGGAGGGAACCAAATTTAATTTACCGCAGAGTTCGCTGAGCGACTGTGTCGCTTGTCAAGTTGTTGGTGCCTCATTTTGTTGAAAACTGTTTTTTGCAAGTTCACTCAAGAGCGTATTCACTCGAATCAGCATCTTGCGAGCGCAGGCAATGATGGCTACCTTAAACGGCTTGCCTGTTCGCCGGTCTCTCGGGCAAATCTGACGTAAGGTTCGATCACAAAATTGATCTCGGCGGCTTTGAGTTTCTCCGCCAGTTGTTCCCAATCTTCCCACGGCAAGATGACGCCGAAATGAGGAACCGGCACATCGTGCCCATCAACCGGATTGCTCTCAGGAGAGATGGCTGACGCCGAAGGAGTCACGTGCGTGACGATTTGATGACCGTAGAGATTGAAGTCGATCCAAGTGTCGGCAGAACGCCCTTCTTCGCAACCGAGCAGGTTGCCGTAAAACTCACGTGCGGCGGCAAGATCGTGGACAGGAAACGCAAGATGGAAGGGTGGAATGGTCATGGAGTGATTGTGTATTGGTGGCGGTTGATGCACAAGAGGTTGATGGGTAAAGAATCTTTTGTCAAAAGTTAATTGCTCCAGCTTACAGGGGAGTGTAATCTTGTATACATATTGTTTAATTCAGAGAAAGCATTCCCCCATGCCAAAACTCTCACCAACCCTTCACAACCTCGATCCTTATGTCTGCGTCTCGGCATTGCAGAAGTGCATTCGGCGTGGGCTTCAGCGCGAAGCGATGGAGTTTGCGGTGGAGATGGCTCGTACGTCCACATTATTTTTCCTGGGTGTGTAACCGCATCGAAATCTGTGCTCACGAAGACATTGGTCTTGCCGATCAAGCAGCGGTCTTGTTCTCCAGTCAGGCTATCGAGCAGGCCAGACGATTTTATAAACCCGAGCGTCAAGGCGAATGTATGATCATGGTCGGAAACGCCGTGCGTTGTTTGTGTCGTGCCCACAAATCGCGTGAAGGAGATCATTATCAAGCCGTCTGCATGCTCAATTCCGAACTCAACGATTACGTTCCCGAAGTCCCCGATTTCGCATACGACAGTCATAATCTGGAGGGACGTAAACGTGGTCGAGGAGTCCAATTCTTCAAAGAGGAAGGGACACAACTGGTGCCGACTCGCGAGAAGCCCGATCTTTACGAAGAGGAAGCATTCGAACTATGGTTTCAGCAAGAACGAGAACGTCAGAAGCAAAGGTTATTTTGAGGTTGTGAATATGCGTCACCAAGGTAGCCCGGCCATTTGCTGAATGGCTGGGTCGCGTAGCGACAAGAATTCCTCATCATGATCTTGCAATCAAGTGAGTCACGTCAACAACAAATCGCACCCGCATGATGTCAGATTCTTGTGCCTGCAGGCACCCGACCAAAATGAAGTTATGGACGGGCCACCCAGAGTGATCCGCGGTTCCATGCTAGAAGACTTGTTCCTTCCTCCGCGCCTTGGCGTGAGTTATCCTTCGACTTGTCAGGCACAGTAAAGTAGGTTGGGTTAGCCGAGCGAAGCGAGCCGTAACCCAACAAGCCGTTCGATGTCCATCCGCAGATTGGATTTTACGAATGGATTGTCGCTTGAGAATCAGTGCTTGTGATGCGAGTCAACCGTTTTGGTGTTGGGTTACGCTGCGCTCAATAGTGTCCGGGATTCTGTTTGTTTGCACAACCTCGAATCGAGGATTGTATTTTTTGCCAGGCTTAGACTGTCGCTGTGGTAGATTTGACAACTTCTGATTCCGTCACACTGCACGCGACAAACAACGCCAATCAA
>JAURQH010000098.1 GCA_030836185.1 Planctomycetota bacterium
TCGGCGTAAACCAATGGATGCGAACGACTTGCTCAAGAGAACACAAGATTTGGAATCAAGATTCGGGAAGATTTGATTCAACATTTGGTCAAGATTCGGTCAAGGTGTGTCCCCGAATCTCCGAATCTTGACATCTTGAAACGGCGGTTGAGTGTTTCAACAAAGAAATACTATTCGACCATCCAACGACAATAAATCGGGTGATGGTCGGAGCCGTGCGTTTCGGGAAACACTTGAAGATCGCCCAACGTGATTTCATTCGTTGCGAGAATGTGGTCAATGGGAATCCGAATGAGTGGTTTTCCCTTCGGCCAACTGGTCAACACTCCGCGACCGACTCTCGGATCTGAAAGCCGGGCATCGCGAAGTAAGTCCTGAAAATGGGGAGACCAAGGGGTAATATTCAAGTCGCCTACCACAATGACTGGCCCCGATTGTTGCTCGACGAATTCAGCCAGTTCGCCAAGTTGTTGATTGCGAAGACGACTATAAGTGCGACCCACCGGGGGCAAAGTATGGACACCGACCAATGTCGTCCCCTTTTCAAATCGAGCAACGACAGTATTTCCTAATTCGTTGCCGACTCGACGTATTGATATTTCTTTCACCGCTTGTCGACTGAATATCGCAGAACCAAATCCATCGGCGGCAGCCTCGATCTCCAAGTAAGGGTATTCGCCTCGCAGAGATCCCAACTGAACACCGAGATCGGGAGAGACTTCCAACAAGACGACAGTGTCAGCATCTTTCTCTTTGATCAACTCGACGATTTTTTCCACATTGGGATTACCCACATAAACATTCCATACCAAGAGAGATGTTGCCGAGGCGGGTACAACTGTTTGTTGTTGAGGCAGGATGTAGGGAGTGATTATGGTGCCTTGCACGATGAGCAGCAAAGTCACCAAGCCCGCTGATTTCCAATACGCAAAAGAGACGGCTATCGAAAGTAAAAGCAATCCCACCAGAAACCCTTGAACTCGGAAATGTGTGAACAGATCCGCGAACCACCAACTGCGAGCAAAGAAAGAAAGAATCACGGCGGCCGATAAACCAACCAGCCCCAACCAATACAAAGTGATCATGACATTTTTCCAGGACGACCGGGAAATGTCATTCGAGGCACTTTTGAGTCTACGTTCGAGGGATTGTTCTTCCGCAGACATCTTATTCTTTCGGACGCATAGTGACCGCCACACCGCTCACATCAAACTCGATTCCCAGAGGATCCAGTAACGCCTGGAAAAACTCTTCTGCCGTCACCTCTTGTACGTCGATCACGACATGATTGTTGAAATCAATTTTTGCAGCAGCAAATTTTTGAGGATCCCAAGCAAACTGGATTCCCGATTTCTCCAACTCTTTCAACACGGCAGCAGCGGGAACATCTTTGAGAGTCAGAGTGAATCGCCGTTTTGAGAGTGGCAACAAGTCAATCGCTTGTGTGGCGTCGAGTTCTCTCTTGCCGCTGCGAAGATCGCGAATCGCTTCATGATCTTCGACCAAACCTGATACGGTAACACGCCGTCCGCTTGCCGAGATTTCTGCAGCCGGTGCAACTCGCTGCCAGTTGTTCGGCTTTTCTCCCGACTTCAAGGTGTAGACCTCAGAGTGATATAATTTGATAGCAGTCGGCAGTGGGACCAAAGTGATGGATTGCCCGTCTTCCGAGATCTCATACGTCAGATCAAACCCTAACAGTAGAATCGACAATATTTCAGGAACATTAGCTTCGGGAATGATTCCTGCCGACCAGACATCGTGTTCGATCAGTTCAGGATTATTCACCGTCAATTTTGCATTCGCGGCCACATCAATCACAAGTTCGCGCGGCTGAGACAAGACAGGCCACTGAAACGCCTGCGGAACCATCAATCGAGAATTTGGGTTGTCGCGAATGACGCGACGCATATCCAGAGTTCGTTGCACGATTAAACTTCTTAACAACCGCGTGTTGGACTCTGGACCCACATAAACAATTTGTCCCGTGAATGAGACCCGACAATCAACCGCCTTCCCGATGCTGATGAGAAGTTTGCGAACGTCGCCGTTCGATTGATCGAGTTCGACGGTCTGTTCAGGGTCAATACGACGATCCCGAAAACAGGCGAGATGGTATGCCTGCTCGATCTGCTGCAATGTTTCACGCAGCTTCAAGCCTGAAAGTGAAGCAAGTCCCGGATCATCCAGTCGCTGTAGATATTCCTTCCCCTTCAGGTAATCGATGGGGGCGGCCTTCGCCTTTTGACAGTTGACAACCAGTAAGGTTAGTGAAAAGAGGCAAATGATTCGTAAAATCGGCATGATCGTTACCGCACAAGCAGCTTAAGGCTGGGAAGGTACTGGAGTGCATCGAGTCGCAATGATACCATGAACATCGAGTGAGTTTGAGTCTCTTTTCACGCCTCTTGTTTCTGCCCCTTTCAAGCTTATGACAAATACACACGCCGTCGGCATCGACCTGGGAACAACATATAGCTGCATTGCTTATCTTAACGAGCATGGCGAGCCGATCACGATTTCTAACGCGGAGGGTGAATCTTCGACACCGTCTGCGATTTTGATCGATGGTGATGAAGTGGTCGTGGGGACCGAGGCACTTCGGAATGCGATCATGCGTCCACAAGACGTAATCCTGAACGCCAAGCGATACATCGGGGATTACCAAAAATCCTGGACCATTGATGGACGGCGTATTTCGCCCATTGAGGCCGAATCGATGATCCTCAAAAAATTAATCGGCGACGCTCAAGAGCAAATCGGATCGATTGATGAAGCCGTCATCACAGTACCCGCCCAATTCAGCGATCAACAACGTCATGACACCATCGAAGCCGGCCATCGCGCGGGCTTGCAACGTGTCGATATTATCAACGAGCCGGTGGCTGCATCGTTGTGTCACGTTCTGGGTTCAGAGGGAATGTGGTTCAGTGAACTGGCTGACGAGCAAACGATTTTAGTGTACGACCTCGGTGGTGGTACATTCGATCTTTCGCTCGTGCGATACAAGAAGGATGCCGTCGAAGTCATCGCATCGACGGGTGATTTACATTTGGGAGGCATTGACTGGAACAACGCTCTACTGAATGCCTTGGCCGATCAATTCACACGAGAATTTGGGGTCGATCCACGCAGTGACCCCTCCAGCTTGCAAGCACTGGCGTTAGAAATCGAACAGTGTAAACGCAGCTTGAGTGTCCGCGAGAAAACAGCACTCACGATTGTGCATGGTGGATCACGCAAGAGCTATCAAGTCGAACAGGCACAGTTCGAAATGGTCACGCAACCACTCATTCAAAAGACGCTCGATGTCACCAAAAAACTACTCAAAGAACAACAAAGGGGTTGGGCTCATGTCGATGCCGTACTGACAACCGGAGGCTCCTCCCGGATGCCGATGGTGCGAGCTTCATTGAAGAAATTGAGTGGAACGACTCTCAATACGTCACTCTCTCCTGATCAATCAATTGCCCATGGTGCCACCTATTATGCGGGCATGCTGATCAGTAACAATAAATTTGCACGCTCGATACTTGGCGATGAAGCCAGAAAACGCTTGAAGAAAGTGAAACAAGTCAGTGTGACGGCTCGATCATTGGGAATTCTTGTCCGCGATATGAAAGTTGATAAGCGCGTTCCTCATTATCTGGTGCCTGCGAATAGCTCATTACCGGCTGAAGCCGTTCATAACTTTGGAACAGTTGTTCCCAATCAAAAGCGTGTCCATTTACAGGTCATCGAAAGCGGTCTGACTGAGAAAGACCCCTTCGCACGCATCGGACATTGTGTGATCGACGATCTGCCAGTTGATTTGCCGGAAGGGTCGGAAATTGCCGTCACAATTCGATACGACGAAGAGGCAAAAGTTCACGTGTCTGCGAAAGAACTGAAAAGCGGCAAACAAGCCACGACCGAAATCATTCGGAAGGATTCAGCCGTCAATCAGTTGGAAGTGAATCATCCAAAGGACGAGGAAGAGATCGAACTTGAAGCGGCTCCTGATGATGAAGTCATCATATTGGAAGAAGATTCCGAAGAACCAGTCACGCCCTCCAAGCCAACGCCACAGCGTAAACCACAAGTCTCTCAACCGTCAGCTCCCAAAGTCAAAGCTCCACCTCCGATTAAAGCGGTTCCCGACAAACTCGATCGGGCCGACCGCCCAGTACCGTTGTGTAATCGTTGTGGTGAACCACTCAACTCCAAAGGGACTTGTCCCAGTTGTGGATCATTGAGTGAGGCTCGAAAACAAAAATTGCTCCGTCAAAAACAAATTCAGCAACGAAAAATGGCGGCGGCCAAAAAAGCGAAAGCACAACAACAAAAGAAGCCACAAGTCCGGCCGTTGCCAAAACCTAACCAAAAAACACCACCCAAACAGGTTCCCCCCAGTGGTCAACGGCCCAACGTCAAACCACTCGCATCGGACGATGATGTTCTGGAACTCCCAAGTGCTTCACGAGGCGGACCCAAACCGGTTCCGAGGCCCAAACCCAAGTCTCCCCCTAAACCTCAACCACCTTCCAGAAAACCAAAAGTGGACGATGGTGAGGACGAATTCTGGTCAATCGTCGAAGAGTAAACCTGTATGAAAATTGACCGTATCGACTTATTTCATGTGGCGATGCCGCTCATTTATCCTTGGCGCACTGCCTACGGAGAAGATGCAGAGATCCATTCGATTCTCTGTCGGCTTGAGTCCGGCTCGGTTCATGCTTGGGCAGAAAGTTGCCCGCTCGCGGCTCCCTGTTATTCTCCCGAACATGCCGAAGGATTGTATCTCACCGCCAAGAAATGGTTTGCCCCGGCTCTGATCAATCAGGAGATCTCATCAGGCGACGATTTACAATCGCGGCTGTCACATTTCAAGGGGAATCAATTTGCCAAGGCATTGTTCGATAATGCTTGGTGGGTGCTGCACTCACGTCTTGAAAACAAACCCTTACACGAACTTTGGGGAGCAACGCGAACGCAAGTTCCCGTCGGTGACGATTTCGGAATCCGGGACTCGATTGATGACCTGCTCGCTTTAATCGACGACTCGGTCAAACAACAGTTCCCGCGGATTAAGCTGAAATTCCGCCCCGGTTGGGACGTCGAAATGTTGTCAACCGTGAGAACAAACTTTCCCGACTCCACTTTTCATATTGACTGTAATAGCGGCTATCGACTCTCGGATCTCGCTCTCTTCCAGCAAGTCGATGAATTCCATCTCGCCATGATCGAACAACCCTTGGCTTATGATGACCTCGTCGATCACGCGGATCTGCAAACTCAAATCACGACACCCGTTTGTCTGGACGAAAGTCTCAATTCTTTACGTCGTGCTGAACAGGCCATTCGGCTGAAGAGTTGTCAATTCGCCAACATCAAACCGGCCCGTGTCGGCGGCTTGACCAATGCGATTAAAATGCACGATCTGTTTCAAGCCGCAGAGATTCTCTGTTGGGTGGGAGGGATGTTGGAAAGTGGAACGGGTGCGGCCCTGTGTGCCGAATTGGCCATGCTGGACAACTTCACATATCCGGCTGATATCTTTCCCAGCAGCCGGTATTATCATGAAGACTTGGCAGAACAACCTTTGGAACTCACAACCAATGCCGACGGCATTCCGAGCGTGGCGGCTACCAAACACATTCCCGACCCCGATCCACAACGATTAGAAGCTCTGACGATCCAATCGTGGTCGAGTACCTAGAGTCACTCTTCTGGAAAACCGCGGAAGATTGTTCTACGCAGTGGATTACTCCGACTCGTGAACGGATCGTCTGTGATCGGTGCTTCCGATAATGCACCTGCCATCATCTGAAACTTGGCATCAATATCGTCCGCGTAATGAACCAGTAAAGCTTCAGGAGTATGCGGTGCAATGGGTGACCCCCATTCTGGCAGGTTTTGATGAGACACAATAATGTGCTCCAGGCGCAAGAGGGTCTCCGGGTTGAGGTTCTCGACTTCTTTCGCCGCATCGCGAACCATGTCGCGACCAAGTAGAATGTGTCCGATGAGTTTTCCTTGCGCTGAGTAATTGGTGACAGGAGGAATATGTGACAGTTCTTGTAGCTTGCCGATGTCGTGCAGAATCGCACCCGCAATCATTAAGTCTTTTGACAAAGATGGTTGTAAAGCCGGGTACTCTGCCTGATATTTATCCGCCAGATAAACCACAGTACGAGTGACCGAGAGAACATGCTCCAGAAAACCGCCGCTGAAAGCATGATGATTTTTTGAGGCTGCGGGCCACTTGAGTAGTTGCTCTTCATTCTCCTTTAACAATTGTGTCACCAATTCGCAAAGCGGTCCCTCTTCAATTTCGGTAGCGATTTCAACGAGTTCAGCAAACATTTTGACAGGATCGCGTCGGCTCGTTTCATAGAAGTCGGACGGATCGAAACCATCTGTGGAATCTTCCTCTTTGGTCGAACGAAGCTGTTCGATCTCAATCTGTGAACCATACTTGTTTTCGAAATAGCGACCACGAATTTTGAAGAAATGTCCCGGCTTCCAGGTTTGATCGCAGTCGTCGTACCACCCGGTATCATTCCAGATCATGGCGGTCGCAGTGCGTTGCAGATCACGAAACGTCACTCGGTAATACGGCTTCCCATCGCGAGTGTTGCCTTTGTCTTTCGCGACGAGCAAGACAAAGAAATCAGACGTATCTCCCGGTTCAAGTTCGAACAGACGACGGACTGTCTCGGCCATCAGAAAGCTCCCAGACAACAGAGTGAGGGGGTAATGGATAGATTTACATTATCACCTGTTAAGCCCCAAGGAAACAAGAAAAATGAAAGCAGCGAATCCAACCACGATCGCTAGGTGGTCTGTGATCTAGCGTTTCATACGCTCGACAAGTTCCTGTTCTCCTGGGACCAGTCGGCCTTCGGACACTGCATCCACATCAGTGTTAGAGATCAAACGTGTCAACAATTGCTGTCCCCGCTTGGGTGATGTATTCTGAGTTGGTTCTATTTCATTAAGATAAAGGGACAACTCGTCCCAGACCAACGAAGAAAGTCCCCGCTGTTCGGGAAGTCTCTCAACAAGCTCGGCTTGCTGTTGGTCAGTCAATGAATGAAATATCTGACGTGCAGATTCTTCTTCAATGTGACACATAACAGCAGCCTGAACAGTCCCCGGTTCGGTCGCAAGAAGTTCAGTCAGCCGAACAAGATCACGAGAGTTCGTAAGATACTGAACGTCTTCCGCATGGCTCTTTGCTGGTTTTTCACTGGTCTCAATTGATTGCAAGTGTCGTAGCCAGTTTTGATACTCGGCAACAATTCCCACCAATTCAGACTGTGAAACTTCAGGGACATTTTCAATCTGAGCTTCGAGTGCCGTGCGCTGAGTCTCATCAACTTGTGAAAGAATTTGCGTACGATCAGCCATCGAAAGATGCTTCAATAACTGAGCCGCTTTTTGAAGATCGTCCATCAGCTTGCATCCTGATCACGGGCAGATGTCGTGGCTTGGGTTTGACCCAACCACTGTTTCAAAACATCGGCGACCATCTCAGGATCACCCAATGGGTTCACTGTGGGAGGTGGTGAAGGCGATGATTCCACCGATTCGCTGGATTTTTCATCCATTCCAGAGCGATCCAATTCATTCGGCTCTGTCTCCAACGACGTTAACGCGGAATGGTTGTCTCCTCGAAGCTTTCGGCTCACCACAAACAGCAAGGCTCCCGCAAGGCTCACCATTAAAACAGGTTGCCAGGATTTCGCAGAGAATTTGGGTGTCGCAACTTCTGCGGCAAGAGGAACGCCTGCTTCTTTCGTCACAATGACGGAAAGTTGACGTTCCTGAAACGACGCCGGAAGCCAACCAATCAACGCTGCGTGAATTTCCGACTCCAATGACATTTCTCCAGTCGGTGCTGAACCGTCGGGAAGATCAATATTAAGAGACAGATATTCGGGAAACCGATGTCGCAATTCTTGTTCGATGGATCGTAACTGTGGAGAAGTAAGAGCCTCAGATGTCGTCACTTGCGATTGAGCCAATTGCCAGGCAGTTTGGCGAAAAGATTCCAATTGCGGCTCGATTCTGAGTGTCGCTTCCGGCCAATGATGTAAAAGTGCAGATAACAGTGTCGATTGCCACCGCAATACCTCTCGGTCAATCCAATGATCGAGATCGGTTTCAAATCGTGCCTGCTCAGGGTGCATTTGATAATGCCGTCCGGCTGCGTAATCGAGCACCACGACATCTTGTGGCTCCAAATTGGGAACCATGTTGGCAACCGAAAATTGAATCGCACGAATTGTCTGGTCGGAAAGTGTGTGTCCCAGCTGAGGACGAATATTGACAGAAGCAGTCACTTTTTGACCACGTGCGGGCCAAGTCGAGGTTTCAGTTTCGGCCCACACTACATTCGCTTCCGCAATGCCATCGAGACCCTGAATGATCCGTTTCAATTCCTTCGCCAATGAAATTTCTTTGAGCATCTGCAACTTACGCGAGCTGGTGAAAGGATTGGTTTGCTCATACTTGGCTTCCCATTCGGAAGCCCAGTCTTGTGGTAACTGATTCTCTTTCAGCAATGCCGCATCGTAGGTCGTCTGTTCCTCCTCCGGGACAAGAATCTGTTGCCCCTCACGTTTGAAGGAAGTGAGTTGCTGTTCTCGAAGTGAGTTTTCGATATTGCCGAGTTCATCGAGAGAAAACTGCTTCCCCAACGATAAAGGAACATAACTGACATGACTCGCCTGATGCCTGAAGAGAAAAATCCCCGCAAACATGATGAACGTCACGGCTCCCGCAATCACAAGGTGCACGAACGATGTTTGTTGCCAGCGAGTTTTCGCCAACTGAATGAAATCCGGGACGGAATCCATGCGAGTCGATTCTTGATTGAACAGGGATAGTTGTTGTGTGGAGTCGTGTGCGGACGAATGCCGCGAGGTGAGGGTCTAGTTGTAGAATGTTCGTTTAAATCGGGCAAGAGCGGTTGTAAGTGGAATTCTGTAGACGATTTAGGCGCAAAAAAACACCTGTGAAACCAAAGTCACACCGGTGTTTGTCGTGATCTTCAATCAGATTGACTACTCGACAATAATGCGAGCCCAACCGTTCAGGAAGCTGATTTCCTTAATGGTGATGATTTTATCATCGTCTGGATCGTCATTCTTTTCAGCAATGTCGATGTTTGCATCGAGCTCTTCCCGTTTGATGGCACCGCCGATTTTTCCTCGCATGATGCCAGCACGAGCAATTTGCAATTGCAGGCTTTCCGGTTTCTCGACAGGACTGACTCCCACTTTTCCGGCTTCCATGATGATCTTGTCACCTTCAACAACGAAAGTCAGCGGGACTGAAATTCGTTGCGTCGGAATGTCATCTCCTCCTTTTTGAACCAGACCGGCACTTAAGGTCAGAACAGCTTCGTTTTCAGTGAACTGAATCAACAGAGGATCTTGTTTGGAGAAGACGAAGATGGTCGGATCTTCATCAGTGTCATCGTAGGACGCATCATCTGCCTTCTTCTTCGTCAAATTGAGCCCAAATGCTTTGTTAAAGAAGTTTCGAAGATAGTCTCCAAACTCTTTGTCGGTCATCGTTTTTCCAGCGATGTCCATTTGAGAAAATGTGTTATTGGCGGCCGATTGATGAAGATCGACCGATGCACCCGGACCGATGTATGGAACTTTGACCGGACGGCTACCACCCAGTTCTCCCGGTGCCATCGTGCGAGTATCCATCAAAATGTGAGTCTCCGACGACTTCACGTTTCGAGCAGAAGGGAACAGTCCGGCTTCACGTAAACCTTTGTAGAATCCGTTGTTCAAATCTTCGGTGGCTTTTGCAAACTGCTCATCAGCTTGTGCATTGAATTCAGGCTCAACACGCTTAGTGACTTTCGAACGTGCAATGGCTTCCGACTGTGGTCGTCGCTTGGCCGCTTCGTTCTTGGCGATGCCGCGAGCGATACCACTAAAAATCGGTACTCCATCCAACTTCGTACGAGCAGCGTAGGTATTATTTCGAGCCTGCACGCTGATTCGTGCTGGATCAACTTTGAACGAATCACCATCAAAGAAGATTTGTTTGCGTCCGGTAAAGTTATATCGGCCAGCGGTGAAAACAGTTGCCTGGGGTGTCACTCCGGCAGTGTTACTGCGAGTCACACCGCTGAGTACCAAATCAAAGAGAATCCCATCGTTGCTGGTTTTTACATCCAACCCGATGGTTGTCTCCGTCTTCTGGTTTCCGCTGACACTGGCTCCCAGCACATAATCTTTGACTTTGCTGGATTCATTATGCTTGTCACGAACCACCTTATCGAGAAATGTTTCGTGAGCCACGATATGCAGGTTGTAGTTGAGATAATGAGCTTGCACGACTGATGCAACTTTTGCACCACCATCCAATGCCTGAGCCTTCACAGAATTCAGAGCTTTGATCACTGCCGCAGCGTCTTGAGAGGCAAGAGATTCGTGGTATTGCTCAATGGAAGCAACAAGTGCGGCTAACGATGCTCGCAACGCGGTCATATCTTTCGCTTCGACCTTCATCTGATTGGTCTTACGATAGGCGTTGACCGATTCCACGATTTGTAAAAATGGTTTTTCACCGAGGAACGATTGCTGAACTTCGTCTTCCAACTTGCTGCGTTGATTGATTTTTTTTGCGATTGGGTTCACCGCAGCGAGGACACTCTTGGGGCCTTCCGCATTGGCGAGCGACTCAGAGGTTTCAGACAGTTTCAGATAGCTCACCCATGCCTCACCTCCACCGAGACCTTCAAGGTAGCTGACTGCTTTCTTGATTTGATTCCCGATTTTCTTTTGATCCGCGTTCAACTGATCAATCTTTGCCTGAGCAGGATTCAGCTTGAGGGTCTCAAAAATCGCATTGGCGAGATCATAACGTGGTTTCAGTTTTCCATGAAGCACAGCCAAAGGCTCGTGAATGGCTTCGTAATCATTATCGGCCAATGCCGTTTCAATCGTTTCGAGACGACCGGCGACCGCTGCCAGTAATTCGGCCTGCTCTTTCAGGGGCACACTGTCTTCAACAGCGTACAAGTTCATGACATCCTCGGAGGCTGCCATGGCCCACTCTTCCCAACTCTCACCCGTTGTGAGGAAGTCGTCTTCCCACAATCCGGTCGGAGGTTCTTCGGGAAGAATACCGGCGAGTCCAGGAGCATCCGCTTCGGCCGATGTCCAAGCGATGGTGGAAGTTTGAATGAGTCCGAACAGGGAGGAGAGTCCGACTCCGACAGCAATTAAGGCGGGTTTCAACAGAACGAGCATAGTGCTTCTCGATCCTTCAGAGGTAGTCAGCATGAGTCACTCCATTGACTGGCGTCAGTGATGATCTGAATTCAGACCTGACCCGATCCATCGGGCAGAAGCCTTTCTCGCAACCCTCCTGTCAGTAAGGGTCCAGGAGATCCTATCGACGTTTTGAGGGTTATACATTGTCGGAGGAATCCCCCTGTTTTCGGTGACGTAAAATCTTTTTCCGAAACAGAGGAGTCCGGTCAACTTTGAGGATTATGCGGCTTCTGACCAGTCAATACATATTTCCCTCATTCTAGCTGTCAGAATTATATTGTGCAATCACCCCAGACTAACAAAGGCTGATTTTCACCTGTGAAACGAGAGAGATTCTCTTTCAAAATCGAACGAGTTTTCTGAGATTGGTCGCGAATTGAGTCTCAGATCAGTACAATCTCATATTGGACGGAAGCCTGTTGATGGAGCTAAATGACATGCCCGGAAGGAGTTGGAAACCGCGTGCTTGGACTGAGTGATCTCACACCCCCCCAAAAAGACGCCGTCACACATGTTGATGGGCCTCTACTCGTGCTTGCCGGTCCCGGATCGGGAAAAACTCGAGTCATTACGCGCAGAATTGCCCATCTGGTGCATCACGGCGTCAATCCGTGGGAAGTGCTCGCCATCACCTTTACCAATAAAGCCGCCAACGAGATGGCCGAGCGTGTTCAAAACCTCTTGCCAGGTACGCGCGTTTGGGTGAGCACCTTTCACCGTTTTTGTGCGCGCATTCTTCGTCAACATGCGTCCGCGTTGGGGCTGCAACCTAACTACACGATTTTCGATACGTCCGATCAAAGGCAACTGTTGAGAGCCGTGATGTCGGACCTTGATATCTCGACAACACACTTCCCGCCCCACAAAATCGGTGCTCGCATCAGTCGGTTGAAGAACGATCTTCTCCTACCAGAAGAATATCTCACTCAACATGAAGAGATGGTCGGCAATCACTACGATGCGATTGTCGCCCGGGTCTACCCCGCTTATCAGCAGGCGCTGCTGCGAGCCAATGCTGTCGATTTTGACGACTTGCTGCTACATGTCGTGAAGTTGTTCAATGAATGTCCCGAAGTTCGGGCAGATCTCGACCGACGCTTTCGCTATGTCCTTGTCGATGAATACCAGGATACCAATCTCGTTCAATACATGATTGTCCGTGGTCTCTCCTATAATGTGCAGAACCTCTGTGTCACCGGAGATCCTGACCAATCCATTTATGGCTGGCGCGGCGCCCGCATCAAGAACATCCTGCAATTTGAAGAGGACTTTACAAACTCAAAAATCATTCGGCTCGAACACAATTTTCGTAGCACCAAAGAAATCCTCAAAGCTGCCGACAGTCTGATTCAACACAACATCAAACGGCTTCACAAAGAACTCCTCACAGACAACGAAGAAGGGACTCCGGTTGAACTGTTATGGTTTGACGATGAGAGAACCGAAGCAGACGGTATCGCCCAGATCATGAAACAGGCCGTCGACTCGGGAGACCGAACCTGGTCCGACTTCGCAGTTTGTTATCGGACAAACGCACTGTCACGGGCACTCGAACGAGCGTTGGCGCGATACAGCATTCCCTATCAGGTGGCATCGGGCGTTGCCTTTTATGATCGAGCCGAGATCAAAGATGTCCTCGGATACCTGAGATTACTCCACAACCCCAACGATGTCGCCGCATTTCATAGAGTCATCAACAATCCGTTGCGAGGCATCGGCAAAACATCCCAAAATCGTCTGATTGCCGCCTCACGCGAACACAACATCAATCTGCTCGAAAGTTGCCTACGGGCGAAAGAGGTCCCCCGCATGGCGAAGCGCGGCGTAGGAGCCGCTCGGAAATTTGCCTCGGTCCTGATGAACCTTAACGAACGGTTTGATGGCAGTATCGAAAACCTGCTCCGCGATCTACTCGGACAAACCGGGTATCTCGACCAATGGAAGTACAGCGATCTCGAAGACGATCATGAACGCTTGGCAAACGTGGAAGAACTGTTGACCGCCGCCAGTCAATTTGATCGTGCTTATGCAGAAGAGTTGGAGAGCGAAGAAGGAGCGATTGACGATGCCGGACCGATCCAACGCTTCCTGGAATCAACGTCTCTGGCGTCAGAAGTCGATTCGATCGATGAAGCATCAGGGCAAGTTTCGTTGATGACGTTACACTCCGCCAAAGGTTTGGAATTCCCCGTCGTCTTTGTGTTGGGCGTCGAACAGAATCTGTTACCTCACGAACGGGCACTCGAATCGGGAGAACTACGAGAACTCGAAGAAGAACGCCGGCTATTGTTTGTCGGCATGACGCGAGCCGAAAAAATGCTGTATCTCACGCGGACCTCTCAACGCGAGTTTCGAGGCCGTCCACTCAGTACCATTACGAGTGTCTTCCTGAACGAGATGGACCTCACCATCACGCGCGAGAACGAATCGACACAACATTCGGCCCCTGATCTTGATTGGAAAGAGTTGTTGGAGAAAACTCGTCGCCGTCGAGATATTTCAAATGAAAATGCTGACGATTCTCCCCAGCCGTTCAAACAGATTGGTCTCCCCAAAATGATGACTGGTGCCGATCTCCTCAATGGCACGACCGGCGGCAAAGAGTTACCGGTCGGCTTCGCGATCGGTAGCCGAGTCCGACACCCTCGCATGGGAACAGGCACCGTACTGAAAATTGACGGCTTCGGAGCACGCCGTACTGTGACGGTTGAATTTGAAGACGAGCACGCCACCGAAGAGACATATGTTTTATCGAAGTGCCCACTGCAACCGATTGGGTGATTGAGTTCTGATTGAACTTTTGTAATCTCTGGGGGCTCACTACTTTCGTCCCCAGCCACCCATTTTGTCATTTCTCGGCGTCTTGGCGAACTCCGCGGTGAATTAAATTTGGTTCCCTCTCATCTCACTGGCGGGCAAGCCGCCAGTGCCACCCAAGA
>JAURQH010000099.1 GCA_030836185.1 Planctomycetota bacterium
GAAAGTGGAACGCACCTTCGCCTGGTTGAAGTATCTGCGGCGATTGGGGATGCGTTGGGAGTATCATTCTTTTTTGTTTGAAGGGTTCTGGCAACTCGGCTGCGTGTTCACTATTCTCAAAGGGTTATAGGACAAGCTCTAGTTGTTTCTCGGCTAATTCTCTGGTTTTGTCCCTCAGCCTTTGCCTCTGTGGGCTGTCTGGGTGTGACACCATCATGCAAGAGATTTCGGGGACCGGATCTCAACAGGCAGAGCCAGTGAGTCCCACCGTCTCTCAAACCCCTGCAGCTCCTCCGAAGCCTCAATTATTCAAGACCAAAGTAAAGTCCAACGTCTATGGCGCATCGGTCATCGTCCAAACTGTTCCTGCTGGCGATGCTGTTGCTGAAGAAGTCTTAAGAAGTGAATTCAAAAAGCAAAATCAGTTTACCGAATTCGAACTTCCTCCCAACCAAAAATACACAATCATGCTGGAGCTGGCAGAACGAGTCGCTGTGAAATCGGATTACGAGCCGCGGCAGAACGGCGAAGTTCAAATCGACTTTACAAACGACCAGTTTGCAGATTTCCATCGGGCGGCGGCGTGCTTGCTGATAATTCCGGGAGGTGGGTTTGGATCGGGATTTTTAATGGGGGACCGACAAACAATTGCCACCGCAGCACATTGTGTTGCCTGCGAAGATGTTGGCGAGCTGAAGATTATATTTCATCCCGAAGAACCCAGACAGACGCAACGTAGTGGTGCTCAACTCATTTATTTTGACGCCAAACAAGATGTGGCATTATTGCACCTCGCAGAACCAATGCCCGCATATCATCCCTACTTCTGGACACCACGTGCCGCAAATGTGGAAGATGCAGTCACGATTCTGGGAAACCCGGGTCGCGCTGGATTTCCTGACCCCATGTATTCCAGATCGGCGAAAGTGAAAGTAAAGCGTCCTGATGAATTCTTTATTGATATTGAAGTCAAACCGGGATACAGCGGTGGCCCCGTCATATTGAATCACACGATGAATGCAGTGGGAATTACCAGCTTCAAGTACATCAACACTGAAAAATATGAGAAGGATGGACAGTCCTACGCGAAGTCGAGTGATATTGCTTCGGATGCCTACACTCACTGGTCAGCGCTTCCCGCTCCACTTAAAGCCAACAAACTTACACGGGAAAAAACGCGATATAATGAGCGTTTTCACTTTAGCGAAGCGGATGAAGTTGCGACGGCGATCTATTCAGACAGTTTCTCATTCCTCTTAGCCGTGATCGATGTCATTCGCGACTATAAGCGGCACATGTCGGTTTCATTAGCCGGGTTACCCAACCCTGTCTCCGCATCCGTCTTTACTCGGGAAGAACGAAAAGCTCATCGGGAATACCTCAAAGAAGAGGGTCCAAAAAAAGCACAAGAAATTCGAGAACGCATCTCGCCGGATCTCTTATTCGAAAGAGGTTATCAAGACCGATATGACAAAATCATTGAGGACCCGGATCTCCCAAAGCATCTGAAAGATCATCTCGTCTCGGCGAACGAACACTTTACTACGATTCGTGAAGCGTTAGAAAATGTCGTTGATCCCTCCGGTCGTTCTAGTAAGGGAAAAACTCTAGTTGAGTTTGTGGATTACATTGTGGAAGAGTTCAACAGCGCACAGTTTCACTGCCGTAAAGTGTCTGATGAGTGTCGAGGACGGACTCGCTAAACAACTTCTTGCAGCAAATCAAACCGCAAAAATAAAGTTGTTTGCAATCTACCCGACCGCATCTGCATCGATGGCATATGCCTTCATGATATCCATATCAATATGCTCGATGGCCGACATGTGGGTTGCTTTGAGGACCAACTGAGGAGCCATCTCGTGCTCCAACGCTTCCAGCCAACGCGGAAGACACAGACACCAATGGTCTCCAGCTTTCAATCCCGGAAAATCATACATCGGGATGGGAGTCGAAAGATCGTTGCCACGAGATTTTGAAAAGGCCAGAAATTTGTCCGTCAGGACAACGCAGACGGTGTGCATTCCAGCATCGTCTCCGCAGGTATTACATTTCCCATCTCGAAAAAATCCTGTCATCGGGTCACAACTGCAATCTTCGAGGTTAGTGCCGAGTACATTTTTAGCCACGGTAGAGTCCTTCTTGGCAAATTGAAATGCGATTACAGGATGAATTTATTCAGGTCATCATCCTGCAAAATCACTTTGAGTTGCGATTCCACATAATCGACATCAATGGTCACTTTCTTGAAGTCTTTGGAAGGAGCCTGAAAGCTGATCTCTTCTAGCAAACGCTCAAGAATTGTATGCAAACGGCGTGCTCCAATGTTTTGCGTCGTCTGATTCATCTGGAAGGCATAATCTGCCAGTTGATGAACTCCTTCCGGTGTGAATTTCAGATTGACGCCGTCTGTTTTTAGCAGCTCTTGGTATTGTTGTGTTAATGAACTCGCAGGTTCTGTCAGAATACGAATGAAGTCATCGCGGGTCAGATCATGTAATTCGACTCGAATCGGAAATCGTCCCTGAAGTTCAGGCATCAGATCTGATGGCTTGGAGCGATGAAAGGCTCCCGCCGCCACAAAGAGAATCTTCTCGGTATTGATTGTTCCATACTTCGTCTGCACATTCGTCCCTTCGACGATGGGCAGTAAATCTCGCTGAACTCCCTGTCGTGAGACATCCCCGCCACGAGAGCCTTCTCCTTCGGAGCCGCAGACTTTGTCGATTTCATCCAGAAAGACCATGCCAGTCTCTTCCGCCAAACGGATCGCTTCTTCATTGATGGCATCACGGTCAAGCATCTGCTCAACCTCTTGATCGAGCAGAATTCGTCGGGCGTCAGAAACCGGAATTTCGCGAGAGTTGGCCTGCTTAGGCATCATCTTGTCCAACATACCTTGCAGATCCATGTCCATTTGATCGGCGCCCATGTTGGAAAACACCTGGACGGGAGAATTCCGTAGTTCAACGGTAATCGTCACAGGGCTCTCTTCAAGCTCTCCTGCGAGTAATTTTTTCTTGAATTTCTCGCGATTTCGTTCGTAGCGTTCCTGTTGCTCTTCACGTCGATCATGGTCGATATCGAGTTCAGGTTCCGGCAGCAGAAGTTTCAGCAACCGTTCTTCGACTTTCTCTTTGGCTCGCTCTAAAACCTCTTCGCGCTTTGAAACTTGCACGAGAGAAATGGCAGCCTCCACTAAATCGCGAATCATGCTTTCGACATCGCGACCGTAATAACCAACTTCGGTATACTTGGTGGCTTCAATTTTGACAAACGGAGCCCCCGTTAACCGTGCCAATCTCCGGGTGATCTCAGTCTTCCCGACACCAGTTGGACCAATCATCATGATGTTTTTGGGAATAATTTCACGCCGCAAATCTTCGGGAAGTTGTTTCCATCGCCATCGGTTTCTCAGCGCGATGGCAACGGCCCGCTTGGCATCTGCCTGGCCGACGATGTGTTTGTCGAGTTCGGCGACAATTTCTCGTGGAGTCAGTTCTTGCATGGAAGTTCCTCGACGACAATATTGTCGTTGGTGTAGATATCGATATTGGACGCAATTATGAGGGCTTCCTTCGCAATTTCGGTCGCAGAAAGATCGGAATGAGCCAACATCGCTCGGGCGGCAGCCACCGCATATTGCCCACCCGAACCAATGCCGATGACTGCATCCGCAGGCTGAACGACATCTCCCTGTCCGGTAATCAATAAACTGTATTCATCATTGACAACAACCATCATGGCTTCGAGCTTTCGAAGCATACGATCTGTTCGCCATTCCCGAGCCAACTCCGTCGCAGCGCGGACAATATTTCCGGGATAGTCTTTTGCTTTGGCTTCAAAGCGTTCGAGCAAGGCAAAGGCGTCTGCTGTTGAGCCGGCATACCCGACCAATACCTGATCGTCGAGCATGCGGCGTAACTTGCGTGTATCGGCTTTCATCACGGTGTCGCCGTAGGTGACCTGCCCATCCCCCGCAATGGCCACAACTCCTTTGTGGCGAACCGTGAGAATTGTTGTCGAACGCCAGCGTGGTTTTTGGCCATCGCCTGACGCATACATTGGAGCGAACTCAGTCATAGTGATCTCTCAAAAAACAGCCATGAATTTGATCTATCCCGAAAGAAGTGATCCTTTATCCGAGCGACTTTTTCAATCGATCAACGGCTTCATTGATGTTTTCGCGGCTGTTGAAGGCACTCAGTCGGAAGTAACCTTCTCCACTCGCACCAAACCCGCTGCCGGGAGTCCCTACGAGATGAGTTTCCGACAGCAACTTGTCGAAGAACTCCCAACTGGTGAGGCCTTCTGGAGTTTTGATCCAAACATACGGAGCATTCACGCCGCCATACACGGTGATTCCAACCGATTCCAGCCCCGCACGCAGCAACGAAGCATTTTCCAGATAGAACGAAATCAGTTCCTGAATCTGTTTTTTTCCAGCCTCTGAATATACGGCTTCGGCACCACGCTGAATGATGTAAGAGACGCCGTTGAACTTGGTGCAGTGCCGGCGATTCCAGAGAGGATGGATGGCCTGTTGCTTGCCGTCCGAAGTGACACCCTGGAGAGCTTTGGGGACGACAGTAAACGCACAGCGTGTTCCGGTAAAGCCCGCGCTTTTACTGAAGCTGCGGAACTCGATGGCAACTTCCGTCGCTCCCTCAATTTCATAGATCGAATGGGGGACATCCTCTTCGGTGATGAAGGCTTCATAAGCGGCATCATAGAAAATGATCGAATTGTTCTTCCGAGCATAATCGACCCATTTTTTCAGTTCTTCTCTTCCCAAAACAGTTCCGCTGGGATTATTGGGATAGCAGAGATAGATCAAATCCACTCGCTCTTTAGGAATCGCGGGAGTGAAATTGTTTTCTTCGGTCACAGGGATGTAAGTCAATCCCGCGTATCTCCCCTGTTCGTCGGGGTCACCGGTACGGCCAGCCATTACATTCGTATCGACATAAACGGGGTAAACCGGGTCTGTGATGGCGACTTTGTTGTCCTGCCCGAAGATGTCGAGAATGTTACCCGTGTCACATTTGGAACCATCTGAAACGAACACTTCGTCGGCAGAAATCTCACATCCACGACTTTTGTAGTCATTTTCGACAATCGCGTTCCGCAGAAAATCATATCCCTGTTCGGGGCCATATCCCCGAAACGTCCCGGGATCTCCCATTTCTGTAATCGCCGCTTGCATCGCTTCACGACATGCCTCTGGCAAAGGCTCCGTGACATCACCAATACCGAGTTTGATGACTTTCGCGTCGGGATTGGCATCGGTGAAGGCATTGACGCGACGAGCGATTTCGGGAAAGAGATACCCGGCTTTAAGTTTCAGGAAATTGTCGTTGACGAGGGCCATGATTTCACCCGTTGAAAGTATTGTAAAATTGGATTTGAGACATTGTTTTAGGGGTTTAGCGATTGGTTTGCAACCAAGTTGAAGTGAGTATTCGAGGAGTCGAAACTGATCCATGCCGGTTTTCCCACAGTCTCACTGGTCCCTATAGCCGGATTGAGGTTCAGGCAATTTCCGGTTCTCGGGGTCGGTCCACAAACACTGCTGGAAATAAGGGGTTTCCGCAGGATAGAATTAAAAATCAGCCTCTCTGTTGAATGAGGAAGTATTCAGGCTTTCTCAGCAAGACACTGTCACGGAACATTGAAACCATGCCAACCCGAAAAACCTATTGGGGGATCAGCCTGAAGCTGGCGCTCTACTTGGGGCTGCCGTTGCTGGTGACAGTCGTTGTCTGGTT
This sequence comes from Planctomycetota bacterium, assembly GCA_030836185.1. GTDB lineage: Bacteria > Planctomycetota > Planctomycetia > Planctomycetales > Planctomycetaceae > JABURQ01. The sequence goes on from JAURQH010000099.1 coordinate 5,766, forward strand.
GCAGGTCTTCGTTCCGGCGTCTCAAGACATCATGTTCGATCATGAAATGACCGACCTGTCTGATGAGAACGCTGTGCGTGGTGCGGAGCTGGAAGGTCAGTCGAAAGATTTTCTGAATGACTTCAACCTATTGGCTCGTAAGCTCGAAGAAGGTGATCACGACACGTTCGAATCGATGAGTGCCAAACTCGAATCGAAGTATGTCTTGATCGAAGTGCTGGAGACAGCATTGTCTGACGAAAATTCCACTCAATTGGAAATGAAAACCACTCTTAAACAAGGGACTGCCCAGGCTTATAAAAACAATCTCAGTTATCAAAAGTTCATTGATTCGATTCAGGCCGAGGTCAAAGCTCATCCCGATTCGGAGCATGTCCTTACGGCGTTTCGAAAAGCCCGACTCGAAATCGACCCAACGAAGAAACCAGACAGCGAATTATCTTACGAGGTCGAAAATCATGTCTTCTGGATCGGCTCGCAGATTGTTTCCCCAAACGAGGAAGGAGCAACAGGTCGTGTCTTGGTGATGGCATTGGGCTTTGATGAAAGACTGGCGAGGCTTATTGCCTCACCCCGTCACATGGCAATTCTGGCAGACCAAGATGGTCGCGTGATCCTGAACCCGTTCAGTTCAGAGCAAGTCGCGAACGAAGCGGGCGAGTTCGTGAATCTTTTGTCCGAAATGCCTGAGCCTTTTAGGGAAGGCCCATTACTGGCCGACACATCGAAATTTCTTGAGGCACCGGATTGGAATGCTGTGGGGTTGGGGGAAGTCTCCATTGATACATTGAAGCTTCCAGAAGTCGCATCAGAAGGCCTCTCATTGAAACCGGGGCAGATTTTCTATTACTGGGAATCAAAGGATGTCGGTCTCGAACCGGCGGAACTGGAAGTTGCTTCAATTGCTGTCAGGCGTGAAACGGCAAAATTATCACGGCAAGAGTGGGATGCGTCCGATGAGCCGTTGATTCGAGGGGGAGGACTTTCTCCCACTGTGGCGACCATTCGGATTATGTCGTCTCGCCCCGAAGAAATCCCCAAGCTTCAACAGCGACTGATCAATGCCGTCCAAGAGGAGTTTGTGAATCACACGGACATGAGTGCGGCTGCGAAAGAGGGTGCGTTGAGCAAACTCAATCGATTGGCACGACAAGTTCCAGATCCGTTTCAATGCACGACGAACCGATATTCGGGTGTTCAAATCCCACTCACGGTAAGCCCAACCTCAGACCTCAGTGGGTTTCTTTTGCTCCGTGGTGTGTTTGAGGAAGAAGTGAGAGCCGCCCTCGATGCGGAATTGAATCAAGAAAAATTGATGTTTATCGGAATGACATTTCTGACATTCGGAATTGTTTTCGTGATGGGACGACGGATTGGAAAAATCCTGGAACGGATGTCGGTTTCTGCGGAATCGATTTCTAATTTGACGTTCGATCAGGATGCCGATGTCGAGACATGGGAAAAACAGGCAAATGCGGTTTCGTCGAGGCTCCCCACAGATCGGCAGGATGAGCTGGGGGTTCTTTCCCGGTCTTTCCAACGGATGTTGGTCGATATTCTGAATGCCCAAGTCGAACTGCGCAAACTGAATGCAGAACTGGAAGAGAGAGTCAAAAAAAGAACTCTCCAATTACAAGCCGCCAATGACGAACTGGGAGTTGCCAATAAAGAGCTAAAGCGAGGGCGCGACGAAGCCGAGCAGCTCTCTCGCAGTAAAGATGAGTTTCTTGCCAGTGTCAGTCACGAACTCAGAAACCCTCTCAACTGGTTGCATGGGTCAGTTCAGTTTCTGGAAATGACCACACTGGACGAACAACAACAACATGATGTGCAAACAGTTCGCCGAGCGACGGAAGAGTTGGGAGCGCTGATCGAAGATATTCTCGATTATCAAAAAATCGTGATGAATGGGATGCCGATTGAAGTGAGCGAAGTGGAACTTGAGACACTTTTACGAGAGGTTTGGGATTCTCTGCGACTCATGGCGGAGAAGCACGAATCGGAACTTGATTTCCATTGGACAGAACCGGCTGGAATGATCCAGACAGATCCTCGTCGATTCAAACAAATTGTCAAAAACCTGGCAGGAAACTCCTGCAAATTCAGAGACCCTGAAGGTAAACGACAGAATCAGGTCAAAGTGAATGTCGTACGACACGAAGATCACCTGAAGATCATTGTGTCTGACACGGGCCGCGGCATGAAGTCGGAAGAACAAGACAAGCTGTTTGTGAAATTCCAAAAACTGTCTTCTCAAGAAGGAAACAAATCGGGGACCGGCTTAGGGTTGGTTATCACCAAAAGCCTCGTCGAACTCATGGGTGGAACTATCGAATTTGAAAGTGAATACGGTGTCGGAACCACATTCACGATAAAACTTCCCCTGACCTATGAAACTGAACTGGTTGATGGAAAATTGGTCAGTGACGGGAAATCTTCCGAGAGAATTCCATCCGAAGACACGATTCGGAATATGACTTCCGTCACTTCTCAACAACCACAAAAGCCCTCCAAGGTCATGGTGATTGATGACGATCCCAAAATGCAGGAGATGATGAAACGCTACCTGACGGATCACGGTTTTGAAGTCATCATTGCCGTGGATGGAATTGAGGCATTAGGATTGGTCAAAAAAGAGGATCCCGACCTGATCACCCTCGATGTTAAACTACCAGAACTCGATGGATGGGCTGTGCTGGCAGCGCTCAAGACAGATGTCGAAACGGCCGATGTTCCAGTCATTATGACCACAACCTTGGACGACCGAGAAAAAGGGATGGCGTTAGGAGCCGATGAGTATCTTGTCAAACCGGTCGACTGGACTCATTTAGAACGCGTCATCCGCCAGTTTTCTCAGCAGGTGGAATCTCCCAAGGTGCTCGTCATTGAAGACGATGAACAAAATCGCGTCTTGTTAAGAAGACAGTTAGAGTCATGTGGTTGGACCGTGGAAGAAGCCGAAGATGGTCGTAAGGCACTTGAGCGTTTAGGCGAAAATCTACCACAACTCATTTTACTCGACCTGATGATGCCGGTCATGGACGGGTTCGAATTTCTGGCGGAACGCCAAAAGTCAGCCGAGCTGCTCTCGGTGCCCGTCATCGTTGTGACGGCAAAAGAACTTACACCCAACGAGATTCAACAACTCCGAGGAAGTGTGATTCGCGTGCTGCAAAAGGGAACCTATTCACAACCAGAACTATTGGAAGAAATCCGAGGAGAACTGGAACGTCGTCATCGTGTAAGCCTCATTGATGATTCAACGATCTCTGCAAAATCAAACTCCGACCAGATTCAATAATTCCAAAAGGGAAGAGGGCGTCCTGAATCGCCTACAAACAGAGCGGGAACAGCGTTATGGCCAATATTCTGATCGTCGAAGACGACGACACCAATGTCAAGTTATTGCAACGGTTGTTAACGATGAAAGGCTACCAGTTCAGTGTGGCGACCAACCAAAAAGAGGCTGTCGAAGCGGTTCGTCAAGAAATGCCCGATCTCATTCTCATGGACATACAGATGCCGGAAGAACCGGGCGGAAAAGTCTCTGCGACGGCAGGAATCGAAGCGATCCGTGAATTAAAATCTGACCAACAGACATCATCAGTCCCAATCATCGCCACTTCGGCTCATGATCTTCCAGAACAGCGAAACCGCTTCAAAGAAGCCGGCTGCGATGACATACAAAGTAAACCCTACACCGATTTCAATGAGCTATTAGAGACCATCGAGCGGAATTTGAAGGGAACATCCGCATCATGAATGCTGATCGATGGAATCGATTCGTGAAAGTCTCACGCGACGAAATTTTGGTCGCCATCGAGGCGGTCACACAGACCAGTGGTTTGCTTCTGGAGCAGACGGATGACCCCAGTTTGCAGGTTCCCGAACAGGTTCGTCGCGATCTGGAGACAGTTTATGATTCCTCTCGCGAGTTGTATCGATTTATCCGGGAAGTTCTCGAATCACCTGAACGCTATACAGACGATGCAGCAGATACTGAATCAGGTGATTCTCTACGAACTCTTCGACACGATTTACGAAATCGCTTAAACGTCATACACGGACCATGTCAGTTCATGTTGATGGAAGAGCTTCCTCAGGAATCGAGAGGCCAAAGAGAGTTTCAGCAAACATTTCTGAGTGATGTTACCAGTATTCGTGACTATGCCAATCAAGCCGTCAATCGGTTGAATGAACTTTCCGGCATGGAAGGAGAACTGGGAGATGTTCGAAACCAAGAATCACTACGAGACGAGGTTTCGCAAACTCAAAGCGAATTAAAATTGAAGGAGCCGGTTCGCATTCGTGATAAGCCGGTCGAGCCAGCGCGAATTCTCGTCGTGGACGACAACGAATTGAACCGAAAAATGCTCGCTCGATTCATGGAACATATGGGCCATCTTTCAGAGTTTGCATCTGACGGTCATGAAGCGCTTGAAAAAATTCAATCCACTGATTTCGATCTGGTCCTCTTAGACATCCTGATGCCCCGTATGAATGGCATCGAAGTATTGCATGAACTTAATAATCAGGGATTGCTCAGACATTTGCCGGTCCTGGTTCTCTCGGGACTCGATTCGAGTGATGAAATTATCCAGTGTATTGAACTTGGCGCGGAAGATTTCCTGTCTCGTCCCATCAACTTGACGCTGTTAAAAGCACGCGTCAATGCGTGTCTGGAAAAGAAACGTTTGCGAGAACGTGAATTCAGCCAGTTCTTTCCACGCGAGATCGCCCGCCAAGTGGCACTACGTCCCGAGATGCTCGATGAGGGGCGAGAGGCCGATGTCAGCGTATTGTTCTGTGATATCAAAAGTTTTTCGCGAATCTCTGAAAAACTTGAGCCGGAAAAAACAGTCCGCTGGATTCGCGATGTGATGGAAGTCCTCTCTGAATGTGTGCTCGATCATCAAGGAGTTCTTGTTGACTACATTGGAGACGAATTGGTTGCGATGTGGGGTGCTCCCACCGAGCAACCCGATCATACAAAACTCGCCTGCCGATCAGCATTGGCGATGGTGGAACGACTACCGGAAATCAGTCGTAAATGGCATCCCGAACTCGGAATGCCCACGCAAGTCGGCATTGGAGTCAATAGTGGCAAAGCCCATGTTGGAAATACCGGAACAGCTCGACGCAGAAAATATGGCCCTCTTGGCAACACCGTTAATCTTGCCAGTCGCGTGCAGGGTGCCTCTCGCTATCTACAATCGAGTTTGTTGGTGACGGGCGCCACCTTTGATCAACTCGACGCAAACGAATTCTCATCGAGGCGTCTTTGTACTGTCAAAGTCAACAATATCGAAGAGCCCGTAATCCTGCATGAAATTGTTTCTCTGGAAACAAATGATTGGTCGGGATTGAGTGAGAGGTACGAACAGGCTTTGGTGGCGTTTGAAAGCCGTGAGTTCCGACTGGCAGCCTCGATGTTGGGTGATCTTCTCGTACATCACCCGAGTGATGGCCCTTCGTTATTATTAATGTCACGTGCCGTCAATGAATTGATCAATGATTCTAGCGAAGAAGACTTTGATCCGGTTTGGCCCCTTTCCGGCAAATAAAGATTCGCTATAAATCGGGCATCTATTCGTTTTTCTTCTTTTTTGATGTCCATGAGCAGCCAAACATCGTATTCACTCTACGTCCAGCATTCCAAGAGAACGAATCGATGCCCAAAATGCTCTTTCTTCCCAGAGGCTATCTCACCGTAGTCGCTTTATTCTGGGCTTACGATTCAGGTTTGTTTGATTCAATCGCTCGATCTCCAAACTCTCCTACAGCAACATCTATTTCAGAGTGGCTGAAGGTTGAGGAAAAAGCAGAGCCCGAGATCACACCAATCATTGACTCAATGCCTCCCGCAGAATTTGCAACTTTGAAGGATGAGATCCTTCAGGAACTCTCCGCGTTCGACCAACAATCGACACACTCTTCGCAAACATCGTTTGATAGTTTGCAAATGAATTCCGTCGAAGAGGATCTACCCCAGAAACGCAGTGAAGTTCCGCGAGGTATTAAGAATTATCTGCATAAAATCTTTCGCTGATCGGAAAACTCGTCGAGAATTAGGCAGAATTGATCGCTGATCGCCTGTTTTTGTGTTGGTGACAAAAGAGAACCTTGAGTGTCGTGAGCACAGTGGGATACACTGAAACACTTCATTTGTTTGTTCTTTAAGGTGATTCCGCATGTCGTCGGGCCATCCTCATTCACTCGAAGAGTTTCTGGATGAGTACGAATGCTCCTGGAAAAAAGGAGCACCGCTAGAGATCCACGGTTTGCTCGATCAGTGGGAGTCAGAACCACAAACGAACGAACAAACAACGGCTGAGCTTCTGGCCGAATTGATCATGATTGGTCTCGAATATAGTTGGCGTCAGCACGATCCCAGACAAACGGCGCCACCCGCTTTGGGAACTCTGGCAAATCTCGATCAATCTCTACAACAGAAACTCGCTTCCGCAGATTTAATTGGCCAAATACTCATCGATGAATTCCGCACCCGACACCGATGGGGAGACCGGCCCACTGTGGACGACTTTGAACAACAATACCCAGAGCATGTTTCAAAAGTTCGAGACGATCTGGAAAGTCTCGAACAGGAATACGCTCTCGAAACATCGATTCGCAAGCTGTTCGTGGAATCTGAAGATTCTGACGCCGTGAAACCTGACGCCGGCATGTTGAAGATTTCGATTTCTGATTTCCTCTCAGGCGTTTATCCGTTCAGTGAACTTCCGGTCGAACTGAAAGAGGAACTCTCGGCGACCGCTCTGGAGAAAACCTATGCGGCCGGTGATTACCTCATGCGTCAAGGATCGGCATCTGAGTCATTAATGGTCATCATGGAAGGTATTGCACAGGTCACCATCAAAGCTGTCGAGACGGACAAGACCGAGCAGGAACTCGCACAAGTGGGCGTCTACTCATTGTTGGGAGAAATTGGGCTTTTAACTGGCGAGGTTCGCTCAGCCAACATCATCGCCATGACTCCCATGAAGGTCGCCGAAATTCGTTATGAGTCTTTTCAGGCATTGACGACTCGATTTCCGACGTTGAACATGCTGCTGTCAGAATTGGTCGCCCAGCGTGTGGGAACCATTTCGACGGATATCATGTTTGGAAAGTCACTGGGAGGATACGATTTTCGCCATCGTCTGGGACGAGGCAGCATGGGAATCGTCTATCTTGCCGAAGATCAACAATCAAGTCGAAAAGTTGCCGTCAAAATGCTACGGCATGACCTCGTTTACGACCGGCAGGCGAGTCTTCGATTCCGACGAGAGGCAGAGGTTGTTCGTCGGCTGAAGCATGAAAACATTATCGAAATCTACCGTGAGTTTTCGGCCTACAACACGTTCTTTCTTTCGATGGAATATTGTCGGGGCTGCACACTGGGGGACGCGATTGAACAACACGCGCCGTTTTGCCTGGAAGATGTTCGTAAAATCGTGGGCCAATTGGCGGCCGCCTTGCATCATGCACACAGCCAGGGAGTCATCCATCGGGATCTCAAGCCTGCAAATGTCATGCTGACGGCAGAGGGAACCTTGAAGTTGACCGACTTTGGACTGGCGAGATCTGTCGAGTGCCTAAAAATGACCGCTCATGGCCAGATGTTGGGAACTCCACGATATATGCCCAGCGAACTGCTGGGAGGCGGTGAAGCTGATGAGCGTGCAGACCTATATGCTTTGGGAGCAATTCTCTGGGAACTATTGACCGGAGAGGCTCTGTTCACATCGAAGGACATCGTCTCGTTACTGCGGGAACAGTTACAATGGCAACTCCCCAAACCCAACGACATCATCAACGGTCTCAGCGATGACCTCTATGAAGTATTGTCTGAAACTCTTTCGCAAGAGCCCACGGAACGTTCTCTCGACTTACAGTCGTTAATTGACTGGGCGGGACCAATCAATCCCGACTTCTGTCGAGTCATTGATCAAGGACAGGACGTTTCTGCTGAAGAATTAAATTCCACAATCCGGTTGACTGATGCAAAGGTCAAAGATCTCAACGATGTTTCGTCGACGAATTGATGAGGTTTGTTGACGAATACTCATGATCCTCGCTGGCCCGTAGGAGCCTAGTTCCCGATGCTCTTCCAGGCCCGTTGGAAAAATTCCGTCCAGTTACGATACATGATTCCTTCAATATCATCGTCGGAATAGCCTTGTTGTTGCAGCAAGTCAATCAATCGTCTCAGGTCGGCAATGCTGTCGAGATCGCCCGGACATTGTTCTTTCCCGAATCCGCCATCCAAGTCTGAACCGATCCCGCAATGCTTGGAGTTCCCGGCAATCTGACAAATGTGGTCGATGTGTTTGAGAATATCAGCGATGACAACAGTCTGAGGATCACTTTCGTGGCGGATCCATCCAGGATTGATCATCCAATTATCAAATGCCGCACCGATGACCGCTCCGCGATCAATGAGAACCTGAATTTGCTTGTCTTCAAGTTGACGGTCAGCGGGAACAAAGGTTCGACAGTTGTGGTGACTGGCGAGAACTGGTCCCGAATAAATGTCGAGTGCTTCCCAGAAACATTGATCAGAGAGATGAGTGACATCAAGCAGCATGCCGACTCGTTCCATTTGTCGTAACAGTTCTGGCCCCTGTTCTTTGAGTCCTCCTTCACTGCCGGTTCCATGGCCGTATTCATCGGGGCCGTAATGTGCCGGGCCCAGAATTCGCAACCCGCGACGATACCACTCCTCAATCATGGAAGGTTTAAGGACAGACCAGCTTCCTTCCATCGACAGGATAAACCCCAGCGGTGTTTTTTCCGTTGGAGACTGCCACTCGGCGGTATGTTCTAGGAGTGTCTTGGCATCCGAAATCTCACGCAGGTAGCCTTGCTCAACCAATTTTCGATAGTAAACCAATTGAGCACGACTGGCAGCATAAGCCGCTTCGCGTGATTGAAAGAAAGAATTAGACGCGTCTCGGGCGGCACGGCGAGGAAGTAATGTCGCAATAATGGTGCCGATTTGTCCCTTCCGCAATTCGGGCCAGGAGACCACGGGATCGTCGGTTTGACGGTCGGTCAAAGCGTGTTCGAACTCTCGAATTTTCTCAATCGGAAGTTTGAGTTCCCGATTCCACTCAAGAGCATTCCAGGCCATATCCAAGTGTGCGTCAAACAGTTGCATCGTCTACCTTCGATGTTAAAGAGTCAGATTTAATGGCGAGTGCGGCGCGTAACAAGGCGATCCAACCGACAATGAAGGCGACTCCACCAATCGGTGTGATGGCCCCCAATTTAGTAATACCAGTGAGCACAAGGAGATATAGGCTACCAGAAAATAATAGAATTCCGATCAGAAAACTCCAGCCTGCGACATGCAATGATTTCTTTCGCTCCCGCAAGGCTAACAACCCAACGACCAATAAACCTAATGAGTGATACATCTGGTACTCGGCAGCCGTTTTGAAGTCCTGCAGATATTTCCAGGAGGCGGCGAACTCTTGACCGGCTATGACCTTGTCAGGAACGTCGGCAAATTTATCCACGACATATTGATCCATGCCATGAGCGGCAAAGGCACCGGTTACAACAGCGAGCCCAGCAAGCGTGGCCCCGGTGGCAATCCAACATCGGGCAACAGCAAGATGATTTGACATAAATCTATTTCTCAGTGGGACAAAGTAAGCGACGGGATCAGCAAAAGTCATTTCAGAGAGAAATTTCGGCCCCCATGACCTTCATGAATGCTGCGAGCCAAGCGGGATGAGCGGGCCAAGCAGGTGCAGTGACCAAATTCCCGTCCACATGCACTTCATCGACAGGAATCTGGACATACTCACCACCTGCGAGAGTGACTTCCGGGCCACACGCGGGATAGGCGGTGCATTTGCGACCTTTCAAGATCTCGGCAGCCGCCAGAAGTTGCAGGGCATGACAAATTGCCGCGATAGGTTTATCGCTCTCGGAAAAATGTTTCACGATTTCGATGACACGCTTGTTGAGTCGAAGATATTCAGGTGCCCGCCCACCGGGAAGTAGCAACGCATCGTAGCTCGATTCATCAACATCGGCGAAAGTTGCGTTCAGCGTAAAATTGTGGCCCCGTTTTTCCGAATAGGTTTGATCCCCCTCGAAATCATGAATGGCTGTGCGTACCTGATCTCCCGAAGTCTTATCAGGACAGACCACATCGACAGTGTAACCCACCGCCTGAAGCGCCTGCACAGGAACCATCAACTCGTAATCTTCGACATAATCTCCCGCCAAAACGAGAATTGATTTCTCGACCATTCTGCTCTCCTCAGCAAATCACCGCGAATTTGTCAGACTTCAGTGTAACGGCGTAGCAACAGAGTCGGAAGAAATCGACGATACTAGATGTGGAAACCATCAAGAAAGTCGAAAATCGGCATAGTCCTGACATCCAAGTACCGCTATCCTGTGTCACAACAACGACTTCTGAATTACACGAGATATGTTTCATGCCTCTCACTCTTGCCACGGGCCTTTCCACTCTGGATGCAACTTCCCATAGCGGGATGGTTCTGACATTCAGCCTCGGAATGTTGCTGGTCGCAGGCGTGATTGCCGGTTACCTGGCAGGCTGGATCGGTGTCCCAAAAGTCAGTTTATATATTCTGGCGGGACTCGCTCTGGGGCCATCGCTGTTGGGTTGGATTCCTCCCAATCACCTGCACGAACTCGACCCCGTATTAAAACTTGCCTTAGCGATGGTATTGCTGGAGATCGGGAGTCGCTTCAAGGTCGGGATGATTCGGCGGATTATTCATTCGGCGGTCCCCCTTTCAGTAGGAGAGTTGGTGTTCACCTTCGTCCTTGTTTCGGGTGGCGTCTACATGTTTGGTGAGCCCCTTCGCCCCGCGTTGTTATTGGGTGGACTCGCGCTGGCGACGGCACCTGCAACAACCATCGTGGTGTTGAGAGAATACGACTCCGAAGGCCCTGTGACAGCATATACATTCTTTCTGGTGGCCCTCAACAACTTGGCAGCGATTGTTGCTTTTGAAATTCTGTTCGCTGCGACATCTCTCTTGGATGAAGGAGCCAAAGTCGACGTGATGGGGCTGTTGACATGGCTCTCAGTCAGCTTGGTTGGCTCAACGATGCTCGGAGTTGGAGCTGGTATTCTGGTCGCGATTGCTTCCTCCTTGACACGCGAAAAACAACGCACGGTCGTCGTCTTTGCGATCACGGCAATTGTTTTAGGTTTTTGTGAATCATATGAGCTCCCTTACCTTCTGACATTTCTCGCAATGGGAATCACACTCGCTAATGCATCACGACACACTGCCGAAACGCTTAAGGAATTAGGAACCGTCTTGGCGTTGTTGTATGTTGTCTTTTTCGTCGCCGCCGGGGCTGAATTGAATCTGCAAGCACTCTCAGCAGTGGGGGTCATCGGAGCGGTCTATGTCATCACACGCTGCCTCGGAAAATACTTGGGCATTCGACTGGTTGCTCAGTGGCGTGAAGAGTCTATCGAAGTTCAACGTTGGTTAGGTTCGACCTTGATCGCTCAAGCCGGTGCCGCCATCGGTCTTGTGGCAATCGCTACAGATCGAGACCCCGTTCTCGGGGCACATCTGGCAACGATTATCGTTGGGACTGTGGTGGTCTTCGAGGTTGTCGGGCCGTTATTGACACGTTTTGCAGTGGTGCATGCCGGTGAAGTTCCTGTGGCTCATCTCGTTCACCCTGAGCGTCCTGGCCTCAGGCGTTCCATTCATAATGTGGTGAGTCAAATTCGAATTTCATTCGGTCATGACCCGCTGATGAAAAAGAACCGGAGTGACCTTAAAGTTGGCGATCTGATGCGTAAAAATGTCAAAAGCATTTCAAACTCCGCAGGCTTTCTCGAAGTGCTCGAGTTCATCGAACACAGTCGGCATCAGGTTTACCCCGTCACAAACACCGACGGCAACCTGCTGAGCGTCATTCGGTATCGCGATCTGCGTACGGTTTTGTTTGACCGTGAAGTGGCTTCGTTGGTCAGGGCCGAGGATCTCAGTGTCGAGACCAATTTGTTTCTCTCACCCGATATCCCCATTCAGGACGCTTTCGACCGGTGTGAAAAAACCATTGACGATGTGATCCCCGTCGTAGATTCGGTTGAAACGATGATGCTGATTGGCTTGCTCGAACGACGCGACATTATCCGCTTCATCAAAACCGATCATAAAACTCCGAAAAAATCGGACAGTCATGGAGAAGAAACTCTCCCCGGCACAATTGTCGATCCTCCGATCAATTGAATCAGTCTCGCAGGTCGATAGTTCCTTCGGCCCCCTTGAAATCGTAATCGGGATCGCGATACCCGAGCTTTTTCTAAAACATTCTATGGCCGTTTCAAGGGTTCAAGAGTTTGAGATTCGGGGACATACTTCCAAAACTCTCAAAGCACATAAAAGGACAGAGCCTTGTTTAAGGCAAATGGGGCCGGCGAGACTCGAACTCGCAACCAACGGATTATGAGTCCGCTGCTCTAACCGATTGAGCTACAGCCCCGATATTACTCATCAATTTGTGCCATTTGACTTTTCCTACATTCGCAATTGAGTGGCGACACTTAAGCAGACACTCGGCCTCGAATTTTATTTTGAAATTGTTCCTGGAGACTCACAAAAAAACAATCGAAGGCTTGCAACGTAAAAAGTAGTGGCGGTCGGGTAATGACAGTTGGATAGTCTACCAAGCCAAACAGTTCTCGAAAAGTAAGGCGGGAAAAGCAAAATAACCTTGTTCTGTTTTCCTTTTTTTGCCGACAGAAAAACGGCCAATGGTGCAAAACTCTCAGCAAGTTTCCTGTCTATAAAATAAGGGACGCCTCTCGTAATCGAGAGACGCCCCGGAATCAGGTTTCAGGATCGACCAGGCGAGTTCAAGCTGGCTGAGCCAGCAATTCATCACGCAGTCGATGACGAGCCGTGTGCAGTCGCCGCTTGATCGTTCCGATCGGGCTGTTGAACTCTTCGCTCATTTCCTTCAGGCTGTGCCCGTTGATGTAGAATGAGATCAGAGTTTCACGGTCCATGTCGCCGAGGCGATGTAGACCTTCCCAGACTCCCTCACGCTGCTCTGCTCGCAACAGTGATTCGAGAGGCGTTTCGGGAGCTTGTTCTGCCACAGCAGACATCACCTCGGTATCAGTGCTGAACTCCTGCGGACGACGCACAGCCCGATTGATCGCCAATCGCACTGCAATCTGCTTCAACCAACCTGCGAAACGCTCTGGCTCGCGGAGTTGATCGAGCTTACGGTATGCTCGCAGGAAAACTTCCTGTGTCACTTCGGAAGCCTCAGCCCGGTTACGCAAACGTCGCAAAACAATTGCGAATACGGTTGGCTCAAAGTGTTCCACAAGAGTATCGAAAGCATCCCGGCTTCCAGCCTGAGCTCGTAATACTAATTCACGCAAGATGTAAGTTTCCATGGTTGGTTTCCTCATATCAAAACCGCTTCAATGCGGTGATTGTCGGGATTCAGCAACAAAACGGTTTGCTGTGACGGGCAATGGAAAATGAATCCAAAGCCAAAAGATCAACAGCATGGCATCGAACGACTCACCCAGTGGGGAGAGCGTTTCGACAGTCGGCCAAGTTGTGAGTGTTTTTCACTCAGCAGCTTATGGCGTCTCTCATAATGAAAGATGCCCAGGCCGGTGCCGGTAGCTCTCGCCAGGCCGGAATCGAATCGCTCATTGGTAAATTGCGAGACGACTCCATTCGCGAGCGGGACATCTCCATCGAGAAGTGCCCCATCCCGCGACGACTGGTACATGTGAGACCAGTCGTGTGAGAGCCAAATAGCCGTTTTGATTTTCCCGGTTTCAGGCGCAATGCCGCTACGGAAGCATCAACAACAGCCACGACTCCACAATTTCCATGAGTCGCATGGATGTTTTGGATCTGATTGTTGGATACTTGGTAACGCCACATAACTGCACCTTTTCCGCCTTCTGGCGGCCTTCAGGAAACCATTCCTTTAATAAAAAGCAGTTCTCCCGCTCCATAGCGAGATCAATTGTGTCGGAGAGGTTAAAAGAATCCGGCTGATGAGGCCGTCATGCAATCTTCCCGAAGTCGGGAAACACCATCTCCACTTGTGTAGACGAAGCATCGTCGAGAATGGTTCACGAGATTCTGAAGGATTTCCGAATTTTCCTCAGATTCGATCAGCTTCGTGAAAAACAAGGCTCTAAGAATTCCCTTAAAGCATATGACATTCAGCAATTACGAAATCTTCTACGGTTCTAAAAATCACCTATCGGATTGCCGTCATTTCTCCAGCCGAGTCGGCGTTGGAGCGTCAAATCGGTATTTTCGCTGATGAAGCGAACCCGGCCATCGGCGAACACGAATTGCGCGCCTCCGACATGCAGTGAAGAGAACGGGTTCGTGGCGGCAATCCCTGCATTACAAACGGGAGTTTCTCCGTTGATTCCTCGACCGATCACTCCCAAGGCATCTGAGTCACCTTGTTTGACGTTACTGACAAAATCACCAGCCCCAGCCACATACAAAGAGGCTGATTCACCCAAGTTACGGCAATTCGCGGTTTGGTATCTCCAGGCACGTTCACCAACCAGGATTTGGTTACTGGTTCCGTCTGTGATATCTCTCATTTTAACGCGACTATCTGCCCAAAATATTCCGGTCGTGTGCTGATGGCTGTGAAGAATTGCATCAACTCCAGTGAAACCTCCGGTAGTCGTGGTTTCTCTCAACCCGGTATTCAAACCAACGTAATTTGATGTCGGAAGATAGAAATTCCATCCGAGCATGTTGTGTGTACTGCGGGACGTATTGAAGCGAGGAGCAATATCGGATGGGCAGCGGAATGATTCGAGCGGTGTGAGCAAGTTCTGCCTGATGTTGTTGTCGGTGATCGCATCAATGGCGTCCATATCGCTCACTCGCATCGCTTGATAGACGGGAGCTTGATCCATGAATGGCATGACGAAAGCACTCCACGCCCATTGAGCAGCATCGTGTCGAACCACACCACCATTTTTGTGATTGTACTGGTTACCGGATGCGTTTAGTGCAACTCCCCAGTCATTGATGTAGCCGGGAGGAAAGACGCCATGCGTATCATGATAATTGTGGAGGGCTAGCCCAATCTGCTTCAGATTATTCTTGCAGGTAGATCGTCTGGCGGCTTCACGGGCCTGTTGGACTGCTGGAAGTAATAGCGCAACTAACACCGCAATGATCGCGATCACTACCAATAGCTCAATCAGGGTGAAGCCTGGTCGAGAGTTCTGAGTTTTCATAGTCGATGTCCCCTGAGTTGTTCCTAAAAAGCGAATGAACAACCCCCTTCAATACAATGGAAGCACACAAAACAGGCATTGAACACCCAATTTATTGCACAATCTGTAATTTGGCCGGGAATTCATAATCGAAACGCTGATGACCCTTACTTTCGATCCGATCACTCATGAATTAGTCCAGCGAACTGACACGCAAGCGTAATGCGTTACCAATCACCGAGACAGAGCTGAAGCTCATTGCGGCTGCCGCCAACATCGGATTCAGTAGCATTCCCAGAACCGGATACAAGACACCCGCCGCCACCGGAATCCCCAAGCCGTTGTAGACCAACGCAAAAAAGAGATTCTGGCGGATATTCCGCATCGTCAATCGGCTCAGAGAAATCGCCTTCTCAATTCCTAGCAAGTCTCCTTTGATTAAGGTCACACCAGCGGATTCAATGGCGACATCCGTCCCCGTCCCCATCGCGATTCCGACATCGGCGGCAGCCAGTGCCGGTGCGTCATTGATGCCATCTCCCGCGAAGACCACTTTATGCCCTTCCTTCTGCATACATTGCACATGCTCATGCTTGGCTTCGGGAGAGACCTCTGCGTGATATTCATCAATCCCTAACTTTTCGGCGACCGCTTTGGCGGTCTGTTGATTGTCGCCAGTCAGCATGACAATTTTGAGCCCCATGTTGTGTAGGCGTCCAATTGCCCCCGGCGTTGATTCTTTGATCGGGTCGCTCACCGCAACGAGTCCAGCAAAGTTGCCATCCACGGCGGCAAACATGACCGTCATCGCCTCCGCTTGCCATTGCTCTGCGTTCTCATCCAAATTTGAGACGCCGGAAACATTTTGCTCTTCCAGCAATTGTCGTTTGCCAAACAAGACCGACTTTCCTTGCACGGTTCCCGAAACCCCTTGCCCTGTGATGGAAGAAAATTCGTGGACCTCGGGAAGCGAAAGCGTTTTCTGTTTAGCAGCTTCGAGAATTGCACCCGCTAGCGGATGCTCGCTGGAAGACTCCAAAGCAGCAACCAGTTTCAGTAATTCGTTTTCATCCTGCCCCTCAACAGTTTTCAGATTGCTTAACGAGGGCTTCCCTCGAGTTAATGTCCCGGTTTTATCGACGACAATCGTATCGATGTTTTCGAGTATTTCGAGATACTCGGCGTTCTTGATTAAGACGCCAGCCTTCGCTCCTCGCCCCACCCCCACCATGATCGACATTGGTGTCGCCAGCCCCAAAGCACACGGACAGGCAATGATCAAGACTGCAATCGCATTGACCAATGCATACACCAAGGCGGGTTGTTCGGGCTGCACGATGGCCCAGACAGCAAATGTCATCAGTGAAATAATCACGACAGCAGGTACAAAATACCCGGCGACTTTATCGGCGATGGATTGAATCGGTGCGCGTGATCGTTGTGCTTCAGAGACCATCTTGATGATGCGAGAAAGAGTTGTCTCTTGCCCCACGTGTTCGGCGGTCATCAGGAACGAACCTGTCTGATTGACCGTACCGCCAATCACGCCGTCCCCTTCCGACTTCTCGACCGGGACCGGCTCACCTGTGATCATCGACTCATCGATGTTGCTTTTCCCTTCGTGAATTGTTCCATCAACGGGGATTTTCTCACCGGGTTTGACGCGCAAGACATCTCCTTCTTTTAATTCATCGATGGGGATATCTTTGCCGCCGTCATCGGTCACGAGATGAGCGGTGGGGGGAGTGAGTGACATCAATTCTCGAATTGCGGAACCTGTCTGCTTGCGAGCACGAAGTTCGAGAATTTGTCCCAACAGAACTAAAGTGATGATGACGGCTGCCGATTCAAAATAGACCTGAGCAACGCCGTCATGCAAAAATGCTTGGGGAATCAGTTCCGGGAACAAGACCGCGATCAGACTGAACCCGTAAGTCGCTCCCGTCCCCAAAGCGATGAGCGTGAACATATTCAGATTCCACGTCACCACGGAGCGCCAACCGCGTAGAAAGAATAGTGCGCCACAATAGATCACCACGGGCGTGCTCAAGATCAACTGAATCCAATTTGAGACGTTGTCTGACAGGAAGGTCAGAGGAACCCCCACATGCGGCAACATGGCCAATAAAAAGACCGGCAGACTTAACACGAGGCTGATCCAGAACCGGTGCGTCATATTCACGAGTTCGGGGTCATCCTCTTCCTCTGCAGTGACGGTTGTGGGTTCCAACGCCATCCCACATTTCGGACAAGCTGCGGGGACATCACTTTCGACTCCCGGACACATTGGGCAGATGTATTTTCCGCTCGACGATTTTGGAGATGCCTTCGAGGATTGCTCGCCGTTCTGTCCCATAACGGGAAGCAGGTGCGAGTGTTTCATTTCCTGATCGCCGTGGCAGCAGGCACCATCCGTCGAATCATTCGCCCCGGATTTGAGAAACTTCTGTCGGCAGCTTTCGCAACAGAAATAGAAAGTATCGCCGTCCTTCTCAGTCGTGAGCGAAGTCGATTCGTTGACTTCCATATGACAGATGGGATCAATCGCCATGAAAATTCCGTCAAGTAAAAAAGTGGTTGAGGCAGTCGGCTGGCGGTTTTGTTACAATTTTCTACAGCAAAAATTTCTGCAGCAAAACCTACCTGCCACTCGTTCCATTGTAAGCATTCCGCAACTTTCACAAGAGGCTCCCGTGCAACTTTCTGAACTGACCTGGCCCGATATTCAGAGTTTACCCCGGAATACGCCCATCGTTGTTCCGATTGCCGCTCTCGAACAGCACGGTCATCACATGCCGTTGATGACCGATAGTCTGTTGTTGGGTGAGGTGATCCGAAGAATCGCGGAACCACTCCAAGAGGAGATTTTGTTCGCACCACTTCAATGGCTGGGGAATTCCGAACATCATCTCGATTTTCCCGGCACAATGTCTGCCACTCCACGGACTTATCTCGATCTGTTACGGGATGTCGCAGAAAACTTTCTGTATCACGGCTTTGACCGCATTGTTTTCCTGAATGGTCACGGTGGAAATATTGTTCCCAGTGCTCAGGCGACCTATGAACTGCGACAGAAATATCGCGAGCAGGAAAATCTGCTCATTCTCTCTTCCACCTATTGGGAAATGGGGACGCCGACACTCGATTCACTGGTCCAAACACAAATGGGCCACGCCGGCGAATGGGAAACATCGATGATGTTGGCACTGCGTCCTGAACTCGTCAAAGATTATCAGTCGTGTAAAACCATCCCGTTCGGCAACTCCTTCAAGCCCGGCAATCGTGCGTGGGTCATGAAAGACCGAACCAACATCGGGCACATCGGTAGCCCAGAGCAAGCCTCGCCAGAAAAGGGTGAGCACCTGTTCGAGACGTTTTCTGCGGGGACTGTCTCCTTCCTGAAGCGAGTTGCTGCCTGGGATGGCGAAACTTGGGATGCGTAACTCAAAGACAACTCAAGATATCATTCACAGGATTACCACACATGTTACGAGCGTTCATTTTTTTCAGTCTGTTTGTTGTTCCTTTGTTCGTGCATGCGGAGGCATTCAATGTGACGATTGAACCGCGAGAAAAAGACGCCAACGGGACAGCCCATTATCGTCTCTGGATTCCCGATAATGTCGAGACGTTACGCGGGATCATCGTCCGTCAACACGGTTGTGGTGAAGGGGCACGCAAGTTGGGACTCGAACACGCCGACGATCCGCAATGGCGGGCACTCGCAAAAAAGTGGGACTGTGCTTTGCTCGGCTCACAATTGTGGGCTCCTCAAGAAGATTGCAGCACCTGGACGATTCCGCAAGACGGGTCCGCTTCCTCCTTCTTTCGGGCCATCAACCATTTTGCAGACACCACGAACCATCCAGAAATTCAACATATTCCGTGGTGCTTGTGGGGACATTCGGGTGGTGCCATGTGGGTTTGTAACATGACATACCTTTACCCGGAACGAGTCATCGCGACTTTTCCTCGTTCGGGGGGATTGGCTCCTGTGGGACGCGAATTTACCCGTTCACAACCTCAGAAATATGAAAGTTCTGCGCAGGCTTATGAAGTCCCCATTCTCTTTTGTTTTGGGGAGACCGAAGAAATTCCCGACACGCGATTTTTTAGTGGAGTTTCAGCAGCGCGTAACCTCTTTGAACACGGTCGTCAACAGGGAGCACTCTGGTCGATTGCCGTCCATCCAGGATCGAATCACGAGAATAGTAACAGTCGGCTACTCGCCATTCGTTTTTTTGACGCCGTCATGAAATATCGACTACCGGAAACTGTGGACAACCCGAAGCGGCCCATCAAGCCAATCCCGCTGAACAACGAAAAGAGCTACGTGGCCAACGTCAAAACTCTAAAAATCTTTCGCGAGAATGAATATCAGGGCGACACTTCAACCATGGCTTGGTTCCCTAACATTCATGCGGCTCGCGCGTGGCAAGACCTCTCACAACGCGGATCGATTGCCGATGGTTCGCCTCCACCAGCTCCAACCGATGTCACATTTAAGAAAACTGATGCGGGATGGAAACTCACTTGGAACGCTGAAGCCGACATCGAAAGTGGGATCGGGTCTTTTCGTGTCTATCGTGGAGACAAGATGATTGGTGAGGTGCGTGGCCCTGTCGACAAACGCTGGAACCCCCACGGACATTATCACGCCTGGAATTATTCCGACCAACCACTCAAGGGAACAGAGTTCCCCGAAAAGGAATTTACAATCACAGGCTCGACCGACGGAATCACCGTTTCAACCGTGAATCAATCCGGTGTCGAATCCGAAAAGACCGACGCACGCTAAATTAGTTATTCGGCAGGGCGCGAGAGAAACAGGAGCGTTTGGGCCGCACGAATACGGGCGTCCTCGTGATCATCGTTAAGCAAGGCGATCAGATCGTCTTTGAGAGAAACAGCACGGGCATCGCCGGCGAAAGTCGCGGCATACGTGCGGATACTTCCGTCTTCGTGTTTAAGGTTTTTCGCCAAATCTGCGAGACCGTCTGCATCTCCCAATGAAGCGAGCGAATGCTGGTAATATGCTTTCGTCAGATCGTCGGGAGCCATCGGAATCAGTTTTCTGATTCGAGGTATGTCGCTCTCGTCGCCGATGCGTCCTAAAATCCAGGCGACCGTACGACTGGTCTCTGCATCCTTGTGAGACAATGTTTCGCGCAGAAACTCGAACGCTGATTTGTCTCCTTGTCGAGCTAATGCCGCGGCAGACATCAACCGCAAGCGCAGGTTATTTGTTTGCTCAAAGGCACGACGCATCGCCTTGCCGTCACCGATGATATTCACTTTATACAAACTTTCGGCAGCGTGAATGTGTCCATAATCATCATCACCAGCCAGAATCTTGAGCATGATTGTGGCATGTTTTCGTTGCCCCGCTCGGACCAATTCCCGAGCGAAACCGCATTTTTGCTGATCGTCTTTCTCAAGCGGCAGCTTCGGCTCCAGATACGCAATCACCTCGTCCCCGTAGCCACCGAGAGTCAGACCTTCGGCAGCGTGGATTGAAGGCCAAAACTGGTCCGAATGCAGACCTGATCGCAGCACTTCGAGACATTTTTGCTGAATGACAGGCTCTAACGTCAACGAATCGTTTCGTGCGGTGCTTGCACAATCCGCTGATAAAAGAGCCGTCACGATGGCGATGCAAATATTCATAATTCTCTCCCGATGATGAATTCGAATTTCCAGTTTAGTCGCTCAAACTTCGGAACGAAAAGAAAACCGGTAGACTGGACCATTTTTCGCCAATCGCTCACACTGTCATCACTATGACCCAACCCAGAGACAATTTGACGATGACAGACACCGTCGTACAAAAACCGGCTGTCTGTACGCATTGCGGTTGTGTCTGCGATGATTTAATTGCAACGGTCCATGATCAACGGGTGACACAGATCAAAAATGCCTGTGTTCTCTCGGAAGAATGGTTTCTCACTCAAACAGCAACCCCCCAGCTTCGATTTGAAATCGAAGGTCAAACAGTTTCTCAACAACAGGCCATCGATAAAACAGCCGAGATTTTAAGTTCGGCCACCGCACCACTGATTCATGGACTCGCTCGCAGTAGCACACCCGGACAACGAGCCGCGGTCGAATTGGCCGATCGAATTGGCGCGATTATCGATACCTCAGCCTCCACCTGTCACGCTCCGTCGATCCTTGCTTTACAACGGGTCGGAGAAAGCACCTGCTCATTGGGTGAAGTTCGTAACCGGTCGGATTTGGTCATCTTCTGGGGATCGAACCCGCTGGAAAGTCATCCCCGTCATTTAGTACGCTATTCGGGTGAGGCAACGGGCTTATTTATTCCCAACGGTCGTGCTGATCGGACGATTGTGGTGGTCGATACTCAGGAGACTGAAACTTCGCAAGCCGCCGACCTGTTTCTGAAGATCAAACCGGAATCCGATTTCGAAGTGCTGTGGGCTCTCCGGGCCATACTCTCCGGTCAATCGCTGGAGCAGTCTTCGGTGGGTGGCATTGAAATCAAGCAGCTCAATGACTTGGTCTCTCGAATGAAACAGTGTCAGTTTGGTGCTGTCTTCTTTGGACTCGGCCTCGCTCACGGACCGCTCGGTCACCATAATGTCGAAGCGTTGCTGCAATTGGTCACTGACGTTAACGATCACACTCGCTTTATTGCTCGTCGTATGCGAAATTACGGCGATGTCGCCGGTGCCGATAGCGTACTTTGCTGGCAAACCGGGTATCCCTTCAGCGTGAGCCTCTCCAAAGGCTACCCGCGTTACAATCCGGGTGAATATTCTGCCTTCGAATTGCTAACCCGCCGAGATGTCGATGCTGCGTTTTTGATTGGATCCGATGGTTTGAACAAGATGCCCGCTGCGGCGATCGAGACTCTCAAAACGATTCCCACGATTTATCTCGCACCCGTCGACTCTGATCCACCTTTTGTGCCGACCGTAAGATTGAGCTCGGGAACATATGGTATTCATGATTACGGGACCGCTTACCGCATGGACGAAGTCCCCATTCCGTTGAAGCCAATTTTCCCTGAAACTGTGCCAATGGATGAAACCCTGGTTCAGTCGATCATTGATCAACTCGATTGAAAATCATTTTTTCTTTTTGGGAACATGCTTGACCGGCAAAGGGTAGCCGAGAGTGTCTTTGTTCGGCTCGAAGCCATCGTTGTCGATGTCCACATAGATCGGGTTACTAACGGCAGTGGGTGGATGATCGCCCCACGATGGTCCCATGACCGGACCGAGTTTCAAGCCTTCCCCTTGTGTGACGGCAATGAGATGCGCGTCTCGTTCGAGTGTCAATTCAAATTCGGTTTCAAATTTGACAGCACCGTCTTTGAAGAGATTAGGATGCGTCTTGCGGCGATAATCATACAAATCGTGAGGACGACCATTCACATACAAAACGACACGATTCACATCGAACCAGTTGGCACATTGCACACGTAGTATGACGGTCAGTTTTGCGGAGGGAGCCGTGAGTTCTTCACCGGCCACAAACGTCTTCTTTTTTCCGGTTTCGTTGACCGTGAATTCGAGATAAGGACCATTGGACATGATCAACCGCCCTTGTTCGGAGGCATGGACCATTTCCATGATGTCAATTTTTGCGGGATCGTCGGTTGAGGATTGGACCCAATTTCGCAAGCCGCCCGAGCCATGATAGTTGTAGTGCGCATCCGTATTGACGACACCCGGAATGCGATAGCCTTGATTCAACAACTGCAACCAGGCAAACATGCGGTTCGCATAATCTCGGCCGTACCAGTCGACACTTGGTTGCATGTCGGTAATCAATTGAATGGGGTGTATCTCCATGACGTCGATCAGCCCGTGAGAGCGTTCGAATCCCTCATCGGCTTTGCGATCGCCATTCGCATCATAAAAAAGCCAGCCCAAGTCGGGATGATTCTGCTGGATCAATTTTTCGCTGCGATCATCCCATAAGAAAATTCGTTCGATCTGCCGGGAAGGATCGGTATCTGTTACGGGGCCACCACCATCTTGTGTGCGTGGTTTGTGAATCATGGGGAAGACATTCTGGTGGTTAAGCAACAAAGGTTGCCCCGTCAACTCCATCCCCGAGACGGTTTTGATATCGTTCTGGATTCCCAGCGAATTAATTTCGGGTTGGTAAGTCTCAATCCGATTGTGTTCCGTACATGGAGCAAACTCGAGGTGTTCACACACCAGGTTCAAGACTCGCCCTAGCTGGCTTCCGGTATTATCGCCGGAAGGAGACGAATGACTGTGATACTCGGTGCTTACCCATCCGGGCGTTTTTACACTGCGTTGTAAAGTCCCCGTCAGCTTTGATACTTTTCCAGGGGTGATTTCCAATGTGGTGAAGATGGCATCGTATTCGGGACCATGACTGACAATCACATCGTACTGACCGTTTGCCAATAGTTGCTGGAACTGACCGTGTGGAGCATATCGAAGGTTCATGACGCCAAACTCTGCCGTCTCGGGGCCAAAATAGGGCTTGGGAGTTCCCTCTTTGGCAACAAACTCAACCTTACACGCAATGGGCTCTCCGGTTTCATCGACGAATTTCGCAGTGACCGATCCCGGCTTCCACTCGGGAAGTTCTAATGCAAATGCCTGAATCTCATTGGGTACATAGGCAACATTCAATTGAGCAGGCTTCTCTTCACGAAGTTTCACACCCATCACCTGAGCCGTCAGGGCATATTCCCCAGCCGGTAACTCGACATCGAGATGACCGTGAGCGTCTGTCCGTCCCCATCCCCGAAAACTGTCATCGTTTTCGATGGTGACCTGAGCGTTGGCCACTGGCTTTCCCTCAGTGTCGGTGACGGCGATTTCTACCTTTTGAATTTTATGGCCGAGATCGCGTGCCCGGTTTGCCAATACTTCCAATAGATTTTGACCGGGGTAAATCCGGCGAGAGAATGAAAATTTTTCGCCAGCCGCAACGCTCATGCTGCTGTTTTCAGCACCTGGTTTGAGGTAATCAACCTTATGCAATCGCGATCCACCTTGCGACTGTATCAACCAGTCTTTGGGAGGGACGATGCCATAGGCCTGTCCCCAGTATCGATCAACAAACCAGTACATGTCCGATTTCCCGGAACCTCGATTGATCATGTCTTCCTT
The DNA here is from genome assembly GCA_030836185.1 of Planctomycetota bacterium. Classification (GTDB taxonomy): domain Bacteria; phylum Planctomycetota; class Planctomycetia; order Planctomycetales; family Planctomycetaceae; genus JABURQ01. The sequence continues at coordinate 30,132 of JAURQH010000099.1, forward strand.
GCCGCCATCGGCTCGCAGGTCTTCGGCCAATGAAATCGTGACAGGTTTTTCGCCATCGTTCACATATTCGGTCAACAGTGTGAGACATCGATCATCACCATTAAGAAGATATTTTTGTGTGACCACCAAACCTGTTTTCGAATCGACCGACTTGGTGACGACCTCCGCGTGAGAATTGTCGTGCGTGGTTCCATTCACATCCGATGTGGACTGAGAGGCAGCAATGTTGAGTCCTGAAAACGTGTGTTGGCGTTTCAGGGTATAAAAACAACTTAATTGATCACTGGAATGATGGTTGGAGGTCAGGTCAATCAGGCATCCACCAACCTGCCGAACGGTCATGTTGGCGTTGCGCGTCGGTACGGGATTGGCAATCACTGCCGTCAGATATTTGTTCGCCAGAACCGCATCGCCATAAATTGCGTCAACTTCTTTGCCATGCGGAGCATAATCGTTCCAATTGTCTGCATTGAGCACAACCGCGGATGCATGAGAGTGTTGGTGCTCATCGGCATGACCGGGATGCGCTTGGGCAATGGAAGTTGAAGCGAGGATCATCAAGGCGAGACTGCATCGTAACATTAGAAAAGCTCCGTAAGGCGGTTTCGAGAATCGATCTACCACAATAACGTAACGAGCATGAAGAACTCGATAAGAAAACATCAATTTCAAAGCATCATTTATCAGATCGCGACTTGCTCTCCGGTCAGCCGTCACTGAAAATGTAGACACTCCAGAACCATATACCTCATAACGAGAAAGCAATAGTGATGCGACTGATCTCCACTGCCATGATCGCCTTCAGTTTATGTACTGGGGTATTTCTGAACGCCGAAGAGACTCTGAAATGGACACATTCCGGCGAAAAATTGGCGTGGGAGAGGATTGCTGACCGCTTTTCGGGAGAACCGAAAGTTCAACGTAATCGAAATGGTGATGTCGAACGAATTGAAGTCCGCAATCTGAAGAAAGATCCCAAAGACTCCGGGTGGGCAAGAATTGCATTCAATACGAAAAGCGGGCATGCCATCGAAATCAGTTCAGATCGTGCCGGATTTACCAACGAAGAATTTCAGCTCTTTCAGTCGTTCACAAAACTCGAAAAACTGACACTTTGGCACAATAGTAACTTTCACGACAAGAACGCCGCCATTGAAAACTATGATGCTTCGGGCATAAAACATCTCGCGGGACTCAAGAAGTTGGAACGCATCACGCTTGCAGGAGGAGGGTTTGATGATGCTGGAATGGTGGAAGCAGCCCAACTTCCGCATCTCAAATATCTCGGTATGTGGCATGTCCGAGTTTCCGATGCCGGTATGTCTGCATTGCAAAATCATCCCGGTCTGGAAGAGATTCGGCTAGGTCCGTTCTGGGGGAAATTAATGACCAATCAGACCATCGCTCATCTCGCAACTTGCCCCAATTTGAAAAAACTCTCAGTGGGAGAGACATGGCTAACGTACGAGGACGGACTACACCATCTTGTCCAGCGGAAGAACCCACTCGAAGAACTGAATCTCAGCAATACTTTGATAAGTCCAGAGGATGTTCACCGGATCAAAATGGAACTCAGTGAGACGGTTGTGAAGTGGGAAGGACTCTCCGCGGCGGGAAAAATTCTAAACGACTCTGGCTGGCATAAAGGGAAGGCGATCAAATGGATGCCTGAGGAGTTACTGAATTCTGCGATGAATGCTGCTTCGAACCCCGAGAAGAAATAACGAACCGCGCAGCAAAGAAGGCCATAAGCTCATCCCTTATGGCCTGCTTTGAATTTTCGACTTGGTTGAAGATTTACCGACCGAGAAAGGTTCGCTTCAGCCAAGCATTTTTACGTTGTTCCGCTTCCCACATTTTAGCAAATAAGTTTTGCTTCTTGGGCTTGGAGTAGCCGTAAGACTGGACGTTGTGATAACGACCGCAATGAGGGCATGGCTTGACCGCTTTCCCAGCATCTGCATGAGCAGAAGCGACTGTGAAGACAGCCAGGGCAATGCCCAGTGTGATAAATTGACGCATGAGTAGTTCCTTGATTTGTCAACAGTTGTAAGAGTGTACTACAGGGATAGTGATGTACTGATTCCATCGGCTAACGAACACCATAAGAAACAGCAGAGAATGCCTCAGACGGCGACTGGTCAAGGATTCTAGGAGTAAATTTGCATTTGTATCGATTATACAAATTATGCGAATGACTCTGGGACCAGTGAGTTTCCATAGCAACAGAAGTTCACGCTACTTCGAGTTAGCCAGCCTGTCTTTGGGGGGGGAGCTGATCTGTATAATAGCCGGTAAGTTCCTGAGCGATTTCTGTTCCCACAATCTCTTCAAGTTCTTTCAAGGCCTGAGCGATTGCCAAACCATCGTGAACGCGATGATCATATACGAAAGTCACCCGAAGACGTCCGTCCGCTTGCATTGGTGCTGTCGTCATCACAATATTCCCCAGAGAGGGAGGGTGAATACTGGTTGCCCCCAAAGAGGCAACGGTTGTGAATCCATAAGTTCCCGTGAGTGACGCGCTCCATGCCCCTGACGCATTAAGGGACATCCACCAAACGAACTTACGAATCATTCCGGGAAGTTTGCAAAACGAATGGTGTAACGAAAAAATAGGGACATCTTCAATCGAGGCAGTTTGTGCAAATTCGATCTGCTCTTGAATCTCTTCAAGTGACATCTCGTGAGGATTCACCAAGCGATGAAACATGACTCCCTCTTCGCCGTTAATGACCCGACTAAATGCAATTCGGCAGATCTGCCGTTGAGGATCAAATAGATGAGGCCACGGCCAGTTCCGAAAAAGATATCGGAGTTCTGGTTTTCGGTCAGCGAGGATTGCATAAGCTTTCACCAAAATGGACGTCCAGCCAATTCGTCTGGAGAGCTGGCTTCTTAATTCGGCTACTTTTGAGACCTCACAAAAACGGGCAAGAGGTTGACTTGGAGTTTTGGCTGCTAGTTTCAAGTAGTCATTCATAAATCGACGATTGGCACTCAGGCCAATTTTACGCCCGGCTGGAACTTCCTCGCCTTTGAAAATCTCGCGAAATTGATTCATAAACTTGTACATATTAACGTATCATCCTGTCCATGAATCGTAAGAATAATCGCTCGGTCATCGTGTAGAAGGCAAAAGGTCGATCTCTCTTAAGGAAGGGAGAAAGTTTTCAGTTCGACGATCGGAATCTCGCTGGTTCGAGTTATCGGCCTTTTTTTTCAGGGCATAAATAGAATTCCTGGCAGAAAACTTGGAGAAAGACAAATCTGTATTAGCAGAGAGATGAAAGATATCTCTGTGACGGTCAATCCGATTGGCTCAGATACTTGGTGAAACTTTCGCTGCCTCTTAAGTTAGACTTATTCTCAGTCGAAACCATCGATTCAGAGTGATCTCGGGATGCATAATTTCCAGAAAAACAAGGCATTCATCGGTGCCATTTCGCCAAACACGCTTTAAGATGAAGTGTGTACAACACTCTTTGTTTGGAACTGTCTAACGTGATTTATCGTGCAATCAGCCGTACGCTGGATTATCTCACCAGCATTTTTCTGGGCAGCATGGAAGTGGCGACGATCTTTGGTTGCCACTTGATCCATCTGGTCACCGCTCCCGTACGTCGCTTTCGACGTTGAACTTCTTTCTATCGCCAATCTTGTGACCAGTCGGCAGTTTCAATGCCGCTGCGAATTCGCCATTCTCGCAAGACATCAAGCAGATTCTGTTTCTCTGTTGCCGAAGCTTCATCGTCCCACAGGTTATTCACTTCGTCAGGATCTTCGGTAAGGTTAAAGAGTTGGCCGTGTGGTTCGTCCAGGAAGTGGACCAGTTTCCATTCCTGATTGCGGACCATCGTCATAAACTCACACCCAGTCAGGATGCCGTCCTTGATTTGCTCGGCAAAGACGTAGTCGCGTCCCTTCCAATCATAACTTTCCAGCGACTCCTTCATCGAAATCGCTTCGAGTGTGTGAGGTACTTCGATTTCTGCCAACTCCAAAATCGTTGGCCCCAGGTCCATTTGTTGGCAAAGTTCATTCACAACTCGCCCTCCCTGGAATTTCTTCGGAGCCCAAACAATTAGCGGGATTCTGGTGATGGCGTCATACATGGTCCACTTTTGGCTGTGGCCGTGATCGGTCAGGCAGTCACCATGATCAGACGTAAAGATAATAATGGAATTGTCGAGATAATCGTTTTGTTCCAGTGCGTCAATAATTTCGCCGACTTTCTCGTCAATCATGGTCACGTTGGCGAGATAATAAGCACGCTGCAAATGGCGTTGTTCTTCAGTCGGTTCGAGCTCCAGAACAACCGAATCGTGGTCGATGTCTTGATTATGTTGACGTAACTCTTTGAAGGCAGGAGGCTGATGATCGAGTTCTTTCTGAGTCACTTCCAGTAACGGCAGGTCTTTTTTCAGATAAGGATCTGCATAACGTGGAATGGGGTCATACGGTGGGTGCGGTCCCGGAAAACCGATCTGTAAAAACAACGGAGCTGTCTTCGGATAAGAATTGATCCACCAAGTTGCCATATCTCCCACGAACATATCGGGATGAGTGTCTTCAGGAAGCTCCCATTCAAACGCACCCAGGCGATCGCGGTAATCGTCTCGTTCACGGTACAGTTCTCGTTGTTGCTTGATGAGACCTCGGAATCGAAGAGCTTTGTCCCATTCATCAAAATAGTACCGGCCTTCGAGATAGCGGTCTTTATTTTCGACGACGTAACGCTCATCGAAACCAAGTTCTGTTTCAAACGGCCACGTGTGCATTTTTCCGACGTTCGTGCAGTGATAGCCCGAGTCGTTCAGTAATTCGATCCACGAACGCCGCCAGGTGTCTGCATTTTTCAGGATGCCGGTTGTATGAGGATAATAGCCTTTGAACAACGAAGCGCGTGCCGGAGCGCATGATGCAGCAGTGACATGACATTGCGTATAAACCACCCCTTCATTCGCCAAACGGTCGAGATTCGGCGTATCCATGTAATCATAGCCGAGCGCGTTGATGGTGTCGTAACGCTGCTGATCTGTGATAATGAAGATGATGTTCGGACGATTGTCGCTCATGGTGTGTGGATCTTAAGTGCGAGAGTTTCAGTAAAAATGAGGAGCTTAGCAGCGAATTCAGTGACCGATGCAGTAGAGCGTTTCCACCCACTGCCCCGATGAATTGTCAGCATGGCGAAGAAAAATTTGATCATCGACAATGACGGGCGTCGCGAACGAAATATTCCCCAGCTTGTTTTCAGCAACGGGAGTAAACTTCTCAGGAGTTGCCTGGAAGACATAGGTTGTTCCTCGTTCATCGGAGTAGTAAAGGTTGTCACTGGCGAGTGTCAAAGAAGATGAGACGGGACTGCCCAGTCGTGTTTTCCACATCTCTTTTCCTGATTTGGCATCCCAGCAGAACGCGATGCCGTTATCGGTCACCGCGTAAAGATATCCATCATGAACAAGCATTGATTGTTCGTAACATTTCTCTTTGTTGCTCCAAACCTGCCGAGCACTCCCGTTGCGGACCTGTACGCCGACTGTTTGCTTGTCGGGGTACCCTCCCGAGCCAAAGACCATGTCACCTTCCCAGACAAGCGTCCCACAGGTTGCCATTGAGCAGCCTTCCGCTCGCCAAACACCTTTTCCATTTTCAGGGTCGTACCCAGCAAGATAGTTGCCTCCGGTCATCAACAGGTAATCGTCGCCTCCTATATTGGCAACAACGGGTGATGAAAAGCTGATGAGACCCTTTCGGCTGGCTTCCCAGAGTTCTTTTCCGGTTTTGCGATCAAATGCTTTGATAAATCCACCCGCTTCATACTCCGAGGAGACAATCACTTTGTCTTTATAGATCAAAGGAGACGGACCGTAGCCGAATGAGTATTTCTTGGGAGTGAATCCTCCGGCTCTTTTCTGCCAGAGTTGGTTTCCGTCAATATCGAGAGCCGTCAAAAAGACGGCATTGGAATTCGCGAAGACGACGAACAGGTTCTCACCATCCCAGGCTGCAGTTGGTGACGCATGAGTATTCTTCTTGTGGATTTCCGCGAGGAATCCGCCTTTGTGAATGTCAGTTTTCCAAAGTTGTTTGCCACCTTTGCGATCAAACGCCACGACCGACTGAACTTTCGCATTCTCATCAGCCGTGGTGAGAATCACCTTATCACCCACGATAATTGGTGACGAATGCCCGCGACCAGGAACTGCCGACTTCCAGACGACGTTTTGGCTCGCACTCCATTTGGTGGGAGGGTTTTCCCCTTCAGCCGCAATGCCATTAAAGTCTGGTCCTCGCCACCACGGCCAATCAGCCGCAGAGAGTTGAGTGGTGACCGTCAATAACACAGCAACAAAAAGGGCAAATCGCGACATACTTCTTTCTCCTGGAAATCAGAACATTCTGAGCTTCTCTATTGAAACCGGAACGGCACCAAATTTGAACATCCCATCGCTCAGAATTCATGATTTGAACAGAGAATCTGTCGTTTCAACCTTCTCAAAGGTCAGTCGCCAACCATTGATCTTAGCATCTCACTTAAAACTCCACAGAAGCGGGCCGAGACTTCTTGGCGATGTACCGAAGAAACAGCACGAACGGAATCAGAATTGGTAACCAGGGAGTAATTGCAATGACCAGTAAGGTCACCGCCTGCAACAGTTCTACAAACGTACCTGCAGAAGCACCAAACGTCGCACTCACTCGTTCCTGAAATGTGGGAGGTACTTCGGCAACCACAACCGGCGGCTCGTAGACATCTTCTTCACTGATGTCGAGATTGATGGTCGCGAGTGCTGTCATATCTTTCAGGAGTTCGAGCCTTCCCTGCATACGTTCGATTTCGCCTCCCACTCGAGCCAGCTCTTTTTCGACTTCAAAAATGTCTCTGAGACTTTTGGTATTTGTGTTGAGAAGCTCACTGAGCCGTTCTTCCATCTGTTTCAGATTTTCGATGCGGTGTTCCACATCAACATATTCTTCGGTGACTTCTTTCGAGTCGAGCATATCTTTGACCGGGTAACCAAGACTCTTCAATCCTGCATGAAAGCTGTCGAAAGAGATTGACGGGACTCGGATTTTCCAATGTCCCGAACGCCGGCTTCCCGCACCACCATCGATGTTGTGAGACGCGATGAATCCCTGGTGGTCGTTCACGAGTGTCCGCAAATCGACAACGGCCGTTTCAAACTCTTTCACCTCAAGTTTCATATCAGAGGTGTAGACGACTTTGCGTTGTGCCAATTTCTTGGTGAGATGATCGTTGGCGGGTTTGGCAGCGTCATCGACCATGGCGGCAACAGGCTCCGTGGAAACATCTTCTTGATAGGAGCCTTCCGACATCGTGGTTGAAGCATCATAAGAGGCATCATATTCTCGATAAGGGCCTTCGCCACCACAACCAATAATTGTCAACGTGAATAAAAGACCAACACTTAGACAAATAGACGGAATGGGATGAGCGCACCGTGAGCGCAGAAAGTTCAACATGGAAATCTCCTCAAAGTGAGATATGTAGAGAATTGAGATTGGAAATGAACTGATCAGCTCATTTAACAGGAGCCGATACCGTGTCGAAGAATTCCCGAAATCTGGTTCAATCTGGCAAATTTCAGGAAGTTTGTCCGTGGGAAACGCCCAATCGCCCCGTAAAGAGACTTGCTTGTCTGTCTAAGGGGCTGATAATGAAGAATTGAGTGGCTGATTCTATGAATCACGCTCTCCTACCTGATGAGGAATCGTTGGCCCCACGATTTCCTTCCACACACACACAACAAAGCTGACACCACGAAGATGAGGATACCGATGAAACATTGCTTAATCGTCGTTTTGGCCATGATTGGACTATCTCATTCCACTGTTCAAGCGGAATCTCCTCAGTTTGAATTCCAAAAGGGAGACAAGATCAGTCTCATCGGTGCAACTCTCGCCGAACGGATGCAATACTTCGGTCATCTCGAAGCGTTGCTGCACGCGAATCATCCCGACTTGCAACTTTCGTTTCGCAACTTGGCATTCTCTGCCGACGAAGTTGCGTTTCGACCTCGATCATTAAACTTCGGCGAACCAGACCAACACCTGACACATTCCGAGTCCGATGTCGTCTTTGCGTTCTTCGGTTTCAACGAATCCTTCAAAGGTGAAGAGGGGCTGGAGAAATTTGAAGACGAGTTGATACAATTTGTCAGACATACTCTCAAACAAAAGTACAACGGCGAGTCCGCCCCTCGGTTAGTTCTGTTCACGCCCATTCCTCATGAAGACTTGAAGAACCCCAACCTGCCCGATGGTTCGGCCGATAATGCCAACATTGCCATGTACTCTCAGGTGATGAAAAAAGTGGCTGCGGAAGAATCAGTCTCGTTTGTTGACCTGTTCACGCCGACCCAAAATGTGATGCTACAAGACTCCGAGCATGTCACCTTTAACGGCATCCATCTGACCAATAGCGGCTACCAAAAACTCGCTCCCGTTTTCTACGAAGCATTGACTGATGAAGCTCCCCCACAACAAGTGTCGCCTCAGTTACTCGCTGAAGTTCAGGAAAAAGATTATCAGTGGTTCAATCGCTATCGAGCCGTGAATGGATATTACATCTACGGGGCTCGCAACAAAGTCTGGAACAACGAAGAGGTGATGGAGAACGAGCGGGCCAAACTCGACGAGATGTGTTCCGTCGTCGATCAGCGTATCTGGAAGCTCGTCAGCGGGCAACAAATCTCTGCCACGCCCGATTATTCCACCACGCGCGGCTATGTCCCCGTGGAAACCAACTACAAAGAGCCCATTGAGATTCTTCCCCCCGAAGAGGCCATCAAACAGTTTCATGTTGCCGATGGTTATGCTGTCAATCTGTTTGCCAGTGAGGTCGATTTCCCGGACATCGAAAACCCGGTCCAAATCACATTTGATACACAAGGTCGATTGTGGGTTGCGACCATGCCGTCTTATCCCGGTTACAAGCCGCCACACAAGCCACACGATAAACTTCTCATTCTGGAAGATACGGATGGAGACGGTAAAGCCGACAAGCAAACCGTCTTTGCCGAGAACCTGCATGTCCCGACTGGCTTTGAACTGGGTGATGGAGGCGTCTATGTCTCTCAACAGCCGAACCTTATGTTCCTTAAAGATACGGATGGTGACGGCAAGGCCGATTTCTCTCGACTTGTGTTACACGGCTTTGACTCCGGCGACACGCATCACGCGATTGGAGCATTCACATGGGGACCGGGTGGCGGACTCTATATGCACGAAGGAACATTTCATCATTCGATGACGGAAACTCCGTATGGTCCAGTCCGAAATGCTCATGGTGGAATTTATCGTTACGATCCCACCAAGGAACAATATGAGACCTTCGTCCATTACAACTTTGCCAACCCCTGGGGGCACGTCTTTGATAAATGGGGACAGAACTTTGTCGCCGATGCGTCCGGTGGTGCCAATTATTTTGGAACAGCTTTCTCCGGGAAAGCTCCCCAGTTCACCGGGCAGGAAGATTTCGGGCCGTTCAAGTTCGTTTATGCTCCTCAGATGAAACAGTTCTTTCCTAAGCGTGTCCGACCGACGGCTGGCTGTGAGTTAGTCTCCAGTCGGCATTTTCCTCCGGAAGCTCAAGGCAATTATTTGCTGAATAACGTGATCGGATTCCAGGGAATTCTGCAACATACGGTGAAGGAAGTCGATTCGGGATTCGAAGGAAAAGAGATCGAGCCGCTACTCTATTCGTCGGATCGGAACTTTCGACCGACCGACATTCAATTCGGCCCTGATGGCGCGTTATACATTGTGGACTGGTTCAACCCACTGATTGGTCACCTGCAACACTCTATCCGAGATCCTAATCGCGACCACACTCACGGTCGCATCTGGAGAATCACCTATCCTTCTCGACCATTAGTCAAAATGCCAACGATTAAAGGAGCCTCGGTGGAAGAATTGCTCAATCTCCTCAACGAGCCGGAAGATCGCACCCGTTACCGCGTCAAGCTGGAACTCCGCGAACGTCCCACCGCTTCGGTTGTGACGGGCATCAATAAATTCATCGCCGGACTCGATAAGAACGCCGACAACTACGAGCACCTTTTGCTCGAAACTCTGTGGGTGCGTCAGCATCATAATGCAGTCGATGTCAGTCATCTGCGTCGTGTGCTGCATTCTCCCGATTATCATGCCCGGGCAGCCGCCACTCGCGTGCTCGGTTATTGGCGAGACGACCTCCCTGAAAGCTTGAAGCTCTTGGAAGAAATGGTCAACGACGATCATCCTCGCGTTCGACTTGAAGCAGTCCGTTCGGCGAGCTTCTTTGAAACACCCGAGGCGGGAGAGATTGCATTACAGGCCCTCCAACACGACATGGACTATTATCTTGATTACACGTTGAAACAAACAATGCAAGCTCTTGAACCGTACTGGTTACCGGCTATCGCAGCCGGGCGACCATTCGCCAAAGGGAATGCTGACGGGATCAAGTTCATCATCTCAAATATCAAAACACCCGACCTGATCAATATGGCGCGGAGCGAAATTGTCTATGATGAAATGCTCAATCGGCACGGTGTTGTCTTCCAACATCGACAAGAAGCCATCGAAGGCTTGGCACGTCTCCACAATACGACTCCCATGGATGAGTTACTTGAGACGATTACGCATCTCGATACTCGTGACAGTGAGCACGGCGAGCATGTCTTGATCGATCTGGGCATCTTACTGAGTCGACAACCCGGGAAGAATATAACCAAATATCGACCACAAATTGAGGAACTGACCGATTGGGCACAAAAGCCGATTACTCGGAGAGTTGCCTTTGCTGCATTGATCACGGCCGATCAAAACATCGACGCGGCCTGGGCGAAAGGGACAAAATCACTCGGCGCACTTCGAGATCTGGTCGCCGCGATCCCACTCATTCAGTCTGCCGTTGTACGGGAGAAAACGTACTCCAAAATTGAGCCACTGTTGCGTGGTCTCCCAGAGACACTCGCCGCCACCATTGGCAAACAACAGGGGCAACTGGGGCGGTACGTCCGCGTTACACTTCCCGGAAAAAGTCGCACTTTGACATTGGCTGAGGTACAGGTCTTTAGTGCAGGCAAGAATATTGCCACCAACGGCAAAGCCTCCCAATCTTCGACCTCTTCAAGTGGAGCCCCCAATCGTGCCATCGATGGAAATACCAGCGGTGTTTACAACGAAGGCTCATCGACGCATACCAGCGGAGAACGCAACCCGTGGTGGGAAGTCGACCTGAAATCGGATTATCCGATTGAACAGATTGTCGTCTGGAATCGCACAGATGGAGACTTGGGAAATCGAATCGAGAAATTCAAAGTTGAGATCCTCGATTCCTCACGTCAAGCCGTTTACGCCCGTGGAAACAATAAAGCCCCCAAGCCGAAAACCGAGTTCGCCGTCAAAGGTGATCCGAAACAGGTGATCCGAGAAGAAGTCATCCGTTCCATCGTCTCGATTCCGGGACACGAAGCAGAAACCTTCACAACGCTGGCAGAATTCATCAAAGCCAATCAATCACGCCCCGTAGCCGTCTCCGCGATCAGTCGTCTCAATCGTGCCAAACTTCCTGAACAGGAAGTCCGACCGCTCATCGACAATCTGCTCGGCATCGTCGAACAGATTCCCATCGAGCAACGAACGCGGGATGACATCATGGAAGCGATTCAGCTCGGCAAACGACTGGCAGTCATTCTGCCCGAATTGGAAGCACGTTCATTGATCACTCAGTTCCGGCAACTTGGTGTCGATGTCTTCTTCGTTCGTCCTGTGCCACACAAAATGCAGTATGACCGGACAAACTTGTATGTTGAAGCGGGTAAACCCTTTGAAATTGTTTTCGAGAACACCGACATCATGCCTCACAACCTGGTGCTCACCACACCGGGCGCACGCGAAGAAGTCGGCATTCTCGCCGAGAAACTCGGTTCGTCCCCGGCTGCGATGAAAAAGCAATTCATCCCCGATACCGATAAGGTTCTCGCTTACACAGGCCTGCTGCGACCAGGATTACAAGAACGCCTCAAGCTGACGGCTCCGAACTCACTCGGTGATTATCCGTTTGTCTGTACGTTCCCCGGTCATTGGCGAACAATGTACGGCACAATTCACGTTGTGAAAGACATCTCAGAAATCCCGCTCGAACAACTCGACGAACCGGCTAACGAACAAGATCACTCGAACGGTCCTATGTACCAACGTCGTTTTGTTCGTAAGTGGAAAGTCGAAGACTTACTCGCCTCATTACCTCAAGCCGATGAAAATCGATCCTTCGAAAATGGCCGACTGTTGTTCAAATCAATCGCTTGTGCTCAATGCCATCAGATGAAAGGGGAAGGTGCCAAGATTGGCCCCGACCTGACATTGGTACGTCAGAAAATGCAGGACGGCAAACTTGACCGTGTACGGGTTTTGAACGAGATGATCGAGCCTTCGAAGGTGATCGACGAAAAGTATCGCACGCAAATTGTCATCACAGACGAAGGAAAACCTTATAGCGGAGTCATCGTCTACGAAGATGACAAACTGATTCGCCTGATGGCTAACCCTTTGGAAAAAGACGCCAAGGCCATCGAAATCCCTAAGGAGACCATTGAAGAGCGAGTCGATTCGAAAGTTTCACTGATGCCCGAAGGGCTCTTGAATACTCTCACCAAACAGGAAATCTTCGACTTGCTGCTGTATATCGAATCGGCAGGAGATGCGAATTCTCCCGTTTATCAATAATTCTTACGTTAGCACCCCACATCATTAGCTTGCTAATCGATCTTGACCCTTTGGGACTGGAGAATTAAAACTCCGGTCCCTTTTTTTTAGAGGCCCCCCAATCCTCGCCTCACTTGCTGATTGTATTGAGGCTCTTAATGCGTTTTCCGAACTCACCAATTCGATTGAAGTTTCAACAGCATCGCTGTTCGGGTTGGAAGTACGTCTGGTCGTCTCTACTGACTCTGCTCGTTTTCTGTGGTGAACTCTCCGCACAAAGCTGGACTGAAAGAGAAGACGTTTTCTCCCCACCCGCGGGAAAAGTTTTCTTTTCTCCCGGACAAGAGATTAGTTATTCCAATCGTCAAAATGTTTGTCTCGATGATCCGCTTTGTGGTCAATCCGAACATCCCTTATTCGTCTTTATGCCCGAGGGATTCATCTACCCCACTTACCTCAGCCACCCACATGAACCACGTGTGGGAACCCAATGGGTTTCTGACAAAGAAGATGGGTTGCTCTGGGAGTCTTCACTCGGTGGTCGATTCGGGCTCATTCGGTGGGGACCTGCTGAGTCTCCAGAGGGTGTCCAACTCGATTTTATGGGGGGAGTCTCCGTAAGAATCGATCCGCGAGACAACACCAATGTTGATGCGATGGATTTCCGACTAGCCTTCCCAATCACCTGGATGTCTGGTCCACATCGTTTCAAATTTGGATATTCTCACCTCAGTTCTCATCTCGGCGATGAGTTTCTTCTCGACAACCCTGGATATGATCGTCTCAATTATGTTCGAGACAACCTTACTTTTGGCTATTCCTATTACTCCACCCCTTCCATTCGTTGGTATGGCGAAGCATCTTACGCACTCATACACATCGTCGCAGAACCATGGCGATTTGCTTTGGGTGCGGAATACGCACCTGCCGTACCGACCGGTTTTCGAGGCGCACCGTTTATTGCAGTGAATGGTGACTTACGTGAAGAAGTCGATTTCGGTGGTGCCGTTTCTGCCCAAGCGGGCTGGGCTTGGAGAACTGATCTTCCTGCGACAAGCCTCTTGAGAGCGGGGATCTTCTACTACAACGGAAAAAGTAGTCAGCTCTCTTTCTTCGACCAAGACGAAGAACAACTCGGCTTCGGCCTATGGTACGATTTCTAAATCGAATCAACGCGTGATAATCGCACTGCACGCGGTTATCATTGAGATTCGTTGGATTTGCTCGCCGGGTTCATGATGAAGGTTTTTTCGATGCCTCGTATTGCGCAATGTTGTTTTTTGGTAACGGCTGTCTCTCTCTGCGGAGTTCTGATTTCTTCGACGCATCTCGATGCCCAGAAATCGAAGAATAATAAACCCAAAGTCCAGGATGCCAAAAACAAGAAAACGAACAAACCGGTACCCGAGAAAGATCCCGAATACGCCAAGTATGCCATCTTTGAAAACTCGGCTCCGCGTGCGGCGACTGTGCGACCCGTTTCCACCAAACTCCCATTGCAACTCCCCAAAGAGGCCCGTATTGCCTTCATCGGTAACGGTCTGCTGGAACAAACCCAGTTTCATGGCTACTTCGAAACCTTCCTGCATCAAAAATACCCGAACCATAAGCTGACTGTCAGAAACCTGTGCTGGTCGGCAGACACTCCCGAACTGCAACCGCGTCCCGAGAACTTTGCCGACATCAACCAACATCTGACTTATGAGAAGATTGATGTGATTTTCGCGTCATACGGATTCAATGAGTCTTTTGAGGGACCATCGGCAGTCACCGATTTTGAGATCGCCCTTACGAAGTACGTTTCCAAACTCAAATCGAGTGCCTTCAACGGGACAACCAGCCCTCAAATTGTTCTGGTCTCCCCGATTGCGAATCAAGACATCGAGGGGGTTCCCGCAAGTTCAAACAATAAGAACATTCGACTTTATGCCGATGCCGTGAAACGAGTCGCCATCAAAACAAGAGTCGGTTTCGTCGATGTCTACCAAGCCACAGCCGCTGCAATGGCAGAGAGTGAAGTACCGATCACATTGAACGGCGTGCATCTTAATGAAGAAGGTTACGAGGTCTTTTCACGATCTCTCTTCAGTGGGACATTTGAGGAAGACGCCTCAGATGTCAACGAACAGATTCGCGAACTGGTCGTCGATAAAAACCGGCAGTACTTCCGGCGTTATCGACCACTCAATACGTTTTATTATACCGGTGGACGCAAAGGATCGTATGGCTATCTCGACTTTCTCCCCGCAATGAAAAACTTTGATTTGATGGTCCAGAATCGGGACGCCCGTCTGTGGGCATTGGCGCAAGGTGAGCCTTTGCCACAACGACTCGATGATTCGAATCTTCCCGAGATGCCGGAAACCGCGCAAAGTCGTGGTGCCAATGAATGGATGACGGCAGAAGACGAACTCAAAGCCTTCAAAATTGATCCTCGTTTTGAGGTCAATCTGTTTGCCGGCGAAGAAGAGTTCCCCGATATTGGCGCTCCCATCCAAATGCGGTGGGACAGTCGAGGACGATTATGGGTCAGTTGTTCGACCACTTATCCGCACGTCTATCCGATGAACGAGCCAAACGACAAAATCGTGATTCTTGAAGATACCGACGGAGACGGAAGAGCCGACAAATCAACCATCTTCGCCGATGACCTCCACATTCCTCTTTCGTTCGAGTTTGGTGATGGTGGAATTTACGTCTCTGAGATGCCTCATCTCACATTCCTGAAAGACACCGATGGAGACGACAAAGCCGATGTCCGCAAATTATTGCTGACAGGATTCGGGACCGAAGATTCGCACCACTCTTTGCATGACTTCTCTTGGACACCCGATGGAGATCTGATTTTTCGCGAATCAATTTTCCATCACTCGCAAGTCGAGACTCCTTATGGACCCGTCCGTCAGCAAAACAGTGGCTGGTTCCGCTTCGAGCCTGCTCATCAACGTCTCACTAGCTTCGGCACTTACCACAGTACGAATCCGTGGGGTGTCACATTCGATGATTGGGGAAACCATGTTGCCAGTCATCCAGTCTTCGCAGCGGCATTCCATTCGCTCGATCCCCCTTACCCGTCACAACATCCCAAGCCGGCTGGTTTGCAAGCCTACTCGGGGACGTGCGGCCATGAGTTTGTTGACTTCAACACCTTCCCGGAAGAGTTGCAGGGAGGCTTTATCAAAGCCCGATACAAGCCAACGAATCGAATCGAAATCCACAAATGGGTAGAAGGAGAGTTCGGGTACAATGAAGAATATGTCAGCGACTTGATCTTTTCGACGAACCTCAGTTTCATCCCCGTTGATTTGCGATATGGACCGCGCGGTGCCATGTATATCTGCGACTGGTATAATCCCGTCAAAGGGCACGCACAATATTCTCTGCGCGACGAACGGCGAGATCGACATTCGGGACGTATCTGGAGAATCACCGCCAAAGGACGCTCGGTCCAGGACTCACCAAACTTCGCAGAAATGTCGATTTCAGAATTAGTCGAGATGTTGGCTCGTCCTGAATACCGTTATCGCTATTGGGCCAAACGGGAACTCCGTGAACGTGATCATCAACAGGTCGAACACGCCGTAAAAACCTGGGTGTCCAACCTCGATAAAAACGACCCGCGTTACCCACATCATCAAATCGAGGCCGTCTGGGCGTTACGCTGGATCGAAGCAATAGACACTCACTTGCTGCGAGACATTCTCAATAGCCAAGATCATCATGCTCGCGCAGCAGCCACACAACAACTACGTTACTGGCATACCGAAATGCCGGATGCCATCGAATTACTCAACAAGTCGGCCAACGACTCCAACGGCCTCGTTCGTATGGAAGCCGCCATCGCAGCCAGTTACATCGGCACCAAAGACGCTCTCGATGCGATGCTCGATATTTTGAATCATCCGAGTGACAAACATCTTGCTTACGCCATTCGTTGTTCTCTCGGCTCACACACCCTGAAGCCGCATTGGGAGAACGACCCGAATTACAATCTGGCTCGGCTGATGAAGAAACTGGAACGGAGTAGCGAGTTGAAAGAGCCAGCCCCGACGGCATCGGAAGCTCAGTTTGACAGTCAAAAGAATCTTAAAGTCGTGAAAATCGGATGTGTGCCCGAGCGGATGCGATTTACCGAAGATCAAATTGCTCTCACGAGTGGGCAGCCTGTCAAAATTGTGTTCTCCAACCCCGACGCGACCGATCACAATCTTGTCATTGTCAAACCGGGAGCATTGGAAGAAGTTGGAATGGCCGCCAATGCGATGGCCAAAGATCCGAAATTCGCGAACTCCGATTTCATTCCTGCGGAAAAGAAAGCCTTGATCCTGGAAGCCTCTCCCATGATCGGACCAACTCGTAAATCTCAGGTACACGTCTTGCGATTTGTCGCCCCGAAAGAACCGGGAATCTATCCCTTTGTCTGCACCTTTCCGGGACACTGGGTCATCATGAACGGCAGTATCGCCGTCGGGTCGAGTCTCGAAGAAGCGGAGCAGTTGCTCGCTGAGAGCACACCGCAAATCGTGAAACAATGGACAATGGCCGATTTTGCCGGCATGAAAGTCAAGCAATCGGAAGATCGAGTCATGCGGGGAATGCAGGCATTTTTGAAAGCACGCTGCCATCAATGTCATGTTGTGGGACATCACGGCGTGAAGATCGGTCCCGAGTTGACCGAAGTCACCAAAGACTATCGCGGTGACAAACTGTTACAGCAAATTCTGGAACCCTCCTCCGAGATTAACAAGAAGTACCAAACTCATCAGTTGATTCTCGATAGCGGAAAAGTTCTCACCGGAGTGATTGCGAAAGAGACCGAAGATGAGCTCCACTTGATTCAGAACCTCCTGTTACCGACACAAGTAACGATCATCAGTAAGAAAAAAATTGACGAACGGTTCCCGTCAAAAATCTCACCGATGCCGAAGGGTTTGGCAGACGTGTTGCAAAAAGATGAAATCCTCGACCTGCTTTCTTTCCTCGAAGCCGGGGGGTACAAACTTCCCGAACATCTGAAAGACAAAGCAGGCCCGGGCCTCAAACCGGGACATGGCCACGGCACAGAATAAAATTCTGCGCTGACGAGATCGCATTCACTTAGCGGAATAATCTATGACGATTCCCATTTCCAAGCCGTACGAATCGCCGCTCCAAAAAGCGATGGATGAAGAGGCAGCCCGCAAAAAACCGATTGCCAGGCTTGTTTCTCTCGATGCGTTCCGAGGGTTCGTGATGTTGATGATGGCCTCGGAAGGCTTCGCGATTGCACGAGTCTGGTCGCAGCACAAATCCACAATCCTTGCATCGGGCCAAAGTAAAGCTCTTTGGGAAACGATGGCCTATCAGCTTTCTCACGTCCCGTGGGTCGGCTGCGCATTCTGGGACTTAATCCAACCCGCCTTCATGTTCATGGTGGGTGTCTCGATGCCGTTCTCTTACTCCAAACGCGCCCGCAAAGGCCAACACGGATTCGGGCGATTCCTACATGCCGTGATCAGATCATTGATCTTGATCATGATGGGGATCTTTCTCTACTCGGTTGGCGATCCGATGACACATTTCAAACTCGTTAACGTACTGACTCAAATCGGCTTGGGGTACATCTTCGTCTATCTGTTAGTCGGTCGCAGCTCGGGCGTGCAAATGCTGGCCATCATCGTCATCCTGGGAGGTTACGGCTATTGGTTCTACGATTATCAAATGCCCGAACAGGAACTAACCGATCTTTATGCCTGGCTCGAAGAACAAGGTATGGATCCCGCTGGAGAGGTTGAGATCTTTGATGACTCTTATGCCGCCCATTGGAACAAACACACCAACGCCGCCGCCGGTTTTGATCGCGAATGGCTCAACAAACCGCCACGATTCGAAGACGGATTTCGTGGCAAGAAGTTCTGGGCCAACACAGGGGGCTACACCACACTCAATTTCATTCCGTCCATCGCCACCATGATCTTCGGCCTGATGGCGGGGCAATTACTCATCGGCCCCGAGACCGAACAACGTAAGTGTCGTCTATTGTTCGCCTCCGGGTTTATCTTGTTAGTCGTCGGGATGCTGATGGACACACACATCTGGCCCATCAATACAGGTGATTGGGGATGGACGATCTCGCCGACCATCAAGCGAATCTGGACACCCACCTGGGTCATCTTCAGTACCGGTTGGGTATTACTGATGATGGGGCTGTTCTTTCTGATCTTTGATGTCCTCAAAGTGAAACGGCTTGCTTTTCCACTGGTTGTCGTCGGCATGAACTCCATCGCGTTTTACCTCATGGCCTCTCTCATTCATGGCTGGATCGGCAGAAATCTTGAAACCCATCTGGCCACCATCGACACCGCCTTCAGCACGTCTTTGATTCCGATCTTCTTTAGCGAAAAGAATATTTACGCACCGATCAACGAGTCGCTGCTCATTCTCTTCACCATGTGGCTCATCGTATTCTGGATGTATCGCCGAAAATTATTTATTCGAGTTTGAACAAATCGGACTCGCTACGGTTTACGACTGAAATCGGGTACGTTCTACAATATCAAAGAGAAACGCTTACTCTGCTTCGATTTGCCCAAGGGAGAAAGTCGGTTAGTTGTGGGCTGATATATTATTGGTCTGGCTTATCGCTCCATCGCCCTCGAGCAACATGAATCCACTTGCCATCTTTCATAAGCATCATTTTATTATCAAAGAGTCTGACTTCGTATTTTCGCTTCTCATCGTACAGTTCAGTGTATTCTTTGTTCTGCTCTACTGTTTTGTATCTATTGAGTACTTTGCCTGTCTTTTGGTCAATTTCTTCCCAAGATTAATCTCCAAGCCTACGGACGGTTACTTTGTATGTTTCGTTTATCCAACTGATTGGCAGCGGAATAGACGGAGTAATTGGATTTAGCTTGGGTTTATTGTTGGAGTCTGCAACACTTCGTTCTTTCTCGCTGTTTGCGTTCTCGTTCTTCTCTTCAGTACTTCGTTTCTTGACTTCATCACGTAACCAAGACCGATCATGACGCGAAAGGCTATAGGGACTCACGGTCACAAGTTCATCAGATTCTGGACGCTTCAATTGCACTTTACCTTTCTCTAATTTAACGAACTTTGCCAATAGATTCCCATTCCTTGTCGTCCAAATGCGATACTCCAAAAGTTTTGAAAGTTCTCTATTGCTCATTGGTTCAACAACATAAACGGTATTTGTGCCCCCAATAGCAGTCGCGTACTGTTTGGTTCCGGTCACTTTCATGGCCTTGGTACCAACTATCTCTTCCCAATCTTCACTACGCCAAAACTTCCCGTCAACAATATCCTTTGTAGCGCATTTAATTATTACCCATGTCTTGTAAGCCCCACTCCCTGTCCGATCATCTTCAATCCCCACAATCATTTGGTTATCATCGATCACCTGAATTGCCTTGGCATCTAAATTGGCTGGAACTCCCCAATGACCAACTTTAAGTTGGCCTACAGAAAATGTTCCGTAATTCGACTTCAGGATATTTAGCCGCTCTCGTTGATCTTGCATCTGCTGACGAGCTTCCACGGAGTCTGCCTCTACCGCTTTTATTTGCGCATCTGTTACTTTCAAGTGCATAATAAAGACAATAAAAAAGAAAAATGACGCAAATAAAGTAAATGTATTCTTCATTTCAAGTAACTTTCTGTCATGGCAATATTAGAAGGTATCGATATTTGCGTACACCATGTGTATCATATGTAACCAAACTTCTCAACCTAGGGTTACAACAACCCCGGGATCGAATCCCAGCTTGCCATTTTGCGGGTCAAGTCGCCCGGTAACTCGGGTTGCAGTCGCAATTCGCCGACATTGAACTGCGTGTGCAGAATCGTGGCGAGCAGGTGCTTGATGGTCAGTGGCGAGGTCAACGGCTCGGACGCATCCCGTTTCGATTGACCGATGACTTGTCCCATATTGAGACCACCACCGGATAGCATCAGCGGTGACAGATTGCCCCAGTGATCGCGGCCACCTCGAGCATTGATACGCGGGTTCCGACCCATTTCTCCGCAACAAACCAGCAGAATGTCGTTTTCCAATCCGCGTTGGTGGATGTCTTCAATCAGTGCAGAGACCGCATGATCGAACGGCAACCCCATGTATCGCATGCCCTCATCGACTCCCGCATTATTGGCATCGGCGTGCATATCCCAGACGAAGTTCGTCGTGACGGTGACAAAGCCGACACCACGTTCACACAATCGCCTCGCCATCAACAACAGCTTGCCGAGTGTCATGGAGTTGTCGACATAGCGTTCGTAGTTGTTCCACTTCTTGCTGATGTCTTGTGGCTTCACCAGGGGAGCCGTGTCGTACCGAGCGACAGTTTTTGGATCTTCTTTAGACAGATCAAAGGCATCAGCCGCGCCGCCGAGAATTGTATCGAAGGCTTGGGAACGCAAAGAATCGACCCGTCCTGCATTGGAAGAACTGTCGACGACCCACCGAGCCGCATCAAGAGACGATAACAATGTCTGTCGGTCTCCGATGCGATCCATGGGAAGTTTGAGTTTCATGTTCTCTTGCAGGTCGCCCCCGGCTCCCGGAATGAACGGCGCAAATGCCGCTCCGACTTCACCGGTTGAATCGAACCGCCCGAATTGTTGGATGCGCTCCATCCGTTCGGGATCGATGGCTCGCGGAAAAAGAGCCACGTTATTCGGCAACCCCGTTTGAGGATGATTAGTCCCCGCAACACGAGCATAGAGCGATCCGAAATTCGCTCCAAAAGTATTCTTGCCGACGATGGGTTTGATGTCGTGATTACCGTCGCCTGTTTTGAAGGAACGGACAATCGACAATTTGTCGGCCACTTGTGCCAACTTGGGAAACGTCCCACCAAATGTAACGCCCGGTAGCTTCGTGGAGACTTCACCGGTCGCCGAACGAATCTCGGCCGGCATATCCATCTTGGGATCGAATGTTTCGATCTGTGACGGTCCACCGTGCATGAACAGAAAGATGACCGACTTCCCCGTCAACACGGCCGATTGAACGGCCGCATTGGCTTGCGGCGTCATCCACGGAGCCAGCGCAGCACCTCCCATGGCGACCGAGCCAAGCCGTAAGAATTCGCGTCGAGATTTTGGATCGTGAAAACTGAGCATGTCTTATCATATCAACTTATATGGATGGGAATCAACGTGTTTTCTGATACGCTCGATATAGCCTATTTGAGGAGTTTACTTGTCCCTCTTTCCCAAACGCTGAACCGCCGATTCAAGATTTGAAGATTCGATGATTTGTGGGGGTGCCTTTTCCGAATCTTGAAATCAAATCTTCCCAAATCTAGATTCCAAATCTTCCCGAATCATGAGCAAGTTGTTGGCACCCGTAGGTTTACGCTGATGACCTCGTTTTGGTGAGTGGTCACTTTTTCGGGGTGCGCATTTTCCACGTCACGCGAGATTGCTCTCTTTCTCACGTTGCAGCCTTAGTCATTCTTCAACACGCGACTGGCTGAATCACAGGTGTGGTTGGGGACGAACGCAGTGAGTCCCCAGATTTTATGATTCTGTGGGTGACCTGTCGGTCATCCACAGCCACCCAAGTAATACACATCGTGCTCGTACAAATCACCTGCGACACGCAAAGACACTTAAACCAGCCCCAACTGCTTGCGCAGTAGGGCTATGGGCTATGTTGTCATGACGTTCAAATTGCCAAAGATCGATTTCGTATTTGTGGTAGGCTGGGATAGCGAATGCATATCCCAGCAAATATGTGTGTCGAACAAATGCTGGGTTACGACTCGCTACACTCGTCTAACTCCAGCCTACTATTCACCAATAAACCACGAACGGTAACTCTGGTGGCGCGAGGTTGGCAAGGGTAATTTCGGGGATCAATTTTTGACGCAAAGACGCCGAGCCGCGAAGAAACTCAAAGAAAAAAACAAATCGGGTGGCTGCTTGTCCGGCAGTATTTGTAGAAGAAGAAATACTCACGCAGCGGCGCGGCGGCGCAGAGGAAAATTGAAAGAGGTAACCGCAGAGTTCGCTAAGAACACAGAGAAAGAAGTCATGTTTACTTATTGACGCTCAACAGATGGAATTATTCTGATCAGTGAAGATGAGTGTCGATTAGATCCGTAATCCGACACTTGAATTGATGTCACAGATCATGTTGGGTTACGCTGCGCTCACCGCAACCAACATGAGTTTCACAGGGGGCTTCTGCTGCGCAGAGCGCCTGCCGCCACCCTTTGTGCTCCAATTGATCTGTTGATCAATAGACTCACGCAGAGTCGCGAAGACGCCGAGAAAAATGAGCAAGTGAACGCGTTGTCGTCGGCATGAGCGATTATGATGTGGCTTCTATGAAAGCTTGTTGTTTTCAAGAGTCAGACATACCGTTTTTCTTGATCGTTCGGGTTTTTCGAAAATAGAAACCGACTGCCCCACCTGGGGACGCTGAATTATCTTCGCATTCCCCTGCTTTCTCGCGCAAGCGGCTCAAAAGACCATCGAACCACGAACGCTAACTCTGGTACGAATGAAATTGCAAGATGAGATTGAGAGATCATATTTATGACGCAAAGCCTCGAAGAGCAAACAAACGCAAAGGGTTCATTCTCTAGTTGGGTGGCACTGGCGGCTTGCCCGCCAGTGATATGGGAGGGAACCAAATTTAATTCACCGCAGAGTTCGCATAGCCCGATTTGCGCCAGCAGTCGGGATGGGGGAAGTGTCATTCGACGTGCAATGAAACTCAAACGAGTGAATCATCGGGAGTGACAGCGAATCAAACGAATAAAATTAAAACAGGGTGGCGGCGGACGCTCCGTGAAACGGAAGCCCCTGCATATTGTCTGCAAAGTTATGAACCGCGGATCACGCGAATGTCGTAGATGGAAATTCCTGTCGTTACCGTTTTGGGTGGCACGTCCTGAACAGGGCGTCTCGCAACGCGACAAGATGAATCGCCATGCGGTTACGAATTGTGTTTGCCACATGTTTCAAGCATTGGACCATCATGGTGAGCCATCTTGTGACTTCATCACCCAGACAACAATTTGGCTGGGACACCCTGCCGACGGGTGGACTCGACTTTCTCTCAATTATTACTGGAGTAAAGCAACTGATCTCTTTAAGGTTTGTTCATGAGCTCAGGGCATGGATCATTCGACTTAGAGTCATCACAGAAATCGGCATTCATTATTCGCAGGTCAAAGGTAAAGACTCATGTTTCGATCACTGATGCAGGTCTCGTTATTGTTCATGACATTGTGTTGTGTCGTCGGCTGTGGGACTGATGCAGAGACACTCCCTCCTTCCTCGAGTTCAATTCCAGCGTCTACAAACTCTCCCACGACGAATCCACCGGCAGCGACAACTCCAACGGAAGCTGCTCCCAATCTGGGAGTTGAGGAATCTGCCAAGGTCTACACGCTCGAAGATCGCCCCGCAGGAGATTGGGCAGGGCATTGGGAAGGTCCAGAGGGAGAAAATCGCTATGTTTGGATCGAGAATGATCTGACGGGTTTTCTGGGGCTGGGTCCGATGGTTGATCTCTATGCTTTGGAGTTTCAGAAGGAAGGGGGACTTCTGAGAGTCAAACAGGAGGGAGAAATCTTGCCTTATGAGATCACGCGGGACGATTCGAAAACCAAGATGACTTTCAAGAACACCGAGACGGGGGAAGAATTTGAATGTCTGAAACAATCCGATCCGATCACGGGAATCGTTTTCGAAAATGTGGGTCGATTTGGCGCACTGGAACAGGCAAGCTTCTTAAGTCGGCTACTCATGAAAGATGAAAAAGAGATTCCTTACTTTGAGTTTCGTCAAAAAGAATTTCGAAAAATTGTGGGTCTGCACTTCGATTCGTTCCAAGAAGTCGAGGTGGGGAAATACCTGGCGCTGACATTGAACTCTGACAAAACGGGGTTCGATGCGATCCGGTTCAGAACCCCCAAGGCTGATCATAACTGGGATCTCTTCTGGGAATTTATTGTCGAGAGTTCCATCAAAATGAACGGCTGGTACATTCTTCCTCGTGAGGGCGAACTTGAAGGATTCACGGGTTACGAGCACGCCTACAACGTGACTCTTGAAGATGTTGATATTCCTGAAAAGAATCTGCAGATCAAACAGTCATTGACGGGAGGGAAATTGAGACCCGATACGGAATATTTAATCTGGTTCGGCAATGTCGATTCCTACGAAACGCCGTATAAACTTGTGGTCCGGGTGGGTTTTTTACCGGCTGAGTAAATTGCCATCGGGATGGTCGCTTCTTGAATCACCGCAGATGTTGAAGTAACTTTGGGTCTCAAATCCCATCAGGCCGACGGATCCTATGCACCTCTCAGGCTCTTTCCTCATTGAACAAGGCTCGTCAGCATGTCGTCGACCGATACGGAATTACCAGTTTCAAACGATATGGACGAAAACGCAGAAGAACGACCTCTGAACTATTCGTTCTGGTTGGGAGCTCTGATTATTCGTGGGTCGATCTTGCCGCGTGTGATTGGTGACATCCTTTGCTTTGGATTGTTTGCTTTGGCCGTTGTGTTCTTGTCAAACTTTACGCAAAGTCAATACGGCGTGACGCTTTCAATCCCTCAGGGGCCGTTCTCTGCCGCAGGTGCGGTGTTAGGTTTGCTTTTGGTGATGCGAACCAATGCTGGGTATGACCGCTGGTGGGAAGCTCGGAAACTCTGGGGAGGAATTGTCAATCAGTCTCGGAATTTGGGCGTGATGGCGTTGGCTTATGGCCCGCATGATCCCGAATGGCGTCGTCAATTTATCACTTGGGTCGCTGCGTTTCCTCATGTCATTCGTTGCAGCCTGCGCTACGAGACTGCACTCCCTGAAGTGGAGCAATTATTGGGAGAAGCCAACACCAAGTCCATCGCGAAAGCGGGACATATGCCGAGTTATGTGGCCCGTCAACTTGCCGATCTGTTGCAGGCTGCGAAGAAAGCGGAACTCGACAGCTTTTCGTTCTTTCAAATTGAAGAACAGCGACAAGAACTGATCAATTATGTGGGAGGCTGTGAGAGGATTCGCAACACACCTTTGGCGCGTTCTTCTGCGATTCAGGTACGACAGTTTATTCTGCTATTTCTAGTCACTTTACCGTTCGCGTTGCTGGGTGATTTTCAGGATCACAATTTACTCGGCAGGCTTGTGGGACTTCAAATTCCTGACTCTGTGCTATTTGTACCCTTGTTTATCATGCTGGTGGCTTGGCCATTGTTGTCATTGGATCGTATCGGGATGGAATTACAAAACCCGTTTGATACGCGGCGGAGTGATCATCTTCCCTTAGACACGCTCTGTCATACCATCGAGAAGAATTTGATTGAGTTATTGCGTAAGGATACGATCTTCTCACAATCTGAAAAAACGCTCGAATCGACGACATTTACCCCCGAGATGGTCGATAAATTGAACGAGCAGAACAAGACCGGCGAGACATGGATGTCGTGAGCGAATGAAAGAATAAAGACACTTTACCGGTTGATTTTCCAAGCTCAGCCCGCAGAAATGCTTTGTGACGGCATTCCCTCGTCTCACGGTAGAAAATCGAGGCGCGATCCGTCATAGTTTGAGGTTCCGACAACTCTTGCGAAGGAACAAATTGATGACAACGCGTGCGGAACAAGTGGAAGCTCTCCGTTGGGAGAAATTCTCGGTCTTGGATGATGGATTTGTCTGTCTGGTTGATGTCATGGGAGACGACAGTTCTATCGTTCAGGCAGCCCGGGTTTCTTATGGAGAAGGGACGAAAAAAGTCTCTGATGACCGCACTTTGATCCGCTATTTGCTGCGTCATCGTCACACCACGCCGTTTGAAATGGTCGAGATCAAGTTGCTAGTCCGCGTCCCGATGGACTGCTGGAGGCAGTGGATTCGTCACCGTACGGCCAATGTGAACGAATATAGCACCCGCTATTCACTGGCCATCGATTCGGCACAAACCACGCCGACCGACGAATGGCGAACTCAGGCAGAGTCGAATCGACAAGGCTCGGGAGAAGCACTTCCCCCAGAATTGGGCGAGAAGATGACCGCCTCCGAGAAGGAGTTTCAGGATCACGCCCGACGGCTTTATCAAGAGAGGATTGACGGCGGTGTTGCCCGAGAACAGGCTCGCAAAGACTTGCCTCTCTGCACTTACACAGAAGCTTATTGGAAAGTCGATCTACATAACTTATTACATTTCCTCGCTTTACGGATGGATTCACATGCTCAGCAGGAAATTCGTGATTACGCAACGACCATCGGCGAAAAGATCATCAAGCCGCTGTTTCCTGTCGTCTGGGAAGCGTTTCAGGACTATCGGATGCAGGCGATGTACTTCACGCGTCTGGATGTCGGCGTGATGACCCGTTTGACGCAAGCCGCCACAGAGCAGGGGGTTGTCCCACCCTTTTCTGAGGAATTGTTCCTGGCGTCGCAGGATGACACCTGGAAAGAATTGAAGCGAAGCCGAGAGCGAGATGAATGCCGGTCGAAACTGGAGCGATTGGGGTTGGTCGAGCCGAAAACGGGCGAATAACCGATTTCACCCAGTCTTCTTTGCCAGAAGTCTCTGTTTGGTTTGCGTTTCAGCCGATATCTGTTATTCTTGAAATCTGCGCTGCCGATCCTTATTGGTGGTGAACAAAACATAAATTCCGGCGACACGAGGTGTGATCGCCGCTCCAGCCTTTCGGCTGTCGAAGACACTTATTTGAGGAGGTTGTTTGTGGTTAAGTTGCGTCTGCGAGACAACGAAAACATTAACGATGCGGTCAAACGATTTCGTAAACTGGTCGAACATGCCGGCATCAAAAAAGAGATGCGTCGTCGGGAATATTACGAGAAGCCGAGCGACGAGAAACGTCGTGCTCGCCGTCGCGCAGAACGCCGCAATAAATTGCAGCGCCTCTCTGGTGGACTCTGATTCCACGAGAGCCTGAGTCTACGCGGCTCATCGATACACAAAGCCGAAGTGTTCTATTGAATGCTTCGGCTTTTTTCGTGCATCGGCAAGTTGAAGAGACCTCAATAGCGACCAAGCGATAAGGTTAATTATTTTCGTTGATTTCATCATCAACATTCGCACAATTGCCAGCAGGTTCTGCTTCTCTAATGGCATCTTCGTATTTCAGTATTAGGGATTTCCAAATAGGCATCCATTTGGCTTGATAGTATTCTTCGTAAATACGAAATACAAAGATCGAGAGTAAGGCCAAGAATACCAGCAGCATGTCATTCGTCCAAAATCCATATCCCCCCATGATCAAGCTGATCACCAGATAGCTGGCAAGAAATTGGTAACCTTTACCCGGCAGCTCATTGCTTGTCGTGAAATCAATCAGATATTGCTCTTGCGAATTGAAGTCTGGTCTCGGCATTATCATTATCGCTTTCTATTCATCTCCGCCGACTTCGGACATGTCGAGGTGCTTCATTTTGCGGTAGAGGTTGGAGCGATGGACGCCGAGGAGTCGGGCCGCTTCACTGACGTTATCCTGCACACGTTTGATGGCGCGACGAATAAACTCTCGCTGGAATTGTTTGGTGGCATCATCAAGGGGAAGGTCTTCAGAAGGTTCCAATCCGCTTGCTTGCCGTTCGGGGCTCAGAATAAACGCCAAATCGTCGGCTTGCACCTTGTCTCCCACGGTGAGAAACGAGACGCGTTCCATTAAGTTTCGCAATTCGCGAACATTGCCAGGCCAAGCATGTGATTGCAATCGCCGACGGGCATCCATCGTGAGGATCAATGTGGGGCGATTGGCTTGACCGCAGAATTGCTGCAAAAAATGTTCGGCCAGTGGAAGGATATCTTCTGGTCGTTCGCGTAACGGCAAGAGATCAATGGTCACAACGCTCAGTCGGTAATACAGGTCTTCCCGAAATTTGCCTTCAGCCACTTTTTTGGCAAGATCGGAATTTGTCGCTGCCAAAACTCGCACATCAATGGGAATCGTTTGCGCGCCGCCAACTCGAGTGATTACTTTTTGCTCCAGCACTCGAAGTAGCTTTGCCTGCCCTCCGGGTGACATGTCGCCAATTTCATCAAGGAACAGCGTCCCCCCGTCAGCCAGTTCAAACTTGCCTTCCCGAGCTTCTTTCGCATCGGTGAACGCTCCCTTTTCGTGACCGAAGAGTTCGCTTTCGAGGAGTGTTTCCGTCAATGCCGCACAGTTGACGGCGATGAAGGGCTGGTCTTTGCGCGGTCCTTGATAATGCAGGGACTGGCTGACAACTTCTTTGCCGGTGCCGGATTCTCCCAGGATCAATACCGGAAGGTCGGTTCCCGCTAAACGATTGACGGTATCTTTCAGCGCCTCCATTGAGGAACTTTCGCCGACAATATGTACTCCCTGCGTCACTTGTTGAGAAAGCTGTTGATGCGAACGAATCAGCTCTTCCCGTTCGCGTGTTTGTTTGAGGGCGTTGGCGGCTTGAGTGCCCAACAGAGACAGGATTTCGCCATCTGTCTCGTTGAATCGCCCAGCCAGTTTGTTGATCACTTCGAATGCGCCAATCAACTTCCCGGCACCATCTTTCAGGGGACAGCACAACAGAGAATCTGTTTTATACCCGCTTTGTTGATCGACACTTTGGTTAAATCTTGTGTCGGAGTAGGCATCATTGACGATGACTGTGTTTTGTGTCTGGATCACTTCTCCCACGATTCCGCGGTCGTCGGGAATCCGCAATGAACCACCATCGATGCCAAGCGCGGGAACTGCGACGACTTCGTGCTGATCCTGATCCCAGAGAAAGATACTGGCCCGGTCTGATTCGAGAACCTGAGTCGCTTTTTCGGCAATCACCTTCAGTAATGATTCTGTACTGGACTCACTCGCAAACGCGACGGACACGTCGATAATACTTTTCAGTCGAGTGGAGAAGTTTCGGTCTTCCGAGAGCCTCTCGCAGAGTTCGACGGCTTCGGCGAGCATTTGTGCGGCTTGCCAGGCAGCCACCGCACGTTCGTCGTCAATGGACTTTCCACCGAAAGCAAGAACACCCGTGATTCGTCCACCGCTATGGATGGGAACAACCAGCCAGATCAAACCCAAGTGAGCGGCGAAGACGGCCTCTTCACGATCAAGCACATCATCACGCCACGTCAGGTCGAAGGCATCGTCGGCTTGTCGGCCGCTGCTCGCGAGTAACGACCACTGTTCTCCGCGCATCCACCACTGGCAACTTTGTGCGGAAAACTCCGCAGAGAGTTCGGGCAAAAGTTGTTTCAGAAGTGAGTTACGATCTGGCTCTTCGTAAAGACCTCGCATCAGACGTTCGGACCAGTCGGCGAGAACGGCATCTTCTCCGCTCTGTAACTCGGCTCGCGAGATCCAATGTGGTGAGGTAACAGACATATATCGACTTCCGTGAATGGCTGAATGGCAAGAAAGAATCGATTCGACGACAGTCGAGTTGTATTCGATCTTTCCCTCTTGTCAATTTGACATGCTCGACCGGTATGGAATCAAAAAGAAACTGGTCAATTTTGAATCTTTTGTATGGATGTTTTTTTGGGAAAAAAACCGTATCCTGTCACAAAAGCGTTGTGTCGGGGAAATCAACATATACTGATTTATTGAAGGTGACACCAATGATCTGTCTCAATGTGATACTGACCGTTAAGAACGAAGCTGATATTTCGCAGGTGAAAGACCTGTTGGTTCAG
Organism: Planctomycetota bacterium; assembly: GCA_030836185.1. Taxonomy (GTDB): domain Bacteria; phylum Planctomycetota; class Planctomycetia; order Planctomycetales; family Planctomycetaceae; genus JABURQ01. Next base: position 60,508 of record JAURQH010000099.1, read on the forward strand.
CAAAGTGAGATGACACTGAAAGAACCTGGTTGCCTTCGTTTTGAAGTGTATCATTCCCAATCCGACCCACAGATATTCATTCTGAACGAACGCTGGGAATCAGAAGACTCTCTCGATGTTCACCGGAATGCGGAAGCCTGTTCCACGATTTACTTCCCCAAAGTCGTCCCACTTTGTGACCGTGTCCCACATCCGTCGACTCTGGTCGAATAAGCCAACGCCTGATCGTTCATTACCACACAATTTCCACTTTCGAATTTAGACTGCCATGACCGAACTCAATAAATACTCGCAACGAATCACACAACCCGCCTCTCAAGGTGCCTCGCAAGCAATGCTGTATGCCACAGGCATGCAACCGGACGACATGAACAAGCCGCAAATCGGCATCGCTTCTATGTGGTACGAAGGCAACTCGTGCAACATGCACCTGAATGACCTGGCCGCCAAAGTAAATGAAGGGGTTGAAAAAGCCGACATGGTTGGCATGCGGTTCAATACCATCGGCGTGAGTGACGGTATCTCGATGGGAACGGAAGGCATGTCGTTCTCGTTGCAGTCGCGAGACTTGATTGCCGATTCCATCGAAACCGTCATGTCGGCACAATGGTACGATGCCAATATCTCCATCCCCGGTTGTGACAAAAACATGCCGGGTTGTTTGATTGCTATGGCTCGCTTAAACCGTCCTTCGATCATGGTGTATGGCGGAACGATTAAAGCCGGTTGCGGAAGTCTGGTTCGCGAGAAGCTGGATATCGTTTCCGCATTTCAGTCTTACGGTCAGAAGCTATCCGATGCGATTACCGAAGAGGAACGAAAAGACATCGTTCAGAACAGTTGTCCCGGAGCGGGAGCGTGCGGTGGAATGTACACCGCCAACACAATGTCTTCTGCGATTGAAACACTCGGAATGTCTCTGCCTTATAGTTCTTGCACACCGGCAGTCGATGGTGGGAAGATCGAAGAATGTCTCAAGGCGGGTGAAGCGATTAAGATTCTGTTGGAAAAGGACATCAAGCCTCGCGACATCATGACTCGTGATGCCTTCGAGAACGCGATGGTGATCATCATGGCTTTGGGCGGCTCGACGAACGCGGTTCTGCACCTCATTGCGATGGCTCGTGCTGCTGATATTGATTTGACCATCGATGACTTCCAGGCGGTCAGTGACCGAGTTCCTTACATCGCCGACCTCAAGCCTTCCGGGAAATACGTCATGGAAGATCTCCATGCTATTGGCGGGATTCCTGCCGTCCAGAAATATTTGCTGGAGAAGGGTTATCTCAAAGGGGATTGCCTGACTTGCACCGGAAAGACACTGGCCGAAAATGTAGCCGACTTGCCGGGACTTGCAGAAGGTCAGGATATTATTCACACGGTCGAAAAACCAATTAAATCAAGTGGTCATCTACGAATCATGCGAGGTAATTTTGCACCGGAAGGGGCCGTTGCCAAGATTACTGGAAAAGAAGGCCTCGTCTTTACCGGAACTGCCAATGTCTTTGATTCCGAAGAAGACATGCTCAAAGGTTTGGAAGATGGCAAGATCCAAAAAGGAGACGTGATCATCATCCGCTACGAAGGCCCTAAAGGTGGTCCTGGCATGCCGGAAATGCTCACGCCTACTTCCGCCATTATGGGGGCCGGTTTAGGTTCCGATGTCGCTTTGATGACCGACGGTCGTTTCTCGGGTGGTTCGCACGGCTTTATTGTCGGACATGTGACACCGGAAGCGCAGGAAGGGGGGCCGATTGCTCTCGCCCAAAATGGTGACACGATTACCATCAATGCTGAATCTAATACAATCTCGATTGAAGTTGACTCAGAGGAATTGAAAGCTCGTAAAGACACTTGGACACCGCCACCATTCAAAGCCACTCGCGGCACTTTGTACAAATACATCAAGTGCGTGAAGTCTGCTTCTGAGGGGTGTGTGACGGATGAGTAGATTTAGTGAGTAGTTACTAGCAATTAGAAATTAGTAAAATAAGAGAAGGGGCGGTCAATCATGAGAGCCGGAGACTTCGGTCGATAGTTCAGCGATGATGCAAGTTGCTACTTTCCAGTTTTCAGTTTCCAATTTCTAGTTTCCAAATCCATGCACGGCCCACCCGGACATCATCACGATCATTCCCATGATCACGGTTCACTGAATCGCAAGCGTCTCGGTTGGGCCTTTGCCATGTCTTCGATCTACATGGTGGCCGAGTTCGTTGGCGGCTGGCTGACGAATTCGCTCGCTTTACTGGCTGATGCCGGGCATATGTTGTCCGATGTGGGAGCCTTGGCACTCAGTTTCTTTGCCATCTGGATTGCGGGACGGCCTTCACCGTCTCACCGCACCTACGGCTATTATCGCGCCGAGATTCTGGCGGCGTTGGTCAATGGTGCGTCATTAATCGCGATTGCCTTGATGATTTTCTGGGAAGCTGTTCAGCGTTTTCAATCACCTGAAGAAGTTGCCGGGCCGATGATGATGGGGATCGCGGTGGGTGGATTGGTCATCAATTTGATTTCCATGTCGATCCTGCATGGAGGGCGCGATGAAAGCCTCAACCTTCGCGGAGCCTGGTTGCATGTGATGATGGATGCTTTGGGGTCGGTGGGAGCGATTCTCGCCGGACTGGCTATCTGGCAGTTTGGCTGGCAGTGGGTCGATCCGCTCGCCTCAATTCTGTTTGGCCGTTGGTGATTTATTCCTCGTGGCGGCTGTTGGCTGAAGCGGTCTCGGTCTTGATGGAGAGTGCGCCCGCAAATATTGATGTGGATGAAGTTCATGACGCAATGACTGATGTGGCCGGCGTTGCCGAAATTCATGATTTGCATGTCTGGACGATTACCAGCGGACTGATTTCATTATCTGCGCATGCGGTCGTGACAGATCATCACTCTGATACCGAGACATTAAGGGCAATGCGAGAGATGTTACATGACCGTTTCGGTATCAACCACATTACGATCCAGATCGAGCCAGAAGGCTTTGAGGAAAGGCCAATTCCTGTCTGAGGGGGTCGCGATGTGACATGTTTTTGTTGACAAAGCGGGCTGTGGGTTATAAATTGGACGCATGTGTCCAGAAATGTGTGGTTCCGAAAAATTCCATAAAGATTTCAGTATCACCTTTTCGATTCATCTGACCGGAGGCAATTATGAACTCATCAATCCGCTTCTCTTTTTGTCTCATGATGGTTTATTGCTTGAGCCTCACGTTGTTCGCAGACGAGCCAATCTCAGTTGAGAAAGCCGGCGGAGAAACCGCGAACGTCGAAATCGATCAGAAGCTGATCAAACGGCTTTCGATCAAGCAGGCTCAAGATCGTGCCAAGCTGCTCCACAATGTTTATTCTTCAACATTGGATGTCATGCATCACCACTATTTTCGTGAGGACCGGTCAGCGATTCCAGCGCGCGTCATGGTCGATATCTTCGCTGAACTGGAGGAGAAAGAAAGTATCAAAGCTGGCTGGATCAGCGTGAATGCCAAGCCGATGAGTATCGATCACAAGCCTGCGGATGAGTTTGAGAAACAAGCTGCAAAAGTACTTGCCACGGGGAAAGAGGAGTACGAACTCATCGAAAACGGAGTTTACCGACGCGCTGGTGCGATCTCATTGATGAATCGAGGATGTCTCGGTTGTCATCTGGGATTCGGAGTCTCCGCCAAAAAAGATCGCTTTGCAGGGTTAGTGATCACCATTCCGATTCTGGAAGAATGAGTCACTGCTTTTAGAGCAAAAACATGATTTCCAGTTGCAGTAATGCTTTGGTGATTTCTATGGAGTCGTCCTCAATCACTTCGTGTTCTCGGGACTCGCAAGTTTTGAGCAATGCGTGAAGTATTGCCCATTCGGTGGCCGCATTCTCACAACCCGTTTTGATCGCCGTACGGTCTTGCCTCAACATCGCGAGATTCAATTGTTTGCTGGAACGAGAGAAATCATCCATCGCGCGATAGAGTTGATATTGAACTGCCTAGCTTGGTTTCTGAGGTCCTCGAAACCAGTCCTGTACATGTTCGGCGATATGCCCGGACATATTCTCCAGCAAGGCGGCGTGTTGTCTCGCATTATTCCAGTCCAGATCCGGGTGGTGTCCGAGTGTTTGCTGGATGGACAAGATTCTTGCTTCAATGGACCTTAAAACGTCGAGTATTTCCGGGTTTTGCAGGTTTCTGAACGGCCTCGAAAAGGAGACCCAGCACGTTGGCAGATACGAAAATGCTTCAATGATTTCTTCACGGTTTTCTCCCCGTGCCACACAATCCGCTAAATGGGTACAAAGTCCGTTGAGCTCATCCGCTGAAGCGGCAATTCCTTCGTTGTTGGGAATCGTAATGAGAAAAGAGAGAGTGATCCGATCAAATAAATCTTTCAGTTCTAGTTGAAGACTTTTTGAGAGATGAACGAGAGTGTCGCGATCTAATCTCTTTTCTAACCACAAGAGGTTATGGAGAGTGGCGTCAAGAGAGATCACTCGGTTCAGATGGCTAATGAGATGCGAACTTCCTGACGCACGAAGATAAGGAGCTAGCGAGTCCCACAATTTGAGGAAATTGCCATATTCGTCAACAATTAACCGATAGCTCTGTTTGTTGGCGATGGCTTCTGAAAAATGGCTGGCTTCCTGATGTGCTTTACGAGCGAGTAGTAGCACTATGTGGTTCTGCTGGTTCCTATGTGAATACCCCAACTCCTCCGAGATGGTTTTCATTTCATAAGCGAGTGCATCGGCAGAACGCATTAGTTCACGCCAGTCAAGCTGTGGTTCGATCTCCAGCAACGTACACATTGTCTGATGATGTTTCCCCAGTTGAGTCAATGATTGACTCATGTTGCGACTCAGCCTTGGGACTAATTGCAGTTTATGCGAAAGTCCTCGCCACGTGGTATCAATCAGTTGCGCCTGGTATTGTAAATGATGTGTCTGAAGTGGACCCCAATATTTGGACCACGGGTTAAGAGAGAATATTTGCGTTTTGATCGGTAAAAATGGAGCCCATTCAGGATTCAATTGACCGAGGAAAATCATGGCACGAAAACGCCGTTCATTCTCTCCCGCTTTCAA
>JAURQH010000100.1 GCA_030836185.1 Planctomycetota bacterium
GCCGGTGCTCGTGAAAATTGGGCCGTTGATTTTGATCAGGTCGCCACGTTCCATACCGTCTTTACGGGGAACAGAACCAACGCACAACACCCAGTTGCAATCGCGAAAGCCGTCTTCGAGATGATCGGAATCAGCTTTGACAACACCGGCCAAAGTCGGAAAGGCACAGTCGTCGAGTTCCATTTCCACGCCGTCCAGAGCCGACAAAACGGGAGGAATTTCAACCAAATGCAGAATGACCGGTTGATCGGGGCCAAACATCTGTCCTGAAGCAATTCGAAAAATGAGGGCATAGCCGATTTGACCAGCGGCTCCAGTGACGGCAACGCGAATAGGGTCTTTCATGGTCGATTCTTCTCAGTTGGCGGGTGCAATATATGGAAACGGTTGTTGTTCAATCTCTTTTTTACCCGAAAACAGGTCAGTCGGGCAACCGAACGCGGTGGAATGTCCCGATTACATATCGCCCAAGTGCGCAAGCACTGGGGGAAGAGATCGTGCCCGGCCCGCCGTGCTTGCGCACAACCGCTATCTCTACTCTTTGCGAAGTCGCACCGGCTGACCATCTTCATTCTCGGCCGTCAGAACCGCACCAAGTGCTTTCGTCTTCACCATTGCCAAAACGATGCCGCGATGTTCGTTGGGAATTTGACAAGCCGATGTCACCGTGCCAACCTCTTCGCCCGACTCGTTCAAGACCGGCTTGCCACCAACGGGCGGCTTCTCGGAATCTTCTGACCATTCAAATTCTTCGAGTTGTCGATTGACGTGCCCCATCGCATCGAGTCTTGCGATGGGTTCTTGTCCGAGATAGCAACCTTTGGTAAACGATATCGCCTGTTCGTTTCGGTTGGCTTCCTGAGCGAGATTTTCGTCTGAGACATCAACGCCGTATTTGGGTAGATTACAAGATATTCGAAAATACTCCCAAGCATCATACCCAAGTATAACCGCTCCCTGTTCGGAGAGATTCTTGACCACTGGGACGAGTTCGGATGAAGCACCAACAATCCAGCCAGAATCTTTCGGGCCATCCTTCAATTCGAACACCGACACCTGCTCACCAAAGTTCAAATCAAGTTCATGAATCGATATGATCAAGATCGATTGGGCTTCACTTTCTATCTGAAGAGTCACATCTTCCGTGATCAGATATTTATTCAAGTGCTGATGCAGGAACTCGATACGAGATTCGTCCGTCAATACGCGAAAACATTCGTCTTCGCAAATGATCACGGCCACCGCCAGAATGCGACCTTTGACGTTACAGAAAAACGCTTCGCAGGTTTCTCCCGGCTGCATCTTCTTGATGTCGTTGGTGCAGAAGTTATGCAGGAACTTGGCTCGGTCCTCACCTGTGACGGTCATCATGCTCATGCCGTTTTCGACGATGATGGCTGCACTCGTCCACGCCGCCTGATATTCGTTCAATGGATCACCAAAGTCGGCAATCGGACGCTGTGCGTCTGGGGAAATATTGATCAAACCAGCAGCTTGGAGAGCGGAAAGGAGTGACATGGGCTTCTCAATTGTAGGGTCCGCTGTGCGGACCGTTTGGGCAGATGGTTCCGAATACTGAAACCCCATCATAGCCAATTGTTCGAAAATCCCCAGCGCAGCAAAAAAGCGTGCCGGCCAACACCGACACGCTTGGAGATCACAAATTCAGGAACAGGAATCAGCGACGGAAACCGACAGACATTCCGAGACCAATAATACTGATGTCTTCTTGTTCATCTTGAGCTGATTCAAAGACTTGGCCTTCGACACCACCGCGAAGGTACATCTCTGAACTGTTGAGTTGACGGGCGTATTCCAAACCGAACGCAAGTTCGGACATTGGAACCACGCTGTCCTCATTATTGTCACTTTCGTTCGTTCCGTAGACAAATGCCTGACGGACACGACCATAAACACTAAGGTTATTAGTCATTTCACCAATCAGGTTGACGCCAATGACCGGTCCAACAGCGTCTTCCCACGCACCATCTTCTGCGGTATCCAAATCCATCAAACGAAGTCCCATCGCAAAATCACCTCGCCAGTTGCAGCCTAATTTAAAGCGACTCGTGTACTCAAAATCGAGTGTATCCAAGTCAAATCGGTCTCCACCGACATCTTCTTCAGCAATTCCAATCTCGAAGTAACGAATCTGGAAACCACGACCTTTATCATTCATGTAACCGACCGTCGTACGAGTACCAGAATACAGCTTGTCTTGATTGATGTCATCATCCGTATCTTTCAGCGACATATAAAGTAACTCAATCTCACCAAACGCACCTGCTTCAGGGCAACACCAACTTCGATTACGACAGCCAGTGTCTCCACAACCACCGCAAGTGTCACTACAGGTATCGGTCGCACAGACCGGAGCAGTGGCAATTGTGTTGACAAAGCTGACCTGCTCTTGTTCCATCTGATTCAGACGGGCTTCCAAGTCGGCGATTCGTTGTGTTAATTCATCATTCGTTTGTGCTGATCCCATTGTGGGAACCGCGAAGGCGATTGCCACGGCAATCGTAAGTGTTGAGCGGATCATCCTTTGATCTCCTTATCTGCGTTAGGGCGAGCAACGTTATTGTTTTATCTTGTGAGATCAGTCCCACATAAAGACTCGCTGATCAATACTTAATAATAACGTCGGACAGGCATGTTGAAGCGATTGAGGAGGGATTGACATCAAATGTGGAATTGATCGGGAAATCACCTAATGACGGCTTATCTTCTCTAACCGGAATAGATTAACAGTTTTGAAGCAGTGATTTCCCTCATGACTTCCGATAGCATGTGGGATTCTCGGCACAGAATCTTTGATATCATGATGGAAACGTATGACGACATGGCCAATTTTGAGGGCAGACAGCATGAGCGGATTTGAACTGACACTCGATCAAATCGAACAATTTGACGAACTGGGCTACATTGTTCTCGATGGGCTATTGGATGTCGAAGAGGTCGACCTACTCCACAAAATCGCTCGTGCCGATTTACAGATCAAACAGGATGTCGCCTCCCGCGCTGATGGCGAAGGGGGTGCCATCGATCTTGTGGTCCGCAACGAAGTCGAACCGGAAACCATTTACGGTGCCATTGTCGCGTCAGAATCGCTCGTCAACGCCGTGGAAACTGTTCTTGGCGATGAAGTGTATCACTACCATCACAAGATGATCCTCAAGGAGCCAAAAGTGGGTGGCGCATGGGCCTGGCATCAGGATTATGGTTACTGGTACAACAACGGCTGCTTGTGGCCGAAGATGGCAAGTTGCTTGATTGCCGTCGATAAAGCCACCAAAGCCAACGGCTGCCTGCAAGTCGTTCCGGGCTCACATCACTTGGGACGCATCAATCATGTCGATGTCGGCGAACAGACGGGAGCCGACCCGGAGCGCGTCAACGCATTACTGGAACGCATGCCGATTGAGCATGTCGAACTCAATCCCGGCTCGGCGGTTTTGTTTCACAGCAATCTGCTGCATCGCTCCGATCAGAACACGAGCGACAACCCCCGCTGGGCGTTCATCTGTTGTTACAACGCGAAGAGTAATGACCCGTACAAAGAAGGTCGGCACCCACGATATACGCCTCTCGATAAACGCCCTGATACGGAGATTGCCATCACGGGGCGTAAGCAATGGGAACAAATGGAGTCGATGAGTTCGTGACAAAGCCGTTTTTGTATTGTCCCCTCAAGATAGAAAATATTCGAATGACCTTACTTATTAAGCCGCGTGCGCTAGCACGCAGGGGATGCTGAATGTTGATCGATGCCCCCTGCCGGCTTGCGCCGGCGGCTCAAGCCTCCCTCTCGATGAAGTCAATGCGAGTGAGGAGGAAACTGTAAATGTCTTCCTCAGCCCAACAACTTGCTGAGCGAGTGAAACAACGCGCCACCGAATGCGGCTTTGATCTGGTTGGTATCGCACCGGCGGTGACGCCGACCGGGTATTCGTCGTTTCTCGATTGGATTGACGCCGGCTATGCGGGCGAGATGCAATATATTCCCAATCGCGTAGAAGCTTACGAACATCCAAAGCATGTGCTGGAATCGGTGAAGTCGGTCATCATGGTGGGCTTCAACTACTTTACCGAGCCAGCAACACCCGGATCGACTTCCGAAAACCGACAAGGACTCGGACACATTGCCCGCTATGCGTGGGGGACCGCCGACTATCACGATGTCTTACGAAAGCGACTGAAACAACTCGCATCCGTTTTGCATGACGAGATCCCCGATTGCAAAACGCGGGCTGTTGTTGATACGGTACCTCTGCTCGAACGCGATTTCGCTCAATTGGCGGGACTCGGTTGGATCGGGAAAAACACACTCCTCCTCAATAAGCAAAAAGGGAGTTGGTTCTTTCTCGGCGCATTGCTAATCAATATTGAACTCCCCGCCGATGCTCCGCACGAGACGGCACATTGTGGCACCTGCACACGTTGTCTTGATGTCTGCCCGACTGATGCGTTTCCCGCAGCGGGTGTTCTCGACGCACGCAAGTGCATCAGTTATTTGACCATCGAACTTCGCGATCAACCGATCCCCACCGAACTAAGAACCGGCGTCGAAGATTGGTTATTCGGCTGCGACTTGTGTCAGGATGTTTGTCCGTGGAACTCGAAAGCCACTCCCTCAACAGAACCCGAGTTTCAACCTCGCGAACACCTCAACCCGACAGATGCGGCGTGGTTGTTGACTCTGAATGAAGAACAGTTTCGTGCCGAGTTTCGCAAGACGCCCCTTGATCGACCGGGACGTGCGGGATTATTGAGGACAGCGTGCATCGTGTTGGGAAATGTCGGTGGAGAGCAACATCTGCCCCAATTGAAAATCTCTCTTTCAGATCAAGAACCGCTCATCCGTGGAGCGGCAGCATGGGCAATCGGACAGCTCGGAAATTTGAGCCAAGTCACAGAGTTGCAATCACAGTTACAAACCGAAGATAATGAAGATGTCAAAGTTGAAATTGAATCCGCCATGTTGCACCTGCAAGAGAATCACGATGCCGACACTGATTGAGTCGCCCACACAAATTGAAGCGGCCGGCAACAAGCCAAAGATTATTCGTGAATTCATCGGTCGTGTGAACAGTCAAACCGAGTCAACCAGCCTCGCCCACATGCAATCTCCCTCTGGTTGGGTGGAACCGGGACAAACACCCGAGTTAGACGAATACACGGTGGTCCTGAATGGATGCTTGCGGATTGAATCGAAAACGAACACGATTGACGTGAACGCAGGCCAAGCCGTGATTTGTAAAGCCGGTGAATGGGTCCGATACAGCACTCCCGGAGATGAGGGAGCGGAATACATGGCTGTCTGCCTGCCAGCGTTTTCGATGGAGACAGTTCACCGCGACGAATAAATTCAAAATTTTGTAGGCTGGGACTGGTCCCAGCAAATCCCTAAAATTAGCCTGGAACACAGATCGGCAGCAGATGTCGCTGGGTGATAGCCGTCTTGCGCAAGCAAGTCGGATGGTCGCAACAGTCAGCAATCAATCAAACGAATCGAGAGACCCTCATGAGCAATCCTATCAAACTCGGAATCAACGGCTCCTGTGGTCGCATGGGACAACGCATTGCCGCGTTGGCATTTGAAGACCCGGAACTGGAAATCATTCTCGCACTGGAAGCCTCCTCTTCTCCTCACCTGGGAAAAGATATTGGTGAAGTCTGCGGGATTGGTCCCATCGGGGTCACCGTCACCGATGAAATCGGACCTCACCCCGATGTCATCATCGACTTCTCCGTCCCTGAAGGGTTGATGACCGTATTGCCACAATGTGCAGAGAGACAAATCCCGCTCGTCATTGCCACCACCGGACTGACTCCAGAACAAAAAGACGAAGTGCGCACGGCTGCCCAAACGACATCCATCGTCTGGGCTCCCAGTATGTCGTTAGCAGTTAATCTCGTCATGAAGTTGGTCCAGCAGGCGAGCGAAGTTTTAAAGCAAGTCCCCTCGGGCGTTGATGTCGAGATCATCGAACGCCATCACCGCTTCAAGGAAGATGCACCCAGCGGAACGGCTCTCAAATTCGGACAAATTGTTGCCGAGACGATGGGACAAACAGAGCACGTTCATGGTCGCGAAGGTCGCATTGGTCAACGGCCACACAATGAGATTGGCTATCATGCACTCCGTACTGGTGACAACACCGGCGAACACACCATCGTCTTCGGACTCCTCGGAGAAACCATCGATCTGACTGTTCGCAGTCAAACTCGCGACAGCTACGCTCACGGTGCATTGATGGCGGGCAAGTACCTGATCTCTCAAGGAGCCGGCCTTTATTCGATGGCCGATGTTCTGGGTTTGTGATCATGTTTCTGTATCTCTTTTTATTACTGACCACAGTTCCATTCTTGGAGCTGTATATTCTGTTACAGGTTCATCACACGGTCTCAACGGCATGGGGGTCGGGTTATGGCTTAATGGCAACTTTAGGGACCGTCATTGTGACCGGAGTGATTGGTGCAGCACTCGCCCGTCAACAAGGCCTAAGTGTCCTCCGAAAACTCCAAAAAAGTATGAACGAGGGCGCACTTCCCGGCGATGCCATTGCAGATGGCGTGCTGATTTTGATTGGGGCCGCTCTCTTGTTAACGCCCGGCTTTCTGACCGATCTGTTCGGGTTCAGCCTTCTTGCTCCCTTCACCCGAATTGGTTATCGCAAACTGGTCATCAAATGGGCGAAGCAGAAAATGTCTCGCGGCGAAATGAATGTCACCATGTCGGGATTCGGAGTCCCCCCCTCTGCCCAGAACTCGGCAGAGGCCCGGTACGAGCCCAATCTGAATGAAGACCAAGACCACCTTGATGAGAGTTCCCGCTAATAGCCGGTGGAGTCTCAGACTTTCTCCAAATCAGAAGAGTTCATTTCCCTTTCAAGCAGGCAGCATGAAAGCGTCGATAGATTCCAGTGATCAGAACAAACTAGAGAGCCTTGGGGACGGCATGGTTCCCCGACAATTCGACCTATTTGCGATACTTTATCGATGACGGGAGAACGAGTTTTTCTGAAAAAATGGCAGACTGCGGCATATGGCGAATCAAAAATGCCCAGCATGATAATGAAATTCAACAAAAATCCTGTTTTTACGATAAGAGTTTCAGCTTGAGCGATTCCCCTAAGCTAAGCTTAAGCTGAGCGATTTCTGCTCGCGGCGTTAGGAGTCCCGGTTATTCTGCTGTTGATGAGAGTTGATTGGTTCAAGGCAAAGTGCAGGCAGAAAAAAGTGTCGTCCGAATATTGTAGAGAACTCGATTAGGGGCTTGGGGAATATGTACGAGAGTTATTGGCAATTATCGCAGAAACCGTTCGAGAACGATTTGGACTACAACTTCTGCTATCCCAGCCAGACGTATCAATCTGCATTGCTGAAAATGTTGTACGTGATTGAACAAAGCCAAGGTGCAGGCTTACTTGTCGGCGGTGTCGGTTGCGGCAAATCGTATCTAATCTCTCAACTCGCTAACGAGATGCCTCCCGGATTCGGGCCTCTCATACACCTCGTCTTTCCGCAAATGTCAGCCGAAGAATTGCTCGGTTATCTAGCCGTTGAGATGGGGGTAAATCCCAAAAACATTCAAGGTAACTCGGGCCGACTCGACGTCATCCTGCGTGAACTGGAAACTCATTTACAGCAATACGTCATTGGGGGACAACGTCCGGTGATCGTGGTTGATGAAGCCCACACCATCGCAGAGGCCGAAGTTTTACAGGCCCTTCAATTATTGATGAACTTCCAGCAAGATCCCCAGAAAAAATTCTCTCTGATTCTGGCAGGCGAACGAAGTTTACTGGCCCCCGTGCAACGATTGTCACAACTCGACGAACGTATTTCGATTCGCTGTGCATTGAACCCGATGTCGCGTGAAGAAACACAAGGCTACATCAATCATCGCCTGCAAGTGGCCGGTCGCGAGAAAGAGATCTTCACCGAAGATGCCCACACTTCGATATTTGAACTGTCCGGTGGAATACCACGTCGCATCAATCGCTTGTGTGATTTAAGCCTGCTTGTCGGGTATGCCGAAAATCTCACAAAACTGTCCGCGACCGAAATTGAAGCCGTCTCTGACGAACTGCTGACGACTGCTGCCGAGTAAGACTGGTAAGAGACAACGTGCAATCAATGCCTACTGCATCGAGGGCTGAATCTTTTTGAGCAGTTCTGCTGCCAATGCTTTACGCTCACTCGCGGAAGCTTCTTGAATTTCCGCAAAGCCATCTTTCAAAATTTGAGCGCGTTCGGGATCAATGGCTTCAATCCGCTTCACGATATCGGGAAACCCTTCCACTTCACTCCCCAGTGATTGCCCCTCCGCATAGCGTTTCAGGATTGAGCGAGGTTCGTTGAGTGGATCATTATCGGCACTCACCTGAATCGTTTTTTCTTCAACACCCGAGCCAGGATTACACCCGATGCCGAACAGTAAGATATTCCCCAGCAACAGACAGAATAGACTTTTGAATCCACTCATCAGAGATGGCCTTGCTTTTTGTGAAAAACACACGTCACGAATCAAACCAGTTCACAGAATTCAGAGGCAACGCAAAGGAGACTAGAAAGCGCCGACCGGTTCTCCATCCGAGCGATTCCCCAAGCGTTGAAAAGTTAGAAGGTCAATATTCTCTCCGATAAATCGGACTGACCCATCTCCCAAAGCCACATTTACACCACCCGTATGTAAACTTCGTGGTGGGATGATCCCGAATCCCCAATCGTGTGCACCACCAGGACAACAATCACCACCAGCCGTGGGGTATTGCCAATTCGGGGTCGCTGCGGTGTTGAAAGTTGACTGCCCGGCAGCATACCAAGCCCAAGAGGAACCATTGTTTGTGCGAACACCGGTCGGACTGTTTTCCGCCTGTGTGCCAATCGCGTTCAATTCTGCGGCTGTTGGGAACGCTCTGTTAGCAATAGAACTAAACAAACCATTATTCGTGTAAAATACATCGTACGGATAGACTCCAGTTCCTCCTGTTGCCCCTGTTCCCGAAAGAATTTCAGCGGCCATGATTGTATTGGATAATCCATCCGTGACATCGGCCATGAAACGATCTTGCTGATAACCGATCATCCCGTTGAAATTAACACCTCCCCAGACGGTATCGAATGTACTGCCGGTACACCAAGCGTAATTCGTACCCGGACCTCCCCAACTCACACTACTTCGCGGCGGCCCGGGTAGTGCAGAAGGACATCTGAATGTTGGAATCACTTCCAATAAAGTCGTTCCATAGAGATATCCCCATCCCCCGGAGCCGGCTTCATTTTCGGCAGCAGCCTTGTCGCGATTATAGAGCGTGGACTATTCAATATAGGGGAGCAATTCAAAGTTCGCACTTAACGCATGCCAGGCATTCCAACCGTGATCTGTCCCTCCTTTATAGTTGCGAGGGAATTTCATATACACGTCATGGTGATTGTGCATTGCCAAGGCAAGTTGCTTCAAATTGTTTTTACAAGATGATCGACGTGCGGCTTCTCGTGCTTGCTGGACAGCAGGAAGAAGTAACGCCACCAACACCGCAATGATCGCGATGACGACAAGCAGCTCAATGAGCGTAAATCCCAATCGTTGAGACGACTGCGGACGAAGAGGAGCGGATTGCATGGACTGCATAGGAAGGTCTCCCTGTGAGGCTCTGGAGATTTGAAATAACAGAACGGTTCTCATTTCTACAATGGGAACCGCAGAAGGGAAGGAAATCACTCCTGAATCTATCCAAAGCGATACCTATGGTCAATGTAATTCTTGATTTCACGATGAACACGTGAATCCCAACCTGGCAAAGGATTGACCATAAACGCAATTAAGAATTATCCACTTTGCGGCAAATCCATCAGCTTCGCGAAGCGATCCAGCACCAGATTCTTGAGCGGCGCAAACTCCGGGCCGTCAAATTCTCCCGAATCGACCAGATCAAAGGCTAGGTCGCGGGCCTCTTCCAGTATGTCGCGGTCGCGAGACAAATCTGCCACCCGAAATGGTAACTGTCCGCTTTGCCGAGTCCCCAAAACATCGCCCGGACCGCGCATTTCAAAATCGGATTCGGCAATCTTAAAGCCATCAGTGGATGTTGTCATCACGTTCAGTCGTGCGAGTGCTTCCGAGGCATCGGTCCGCGTGAACAGAAAACAATAACCTTGAAACAAACCTCGTGAGACACGACCGCGCAGTTGATGCAGTTGCGAGAGCCCAAAACGCTCTGCATCCAAGATTCCGATCAACGTGGCATTGGGGATATCGATTCCCACCTCAATCACGGTTGTCGAAATCAAAACATCGATTTCACGTTCTGCAAACGCTTCCATCACTTCTGCTTTTTCTTCAGCAGACATCCGTCCGTGCAATCGTTCCAACTTGAGCCCCTGGAGTGGACCACGACTCAGTTTTTGATACGCGGTCTCCACGTCGGCAACTTCCGTCCCACCATCTTCGGAACTAATTCGCGGGCAGACAATGTAACACTGCCGACCTTTTCCGACTTCTTCACGTAGGAACGTCCAGGCTTTCTTCTTAGCAGGGCTATGAGTGAGCAACGAGGTCACGACTTTTTGACGACCGGGAGGCAATTCATCCATCACCGAAAGGTCAAGATCACCAAACTGAGTGAGGCACAAGCTTCTGGGAATCGGCGTGGCCGTCATCACTAACACATGGGGCGAAAGGCCGCCCGCCTCAAACTGTGCCCGTTGCATCACGCCGAACTTATGCTGTTCGTCAATCACCGCCAATCCGAGATTTTTGAATGAGACGGCGTCCTGAATGACGGCTTGAGTTCCGATAATCAATTGAGCCGTGCCGTTGCGGATCTCTTCCTGAACTTGTGCTTTGGCGGCGTGCTTGAGAGATCCTGTCAGCAATCGTTTTTCGACGCGGCTATCAGCCAGCAATGTTTGTACGGTTTCCCAATGCTGTCTCGCTAAGACTTCGGTCGGAGCCATCAAAACGGTCTGCCGATCATTGGCAATACACGTCAGCATGGCATAGAGCGCGATGGCCGTTTTCCCGGCCCCGACATCGGCCTGCAACAAGCGATGCATGGCAAATTCTGAATTCAAATCGTCGGCAATCTCTTTGCAAACGCGATTCTGACCCGCGGTAAAATCAAACGAAAAGAGTTTACGAATGCGGCTATCAATTTTGACCGACGAGGCTAACGCAGACGCTTGAGGCTTTCGTTTCCAGACACGACGACGGAGCGCGACGCCTAATTGAAATTCTAACAAGTCATCCAAAATCAAACGGCGTTTTCCTCGCTCGTATTCCTCCGTCGATTTCGGGATATGCAGCATCCGCAACGCATCGTGCAGAGACGGCATCTGCTGTTGTTGACGGAACGACTCAGGCAACGCATCCACCACCAAGGGGGCGTATTCTTCGGTCACCTCGCGGAGCATGCGTCGCATCTGCTCCATCTTGAGACCTTCGGTCAAAGGGTACCGCGGCAAAACTTCTGTGCGTGAGTTCGGGTCCACATCATCTTCAAGGATCTGATGGCGGGGATGAGACATCTCCCAGCGCCCCGATTTGAACTTTGGCTTTCCCGACAAAAGCACTTTCATTCCATGCTGGAACTTCTTTTTGATCCACGGCTGATTGAACCACAGCCCACGCAAATAGGCTCCATTATTCTCAATCAGAACCGCAGACAGCGTTCCTCCTTTGGAGGTGTATCGACCATCAATATCGACGACTTCACCGAAGACCGATTGCAGCTCTTCTTCTTCAAGATCGGGGATCTGCCGCACATCGGTGAGGTCGAGCAAATCGCGGGGCAGATGCCAAAGAAGATCTTCGATGGTGTTAATATCGAGCTTACGAAGCAATTCGGCGCGATCAGGTCCGACACCTTTCGCGTACTGGACATCGGTCTGTAGCGGATTCTCGGACATGCCTCGATCTTACTCTGCAAATCAGCAAATGTCGTCTCATCGAAAACTAAGCCCGATGATACGTACGTATAGATACTGTTTTCAAGCCTGTTGACGAAAGTCGATCACTTGTATTGTTCAACAGCAGCGACTGCAAGCTCGTCACAGCGTTCGTTTTCGGGGTGGCCGCTATGTCCTTTGACGAGTTGAAAGCGGACCTCGTGACGACTGAGCTGTTCATCAAGTTGCTGCCAGAGTTCGACATTTTTGACAGGCTTCCAGCTTTTGCCTTCGCGCCTGCGCCAGCCGTTCTTTTTCCAGTTGGGCATCCACTCCTGAGCGCCTTTCGCCACGTAGGTGCTATCGGTGATGACCTCGACTCGGCTCGATTTTGAAAGAGCGATTAACCCGGAAATGACAGCCTGCATTTCCATCTGGTTATTGGTCGTTTCCTCAGCGCCGCCGGAAGCTTCTTTTTCAGATCCCGTCGCCGGATGGCGCAGAATATAAGCCCAGCCTCCCGGTCCGGGATTCCCGCTGCAGGCACCATCCGTATAAATTTGTACGAAAGGAGTGGTCTGTTCACTCATGATGGACGCCCGATTCAAGCAGTCATACGATCACGATCAGCGTTCGCGATAGACAATACGTCCACGATTCAGGTCGTATGGAGAGACCTCAACCACAACACGGTCACCCGGCACAATACGGATGAAGTGCTTGCGCATTTTGCCAGCCACGTGGGCCAGTACGAGATGACCGTTATCGAGTTCCACGCGAAATTGGGTATTCGCCAGTGCCTCGACAACATTACCTTCGACTTCAATGGCCTCTTCTTTGGCCATAAAACCATGTCCTCATTCTGAAATATTGTAATCTGATGTTGGCTGAAGAACACTTTCCCCAGCCGCAGGGGAGTATTCTGTCAGAAGCTCGGAAAAATTACCACCCACCCAATGAGACGCCCTTGAAATGGACATGCGAACCCATCCATTCCCTTAGGGAAACGCTCCCGAAAGATGCTCAAATTCAACAAAACAGCGCTGTTTGTGTCGTATTTGTTCACCATTTGGAATTTCTCCCAAACTTCAAATTGACCCCCTTTTAATGGTGATCTATTGTGACAATGCGATGTCTCTGCGGAGAACTTGGGGAAAACGGCGATGAATCTCATCAAACAATTTTTATTAGAAGAAGACGGGCCGACTGCGGTCGAATACGCGGTGATGCTGGCCTTGATAATAGTGGCCTGTGTCGTCAGTATTGGTGCCGTCGGACAAAGCTTGAACAACACTTGGGATCAGGTCATCCACGCCAATATTGAGTCCGCAAAGAATTCTCCTTAGTGATTTGTCGGGCGTGGCCTGAAATAAGGATGCGCCTTCTCAATGTCACGTTGCTTCATCGGACTCGGATCTAATCGCGGGAATTCGAGCCAGGCCTTTGATATGGCCTTAAAAACACTCGATTCGCACCCCCATATCTCTCTCATCAACACATCGCCGTTTTATCGATCTGACGCTATGGGAGCCGGTGCAGGTGCCGATTTTCTGAATGCCGTCGCCGAGTGTGAAACCGACCTCTCTGCAAGCGAAATTCTAGCTCAGCTACAAACCCTCGAGAAGCAGGCTGGCAGAATGGAAAAAGGGACGTGGGGGCCTCGCGCTCTCGACCTTGATCTGCTCTACCGAGATGATGACGTCAGTGAAACCGACGACTTAACGATCCCTCATGTAGGAGCCTGGTATCGTCGATTTATCCTGATGCCGATGTGCGACATTGCCGCCGACTTTCGGCACCCGGTGTACCACGAAACACAATCCGAATTATTGGCCCGCATTGATGCTCGCCCGTTAACGATCCAATTGATCGGCTGCGACATCTTCTCCGGCAACATCGACGATCTCGAACACGAATTCGCACAAGTCACATTCGACAGCCCTCTGCTCCCGGATCCCTCTGAAGGTCTCATTGTTGTGGGGAAAAAATCGGACGGATTAAAAACCGACGTGGCCCAAGTCGATCTCTCTCAACTTCCCGGCAATAATCTCGAAGCACTCAAAAGCGTCATGCAAGCAGTCATCGGGAACTGCGAGCGAGCGTGAGAGAAATTTCCTTCAAGGGTATTCGCGCATGAAAACTACTGGCTACATTTTGCTTGCGACGGCAGTTCTTATCAGCCTCATTTTCTACGGCGTCGTGTTTTATCAGTTGGGAACTTCCCCTACTGATATCACCAGGATCGATGTGAGTCTTTCAGAGGGACTTAACCTCGACCTTAATGGCCCAGACCCTTACTCGTTTCGAATGGTTCAGACCTCAGTATTTCCGCTGATCACTTCTCTGACACTGGTTCTGATAGGCTTGCTTTTCATACTGATTGGCTCATGCAGACAAATTGGTCGAGTCGGAGAGACTTGAGGAATTCTTCCACCCGTTTCAAAGATTCACATTACCGAGAAGTAGTTCTCGACGGCAAAGTCGAACGCTGCCGGTGTCAACTCTTTCTCGGTCCCTTTGAATGTGCAATAGTTCTTCACTTGCAGCATCAAGTCGCGAGGATGGCAACAGCGGAAGGTCCGATCCATGCTGTAATAATGTTCCTGAATGACATAATCAATGGCATCTTGATCAAACGTAAACCCGAGACTAGGAGCCATGAATTCGAAGATCGCCCGGAATGTTTCTTCACTGGGATTCCCGACTTCGATTTTGTAAGGAATACGTCGCAAGAAGGCTTCGTCGACCAAATCCTTTGGTTCCAGGTTGGTAGAAAAGATGATCAATTGATCGAACGGTACCTGAATTTTCTTACCGCTCGGTAAATTGAGGAAGTCGTATCGTTTTTCCAACGGCACGATCCAACGGTTGAGCAACACATCGACCGGCATTGTCTGGCGACCGAAGTCGTCGATCACCAAGGTTCCACAGTTACTTTTCAATTGCAGTGGGGCTTCGCAAATTTGAGTGATCGGATTCTGAGTCACTTCCAATTCTTCCATTCGCAATTCACCACCAGCAACGACTGTCGGGCGAGTGACCTCAACCCAACGCTGATCGACTCCTGAGAGGTCAAACAAGCCACCATCATCGGGTTGCTCGATCTCTTCGTGAACACCGGGATCAAACAATTTGATGATATCGCCGTCAATTCCCAATACGCGAGGAATCCAAATCGTCGAACCAAAGCAGGACGTAATTCGTTCTGCAATACTCGTCTTACCATTTCCCGGCGCTCCAAACAGAAACATACCACGACCAGAGTTAATGGCCGGGCCGAGCCGGTTAATCATGGGGTCGGTGATGACCAAATCCTCAAACGCATTTCGCAGATCTTCTTCGGTTGCTTCCTGCGTGGCGATTGACTGAATCGCCATCGCCTTCAAGTAATCTTTCATTGAGACCGGAGCCGGACCGATGTAACTGCATTCGTCTGAATATCGACGAGCACGCTCGCGACCCATATCGGTGATTTTATAATCGTAATCGCCCATCGCGGCAGCCCCTTTGAACATCACCAACTGGTCTTGTTTGAGCTGCTTCAAAATAGGGTCGACAATCTGGAACGGCAACTTAATTTGCTGACAGAGTTCACGACCTGTGGCCGATCCTTTGGCTAACAAGAACTTGAGTAAAAGTCGTTCGATTTCCTCAAACGACAAGCGAGTTTCGGAAAGCGTCGAGGGAATGCGCGGACGATAATCTTTGTCGGCTTCAAACTCGTCTCCCAACAGACGATTCACGCGATTGAATAATTCTGACAAATCGCCAGCGGCAGCCTCATCAACTGCTCCAATGTCACTTTCAACATCTTCCTCGACAGTCGCCGTGGAGGGTGCATCCATCGTCACCGCACTGTTCGTTGAACCGTTTGTAGCACCGTTAGCGTGCTCTTGCGTCGCTGACGTTTCCTCAGCAGTTTCGTCGCTGGACTCATTTTGTTCTCGTCGGGTGCGCAACTCATCGAGAAATTCTGCCGGTGAAAGTTTTTTCTTTCCAAACATGCCTGATTCCTGCTCCGTAAGGAGGTGCTTCTGTTCACTTTGAACAAAGCGTTTTTGTGGACGTCGCAGTGACCTTGGATGATCACAAAGAGAACCTAGGTCACTTCTGGCAGAGGGTCAAATTTTAAGATCTCAAGATCCTCACTTTTTCTGGAGTTGACAGGAAGGTCGTAGAATAACGTATCCTGAATGAAGGTAATGACTTACGTTTCGATTCGTCGTCTGTGATAATGCCAACAGGCAATCGCCAGTGGACTTTCAGCACAGAATCACGCAATTTGAACAGCCATAACCCTAATTTCGAGAAATGACGCTCCAGAGAACACCCATCAATCATGAGACAGATTGCCCGCACAAAGATTCAGATCACACCCGTCGCCATGGGCTGCTGGCCCATTGTCGGAATCACCAGCATCGATGTCACACGCGAACAAAGCCTCGCCACACTCAACTCAGCATTTGAGGCGGGCATCAACTTCTTCGACACCGCCTACTGCTATGGCTATCAAGGCGAAAGCGAACAGATGATCGGCGAGGTTTTTGCCGACAAGCGTGACCAGATTGTCATTGCCTCTAAAGGAGGCATCCATTGGCGTGACAAAAAACAAATCAAAGATGGTCGCCCCGAGACCATTAAACGTGAATGTGAAGAGTCCCTTCAACGGCTGGGAACTGATCGCATCGACCTGCATTACCTGCACGCTCCCGATCCGAAAGTCCCATTGACGGAAACAGCCGGAGCATTTCAAGAGTTACTCGACGAAGGCAAGATCCTCAGCGTCGGCGTCTCCAACTTTTCATTGGACCAACTCAAAGAGTTCTCGCAGGTGATCGTGCCGAACGCCTATCAGCCTCATTACAACATGCTGCAACGAGAGATCGAAACAGACCGGTTGCCTTGGTGCATCGAGAACGAGGTCTCGTTGATGGTTTATTGGCCGTTAATGAAAGGTCTTCTCGCTGGAAAGTTGCAAAGAGATCACGAGTTTGATCCCCAAGATGGCCGTCGCAAGTACCCGATGTTCCAGGGCGAGGAGTGGGAGAAGAATCAGAACTTCGTCGATGAGTTACGCGAAATTTCGAGCGAAACCGGGCATTCAGTCGCGCAAGTCGTCATCAACTGGACCATTCAGCGTCCCGGCATCACGGCTGCTCTCTGCGGAGCAAAACGCCCCGAACAAATCATCGATAACGCGGAGACAATGACCTGGCAACTCACTGATGCCCAAATCACTCGCATCGATCAAGCCATCAAAAATCGCGGCCCGATTATTTCAAAAGCCGCGGTGTGACTTTCGTGTTCACCGAGATTCAAAGACCGAATCGAGGCTGATTTCAGTACCTCAAAACAGCAAATCGCTTATTGGAAGACAGGGCCTGAAGGGATTACGGAGCAGTCATTCAGCTCGGCGAGATAGGTGATCTCCAAGCCGAGAACGTCACAATAGAAGCCGACTTGCGCCTGCATGTCAGTCACATCGAGGATGAGTTCGTGGAGAGGACCGAGTTGCAGAGACATGAGAAAGTACCTTCAATAAAAAAAGCTGCCCTTCTGGTGAAGGGCAGCGATGTGTTTTGAAATCTATCGTCATTGTAGGGCAAGGGTCTCCCTGCCTTGTCTCAGTTTAAGGCAGGGGAACTGTTCTTAAAGCCGTTTTTCCATCGACTTCTGTCACGATGACAGCATGCGTGTCATTCAGTTTGTCGAGTTGGGTGACGCCTTCCCATTGTTTGATCGAGACGTAATCCTGCCCGGCCAAACCACCACCGCGAACCGGTTCGGTGATGCCTTCATCCCGACCGATGTCTTCGGTGCTCACTTTCATCACTCCACGAGAACTGTTTGCCATTAAGAGAAATTCTTTACCGTCCTGTTGATAGACAACCATATCGAGAGGCTTATTGCGATTCCCGAGTTCGGCGACTGTTGTGCCGCGAGTTTTCTTGCCGGGCATTAGGTCTTTCACAGGAAATTTCACTAAGGGCGTACAAGTATAAGCGCCGAGAACCGTTGGCTCTCCGTTGATGTTGAAGGGTACGAAAGTATTCATCGCACGGTTGTCTTCATATTTTCCATGAGCACCATGATAGATTTCCAATGATGTGCCGGGATCGAATTCGCTCAGTGGATAAGAGAGCAAGCGAATGGATGACGGGGCATCGGCTTTCGAGAGCCCAGAGACGAGAACCGCTCCGTCCATGAAGGCGAGGTCGGTGATCGATTGCAAACGAAGATTTTGTTTTCCACGTCGTCCTTCCACCAATTTGTCGTCAGGGGCATCACCGAGAACGGCTTTTGTGTACTTCACGTTGACGGTTGAGAACTCACTGATGGTTCCTTCACCGGAAACTTTAATCAAAGTGGGGCCAGCCTCGGGAGCGTTGGTCGTCACCGAGAGATAGACGTTTCCCGATTGAGGATTTGCGGCGAGATCGGTGATCTTCGCAGAGTTCACTTTGAGGGCGGTTTTGATGGCTCCGGTCAAATCTTTCAGGTTGATGTTGGTATCGGAGGCGGAGCCTGAAGTGTCGCCCGTTTCAATGGCGTAGACGGTGGCCGTCTTTGGATCACCGACGAGCAACACACCCTCGGGTGTAAACGAAATAGGACCAGCCGATTGAAGCGTGATGGTTCCATGTTCTGCCGCATGGGCGACTATATTCATGCCGATGACAACAGCCAGCATCGTGACCGCTAAGCACATTTCCTTGATTTTCATAGCATATTCCTTATGGATGAGAGTTGCTTCCCCTGGCTAGTTCATTGTTTCCAGGGTGAACCTGGGATGCAAAACAATTCTTTCGTAAATAGGAATGAGCCCGATGAGGACTTGATCTGAGAATTAATGAACATTTGAGACAAACCCGTAGGCGTGATACACTATTCGCTGAACAGAAAAGGGCATTTTACCCTCCGGGTCTCCAAATCTTGACAGGTGAAGAATGGAATCAGTAACCACCGCGGATCTCATCCTCGAACTCAATATCACCGACTCGGAAGTCATCGCTGAACTGGAACAGTTCGCCGATGCGACCGAACGTGACGAGTTCGCCATGAAGGCACTCAAGATCGGTGTCCTCGCTCTCAAACAGGCTCGTGGTCAAATCGATGCCGACATGGTCCGTCGCGAAGGGGAACGGCTGATGGTCGATCTCAAAGGACGGCTCGATCAGCACGAACAACTCCTCAACGAGCGAATGGGTTCGGTTCTCAAGGAATACTTCGATCCCAAAGATGGTCGATTTTCCGAACGTGTCCAAAAACTCCTCGAAGAAGATGGAGACATCGAACAGGCTCTCAAAAAACAGATTGTCGGCGACGATTCCACGCTTTCCAAAACCTTGTCCTCTCATTTCGGAGAAGACAGCAGGCTGATGAAACTGCTCAACCCCGATCAGAAAGAGGGATTATTGTCATTGATGCGGGAGACGTTTGACGAACAACTCGATTCGCAAAAGCGTCAGGTGCTCTCACAGTTTTCACTCGACGAAGAAAACTCGGCGCTCTCTCGTTTGGTCAAAGAACTGAAAGACAATCACGGGCAATTGTCGGAAGACCTCGAAGGAAAAATTGACGAAGTGGTCAAAGAATTCTCGCTCGACGAAGAAAACTCGGCACTCTCTCGTTTGGTGAAAAATGTTGACGAGGCCCAAAAGACAATCACCAAAGAATTCTCTCTCGATGATGAGAAGTCATCTCTCGCTCGCTTGCAGAAAACCCTCACCGAAACATTGAGTCAGCAGCAAGAGGCCAATCAGAAATTTCAGGAGGAAGTCAAAGAAGCCCTTGCCGCGATGAAGGCGAGGAAAGAAGAAGCCGCACGCTCGACACGCCACGGCATCAGTTTTGAAGAGACTCTGTTTGAGGTGATCCAGAAAGAATCACAACGTCAGGGAGATATCGCCACGCACACGGGAAACACGACTGGTCTTATCCGAAATAACAAAAAGGGAGATGCCGTTGTCGAACTTTCTCCCGAGTCGGCGGCACCGGGTGAGAAGATCGTGATTGAAGCCAAGGAAGATAGGTCTTACGATCTGAAAACGTCTCGTGATGAAATTGCCGAAGCCCGCAGCAATCGAGGCGCTCAAATCGGTTTGTTTGTCTTCTCGAAGAAGACGGCTCCCGCAGGTCTCGAACCGGTTGTCCGTTACGGCGACGATGTGTTTGTCGTCTGGGACTCAGAAGACGAACAGAGCGACCTGTACTTGAAAGTTGGATACACACTCGCGAAAGCATTGTGTGTGAAAGGGACCGCTCTCACTGCCGACCAGCAAGCCGATTTCGAAGCCATCGATAAAGCGATCAACGAGATCATCAAACAAACCGACGGACTGACCGAAGTCGAAACCTCGGCAACCACGATCAAAAAAGCGAGTGAGAAGATTTTGAAGCGGGTCGATATCGTCCGTACGAAGTTGATGAGAGAAGCAGATACGCTGCGGGAAAACACGGACGCCCTGCGCGATGCGATGGGCGAGTAGTTATTCGACGCAAAGACGCTGAGAGGCAAAGAAACGCGAAGATAGAAATGTAGGGCAGGGGCCTCCCTGCCGCGGATAATTGTAACCTTGTCATACGCTCTGCAGGTGGTACATGGAACATACGCTTCATACATTACGTTCAAGGCTAATAGAGCTGAAAGTGAAGAATGAATTGTATTGGATGAATAGAAGATGGCCAGCTTTAAAGGTCTTTTCCAAGGACTCTATGAATGGATTCTTTTGGGTTCGAAAATCGACTCATGGGTGGGTTCTCGGCGATCAGGATATTTACCTTGTCCGTGACTCATCAAACATCGCAGATGTTTGTGCGGCATGGTTAAGTGAAAGAAATTCTCACTGTTCTGTCAGTGTATCTCCTGGTGTTAAATTGGAAGCGACATGGTGGAATGACGAATGGTCTGCAGAACAGGAAATGTGGGAGTCGGTAGGTTGGCAAAAACTTTTCGAACTAGAAAACACGATGTATTGTGATCAGTGGGAACCCATTCTCCCTATCGGCAATGACTTTTTATCTGAACTGTCACCCTCCAGATCTTGGGATTTCTCATATATGTATGATCAAGACATGATCGATTATGAATTGCACTCTGCTCAACTTAATCTTGTAAGTTTGCAAACACTGAGGGACTGCCTGGCGAAAACAGAGGAGCTTTTAGCGCTTGATTGGAATCACGATTGTTATCGTCTTCTTCCAGATGCTTCACTTAGGGTAGGGGATTTAGAATTGTGGCCAATCCCAGTGTTTCCTTCCGGAGACATCCACGCATTTGTTGCCAGAGATTTTCGAAGGGGCATCGCTTGTAACCCAAACGGTGTGATTACCGCATTTGGGGATCGTATCCCACAGGTATTCACAACAGAGTTGACTAAGTCGTTCTTAGAACCAAAGCTGCTGTCGTCAAACGTCTCATGACTGAAGGTGTATCGCTAACTAACGCGTAGTCTAGTTGACTAGTTAGCCTATCGACGAGAGATGTAGGGCTGGTTCTTCCGGCCAGAAATTTTGACGTAAAAGTGTGTTCTATTCTTTGCGTTGCTTTGCGGTTTCGCGACTTTGCGTCCTAGTATCACTCATGATCAGCGCGAGTTTCATACTGTCGCTTTTTGCCATCGGGACCGATTTGCACCGTGTAGGAATTGCCATCCGGTGCCACGCTCGCTTTCACCCAAACGCCTTTGCACTCTTGGGTGACGGCATCATTGGCGATGAACTCGGCGGGTGTTTGTTGGTTGGCGTCGAGTTTGATGTTGCGATGTAATTGATACAGATGCTTGAGTGACTTCACTTCTCGTAGTGTCTTCTGAGTGTTCTCATGCCCTCCCTTTGTCGGGCCGTTACACATGACGGCGACGATGGGGTCAACGGCCAAAACAAGAGCCGGGTTGTTGCTGGTCGGTAGGCCATGATGAGTCACCATGAACATGTCCACTTTTCCCAGCGGATTGTTGGGAGTCATCAACTTACCTTCGATGTTCCAGGTCAGGTCGCCGCAGCAGAGAAACTTGAAGTCACCAAAAGAAACCAGAAAGCTGACGCTGGCGGCGTTGTCGGATTTGTCAGTCTCGGCAGGTTCGTGTCGGTCAGCAAACGGGTTTGGCTTGCCGATATTCGGGATGACTTCCCGGCTGGCGGTGGCAATTTTGATGTTCAAAGGCGCGGTTTTCGATTTGAACTTCAGCACATCGCCGGCGGTCAACTTCTTGGATTCGTTTTGCGACGCCCGTCGGTAATCGGCGATCCGCTCCAGGAATTTCTTGTCTTCCTGCAAATCCTCGGGGATGCCACGATCCCAAAAATTCTTGACTTTGATCTCGGCAGCGAGGGCGGCGTGGTTGCCGTAATGGTCGAGATGCCAATGAGTGACCGCTGCGTTGTCGAGATGTTTTTTGCCGGCGACGTTTTTCAAAACTTCGAGAATCCGATCTCGGTCGCGTCCGCCGTAATCAGGGTATCCCGAATCAATCAGTAGTGTTTCGCCATTGGGCGTAACAAACAACGTGGCGGCACCACCTTCGACATCGACGAAGTAAATATCGAGCCGACCGTTGGATTCGTCTGCCATGATCGATGTGAACGAAAACAAAGTGAGGCAAAGACTGGCAAACAGAGCGCGTAACATGAATGAAATCCTGTGTGGTGTGTGAAGTCTTTCAAGTTTTATGATGCCTGGCGTTGTCGCAGGAAGCAAGACAATATTTTCAGCTCAGTCTTTGTCCGACTTTGATTGATTCTCCACTTCGGGGAGTTGTTCGTCGGTGGCCACTTTGAGTTTCTGATCGTCGGTCTGATCTGATTCTTTCTCAGCTTCTTTGTCGTCATCTTTCGAGAAGGTGTCTTTAATCGCCTGAAACTGATCTTTGGAAAGTTCTTTGAGTTCCGTATTGAAAATCAGAATCAGGGCATGCAGGCAAGAGGCGACAATGGGAGCAATGAAAATTCCCCATAACCCCATTGCTTGGACTCCACCTAACACTGAGATGAATGCCAATAGAGGATGGAGTTTGACATCGGTATGCAGGATGTAAGTACGAATGAGATTATCCAAAGTACCGATGAAGACAGCACCATAAATCGCCAAGAACACTGCCGACACCCAATATCCTTGATAGCCGAGCCACAAGGCACACGGGATCCAGACGACGGGAGCACCCGCTAAGGGGATCATGGCAAAGAAAGTTGTGACAAAGAAGATCAAGAAGAACCGATTGAAGCCCAGGAAGTAGAGGGCGATTGCCGTACATAGCCCTTGTGCGATGGCTGCGAAGAATGTTGACGAGACAACCGCTCGGACGGACTTTTCAAACTGCATCAAAATTTGAGTCTGATGATCGAGTTTGACGGGGATCAGTTGATGCGACGCTTCCAGCAAACGCGGGCCATCCCGTAAAAAGAAGAATAGCGCGATGATAAACATCCCCGTGCTGACCAATCCCATCACGATATTACCAACAAAAGAGATCGCCGCTCCCGCCATGCCCAGAGTCTTTTTGGCGACGCCGGTGGCGGCTTGTTCGACGGTTTTTTCGATCTCTTTGGCGATGAGTTGTTCGTTGGCTTTGGGCCCGAGCAGTGGTTGGATTTCGTGAGCCAATCGTTCCATCCAAGGGTCGGTTTGCAACTTTTCGATGGTTTGGCGGAACTCGGGAGATGTTTTGACCTGGTAAGCCAGCGACAATAATTCCCCCACCGCAAAAAACACGCACAGCAGCAACGGAATCAAAAATGTGGCCAATGCAGCGGCAGTCGTCAGGCCGGCTGCGGCAGTCTCCTTATTCTTTTCCCAAGTGAGTCGGCTCAAGATACGACGATAGAGCGGTCGGAAAAGGAGCGAAACAACCCCCGCTACAAAGAGGGGCAACAGAAAGGGGGCCACGACGTGATAAAAGGTCACGCCAAGAACGATAATGAGTAGGACTAAAATGCCGAGGGAAACCAGGCGAGCCATAATGATTTGAATCTCTCTGAATCTAATCTGAAGTGGATGCGTATTGTGACGAGAGAGGAGCCGAACGTCTAATCAATTCTTCTCAGGAGTACAAAGATTAAGATTATGCGCAAAGTTTCAATGGGACTCTTTCAGACTTTCGTGGATTTGGTCATTCTAAAACTCAACCGAACCATTTCTACCACTCGGTTCTCTGTACGACCAACTGACGACTAAAGATCACGCAAATTCTGGAATGATTTATCATGAAAGCGCTCGTCAAACGTGAAGCCAAAGAAGGGTTGTGGTTGGAAGATGTCCCCGAACCGACCATCGGGATCAACGATGTGATGATTAAGGTGGATCGAACCGGGATTTGTGGCACTGATGTGCATATCTACAAATGGGACGAATGGGCACAAAAAACGATACCTGTACCGATGGTTGTCGGGCATGAATTTGTGGGCGAAATCGTCGAAGTCGGCTCGAACGTCAGTGACTTCCATCCGGGCGAACTTGTCAGTGGTGAAGGACACGTCGTTTGTGGACGTTGTCGGAATTGTCTGGCAGGTCGTCGGCATCTGTGTGCTGATACCAAAGGGATCGGCGTCAATCGTCCCGGTGCTTTCGCAGAATATATCTCGCTGCCAATGACCAATGTCTGGCATCATAACGAATCCATCGACAAAGATATCGCTTCGATCTTTGATCCGTTTGGAAACGCCGTCCATACGGCACTCACATTTCCGGTACTCGGTGAAGATGTATTGATTACCGGTGCGGGGCCAATTGGTTGCATGGCGGCGGCTGTCGTCAAACATGCGGGAGCCCGCTATGTCGTGGTGACCGATGTGAATCCCTGGCGACTGGAACTTGCGAAAAAAATGGGAGCCACTCGAGTCGTTGATGTGCGAAACGAAAAGCTCGAAGATGTCCAGAAAGAACTCGACATGCACGAAGGTTTCGATGTCGGTCTGGAAATGTCCGGTAGCCCCGATGCCTTTCGCAGCATGCTGGACAACATGTGTCACGGCGGGAAAATCGCCATGCTGGGGATCCCTTCCGAAGACATCTCCATCGATTGGAACACGGTCGTCTTCAACATGCTGACCATCAAAGGGATTTATGGTCGCGAGATGTACGAGACCTGGTACAAGATGACCGTGATGATTCAGGGCGGACTGGACATCTCCCCCGTGATCACGCACCGTTATCATTACACCGATTTCCAAAAAGGATTCGACGCGATGCTCTCCGGTGAATCGGGAAAAGTCATTCTCGATTGGAAAGATTAACATCGCAAGATCAGTAGGTCAGGCTGTGCCTGACAACAGTGAAGCTTCGACGCAAAGCAGCCAAGACGCGGAGAAACACAAAGAGAATCAGGAAGCCAAGGGAGCGGGGGAGAGGTGCTACGGATATGAGCATCGAACCTGATTCGTGACCTGCACTACCGTCTGCAAAATGGTCCGCACAGCGGACCCTACAGGACCAATATCATGTACGGCAACATTAGAGATCACCTGCAAACACAACTGAACGACATTCAGGAAGCGGGACTCTTCAAGTCCGAACGGATCATCACGACGCCGCAAGAAGCGCATATCAAGGTGGGCGAAGGACGGGAAGTTCTCAACATGTGTGCGAACAATTATCTGGGTCTGTCCGATCATCCCGAAATTGTGAAAGCCGCTCATGAGGGATTGGATCGCTGGGGATTCGGCTTGTCATCGGTTCGTTTTATCTGTGGGACACAGAGCTGTCATAAGGAACTCGAAGACAAGCTCACCAGTTTTCTTGGGACCGAAGATACGATTTTGTATCCCTCCTGCTTCGATGCCAACGGTGGACTCTTTGAAACCATTCTGACCAAAGAAGACGCCATCATCTCGGACGAACTGAATCACGCCAGCATCATCGACGGCGTTCGTCTCTGTAAGGCCCAGCGATTTCGTTATAAAAATAACGACATGGCTGATCTCGAAGAGAAACTGAAAGAGGCTCAATCGGCCCGATATCGTATGATTGCCACCGATGGTGTCTTTTCGATGGACGGCTACATCGCCAATCTGCCCGGCATCTGCGAATTGGCCGACAAATATGACGCCATGATAATGATGGACGACTGCCATTCCACAGGCTTCATGGGCAAAACAGGGCGTGGCACACACGAGTATCATGACGTCATGGGACGGATTGATATCATCACGGGAACATTGGGGAAAGCTCTCGGTGGTGCCAGTGGCGGCTACACATCGGGACGTAAGGAAGTGATCGATCTCTTACGACAAAGATCACGTCCGTATCTGTTTTCGAACTCCGTGGCTCCCCCCATCGTGGCGGCTTCCATTCGCGCTTTGGAGATGTTGGAAGAGTCGACCGAACTTCGCGACAAGCTGGAAGCCAACACGAAATTCTTCCGCGAAGAAATCACGAAAGTCGGCTTCGAAGTTCTGCCCGGCGAACACCCCATCGTGCCCGTGATGTTGGGCGACGCAAAATTGGCCGGCGCACTGGCGGATAAACTACTGGAGAAGGGTGTGTATGTGATTGGCTTCTCGTATCCAGTCGTACCTCAAGGCAAAGCGAGAATTCGCACACAAGTCTCTGCCGCCCATTCGATAGACGACCTCAAATTCGCCGTCGAACAATTCTCCGAAGCCAAAGCGGAACTGGAAGCCTGAAAACCGACGCCTTTGCGTCAACAGCTCGTAGGGCAGGGGCCTCCCTTGTCCTTACCCACATTTTAACAAGTTGATTTCATGGTCTCTGCGAGTTCCGCGCCTCGGACCAATGTCGCCAGTTTCTCCCACCCACGCCACAACGTGATCCACCCCGGCTCCTGCCGAATTCGTAATATGGGATGGTGCGACATCAAGACCTCAGAAGAACTGATTTACTTCATCAGTTCGTTGCCGCCGAAAGTGCGGACGATTGCGAAACATGTACGCAATCATTGGCAGGTGGAGTTATTCTTCCGCTTCTTGAAACAGGTTTTGAAGTGCGATCAACTTCTCACGGCTCAGACAACCGGTGTGGAAATTCAGATTTATTGTGCGATCATTGCGAGTCTCCTAGTGGCGTTAGCGACGGGCGGAACAATAACAAAGAGAAATTATGAAATGATTTGTTTGTACTTCTCGGGTTGGGCCGATGAAGATGAACTGTTGGAATCACTGGGTCAACGACCGCCATATAACGGCTCAAACAAAGTGCCGAACATCATTGGGTACAGCCTGACCTACTGACTACGACGAATTCCTTATGATTAAACAAGGTGTTGCTTGATCGCTTGAGTTAAATGACCGGGCAAATCGGAAGCGATCAGACCGGGTTCTGATTTTTCTTCCGCTCCAATGTCTCCCGCCAATCCATGTAAATAGACTCCGAGACAGGCGGCTTCAAACGGTTCCATCTTTTGAGCCAGCAAGGCGGTCAACAAGCCGGTCAGAACATCGCCGCTTCCTCCGGTCGCCAGTCCGTTGTTTCCTGTCTGGTTGACGTAGATTTGCTCACCATCAGTGACAACGGTGTTCGAGCCTTTCAGGATTAACACCGTGCCGCTTTTTTCCGCAAAGTAAAAGGCCACATCTTCACGACTCGATTGAACTTCTTCGATGGAGAGTCCACAAAGATGTGAAAACTCTCCTGGGTGAGGCGTCAGGATGCGTGGGTATTTTGGTTTCTGCAACAGAGATTTGGAATCAATCAGATTGTTCAGACCATCAGCATCAATCACCATTGGCATAGAAAGGTTTTGATAGAGTGATTCGACCAGCGATTCCAGTTCGTTCGATTGCCCCAGTCCCGGACCGATGGCAACGGCCGACATCTCTTCGCCGTATTCGAATAGTGACTCTTCATTCTCGGCAGAGAGCCGTCCCTCTTCATCACTTGAAAGTGGTCGCGTTAGATAGGATGGTTCGTAACCTGCAACAATGCTGAGAATGACATCGGGGATTGCCAGAGTCACTAATCCTGCTCCACCACGGAGCGCTCCCAGCCCACTCAGAATTGCAGCGCCGCTCATGCCTCGACTGCCGGCGACAATCATGGCACGTCCGAATGTCCCTTTATGTCCATCAGGTGGGCGTTTGGGAAAGGAAGGGATTTCGGTCACTCGTTTCATGATTGTTCTCTCAAGTCGGCCATGCGACCGGCAATCATGCCAGCGACATATCCCCCTTTGAACCCGCTGTCGATATTCACGACGGTCACATTTGACGCGCAACTATTCATCATGGATAACAATGCGGCCAAGCCCTCAAAGTTGGCTCCATAGCCGACACTCGTGGGAACCGCCACAATCGGGCACGAGACATAACCGCCCACAACAGAAGGGAGTGCTCCTTCCATGCCGGCCACGACAACGATGGCGTCGGCCTCTTGAAAGCGGTCGAGTTGACTCGGCAAGCGTTGCGGACCGGCGACTCCCACATCGGCGATCAGATCTGTCGGTAGACGCATCCAACGAAGTGTTTCCACGGCTTCCCAAGCCACGGGAAGATCGGTGGTGCCAGCGGCGATGACGGCGACTTTAGTCGGGCGAGGGTCTTTATTTTGATTGAGACGGACGGTACGCCCTTGTGAATGATGAATGGCGTCAGAAAACTTCTCAGTCAACGCATGGGCCTGTTCATCGTTGACTCGGGTCGCCAACGCATCTTGTCCGTTTTCAAGGAGTGTCTTGAAAATATCGACGACGGTTTCTGTCGATTTTCCTTCCGCATAAATGACTTCGGCGTACCCGCAACGAGCAACGCGGTCCAAATCAATGGCCGCCTCGTCGAGGAACTTCGTCGGGATCGCGCGTGCCGACTCTTTCAATCGACGCAGAGCTTCTGTGGGATCGGTCTCTCCGACGCGAACTTGTTCGAGGAGAGTTGTCAGTTGAGTGTCATTCCACATGGTGTGTATTATCTCGATAGGTTGTCCAACGAGAGACAGTATACCGTGTGTGTGAATGAAAAGAAAAAGGTCTTCCGCGGATGATTTATAGCTTTCAAGATAGCAATTTTGTGTGGGTTTCCAATAATGAATAAAATCTCATTCGACGACTGGAAAAAACTATGATTCGCCAATGCTTAGCTCTTTCACTACTCACTCTTCTGATTTCGGGATGCGGCGGCGAGGAATCTGCTGACACCACTCTAATCGATTATTCCAAAGAGGGGCCGGATGGACCAAATGCACAGGAAGAATTCAGTCAGACAGAAAGCGGTTTGCAATATCGAATTCTTCGTGAGGGATCGGGAGCATCACCGGGTACTTATGACACGGTTTCAGTTAGCTATCGCGGTTGGTTGGATGATGAATCGGAGTTCGACAGTTCGTACCCTCGGAAAAGTCCGATCGAATTTGGGTTGAATCAAGTCATTCCCGGTTGGACAGAGGGGATGCAATTGGTGAAAGAGGGAGGGAAGATTGAGCTATTGATCCCTTCAGAATTGGGCTACGGCCCACGCGGGATGCCACCAGTCATCCCACCAAACGCCCAACTTCACTTTATCGTTGAGTTACATGAGGTGAAGTAGCTTTAGGCCTTCACTCCGCATGCGCTGCTGGCAGAATGGTGGCGTTCGCAGGACGACCGACAATGGCCGGTTCGTAGCGTACATTGCGGTCCTGTTTGTGATGAGTCCACCAGTTTTTCATTTGTGGGACCAGACCTCGCTCATGCAGCATGGGAGAGGATGCTCGATGGCTGAGCATTTCTTCTTCTTGAATCCATTGATTCGCGGCGGCGCATTGCGGACATCCACAAGTTGGCACAGTGAGTTCAATGGGTGCCGCACAATCGATTTCGGTGCAAATCTCTGCCTCTGTGCAAATTCGTTCGCAATCGGTGCAGGAGTCGTCATGGTTGTGGAGATTGTGGATCCAGTTTTTGATGTCGTAGATCAGACCCCGTTTTTTCGTCACGGGCTCCATCGTGTGACTGATCGCAGGTTCGTAATAAGGGGACTCAATGACAGTTTGAGATTCCAAATACTGAGGTTCTGCTGCAATCAAAGGTTTCGAGAGTTGTTGCGAATTTTGGGTGATGACTCGTTCTGGTAAAGGAGGAGGCGATTGCCCCGTTAAACTGGGGATGATTTCATCAGCCGGCAATTCAGCGGTTTGACGAGGTGCTTCTTCAAAAGTTGGTTTCTCACTCCCATAGAGCGAGTTGAGTTCCTGATTGACTGCCGAGTCCTGAGTATCCGCAAGAGATTGTTTGGGGAGAGGTGGCAGCGAACTTGGTTTTGGGAGGGACGCTGTTTGTTTTGGTTCCGGTAAAATTGCGGGATCCACCTCGAGGATTAAGCTCGGGGTTGTTTTTTCAACGATCTGTGGAGCTTGAGACTCTTTCAAATCATTTTCCAGTTCGTCAATTTGATCAGCTTTGTCCGCCAATGTTGATTTTAACGAGTTAGTTTCCGTACGGAGCCCTTCCATCGATGCCTGGAGTCGTTTGATCTCTTCTTGCGAGGCTTTTAAGTCTTGGCTGAGTTGATCGTTTTGTGACTTAAAAAGTTTCGCTTCCTGGTTTTCTGTTTTCAGAGATTCATTTAAGGCACGTTGCTGGTTTCGCAGTTCTTCGATTTCCTCTTCCAATGTGGCTTGAACGGATAGCCAGGCAGGTGGTTCTGGTGCTTCGAGCGGCTTGAGATCCAACTCTTCGGCAGGTGGAACAGGATGTTCGAAAGGCTCTTGCTCAGCAGGGAAATCTGTCGCAGCCTGTTGTGAAAGATCGATAGCTGGCAGTTCCAGAGTTTCAGTGGAAGGCTCAACCGTCTTGAGACTATCTTCCCGTTCGAGCAGTTGCTCCTGAACGTCGATAATCATAGGGTTCACAGTTCTCTTGGAGACGGTTGCTGTCTCCAGACCTCGAGATGGAAGTTCCCCACTGACCGATTCATGACCGCTGTTGGTGAATGGTTCCGCAAACGGATCGGGTTGAAAATTCTCTCCGAGTCGCTCATGGTCAATTTGCGCTGGAACCGATGGCATTTGCAATGTCACTCCGTTCGAAAGATCGATCTGCTTGTGAGAAGCATGTACGATCCACAGCGACATACTCACAATCAATGAGAGCGTCAAAGCAGTAAATGCGATTTGGAGAGGACGTGAATTCATGATGACGATCCTGTCAATCACTGAGTTATCATTAGTGATGGTGGTGTGATTTACCAGATTTTCTGGCGACGAAGTTCATACAGACTGCCGTCCCCTTCGAGAATCACTCGACCTGCTAAAATCGATCTCACACGAAAGGGATATCCGAGCGGCGTCAGCATTTCCTGCTCACTAAACGCTCGTCCGTTAATAATGGCTGTCTTGCCCGATCCACTCAGCAATGTTTCTTGTAGCTTGAGTACTGCTGGAGCTGGCTTGGTGAGTGTCGAATTGAGAGTTGGAGAATTACTGGATTGTGTTTCGGAGGCCGATTTGACATCTACCGGATGAGAGGCCGGTCCTTCATTCTGAGAAAGTTTTTCGGTTTCGACAGAATTTTGAGGAATCCCCGCCATCTGCTCGATCAGAGTTGGTAGCCAAATTAAAGCGGCCGCCATGAGGAGCATGTGTATGACTGAAAATTTCTGTTTGCGTCCTGCCATCAGACGGATTTCCTGCGTGAGTATTCCCAAGTTTCTCTATGAGTGTCATCGGAATATCACGGGTTGGCTCGTCAGTAGAATCGGCATAACCGTCAAAAATTGCCAAAATGAAGGCCGGGAGATAACAGGGACATGTTACATGTGCGCGCATAAAAACAGCACAACAAGGTCCCCTCAAAGCTCCTAGCTTTTCTTGTTGCGCTGCTGAGATCGGAGTCAAGCAGTTATGACAACTGCATATTAGGTTTGAATTTAATCCCCAATAGGGGTTTCGAAAAGACCTATATTGAGAAAAAAAGCATAAAATCAGAAAAAACTAGTGATCGATAGTTTTGTTCCCAAAGTGATCTTGATGAGCTAACTTCTCATCGACCCAGATGCACGACGGGAGCAATTTGATCGGGCATTTGCCACATCGTTGCGGGAGTGAATGCAGGATTAACCTCCACATCGAGTAGCCCTAAACGCATGGTTGTACCGGCTTGTGGCCATTCGAGAATAACGCGATGCGGGATCGAAATACCATCGCTGGTCGTGGTGTGATTTCCGACCTGGGCACGGGCAATCAGACTGCCTTGCGAATCAAAGAGTGAGTGTTCGACAATCTGTCCGGTACACAGGTCGATGCCGATCGACTTGATCATTGCTTGACCAGACGGAGATTTTTCCAGCGACATCAAGCTGACTCGGTGATCGCTGATACGTTCCATTTCATACTTGGTTGGATCGATCATCATGACGCCGAAGGCTTCCATCACCCAGCTTGGATCGAAAGGGATGGGGAGTTGCTGTTGGACCGTTTCCATATCCTGATGTGCGGCGGTGATCACATAAGGTTGAGGCGACCGACGAATCCAAAACCAGAATCGTTCCTGATTGGAACCGAAGTCGGCTTCTTCTCCCAATAAAGAAGAGGCCCGCAGTCGAAAGTTTCGCGGACTCTCGACTGCCATTTGCGCGGTCAAATCAACAGGGATTGAACCTTTTTGTTTGAGGTGAATTCCGACTTTAGTGGATCGCCAGGCAGTCAGTCGGGACGCATTGGCGTTCAGGTGGGCGACGATTTCTTCTTTGGTGGCCTCGGATGAAAGTACGCAAGGTGGCGCTTTGGCAAATGGGTTTTGCGGCTTGACTAACTGTGGCCAATGACAGCCAGATGTCATCAATGCCATGACCACGAACAGGCCAACGCGGAGACTCGCGGTGAGCGAAAATTGATTGTGCATTGTTCGGCCTCCTGCCTGTTCAACGATAGATCGCTGCCGTCAATTCCTGTTGTAATTGCTGAATCTCTTCGTCGGAGAGTTGCTGATCACGGATGAGATAAGGACCCTCACCTTGTGACCCGCTGAGTCGTAACATGGTCTGTTCGTCCTGTACGTCGGAGCGTTCAAGCTTCAAGCGTTTTTTCTGCATCAACAGTAGGGACAAAACATATTTGATTTTTTCCTGGGCTGGATTGGCGTCTTCGGTCATCTGCTCGAAAAATTCAAACAGCGCTTCCGTATCCAGTGGTTTCGGTTGATCGCTTTGCTCGTCTTCGGGAATCATGGTTTGCCAGTGCGCTAAAAAGCCTTCCGGTGGATGACCGGTCCAGCCTGATAGCGAATAGTCAAACCTGACGACCTCTCCCTGTTCTTCAATGAGAATGCTATGGCAGCGGTCGCCCGGAGAAAACAATTCTCCCGTCGAGGCACAGGTTTTTCCGACCGGTTTCACCTGATAATCCATCTGCAAACATTCTCCGAGGATTGAGGTGCAGAATCGTAGTTCAATGTGATCAAGCCGACAAGATGAGACGGCGAGACTTTCGATACACAAAAAAACTCCGGCAAGGGACCGGAGTCTTTTGGGCGACGTATGCCGACAGAAATTAGGTTTGACGCATATTCCGAGCACCCGGAACAGGCTCTCTTAACGAGAGAGCCCATCCGGTATCGGAGAGTGCGATTCTGCCTGACTTACTAATGTTAGTAAGTGGGCAGATGGTTGACGGCAGCAGTGCTGTAAGGTTGGTAGTAAACAGGTGCAGCGGCAACCGGAGCACCGATGGGTGCAGTCGCTGAAAGGGCAGCCGGGGCATATGCCGTAGGAGCCGCTCCCTGATATCCCAGGTTGCAGTTACCGCCGGGACAACCCGGGCTGTAAGGCTGATAGCCGCCTTGGTAACCACCACCACCATATCCGGGAAATCCGCAACAGCCGATTCCGGTACTCAATACAGCCAAAGACAGGCAAACTAAAGCAATCCGTTTCATTTCTGGGAATCCTTTCCTGAAGATGAATTGACTCTCCGATGAGTCAGTTGATTTGTCGAGAGGGAATTTATGCTGATACCGAAACCGGTGGAGCGGTTGGCATCGGGTGTCCCTGCGAGAGAAACAATCCCGCAGAGTGTCGGAATCGGTCAAGTCCATAAGCCATGGTTGACCGGTTTAAGGTCACGAGTGAGTGAGTCAGCGGAAAACGGGCGACATGATCTTTGCGCCACAATTCTGCCATCGGTGTCCAGCCAGTCTGATCGACCAATGGAGCAACGATTCGAAATTCTTTCTGATTTTGTTTGATGTCTAGCGAAATCGATTGGCGGAAAGACCACCAACGTGCGAACTGTTGAGAGGTCACCTTCCAGACAGTGGGATCTTCCAGAATTTCTTCCGGCGTCGAACTGCGACGAGGATCGGTGATCCACCAGCAGCCAAATTGGCTGTTCTCGTGAGACTCTTCTGCAAAGAAGATGTGGTCGATTTCATAGTCCGCTTTTGTCACCGGTTCGCAAACCGAATTGCGAATGATCGAGAGTGATTCGGCGACCAGTTTCAGTTCTGGTTGATGGGGAAATCCATCCGTGAAGACGATGGCATCATACGGAGCTGGCAGATCGTGAATCCGTAACCAAACCCCATTACGATGTCTGATTTCGTGTTGAATCAAGAGCACCCATTGGTGGGCGGAGAGTTCTTCGTAACGGTAAGGGTGTTGCGAAGAATATCCTTGTGAATCGAGCAATCCGTTTGGAGAAACATCAATAATCTCTCGCTCAAATTGCAGAGCCGTTTCTGCCTCTGCACGGCTGGTCGGATTTCGTGAGTCGTACAAAACAAATCGACCCTGTGATTTTTCCAAAAATTCGTGGAATGACCGACCGCTTGTGTAATTCGCAGAGGGTAATCCGGCTGCGCGCAACCAATTGGTCTGAGTCCGGGGAAGTCCGGCCAACAGCACAGGTAAATCGGATGCGAGATTCGTTGACGTCATGGATTTCGTCCCTGAAATTCAGGGAACTCCGTGGAAATAGGCGTAAATATTTGTTTGGTAGAGAAATTATATGCTAAAGGAGAACGGTTGAATACCTGCAATGAGGGGCT
This sequence comes from Planctomycetota bacterium, assembly GCA_030836185.1. GTDB lineage: Bacteria > Planctomycetota > Planctomycetia > Planctomycetales > Planctomycetaceae > JABURQ01. The sequence continues at coordinate 34,800 of JAURQH010000100.1, forward strand.
CGTTCGTTCTTTTTATGAATTCGAGGCGAAGATGCCAATTAGGTAGGAAGGGATCGAAGGAGTTTCGATAAGCCGTCAGGAATCGACGGTGACTGAGTTCTAGGTTTTCTCCATCAGAGCGTCAACGGCAATAACCGCCGAATTCTGAGAGTTCTTCAAGATTCTGTGAGAAACCGGGAATGCGACTCAAGTTCTGCCAACAGGGTAACTGCGTTTTTTCGCTATACGGTATGGTTTAATGCTTCGCGATCTTAAACAACTATGCAAAAAGCAAACGCCAGGGATCACTCTCTGAGGACTGTTGATTCAGAGGAATGACACTCCAGTGAGCTTGTTCGTCGAGAGTGAGTCCGTCCGAAGGCAGCTTCAATGCGCGTGCACCATTGGTGCCAACCAGACCTTGGGCAGATAGCCGATCCGTTTCAGATCGCCCAGCACGAAGGCATCGCTGCAATCGCTCTTGTCGGGATTTTGTTTCATGCGATTGACGATTCCGGGATGGGCTAGTGTGACGTTCCAGCTTTCGTCACGCATTAATTGTTCGGCCAAGTTGGCTGCTCCCGATCAGACTTCGTCCGCCGCATGCACCGCTATTGAGATGATCGACTCGGTCTCCGACTGTAGACCGGCGTGCTCCCCATTTTCTGATCGATATGTTCTGAGAGTTAACAGGCCTATGGTTGCCGAGGAGAGTTTGGAAGATTCGCAGGATCAGGTTTGCCGGTGATCGATCAATATTCGCCCGTGATTCGTTCTCCGCCGTTGCGGGTGGCGAGTGCTCGTAAGATCGACCAATCGACGTTTTTGCTGATCGGACGTGCTGAGTTATCGACCATGGCAAAATTGACGACATCTTGGTGATGCGAGCCGAAGCCGAAGTAATGATCACCAGCTCCAGAACCGATTAAGAAATAGTTTTCGAAGAACAAGTGATCCTGACGAACGCGGGCACAGCAACTGTTGCCATCACCCCAAAGCCCGTACAGGGTTTCTCCCAACATCAGCGTTGTGGTTGTGCCATCAGAGATATCACGGAAATCAACCGAGCTATTGTCATAAAACACACCATCACCCGTCAGCAGAAGGACGTTGGGATCGGTGGGAGAGGGAACCTGAGAAGCCGTTGCTCCGAAATTTCCACGATAGGTGGTGTAGGCAAAGTTTCCACCTGTTCCCGCGATGGAGGGGCGACGTGAGGGGAGGGCGGCAGAAGGGCAGACATAGGAGGGGATTTCAACGCTCATCGCGCCAATATTATTGGCAGTGCTTTTAGGTTCGATAAAACTGGGGTTGATCGTTTGTTGATCCATTTGAGGCAGAAGCAACGCGTGCCAACTCCAATACCCCTTCAAGGTCCATTGCGACAACGAAAGTTGTCCGCGTTGAGGATTGGAAGTCGGGGCGCTGATACCTGTGGCATTCACGGCATTCGAGAAGACAGCAGGTTCAGTGAGAACCAATGCTTGATCGACGGCTGTTTCCAGTGTGGAGTCTTCGTTGATCAACAAACCCGAAGGGAAACTCTTATGAGAGTCTGCGTAGTTATGCATGGCAATGACCATGTTGTGCAGATTGTTCAAACAACCTGTCATGCGCGCTCTCTCGCGGGCCTGTTGAATGGCGGGCATCAACAGAGAGACAAGTACGGCGATAATTGCCATCACAACCAAAAGTTCTACGAGTGTAAATCCACGGCGGGCAACGTGTGATTCGGGGTGGCGTCTCAACATAAAGCTCTCCAGATTGTCCGAGAGTTTGCTTGGTGAGGGAGAAAACTGCAATTGCTTTCTCCCGACAGGGAATTGATTGATTTATCGTATCCCGACCTGCACGGGAATGCAATTCCCTCCTGAAGAGAGAATTCTCAAAAAAAGAGTCGCTAGAGTCTTTTTAACTGTTGGTGATTGTTGATCTTACGTGTGCCATGATCGATCCATTCAATGAGCGTTTTCAGATCATCAAGATCGAGCATTTCGACGGCTGAGTGCGAATATCGTCGAGCCAGACCAAGTGTCAACGCGGCGATTTTCCCCGAGGCTTGTTGAGCTGATGTGGCATCGGTAATTCCTGCGGTATCGACGATTAACTGATATGGCAATTGATGCTCGTCGGCGACTTCCCGAAAGAGGGTCCGTAATGGACCGTGAGTCGAGAGTCCGCTGGTCTCGCGGACTTTGAGAAGTGGACCCGCTCCTGTGGTCCAGGGAAGAGTTTCTGAATCGAGCTCGGGAGTGCCGCCAGCCGGAACAGTATCAATGGCGATGACGACATCGGGGTCGGCTGTTTTGGTGGCGACTTCCGCACCGCGCAGACCAATTTCTTCTTCGACGGTCAGCACAAAGACACAATCTACTTGAGGGCGTTCCTTGGACAATCGTTCGGCCACTTCCAAAACCGCCAGCCAACCGGCACGATTGTCAATCGATTTTCCAAAGACCCGCGTCGGGTGCGAAGTAGAAATCAACTCGCCCACAAACACGGCTGGAGTTCCTGTTTCGATGCCCCATTCTCTGAGTTGCTCTTCCGATTCTGCACCTGCATCAAGATACATCTGCTCGACGCGGGGGACTTGTTGCGCTTCTGGCCCCTTGAGAATATGTCCCGGTTTCACTCCCACGACCGCTTCCACGGGAGGATGATTTTCGGGGAGCAGACGAACTCTTTGGCCGGGAAGCACAGAGATAGTTGGACCGCCGAGACGCGTGAACCGTAAGAAGCCATCGGTTGTCAGAGAAGTGACCATAAAGCCAATCTCGTCCGCATGTGCGGTGATCATCACTCGAGGAGCATTTTCGTTTGTCCCTTTCAGTTCACCGTAAAGGTTGCCACGCACATCGAGCGAGACGCTGTCACAAAGAGGTGTGAGTGCTTCTTTGGCCGCAGCGAGGACGGGTTCTTCAAACCCGGTGGGAGCTTCGAGGTCCGTCCAATCTGAAAGTTTTTTTCGCAGTTTATCGACGTTCATCGGATTCTCAGTTCTTAATCGATGGTGAAGGCAGCTTGTTAAACTCGATCTTATCGTTCCGAGATCTCAATCACACCTGAAATTTGACCGTTCTCAGGTTTCACTCAGTGACAGTCATGAGTACGATTTTGAAGGAACGTACCTTATGACGATTAGCCAAGCATTCCCCATGACTGAGATTGAAATTGAAAAAGTGGTTATTCGCCCTGCCGAGATCAAAGATCTCAATGCGCTGGATGAATTTATCAAACCCTTCGTCGCGCAGAAAATTCTGATTCCACGAACATTCGATGAACTGACCGAACTCATCCAGCATGGGTTCGTGGCCGAATATGAATCGCAAATTATTGGTTTTTCGGCATTGGAAGTTTATTCGTCCAAGCTGGGAGAGATTCGCAGTCTGGCCGTCCAAGCGGAGTTTCAAGGAATGGGTATTGGCCAAACACTGGTCGAAGTCTGCATCGAACGTGCCCACGAACGAAATGTGCTTGAAGTGATGGCGATTACTTCATCGGAGCAGTTCTTCAAAAACTGTGGTTTTGATTTTACGTTACCGGGAGAAAAGAAAGCGCTCTTCATTCAGACACGTGAGTTATGAGAGAATGAATTGTTTTCCAGACGATGTGTCTCAAACCCTCGGCTTTAGGCGATAATCACTCAGTTCAAAAAAGTGAACGAGATGATTTTCCAGGGTGCCGAGTGAGAAACCTCTGAAGTATCATCAAGAACAACAGGCAAGCAATCAGCACACCTCCTGCAATCGCGGGAGCAGGGCCAATCCAGGGGGCCAAGTGTAGCACGCCGGCAACAATCACCACGGCCAGCATGGCGACCAAGCCTGTCGAAAAATTCCAGACGAGCGCAACTTCCACCGCCAATAATGCCAGACCGAACCAGAGCAATTCCAGCGAAAGCGGCGACTCCTGAAAAGTGGTGATTTCGCCGTTAGTAACAGTCGGTGCGATTCTTAAATTGAGTTGAGGATCTTTGAATAGTTCTTTTTCGAGTTGTGCCGGATTGGCGGCGGTCAGGTTCCCTTCTTGGGAATCCACATTCACGGCAATGTATTGTGTTGGCAACGAGGGTTGTCCAAAACCGAATTGGTAAAATCCACTTTTCGAGTTTTCGTCGAACCTCCAACCTCGCAAAGAGTTTTCAGAGCTCAGTGTGGTCGGCTCGATAGTGATCGTTTTTCCCGCAGGATCGGTCACCGTGATTTCTGGAATAAATTGATCGGAGGGAAGTAGCCCCTCCAGTGATTGGCCAACGAGGTGTCTCGAATTATCATTATTATCCACGGCCAGATAGCGAATCATCTCTATTGCGATCGGCGGGAAGCTTCCATTCAGAGGAGCCCAGCTACCGCTGGTCGCATCGCAAGACAGAGCCATTTGCAGGCAACGTCCGACAGGCAGATCGACTTCCACAATCGCCGGCGTGCCATCATCAAAAGAAAGAATCGGTGAGGTTCGGTCGGTGTCGTTGATTGTCCAATCGACTCTTTGCCAGATGACGGCTGCATCTAATCCTGTTCCCGGGTTCCCTGCAAACGGTTTCACAACGGGGTGATTCAATTCGGTGGTCAGGAATCCCCAAGCTGATTCGGTTGACAGATCGGGGCGGTTGAGAGTCAGAGGCCAGGCTTGGTCGCTGAACAAATTCAATTGAGAGTTCCAGGATTGGACATCAGTTTGGTCTCCCTGGATTAGTAACAATCCTCCGCCCGAGGAAAGATGACGGCGAACCATTGCAGATTGCTGGCTGCTGATTCCAGAAAGATTGCACAATGCAAGCACTTCATAGTTTTGGAGTGGAAATTCAGCCATGCCGGGCAAATCTGTCACTGTGATGTCAAACAAGGGATCGTTCGTTGTCGGGTGCATCACTGTTTCGAGTGCTGTTCTCAGATAATGAGACGATTGTTCCCGAGGCGAACTGGCCGGTTGCCCTTCAACCAGAAGAACTGAAATGGCATCGCGGACGGTCACCACCTGAAAGCGTTGGTTGTCGGCTTCAAGCCGATCATTGACCATTTTTACAACGACTTTTTTGGGTCCGGCAGATTGCCAATTGTGAAGGAATGTCATGTCGATTGACTGTTTTCCGGGGTCGTTGATTGATTGCGAAGCGATGGAGCGGTCATCAATCAGTAACTCTACGACCAAATTTTCCAGTGGCTGTCCTGCGAAACTTTGAATGGTGGCAGTGATGGTGGAGGGTTGGCCGATTAAGACGGGTTGTGGTTCGACATTCAGGTCAGTTACTGCGACATTGCCAATGTCTGCTCCGCCAACATTCAGAAAAGTGAAACGTACATTCTCATCGGCGAGTCGCGCGAGACGCGATTCGAGAAGTTGCTTTTTCGTGCCTGTTGGAGACCAATCCTTTTGTTGGAAATCACTCACAATCAGAATGTCTTTTTCTCTCGGTTGTGGTGAGTCGATCAATAGAGATTCGAGACGGGCCAGCGTTTCGTAAAGGTTTATGGGTTGCTCTGTTAAGCTCATTTTCTCCAGCTCAGCCAAAAAGGAATCTTGTCGAAATGTCGGGGCCAACAGGTTTGATTGTCGTTCGTCCGTGAGACACAGGAGGCTGTATCCATCTCCTGAGACACTTGTTTGCAGCATTTGGCGAACGGCTTGCTTCCCTTGTTCAAATCGAGTTTCGTTGCCGCCCAGATATCCCATACTGAAACTGTCATCGAGAACGACAATGATGTGTCGCGGAGCACGACCACTCACTGATGAAAAAGCGTTTTCAAAAAATGGTCGGGAGAATGCCATTGCGAGTAACATGACGGCCAGGCAGCGGACCAGAAGAACAATCAGTTGCTCCCAGCGCAGTCGTCGAGATTGTTGGCGAGCCGCTTCCATCAGAAATCTCATCGCGGCCCACGATGTTTCTTTGTAACGCCTTTTATGGAGCAAATGGATGATGATGGGAATTGATGCCGCCCCCAGACCAAATAACATCAAGGGGCTGCCGAATTCCAAAGCGAGAAGAGAAAGTGTTACGAAAGTCATCCACGCCTCCCCTGCATCTCGGTGATGTTGGGAATGGGGAGAGGGGGGCGATTTGATAATATTCGCCGTAGCACTCGATCAAACGGTTCATCGGTGCGAATGATGTCATGTTCGACACCCAAGTCGCGACAAGTACGCCGGCTTTCGACAAGGAAACTATGAAACTCTTTCAGATAGGCGGTGCGGAGTCCGCGTGGATCGACCATCTGCTCTTGCGCGATCTCCAACCCATGAAACAAAGTCGGTTCTTCGAATGGGAATTCCAGCTCGGCAGCATCGAGAATTTGCAGCACACGTATGTCGTGTCGTCTGTGCTTCAGACGTTGCAGTCCGATTTTGATCGCGTCCAGATCGTCGAACAAGTCTGAAAAGAGGATGATCATTCCCCGCTTGCGGAAGCGGTCTGAAATTTCATGCAGCATTGGTCCGAGGGCAGTAGGACCAGAGGCCTCCGATTGTTCGAGTAATTCCCAGATTCGAGTTTGTTGCTGTGGGTTACCCGCAGCACGCACATAATGCTGAAGTTGTTCAGAAAAGAGTACCAGTCCGGCGGCATCTTGTTGTTGAATCGTCAGTGAGGCGAGGACCGCAGCCAGTAAGCGTGCGTATTCGAATTTGTTGAGCGATTCGGGGGAGCTGCCGTATTGCATCGACTCCGAGGCATCGACCGCCAACATGCAGGCGAAGTTGGTTTCTTCTTCGAATTGTTTCAGATAGTAACGGTCACTGCGGCCGAACACTTTCCAATCGACATAACGTAAGTCGTCCCCCGGTGCGTATTCTCGATGTTCTGCAAACTCAACCGAATATCCCTGATGGGGACTGCGGTGCAGTCCCGAGAGATAGCCTTCCACAATCACCCGCGCCTGCAAACGCAGATGTGAGAGTTGAGCGAGACTGGCAGGATCAAATGAGTTCAGAGAGGGGGCCGGCATTGGTCTCTCCTGATTGATCAAGCGGTATCATCTGAATCAGTCGCTCAACAATATGGTCGGCTGTGATCCCTTCTGCTTCGGCATTGAAATTCGTCAGGATACGATGCCGTAACACGGGCTTGGCAACCGCTTGAATGTCGTCGGTGCCAACAGAGGTTTTCCCATGAAGCACGGCTCTCGCTTTGGCTCCCAATACCAGATATTGGCTCGCTCTGGGGCCTGCTCCCCAACTGACGTATTGTGTGATGAAGTCGGGGGTCTCGGGACGATTCAAACGGGTTAAGCGGGCGAATTGCATGGCATAACGAATTAAGGAATCGGCGACCGGGATGCGACGGATGAACTCTTGCAGTTCTACCAGTTCTTTGCTGCCCAATACGGGTTCAATTTGGGTCTGTTTGCCGGCCGTCGTTTGACGAACAATTGCAAACTCTTCGTCGGCGGTTGGGTAATCGACCAGCACTTGAAACATAAAACGGTCGAGTTGAGCTTCGGGGAGCGGATAGGTTCCTTCCTGCTCGATGGGGTTCTGAGTGGCCAATACAAAGAACGGATTGGGTAACTCATGACGATGTCCGCCAGCAGTGACCTGTCGTTCCTGCATCGCTTCGAGCAACGCGGCTTGTGTCTTGGGAGGAGTCCGATTGATTTCGTCTGCCAGGATGACATTTGCAAAAACGGGGCCCGGTAAAAATTTAAGATCTCGTTCGCCGGTCGTTTGATTCTGCTGAAGCACTTCCGTGCCGGTGATGTCGGCAGGCATCAGGTCGGGAGTGAATTGAACCCGATTGAAGGAGAGGCTCATCGATTGTGCCAGAGTACGAACCATTAAGGTTTTCGCCAAGCCGGGAACACCGACTAGCAGAGCATGTCCTCCCGCCAGAACAGAGATCAACAGTTCTTCAATGACCAGATCCTGCCCGACGATGACTTGCCCAATTTGAAAAGTCATTTCCTCATAGGCTTTTGACAATTCTTCAAGTCGTTGCAGATCGCTGTCTTCGAGGGATACGGGCTCCTGCTGTGTTGGATCGCTCAAGTTGGATTACTCCTAGTTAGTATTACTGTTACCATCATTCGCCGGAATCGGGTCAATTGTCAAACATCAGTCCGCATGAAACCGCAAACTGTCTCGAATCGGTGCAGGAATACTGATCGGTCCTTCGTTTTTTTGAAGATTTGACTAGAATGTCCGGTAGAGCCATGGGTTCTTCCAAAAGTGATTAAGTGATATTGCGTCAAGAAATTTCTATCCACCAGGAACATACAATATGTCAACCAATGTCCAAAGTTGCGATGTTCTCACCCAAAAGAAATGCCAGCCCTGCGAGGGTGGTGTTCCTAAAATGACGGCTGATGAAGTGGCCGAACAAATCAAAGAGCACCCCGGTTGGGAAGTGACTCATGATGGTGAACGAATTGCTCGAAACTGGACAGTCAAAGATTTCATGGCCGGTTTGACGTTTTTCAATCAGGTGGCCGAGATCGCTGAAAACGAAGGGCATCATCCCGATCTACATCTCGTGGGATACCGCAATCTCACGATCGAAATCTGGACTCATGCGATTGGAGGGCTGTCTGAAAACGATTTTATTCTCGCCGCAAAAATTGACCAATTATCAATGGAATGAAGACTCGAAATGTCCGTATGATTGGTGTGGTCGTCAAAATCGGACATCTGGTGGGATGAGATGAGGGACAATCACTTAAGAATTGTCCAGATTCACAATTTCTCATCAAAAATTAGCCGATCTCCCTCATCAGGGCGTTAAGATGTGAGAGAACTGAATTATTATAGATCGATGCTTTATCTCACTTCCGGTCCCGGAATGTTCACATGAAGGAATATCTCAAACCACTCGGAAAAGGACGACCCGTTCTTCTCGACAAGCCGATCCTCTTTGTCGGTCGGCATCCTGAGTGCGATATCGTTTTGCTGAACAGCCGCAAAGTTTCTCGGAAACACTGCTGTCTGGCACAAATCAACAACGGTTATCAAGTTCGCGATCTGGGTAGCACCAATGGGATTACCATCAACGGTAAGCGTGTCGAGAAAGGAGCAAAAATCAAAATTGGTGATGAAGTGATATTTGGAGATGTTGAATTCCAACTTCTCTCTGGCACGGCACCCAAGAATGCCAAACTGGCCTCTCAGAAGAGTTTAGTGGCAGATGACGACGATGTGATGCCTGATGAAGATGTTCAGGCGATTGTTGCCGACGCCGAGAGTGTCAAAAGGAAGCCCGATCAATCGGATCGGTCCATCGAATTGAGCCAAGAGTTTCCCGTCGTGATCGATGACGACGAACCAATCTCGATTTCGAAGCTCCCTCCTAAGGAGGGGCTCAGTTCCGACTCTGTGAATTCTGTCGGTTCGGCGTTTGACGAAGACAGCAATGCCGACATCATCATCCTCGACGAGAGTCAGCAATTTCTCGACGAGGACGATGATTGATCGGCTGCGGCAGGCTTGCGATTCTGAAGTTCGCTTCACTCAGAATTCGCCAATGACCTCTTTACCGTTGATCGAGCCCAACGCTCTCCAAACATTGTCGAGACCAATGTTCTCGGAAATGAACCGAACGGAACCATCTCCTAATAACGCATTGACTCCGCCGGTGTGATAACTGGAGTAGGAAAGTTCACGCTCAGTGTTGTTCGTCTGTTTCGAATTAATCACATAAAAAGTCGATCCTAAAACTTCCGAGAAGTCTGAACCGTTTCCGCTGTCAGAATTCATATGGTAAAACAGGAATCGGTCGCAGATATTGCAACCTTGTGCAGCATCAAGCAGATAGATGGACTCCGCCGCCATTAACGTGTTGGAAAGACCATCAATCACGTCGTCAAGCCGTTTGGGCTGATTCGGTTTGGTCACGTTATAGCGATCTGCGGTAAACATACCGTCCGAATTATCCATGCCTGTGGCGGCATTATTATCCGTTGTGGCATTGCCTGCACTGGCTAGGTAGTTGTTTTTGACGCGACCTGTCAGGCCGTTGACATCGTTCATTTCTACCTGATTCCCCGGTTGAGACGGGCAATGAAACACGGGGACATTGGTGCGAGTGATCTCAATCAGCCCGAGACTTCTGGCGTCTGTACCACCCCAATGCCCACTATCGCTCAAGGGATCATCGGGCATGATTTCATAGACGGCAGTTTGTTCGAGATATGGCAAAATATCCCATGTCCAAGATTGTCCCCAAGCGGTTCGGATTCCTGGAGGAAGCTCGCGATAGGTATCGTTAAAGTTATGGAACGCCAAGCCGAGTTGCTTCAAGTTATTCTTGCACGAGCTACGCCGGGCGGCTTCTCGGGCTTGTTGAACGGCCGGTAACAGTAAAGCAACCAGCACAGCGATGATGGCGATCACCACGAGTAACTCGATGAGAGTAAAACCCTTTTGTGCTTCAAATTTTGACTGAGAGCGAGTGCTCGGTCTTCGATACGACTTCATAGTAGATCCTCAGAAAAGTAGGAAAAATGCAATGCGGAAAAACAGATATGCTCTATGGAACTTTTGATTATGGTCCTTCTTCGGCCAAAACTGGTTCACCACCATCTTCGGGAGTAATCACTTCCGTTGGTGGGATGTCGGCAGCATTCGTGGTTTCAGCGGGAGGGCTTTCAACACAGCCTGCGAAGAATAGAGAAATGAATAACGTCAGAGATGCACTGATAATGAGCGAAGAAGATGTCTTCATAAGAATTGGAATCCTGAATTTGTTGAGAAATCAAAGTATTTGATTTTTGAGACTTACGATACTACTTGCTATCTATCAAGAGAGAACTGTTGGCGAACCGATTCGATGTTTTTTCACACAAAGACTATTTCAGGTCCTTCAAATCTTCATCAAATCGCACATACTGTTAAGAATTAGAGGCGACAATGAAGAACTCTTCATCTGATCTCTCAGCAGGAGTAACAGCATCTCACTTGCAGTCTGCATGGAAAGTTTTGGAATTTCCTCGTAACGTGTGAACCACATGGTGTGTCAGCATCGCGAGTATCTCATTGAAGACGACATCGAGAAGACGACATCGAGAAGACGACATTGATATCAAGGCATTCCACTCCCTTAAAATAAAGGACTCGGTCCATGGCCGCCAAAGCCTGGGGCGGACGGTTTCAGCAACAAACCGATTCCCGCGTCGAACTTTTTACCGAATCGATCAGTTTCGATCATCGACTTGCGCAATGTGACGTGCGTGGCTCACAAGCTCACGCGCGCATGTTGGCAGCGACCGAACTGATCTCCCCAGCAGAACGTGACGCGATCATTGCCGAACTGGATCACATTCTTGCCGACATTGAGGCAGGCAAAATGGAATTTCAGGTCAGCCTTGAAGACATCCACATGCACATCGAGTCGGCTCTTATCGAGAACTTGGGCGATGTGGGACGTAAATTACACACCGGGCGATCACGGAACGATCAGGTTTCTACCGACCTGAAATTATTTGTTCGCGATGCCATCGATCAGGTCGACGAGTTACTCGCAGAGATCCAAAAAGCATTCGTCGAACGTTCCGCAGCCGATCTCGACATCATCGTTCCCGGCTATACCCATCTTCAACGAGCCATGCCCGTGCAGTTGGTCCATTATTGGTTGGCGTATTGCGAAAAATTTCAACGAGACCGCGAACGATTGGCCGATTGTCGAAAGCGAGTCAATATTAATCCTCTCGGCTGTGCTGCGATGGCGGGGACATCGTTACCCATTGATCGAGACATGACGACCGAACTTCTCGGGTTTGATCAGCCGGCTGCTAATAGTCTCGATGTTTCCAGTGATCGAGATTATCTGGCCGAGTTCGTATTTGCGCTCTCTTTGGTGGCCACTCATCTGTCGAGTTTGGCAGAAGAATGGATCTTGTGGTTCTCGACCGAATTCGGGTTCCTGAAACTTCCCGATGCCTACACCACTGGCTCATCAATCATGCCGCAAAAACGAAACCCCGATGTGCTGGAACTCATCCGTGGGAAATCGGCTCGGGTCATTGCCGATGTCTCCCAAATTCTGATTTTACTCAAAGGACTTCCACTCGCCTATAACCGAGATCTCCAGGAAGACAAGTTGGCGATGTTCGACGCGTTCGATACGACGGCAGCTTCTCTCGAATTAGCGGCGGCCATTGTTCGTGGGGCCGAAATTCAGCAGGATGTGATCGAATCTCGTTTGGAAGATGGTTTCCTCGACGCCACCGCACTCATGGAATATCTGATCAAACAGGGTGTGCCGATGCGGACCGCTCATGGAACGGTCGGATCGTTGGTCGCTTTATGTGATGAGAAAGAGTGTCGGTTAGCCGATCTCGCTCTTGCCGACATGCAAGGGGTCTGTGACTTGATACAAGAAGATGTCAGCCAGGTACTGGGAACACGGAACGCGGTCGCGTCTCTGCAAAGTTATGGGTCAGGAGGACGCAAGCCGGTCGAACATCAATTGTCACAGTGGCGGGATCGACTGGAAATTGGTTAATAGGTTGGTCGAAGAGACACACTGCTGGGCAAGCCAGCCGTGGCACACCGTTCTTGGTCATTGATTATGCCGCTCCCAACTCGCAACATCCGACTCACCCTCGCATACGATGGATCGAATTATGTCGGTTGGCAGATCCAACCCAACGGCGTGACAGTTCAGCAACTCGTCCAGAAAGCGATCTCTGACCTGACGGGTGAAGAGACCAAGTTAATCGCCGCCGGGCGAACTGATTCCGGCGTGCATGCACTCGGTCAGGTTGCCAACTTTCAGACAAGTTCCACAATCCCTGCGGAGAAGTTTGCTTCGGCTCTGCAAAGTCGACTCCCCGAAGACATCATCGCTCGTGACTCTGAAGAAGTGCCTGAGCGTTTTCACGCGACCTATTCCGCCGTGCGTAAGTGTTATCGTTATCTGATTCATCATCGCGAGATCGGACTGCCGTTCTTACGCAATTATACCTGGCGATTCGGGAATGAGTTGGATCTGCACAAAATGCGTGAAGCGGCTCAGCACATTGTTGGGACACACGATTTTCGATGTTTCGAAACGCAATATCCCAACAAAGCGACCAGCGTGAGGACTGTCGAACATCTCACTATTGAATGTCAATCGATGTGGAATGTATGGTCGGCGTTCGATTTCGAGAACCAACAATCGAAGGTCGCCGACTCTGACGAGGTTCTCTGCATTGAGATTTCTGCAGACGGATTTTTGTATAATATGGTGCGAGCGATTACCGGCACATTGGTCGATGTGGGACGAGGCCGATATCAACCCGATGATGTCCAGCGGATGCTTGAAGAAGGAGACCGCTCACTAGCTGGTCCCACAGCGCCCGCTCACGGACTTTATTTAGTCTCGGTCGATTACGACATGAACAACCTGAGACCGAAGGATTAAAAAAAATTCACTCCTGAAACAACACTCTCGGATCGTAAAGTCCCTTTTCGGATTTCAGCTCTTCAGTCAGTAGATCCCAACTCGCTCCGCGTTCTCGCATCGCGGTGAAATCGCGCGGTTGATAGGCGATTTCCAAATGAGTTGTGTCTAACGCCACGTCTTCATAATACGACCGCACGGCGGCTTCGGTGATGCCGGTCGTGAGGAGTGTTCGTTCGACGGGATAAGGGGCTTGCTTTTGTCGAAAATGAGTTTGGATGGCATGGGCGAGTGCTTTGAAGAGATTGCGATTATTCCACGGACCGGGATAGAAATAGGTCGCCTTAGGGGTTGGGTCTTTCTTTTCACGCCAGGCAAAGTTCCAGCGAATTCCCGAGGCTCCGATGCGTAAAATGGTGGCTTTTAAGCCGTCTTTGTATTCGAGAAAGATGCCGTGCGTGGGATGTTTACCTTCACCGGGAATGGTCCCGAAGGTTTCCGGGACTTCCCCGAGCTCGGCCTTCATGGCGGCTTCATACAGATCCCACGAGAAACGTCCCGCCTTACCCGCATTGAGAAGTTCTTCATCTTTCAGAACTTCCAGTTTTGAGATGCCGGTCTCTCCACCTTTGCGAAACTCGATCATCGATTGCAGGACTTCAGCACCGTGGAAGTCGTACCGTTCAATGGGCCCGCCGTGAATTGACATGGCTTCGACAATTTCAGTCCCCGGTTTGATGCCGATGTCCGGCTTTCTTTGAGCGAGTGGTACAGAACTCCCCGCCAGAAACGGTAACCCGATTTCTTGAGCCGTGTCGTACATCTCTTTTGACCAATCCCAGCGATAGGAGAAATGCTTATCGTTGAAATAAGGGACGACTTTCCCGGCTTCCTTCATCACAGCAACACACTCGTCAAACCATTCTTTGCGCGGGTATTTGTCGATGCCGTATTTGGTGTCGGGATAATCGCCGTGCTCACCGATACAGAGAATGGCATCGACATCGAGCGTTTTTCCACCTTGCGTCAAAGCCCCTCGGATCGAATCGTAGATGGGGATCTTGTGTTCTTTGGCAACACTTCTCGACATGTCGCGTCCCTCCGAGAATTGATCGACATACATCGAGACAATCTCGACTCCCGGGTCGACGAGTTGGCCGTTGAATAGAACAGGGTTGAGAAAATTCTCCATCAGCACATGCGCGTGAGAAAGATGGGTCATCCAGGTGAGAATGACGGCCAGTCTGGGACGTTCTGTCGAGGTGCAGGAATCTGCGAAGAGTTGCTGCTGAGGGAACATCAAACCTGCGGAGAGAGGCCCCGCTACGAGAGTTGATTTGAGAAAATTACGGCGGGTCAGGTGGGCTCTCATAAAAATGCCTTCAGTCTTCGGTTTCGATATTGAGCGATTCGAGGCGGCGATAAAGTTTGGCTCGGGGAATTCCCAACAGTTCTGCAGCCTTGGTCTTATTAAACCGACTTTGCTCTAACGCTGCCAGAATATGTTCGCGTTCGACCTGTTCCAGATATGACTCGAGATCGGTGAAAGACTCTGAAGGTGCAGGATTCTCGCGTTGTGCATCGTAACCCGCGCGAAATCGAAACGGAAGATTCTCTTCGGTGACATGCACGCCTGTTGCTTGTGATCGTGCCGCTTGAATGACTTCGGTCAGTTCGTTGATATTTTCAGGCCAATGATAACGCTGAAACAGTTCCACGACAGCATCTTCAAAGCCCTCCAGTTGATGGTCTTCCCCGCGATTCAAATTTTCCAGAATCTCTTGAGCGAGGAGAGGCAAATCTTCTAACCGATCACGCAGTGGGGGAAGTTCAATCGACAGAGTGCTAAGCAGCAGTCGGTATTCGGGCAGCAATTGATCATGATCGATGAGATCCTGTGGTTTGCGAGTCGAGGAAGCGATGACGCGCACACGACGATCTGCAGGAAAGTTCTGCTGACGATCCAGAAGTTCCACCAACTCTTGTTGCAGATCGCGAGGAAACTCCTCGGCCTCGATCAGAAACAAGCTACCCGGTTGCAGGCTCGAAAAAGGTTCGTCGGGATTGATCATTTCCAGCATGCGTTGCCAGGTTCTCTTCAATTCGATGGCCGCTGATCTGCGACAGTCGAGAGGAACGAAGGCTCTGGTTTGATAAGCACTTTCATAGTGAATCGTGCGAGCGAGGTGTTCACGACCGGTTCCCGGTTCGCCGGTCATCCACACAGGGCAGTCAGAGTTCATGGCAAGCTGCGATTGGGAAATGACTCGCTGCATGCTGCGAGATTCTCCCACAATCGAAGCGCGTCGATAGTTTTTGCGGATCGATTGTCGAACCGAAGCGAGTTCCGCATGCCATTTTTGTGCAGCCGATGGTTGAGGCGTTTTCCTCGGTTGTTCCAAGGGAGATAACACAACCAGGACCCCTTCTACTTCTCCTGCGGCATCTGTGAGCGGGAAACATTCCTGGACACAGGCAATTTCATGCCCGGATTTGTGGGTTAAGAAAGTGGCTACGGTGTGTCCAGTCCCTTGAAACACGGAAGGAGGCGGGCAGAGCTCTCCTCGGAATCGATCAACGCCTTCGTCCTCGGTGTGGTAATCACAAACCTGTCCGAGAACATCGCCGGCCATCCAGCCTGTGAGTTGAAAGCAACCGGTGTTATAAAAACGAACACGTCGACGAGCATCGATAAAATAGATGGGAGTAATGACGGAATTCAACCACGCATCGAGTGTCGTTTTGCGTCGCCGTGGTTGATTCATAATTGTCGGGGGGCTGGAACTGTTGTCGGAATGTTACCACTCGGGGTCGAATTGCTCGTCGCTGAGAATTTTCAAATAACTATCATATCGTTGATGGGAGATAAGTTCTGCAACAACCGCTTGTTTCACGCCGCAACTCGCTTCGTGTGTGTGGCTGCAATCGGGAAATCGACAGACCGGGACAAACGGACGAAATTCGACAAACAAGCCTTCCACTTCTTCTTTCACAACATCCCACAACGCCAACTGTCGAATACCAGGAGTATCCACAACTGCGCCGCCAATTTCCAGAGGATACATGACGGCACGTCGAGTGGTGTGCCGACCTTTACTGCTCCACTCGCTGATATTGCTGGTGTCGAGGTTCAGATCGGGTTGAATTCGGTTGATGAGAGTTGATTTTCCGACACCACTTTGCCCGGTCAAAACAGTTTGTTTGCCTTTCAGCGTTCTCACCAAAGCCTCAATCCCCCAGCCTTCGACGCCGCTACATTGAAGGACTCGATAGCCGAGTTGCGAGTACATGCCGACAATCGGCTGCAAGTCGGAGGGATCAACCAAGTCTGCCTTGTTGATGCAGACGATCGGCTCGACATCTCCTTTTTCGGCACTCACCAGAAAACGATCAATCAGATTCGGTTTCAGTGGCGGGTCGTTGGCGGAGACGACGATCAACGCTTGATCGACATTAGCGACGATCAGATGTTCGCGGCCTCCCGATTGGCGAGAGAGCGTTCCGTAACGTGGCTCAACACGTTCGACGACCGCTTGTTCGTCGTTGATGGGCTGAATGAGAACCCGATCCCCCGTGACGACGGCGTTTCTGTTGTCTCGTGACACAGTCCGCACAACTTGTCGGACGGTGCATTCGTAATCGCGACCGGATTCTGTTCGGGCCAAAGAATTGAGACCCGCTGTGGAGAGAATTTTAGCCGATTCACAAACAGAATCATCGATGGCGCGTTGTAAATCATTCTCGTCATCACTGACAGATCTGATCGTTCTGTAACGGCTCAAGTCGCCCTTGCCAGACACTCGTTCTTCCGACGCGAGATCGCTGATATGTTCAGAGCCTAGTTGCTCTTCGGAAATGCGGTTTTGCCGTGAGCGAGTTCCACGATTCTTACGAAATTGGACGCGAACTTTCTTGGTCTTCTGTTTTTTCTTTTTACCCACGTTAATCTCGAACCGTTTGCGGCAGAATGAATTTATTCAACGGGTTGGTAAGGCGTTCATTTGGAAGAATCGTCTTTCTTTTCCTCGTCTGGTTCATCCAGTAGCCAGACCAACGCTTCATCGTCAGGAGTTTCGATCACTTTTGGTGGATCGATTTTTGTGGGTTCCGGTGTGATGGGGCGACTTGTCTCTCGGTCACGTTTGCGCGAGACGATCCCCGCTTTCTCCATCAGGCTGAGCGACATGATATCTTCTTCAATGTCTGGCGGAGGCTCTGTCCCTTGTGGATCGTAGAGCACTTGATAATCGTGCTTGGCGATTGAGAGGATATCCCCCGGCAGAAGATACTTTTGCTGACAACGCACATCGTTGACCTTAATTCCATTCCGGCTATTGGTGTCTTCAACATACCAATAGCCATTTCGGAACGAGAGCAGGCAGTGGTGGGAGGAGACATTCGGAAACCGCAATGTAATATCGCAATGACTGCGCCGACCAATTTGTAGTTCTTCCTTGAGTAGTGGGATCGGGTCACCACCACCGACGGGATCGAGTTTTCCAAGGTTGTCAGACATGGAGATTCAAACCATTCAAAGTGAGGGGAATCACTATGGCTGCGTCAGGTGAAGAAAAGTTTTGCAAATGCCTATTCTAGTGTATCCCTTCTTCCGGCAGAGTCAAAAGAGCGGCCACCGAGAAACAGGCATTTTCAGTAAGACCGTCGATTTTATCCAGAATAATTGATCGTGGAGCGTGATTTCGAGTGACCAACTGTCTGGGGCATCGTTGAGTTCTAGGAGACCATCTGTCTCGGCTCGCATGTTCAATCGGAATTCCCCTCAATCGGAAGGACAGCAATTATGAGATATAAACGTACTTTGAGTCTCTTGTCGCTAAGGATGCTGGCAGTCGTCTTGTCAATATCGGCATTTACAACAGTCAGTAGCAAAATTGTAATGGCATTCTCGCCGTGTGCCTGTTGTGATCAATCTTATGGTAGTTGTTCAGAGACTGCGGACCAGCAACTCATGACTTCTTCTGAATCATGTGCTGGCTTTTACGAGGTCAATGGCCCGGAACAATGTTTCGATGGGGTTACCGCGGGGACAGCCGAACGAGGTTTCGAATGCTCAAATTGCTACGAAAGCGGCTGGAATAACTACCAGAGTTTGCTACAACAATGCTCGACTGATTGGTGGAACTGCTCCGATGACTGCACCGGATGGGGGCAGGGGGCGGTGAATTAGTCTCTATTTAATGAAATCGTCCGACGGACCGATTAGACGCTAATCGAGTTCGTGCTGCGAGATAGGCTCCCAGCGCGACTTGATACGGCTGGTCGGTGACGATTTTATGATAATCGACACCAATCGCTCCGCAACCCGTGGTGAGTTCCTCTTGAAACTTTTGGTACTGTTCCAGATAAATCTTCCGTAGTCTGTGGGGGTCGACCAGTTTGCGATGATTGGGGTTTTCCAGGCTCCGAAACTGAGTCGGTTTATTGAACGGGAATGATTCTTCTTCGGGTGTCGTGATCTGAAACAAAATCACTTCGTGTCTGTGATGCCGAAACATTTTCAACGCCGTCATCAACGGCTCAATCCGGTCGAAGCAGTCTGAAAAAATGGTGACCAGGCTACGCCGTTTCATCTGAGGGACAATCGTTTCAAACACATTCGCCAGCGAGGTTTCGTTTCCCGGTTGACGCTTTTCCAAGGCGTCTGTGATTCGTTGAAACGTATGCGGACTGGTGGACGGCTCCAACTGATCGCGGACCTTTGTGTCGAATGTATAAAGCCCGGCGGCATCTCTTTGAGTAAAGAGCAGGTATCCCAGTGACGCGGCCAATTGTCGGGCGTAATCGGCTTTGCTGATCGTGCTTTCGCCGTATCCCATACTCCCCGAGCAATCGACAATCAGGTAACAGCGCAGATTCGTCTCGTCCTCGTATTCTTTGATGTAATAGCGACCCGTTTTTCCGTACGCTCTCCAGTCGATGTGACGGATTTCGTCGCCCGGGTAATACTGGCGGTGTTCGACAAATTCGATGCTCGAACCTTTGTAGGGGCTTTTGTGTTGCCCCATCACGTATCCCTCGACCACCAATTTTGCCACCAGATCGAGATTTCCGAATCGTGCAAGCGCGGTCGGATCGTGAAGCGGGGGGGCACTCGGTCGCGTCGAATGTTCTTGCATTAGCTTTTACTCTCCCGGCCCTACGACTGCTTCGTTCGGCATGGGGTCTTCTGAGAAGACGAACACCACCCCGGCAATCATCATCGCCGAAGTGGTGTCTCAGTCAGGTCGTAAATCGTTCAAAAGAATTATTCTTCTTCAGCAGATTTCTCTGCAGCCTTCTCTTTTTCATGTTCATGGTCTTCGTCACCCTCTTCATGGTCGTGTCCTTCGTGGTCATGATCATGTTCGAGTTCACCTTCGTATTCTTTTCCATCGATGGTGATGTGAATGTGGCCGTGCAGTTTTTCAATATCAGTGATTTCTTCAGGAACTTTGTCTGCTTTCACCACAAAGACAGACGACGTTCCTTCGGGCTCGCCTTCAACCGGCATAGGAGTCAATTCGAGCTCAATTTCGGAATCGTCTTCGCCTTCCAGCTCAAAAATGACATCTCCAACAGCAACAGGAATAGCCGTTTCGACATCATCGGCTAAAACATAGATGGTGATGGTGCGATCCTCGCCCATGGTCACTTCCAGATGAGCTGAGTGATCTTCGGTCAATTCAATCACATGTCCGCCATGCGGGCCTTCGTGGTGGTGGTCATGATCGTGATTTTCTTCGGCGTCACCGTAATCCTGATACTCGGCTTCTTTTTCCGGGCAACCGGTAAACAACGTTAAGACCATGACAGATAAAAACGCGTGAAGTGTAATGCGTAACATGTTGAACTCCGTTTGTGGGTAATAATTGAATACTTACGATATTTGATTTGATTACATTTTAGAAGTCGTCGATGATTTCGCCACCATTTCGGGTGATTAAGGCTTTGATTGTCTCGTCTGAAATAGTTTCGATGTTGATCGTGCGGACCGATCCATCAACCATGAGAATCATCAGTTGTCCGTTCTCTAAAGTGCCGAAAGTTTTGAGGGGATTTTCTTCATTTAATGTTAATCCGCCCGGTTTGGTCCAAGTGTCGGCTTTGTCGGCTCCGGCTTGAACAACGAAGAGTGTGTTAGAAGTTCCATCGGTGAAGTCGCGAAAGCTCAGTCCTTTGTCGAGGTTAAAGGCGGTGTTTTCACCCACAAACACATGAAACACAGTTTTTCCTTCTTCGGTCACCTCGGGTGTCTGGAACACTTCAGGCATTTTCGAAATCAATGCCTTGTTGTGTTCGCTGTCCCAAGGTTCGTCGAGATTGAATTGATTATAGAGTGGAGCCTGTTCGATATAAGGTAAAATATGGACTCGCCAACTCAGTCCTTTTTTCTCACCGTCATGATTGCTGCCAGCCGAAGGCAGGCTATTGTAGACAGCATGATAGTTGTGGAAAGCCAATCCCATCTGTTTGAGTTGATTTTTTTGTGATGAACTTTGCGCTGATTTTTTGGCTTCCTCGATAGCCGGTTTCAAAACTTCTGGCAGTTTATTGAAGTCAGCCGGTTTGGGGATCGAGATCGTCAATCGTGTGCCGTCGGCTTTGTTGGTGATGCCGGCCACCAATTGGTCGGCCATCGCTTCGAGAACTTTCTTGCCCGCTTCATCCACAGGGGCTTCCTGTTGGAGTGCTGCCGGTTTCATCATTTTATATTGTTCACGTCCCATGTCGGCTAATTCTGTCAGTTTGTCGTTCGCACTACTCACGGTCTCGGCAGAGGTGCCGACTAAGCTGACACTCAAGAGCGAATCTGAAGAAATACCTCCTGTGATCGTCAATGTCTTCAATTCTGAGACAAGCTTCAGTCCCATCGCCAAGTTGGGATCCTGACCGGCACCGAACATCTGGCCTAAGCCGACGAGCATCGGGCTGAGTTGAGTCATGTCGATCACGACTATCAGGTCGTTTGCAGAGTCGATCTGTTTGAGTTCCGAGATCAGTGGGCTGTTTGTCGTTTTGGTTTCGACCATCTTTTTCAACAAGGTCGATTTGGTGACAATGATTGTTTTCTCGTCCGCGAAATGGATCACAACGTCCATGCCGGGAACAGGAGCTTTTTTCACGGCTAACCCATCCTGTTCTCCATCTTCTAATGGAGGAATCGGCTTGTCGTCGAAGAATGTCTTCGGATCCACATTTTCTGTGAATCGAACGATCACCGTGGGGACAGGAGGTGGGCCCATTTCTCCCGGGCCGTCTCCACCCGGTCCATCCGCAGGGCCCAAACCAGGTTGAAAATTGACTGGTTGAAGGGTTTGATTCTGCGGAGAAATGTTACCTTGATCGGGAAGGGCAGGGCCGTCTTCTTCAGGAGCTTTTTCTGGCTCGAGGCCGTCGGGACTATTCAGTTGCGGCCCCACATCGTCAAACTGATCTGGAGGACCACCACCAAAACCAAAGAGTCCGGGAGCCTGCATCGCGGCCGCTGACGCGGAGTTCTCATCTCCCAACACAACAATTTGAGCAATCGTCCGAGGATCAAAACCAGATTGATCAATGATGTCCGTCATGCCTTTTTCGAGAGGAACTCCCGCCTTTTCCAGTTCACTCACAAACGGTGATGACAAAATTCGGGCAGGATGAACAATCACGGCACTGGTGAAATCGTCGGTGATGTAAGAGAGATCGAGGGAAGACGCTGATGCCAAGGATTTCACAGTGGATGTGATCGATTTTGTGTCGGAGCTCTCGGGAGTATCAGGGCTTGTTTCCGAGGTTTCCGAGCTCCCATTTTCTGCGGGAGGCGCGGAATCTTCCGAGCCGCAACCGGCGAGGAAACCGATTCCAAAAACAAAACTCAAAAGCAAAAGCCATTGTGAGCGTAACATCTTCATTCTCCAAAGTTGACAGCAAGGTGTGCGTAGATTTCAGGGTAAAGACGATGAGAAAATAATGAGAAGTGAGCCGTTTAGTGTAACCGGAGTCGAATCGTGAGAGCAAATGCCAATCCGTCGATTTTATGCGGGGATTTGCCTCTCCAGTTTTTCAGCGAAAATTCTCATTCATCTCATCGGGTGATCTGATAGGATTTGAGAACACCAATGACTCAAAGGAACTTCCGTCATGAGATCCAAACAGTACGGCGTTGATCGACGTCATTTCCTCAAATATCTTTCTGCGCTTTCGACTGTTCCCTTATTGGGGCAACAGGTCGAAGGGCGTGTTCTCCAGCAGCCCAAGTTTAAAGAGAACCCGTTTGCGCTGGGTGTCGCTTCGGGCGATCCTGCACCGACCGGGTTTGTGATTTGGACCCGGTTAGCTCCCGATCCTCTTCATGACGGCGGGATGCCGGCCGATTTTATGAATGTCCGTTGGCAAGTCGCCGAAGACGAACAGATGACGAAAGTGGTTCAAAAAGGGACGGTCATCGCGACTCCTCAACTTGGCCATTCGGTGCATGTCGAAGTCGAAGGGCTCGAACCCGATCACTGGTATTATTATCAATTCAAAGTCGGTACAGAAATCAGTGCGGTTGGTCGTTCTCGGACGACACCCAAGTTCGGCACGATGCCCGATCAAATGCGGTTTGCGTACACCTCTTGTCAGCATGTTGAGTATGGGTACTTCAACGGCTATGACCATATGATTAAAGAAGATCTCGACTTGGTTGTTCACCTGGGCGATTACATCTATGAGTACGCGGGTCGCAAAGATAAGGAACGCGCCCACATCGGTGGTGAGGTGAAATCGCTCGACGAATATCGTAATCGGTATGCGCAGTATCGATTGGATGCGGGATTGCAGGAAACTCATCGTCTCTTCCCCTGGTTGGTGACATGGGACGATCACGAGTTCGATAACAACTACGCGAATCTCGTTTCCGAAGAAGACGGAATTTCACCGGAAGAGTTTCTCTACCGCCGCATGAATGCGTATCAGGCGTATTACGAAGTCATGCCTTTGCGCAAAGCGACCATGCCTCGCGGTCCGAATATGAAACTGTATCGGAAGGTTCAATACGGACGCTTGGCGAACTTTTATGTTCTCGATACACGACAATATCGCACCGATCAACCGAACGACGACGGCAACACCGATCTTGTCGGCAAGGTGTTTGATTCTCACGCCACGATGCTGGGTGAAAAGCAGGAAGGTTGGTTGATGTCGAACCTGTTGCACACCAAGTCGACCTGGAACATCCTCGCCCAACAGGTGATGATGGCCCGCGTGAATCGCGGTGAAGGGGAGAATCGCATGTTTAGCATGGATCAATGGCCCGGCTATGATGTCAGCCGCACGCGTTTGTTACGTTTCTTCAATGATCGTCAAGTTCCCAATCCTGTCGTCTTGACCGGCGATATTCATACAAACTGGGTTAACGACCTGCACGTTGATTTTGATGATCCCAAGTCCCCCGTCGTGGGGACGGAATTTGTCGGCACTTCGATGACATCAGGAGGGAACGGTGGAACCCGCATTGAACAGTTTGAGCGTGCAGCCGCCAATAATGATTTTGTGAAATGGTACAATGCAGAACGCGGGTATGTCGCCTGTACCTTAACACCCGATGAATGGAAAACCGATTTCCGAGTGACGCCTATTGTAGAGACGCCCGGTTCAGAACTCATCACACGAGCGAGTTACGTGATTGAAGCCGGTCAAGCGGGCGCACACCCGGCATAATGCTAGTCTTCAAAAATTCTCGATACAGAAAGCGGCTCACATGAAATCTCTATTTGCTTTCGCCTTTGTGGCGACTTTGCTGTGTGGCTCATTAACTGCTGCCGAGCCAAAACCGGTTGTCGATGAAACTTTCGATGCTCCGCTGTCCAAAAAATGGACCAAGCAGACGGGTGCCTGGAAAGTTGAAGAGGGAGTCCTGAAAGTCTCGCAACTGAAAGCCGACAACCATATTGCCGCGTTCCGTTTGCGACAGCCGATTCAGGATGCACGCATTCAGGTCGATTTTACATTACACGGTGCGAAAGTCGTGCATCTTGGATTCGATCCCGCCAAGGGTGAGTTAAAGAAGAAGGGGCATCTCTATTCGGTCGTGCTCACACCCAAGAAGATGGTTGTGCAACTCCATCGCGACAAGAATATCGAAGAGTCCAAGAACGAAAATCTGGCGACTGCAGAGATCGATCTTCAACAAGGGAAAACCTATTCACTCGTCCTTGCTATGAGAGGGGACCAAGTGGATGTTGAGCTCAAGCAACAGGGGACCAGCCAGTCGGTTAAAACCAGCGCCCGTCATCCCTCGATTCATGTCAAAAAACCGGGGCTTGTCTTTCGAGTCGGTGGTGCAGATGATCGGGAATTGCATCTCGACCGAGTGCGTGTCTGGAACTGATACTGCACGGTGAATTGTGACGGTTCAGTAAGAGTCTTTGCTTCAGGTCGGTTTTTGGGATAAACTATAGATCCTCCCAATGATCCCACCTGATAGACATTCTACTATGCGCATTGTTCTCTTCATATCGATTGCTTTATCTGGATTGAGTGTTGATGCGGCTCAGTCACCTGAAGCCGATGATCACTTTGAATCCAAAATTCGTCCGTTGTTGATCAAGTATTGCGCGGCGTGTCACGATCCTGAAGAGGAAGAAAACGCGGCCCCATTTTTACGTGCTGAAAACGTCGAGCAGATCGGCAAAATGAGATCTTTGTGGAGTAGTGCGGCTGAGCAGTTGCAGAATCGTACGATGCCCCCCGCTGATGAAGATCAACCCTCCGAAGCCGACCGGCTAATGCTCTCGACTTGGATTGAGAAAACGCTCGAAGCCACCGCTTGTTCCAGTGGAGAGTACGCAGGGCGTGTGATCACACGACGGCTCAATCGTCGGGAATATGATAACACGATCCGTGATTTGCTCGGTGTTGATCTCAAAGCTTCGGACAAGTTCCCCGTCGATGGTTCGGGGGGAGAGGGATTCGATAACAACGGCGAGACTCTTTTTCTGCCGACTATGTTGATGGAACGGTATCTGACAGCCGCTTCAGAGGCTCTCGATGCGACGATCATTTCTCCTGCTTTGGAATTGAAGTATTCGCCGTCCGACTTTTTGCCTTCCCTCGAACAAGATGATCTGAAAGTTCGCACTATCGAACAGAAAAAACAGATCAATGCTTTGGGGACAGTTTTCAATGACGGCCAATATCAGGTACGGATTGTCGTCAAAACCAATGAGTCACCCGCCAATCTGGTGTTCAAACTGGACGGCATTGCGGCAGAACGATTTGAAATCAAAAATGCAGAACTCCCGCAGATTCAGCTTAATGCCGTGGTTCGTTTATCGCGTGGCAATCATGTGCTGTCATTACGGTGTCCCGAGAATTCGGTCGTTGATGTCGTTTCGTTAGAGATCCGGGAGCAACGCGAAACTCCCTCGGAAGAGATGCGACAACGCCATCAAAATCTGCTGAAACTCAAAGCCGATACGCTACCGGAATCCCCCCATCAACACGCGCGCGAAGTTCTCACCCAGTTCATGCCGTTGGTGTTTCGTCGCCCCGTCAGTCCCGAAGAGGTCGAGCGATTTTTGACTCTGTATGACCGTGGTGCAGAACGCGGCGATCCTTTTACGGAATCGATGAAGCTCGCATTGCGAGGAGTGTTAGTTTCACCACATTTTTTGTTTCGAGTCGAGAGCGATCCACAGAGTGACCAACCGGAGTTACTGGATGACTATGAACTCGCTTCACGCCTTTCGTATTTTCTTTGGTCCACCATGCCCGACGAACAACTGTTTCAATTAGCGAAGGAAAAACAGCTTCGACAACCTGAGGTGTTGAAGCAGCAGATCAATCGGATGCTCGATGATCCCAAGGCGGAGCAGTTTGCCTATGAGTTCATCGGCCAGTGGTTGGGGACCAAGGAAGTTGGTGCGTTGGTGGCTCCCGATACGGGAGTCTTTAAGGGAGAATTTACGACGGAATTGTTATTCGACTTGCAGGAAGAGCCGGTTTATTTCTTTCGTTATTTACTGGCTGAAAATCGTTCGTTACTGGAATTGATCGATTCAGATTACAGCATCGTCAATAAACGTCTCTCGGGGCATTACGGATTCAAGAAAGAAGATCAACCTAAACAACAACCTTCCAATCCGTGGGTTCAAAATCCGAAGCGGGGAAGTGGCGGACCCTTCCAAAAAGTGATGCTGCCAGACGAAAAGTGGGGCGGTGTTCTCGGTATGGGGGGCGTGCATATGGTGACGTCATACCCCACGCGAACTTCTCCCGTCTTGCGAGGCGGCTGGATATTGGAAACGATGCTCGGCGTCCGAGTTCCTTCCCCACCTCCCGATATCCCGGAAATTAAACGAAGCAAAAATAGCGAACTCTCGACTCGCGAGATTCTTAAGAAGCATCGAGAGTCTCCCTCCTGTGCGGCCTGTCATAACCTGATGGATCCGTTGGGCTTCGCTCTTGATAACTTCGATGTTCTTGGTCGTTGGCGGGAGAAGGAAGGAAAGGCAGATATCGATGCCTCGGCCACACTTCCTTCAGGTGAATCGTTCAACGGCCCTGCGGGGTTAAGAAGCGTGTTGTTAGACCGTCAGGATGAATTCCTCAACCATCTGACGCGCAAAATGCTCGGCTATGCGTTGGGACGCAGTTTGAATGATTTTGACGATTGCACCATTCAAAAGATTTCCGAAACGGTCAAGCAGTCAGAGTTTAAGTCTCGTGTGCTGGTTCGCGAAATCATTCTGAGTACGCCATTTCGATATCAGCAGAAGACAGAAAATATGCTAGAATAGTGAACTGCCGACTGAGTTCTTCAAGGGTTTTCCAATGAATCCAATTTTTCAAAAACATCTTTCACGTCGAACACTCCTCAAAGGTGCTGGTGCCGCTCTGGCATTACCTTGGCTGGAGGCGATGTCTCCCGCGCTGTGTGCCGACGACTCATTATCGAAACCGCCGGTCCGCTCGGCGTTTCTGTTCATGCCGAACGGTGCGAACCCCAAGTTCTGGACACCCGAGGGAGACGAGGAACAGTTTGAACTGTCCCACATGTTGAAATCATTGGCGAATGTCAAAGACGATTTCATGCTGTTGGAAAATTTGTGGAATGAGCAATCCGTTGGTCGAAACGGTCACTGGCCGAAAGTTCCGGCATTTTTGTCGGGCGGATATGTGGTGAGGACTTCCGGCCGTGATATGGATACCGGCGGGACTTCGGTTGATCAGTTGATGGCCGATCAAATCGGAAACCGGACACCTCTCCCTTCTTTTGAATTGGGGGTCGATGAAGCTTACACCGGCGTCGATAACATCGGTGGAGGATTTACCCGCATCTATGGTTCACACATTGCCTGGCGAGATCCTCATACTCCCGTCCCGAAAGAGATCATTCCACAGTTGGCGTTTGATCGATTGTTTCGAACAGGGCGAGCGAACCCGATTGTCTCCGGTTTTACGACTCGGCAATCGGCAGTCACCAAATCACTTGTCCGGGATGAGACCAGTGTTCTTGACTTGGTTCGAGAAGATGCGAAATCGTTACGCAACAAAGTCGGCAATAATGACAAAGTGAAACTGGACGAATATTTGGAATCGGTACGCTCGGTCGAACGTCGTATCGAAAACACCATGAAGCCGCAAAAACGGTGGATCAATACCGGTCAGTTTAATGTACCGCGGCCCGGTCCGGGAATTCCCGAAGAACACGTCGAACATCTGCGATTGATGCTCGATATCATGGTGCTCGCTTTCTGGACAGATTCCACTCGCATCGCGACATTCATGCTGGGGAATGCACAAACCGGCCGAAACTTCTCTTTCCTCGATGGCGTGTCAGGCTCGTTTCATGGCATCTCGCATCATCGCAATGAAGAAAAACGACTAAAGCAATACGTCGATATTGGAACTTGGCACATTGAGCAGGTGGCGTATTTGCTGGAGAAAATGAAGTCTCTCGACGAAGCGGGAACATCATTGCTCGACAATTCAATGGTCATGTTCGGCTCAACCTTAAAGGATGGTAACTCTCACGACCCGCACGACTTGCCCATCATTTTGGCCGGCCGAGGTGGTGGAACCCTCAAGCCGGGCCGTCGCTTGCGATTTAAGAAGGACACACCGTTGTGCAATCTCCATCTCTCGCTGCTTGAACGCATGGGAATCGAGAAAGAGTCGTTTGGCGACAGTACCGGTAGGCTCGATGGATTGGGCTGATTAAGAAGACAAACTCTAAGCGTTTCGAACTTCGGTGGCGATGCGGCAGTTGGAAGCAAAGTGATCGAGATTGAGTCCTCCCAGAACCAATGAATCGACTGAAGACTCGGAGAGGACAAATTCAATCGCTGCTTGCGGATCCAGATGGCCCGCAGCAAGCCCTTTTTTGACAAGTACGCCAATCCCGGATTCCTGAGCTTCTCGCATCACGCTCAAATGAGAATCATCCTGAATGTGAAACTCGGCCATCAGCACGTCGGCCCACTCAAGTGAGGCCCGAGCGCCTTCCACGGTTTTGCCCGACAATCCAATTGCGGTCACTTTGCCAGCTTGTTTTAATTTCTGCATGGCGGCAACAGTATCTGTCTCATTCAAAATGTGTAGATCGTCTCCATTAGAATGAATCATCAATAGATCGAGATGGTCGGTCTTCAGTTTGCGGAGTGACTCTTCCACACTTTTGATGACGGCATCTGCACCGAACTCATAAATTGATTTCCCATCGACGAATCGCTCTCCGACTTTACTGGAGAGAACAATTTCATCCCGCCGATGTGAAGAAAGCTGTGAAAGCAGTTGCCCTAATCGTTCTTCGGCGATGCCATACGCGGGAGCCGTATCAATCAGATTGATGCCGAGATCCAGAATGCCGTTGAAGAGACGCTCACATTCCACATCAGTGGGCAGATCGTATCCGCTGGGGTACTTAATTCCCTGATTTCGACCAATTTTGAACGACCCGAAACCGATTGCCGAGACGATGAGCCCGGTTTGTCCGAGTGATCGTCGAGGCAGCAGACTCATGCCGCTTCTCCAGATTGTTCAAATGTCTGGGGTGCTGCTTTCAAGGTCAGAGAAGGATCTTGCAAATCGGTTAATTGCGCAAGCAGTTTACGAATCATGCCTTCTGCTTCCACACGCTCATTGAGCCAGCGCTGACGTAATCCTCGCCATGCCTGTTCACGCTCTTCGTGATTCTCTTCAATCTCTTGCAGTTTTTTCTGTCGGCTGGAAAGCGAACCATCTTTCTCTTCTATCCACTTACGGAACTCCTGTCGTTCTTCAGCGAACAACTGGCTTTGCATTTCGAGGCTGGCTCTCTGTTCGGTCAGTTTTTCGCGTTCTATTCGTAAGTCGTCACGAAGTTTTTTGTAATCAAGTGATAATTCCTGTCGAGCTTGTTCCATACTTTCCGAGAGTTCTTCGGTTCCCCCTTCGGACTGCATCGCATGCGTTTGTTGTTCGACAACAACTTTCATTTCGAGAGTCTGCCGATGTGTCTCTTCGACATCTCTTTGAAGTTGTTCGAGTCGATACCGTCGAGCTTCTAAATTCTCGGCATGGATGGCGAGCATATTTTGTTGACGTTTAATGTCGGATTGCTCAAGTTCGTGACGTTCTTGCCATTCGCGTTGTTGCTTTTCGAGTTGGCCGAATTGCTCTGATAACTGATCCTCTTGAGCCTGACGAGATTGGGCAAGGATCCCGACCTCTCTGGTGAGCGATTCTTCCCGCTGTTCGAGGAGTGTTCGGAAATGTTGAAGTTGCTTGGCCCGTAACCGGAGAACGGTATGATCGCGCTCTTGGATCATTCGCGTGTATTGCTGATCCTGGCGAAGCTCTGTTTGTGACTGGTTCAGTTGTTCTCGCAAACGCTCCAAATGCTGTTCCTGGAACTGGCTGCGTTTTTCTGTCAAGGTTTGCGACTCTTGCAGTTTGGCCTGCCGTTCTTCTTGTTCTCGATCAAATGCGGCTTTCGCGGCATTCAATTCCATTTTTTGCGCAGCCAACTCTTCCTGCTGTTGTTCGATTTTGGCCGCCCACTCTTTTTTCTGTTGAGAAAAACTGGACACTTCCTGTTCGTGATCACGATGAACCGTTAGCCGAAGCTCTTCTCGTTGCTCGTGTTGCCGTTTAGCGAGGTCGTTCAATTTTTGACGATGCTCTTCAGACAATTTCTCTTTCAGCCGTTCCAGCTTGTCCTGTTCTTCTTCACAAGCAATGCGACTTTCACGGAGTTTTCTTTTCTCGGCATCCAGTTCGTCGCTGAGACGTGATTGGTATTCGTCCCTCTCTTCGGCGAGTTCCTGTTCGCGGCGGTTGAGTTCTTCGTCGCGATGCTTCAAACGGGCTTCGAGTTCGTTGAGCTGTTTTTGTTGCAGGCTGAATGTTTCCTGCTGAGCTTGAACAGTTCCTTCCCGCTCTTTCTGACCAGCTTCAAACTCGGTCACGCGCAAGCGAAACTGGCGTTGTTCGCGTTCTAACGCAACAACTTGGGAGTTAACCGATTGCTCGCGACGATCCAGCTCTTCGAGACGCCCTTGCATCGATGAGGCGATATGACTGACCTCAGAGAGCATTTGCAATTGGTCATGCATCGAGCGCGCGACGGCCGGAGGGAGATTCTCCGTCTCTGGGAGTGCCGAGTTTTGTGCGGCTGCCAGCAAATCAGACGTGAAATCATCCGGCCGGGAATCAGAACTCCCGGTCGGATGAGAATCGTGTTTAGAATTGCTCATGCGGGGAATCCTTTCCCGGGGTGAGCGATGATGGTGAAGTCTATGACACTTCCGGCGGGCAAAGTCCGTTATTCACCCGCCAATCGTTCAATCTTTACAGTGCCGCATCAAGGGCTTCAGAGAGCTTTTCCTTGGGGCTCACACCTTGAAAACGTTGAATCACTTTGCCGCCTTTGAAGACCAGGATGGTAGGAATCGCCTGGATGCCGTGCTGTGTGGCGACTTCCTGATTCTGATCGATGTCGACTTTACCGATGCGAGCTTTGCCATCGTAATCACTGGCCAGCTCTTCAATCGTCGGGGCGATCATTTTGCAGGGGCCGCACCAAGTTGCCCAGAAATCGACCAGCACCGGCTGATCGGCTTCCACAACTTCTGCTTGAAAGTTGCTGTCGGTGAATTCAATTACGTTGTCAGCCATGATTTCTTCCTTTGCCTACGGGAGTATCTCTGTCCGGTATTTTAACTGCCTACGTGCAGTATGATTTGTTCAAATCTACGATCTCTTCAACTTCTGTAGAAGTGGGCAAATTATAGGCATTTCGGTATCCATGTCAACGCGGAGAATACGCCCTCAGTTGACGTAAATGACTAGCGTTTCTGGAGATTCGTCACCAAGCATGGCTTCTTGGACAGTCTGAAAATAGGTTTGACGGCTCTCTAATTATTCTCTTCGAATCCTCTGATCTCCTGCAAAAAGCCGCTATACTTGATGAGACTCCAAATACGCAGACTTGCGTGACCATCGGAATTCACCATCGAGAGAACTATCGTGATGCCCTCAGTCAATCGATCAAACATATTTCACGGTATGGACTTGCGAGTATTTGCCTGGTGTTTGTTGATCGTGGGAATGCACTTGCCCGGCTGGTCTCAGGAGATCAGCCTCCCGGACGAACAACCGACTCGGAAATCGGTGATTGCAAAGCCTAAACCGTTACCGGACGCCGATCCCGAATTGGCATCTCTTCCCAAAGAATGGTTCAAATTGGTCCCCGTGAAACCGACGGGCGGGCTGGGGCTTTCTCCCGACGAGAACGAACCGTATTACCGCATTTTGGACCATGTCAGAAATCTTCCCGAGTCAACGCTCTCAAAAGCGGCCCGCGAGTTTCGATTGTCGATGATCGATCAGTTCGCCGAACGGACGGTCGCGGAGAAAATCGAAGCGCGGACAGATACGGAAGCACAAAAAAATGCACTCCGAAAGCAACTCGAAAAACGAGTGAACCAGTACCGCGAAGATCTTCCTTCCTATCCACTCATTCGCGATGCCTTTAATCAGTCGGAAAAGTGCCAAGGACAAGTCGTCTCTTTCAGCGGACACATCCGACAGGCGATCTCTTTCCCGGTAGGAGAGAATGACTTCGGGATCAAAACGCTTTACCAAGTCACTTTGTTTGATGAAGAATCCAAAGGTTACCCGGTCATCATCATTTGTACGGAAGTGCCAGATGGGTTGCCTCTGAATTTTCCCGAGACGCAAGTTTACGATGGTGTCTCTGTGACCGGCTATTATTTCAAACTGTTTGCCTACGAAGGGAAAGAAGATCTTCAAGCGGTCCCTTTGGTTTTGGCAAAAACGGTGAGTTGGTCACCTCCCGAACCGACCTCACGGGAGTTTCCCGACTGGGGATACGGATTCGTGATTGCCGTCGGTGTGGTTGTGCTCTTCATGATTGTTCGTTCCAATCGTTCGACGAATCGATTGAAATCAGTGCGCGAAAAAATGAGTTCTTCTGAAGACAATCCTTTCGAAAACTCTGCAGAATAATTCTTCGATCACGAAAAGTGTGATTGTCCAAGTCTGAAAGTCATAGCCTGCATGTTAACCGAACCTCTCGACCGTCCGTTGAAATTGGGTGTCCTGATTTCTGGAGGCGGCACGACTCTCAAAAATCTGATCGCCGAGCAAGAAGCCGGGAGGTTGGAGATCGCGGCACCACAGGTGATCGCCAGTCGGGAAGATTGTGGGGGAGTGACTTGGGCGCGCGAACAAGGATTTCCGGTCGATGTGATTTCTCGTGGAAATTATCCCAATACGGACGCGTTCAGCGCGGCTATCTTTGAAACACTACGGCATGCGGATGTCGATCTTGTCACGCTGGCTGGTTTTTTATCGTTGATTCATGTGCCCGACGACTTTTTGGGCCGAGTCATGAACATTCACCCGTCGTTGATTCCCGCGTTTTGTGGCCGAGGATATTATGGCCACAAAGTTCACGAATCGGTGATCGAGCGGGGTGTCAAAGTGAGTGGTTGTACGGTTCACTTTGCCGATAATCAGTACGATCATGGCCCCATCATTTTGCAACGCTCTGTCTGTGTGAGCGATGATGACACTCCCGATTCTCTGGCGGCGAAAGTGTTCGAACAGGAATGTCTGGCGTACCCGGAAGCCATTCGTCTGTATGCTGCGGCACGACTGAATGTTGAAGGTCGTCGCGTGCGGATCATTGATTGAAGATGAGCTTGCGACTCATCTCGGTTTGTCTGGCTGTAACGGGAAGATTTCGACTTCCAATTCAGGGACCAGAGTGTCCTCAGTATCCGGTTGGGACTCAGTAGGATCTTCGACACCGCCGAGTTTGCTGAAACGTAAATGGTCGCGATCTTCCACGGGGACGAAATCTCTGTTTTCGTCGGCAGGGGGAGCCGATTCGTTCGATGACGATGATCGAGGGTCGACGTTTTGCTCACCGTTTTCATGGGGTGAGAAAGAGACAACCAGCAGGCAACAGACAGTCGAGACGACAAGTGCCATATATCCGGCGAGTTGACGAGATTCTTTGGGCGAGGTCGGAAGTGGGGCGACGACTTCGGTCAATGATGGTGTGGCAAGTCGAGGATCGTTTGATCGATATTCGACGGGAGTTTCCGCTGCGAAAAATTGTTGCAACAGACCTTCCACATCCTGTTCCGAAAGCCGTTGTTCGGGCTGCTTGTGATCAGTCATGTTCAAATCCCAATTGCTCCAGTTCGCTCGCCAGCCGTTGACGGGCCCGTGTCAGTCGCATATCGACGGCTGCCGCAGATGTTGCCAATGTCTCACCAATTCTTTGAGAGGACCAGTTCAGCGCATATCGCAAAATCAATACCTCGCGGTCGGCTTCTTTCAGTTTTTGTAATGCTGCTCGGATTTGCTCTCGTTGCTCTTTGTCAAAAAGTGTATAGATCGGTTCGTGATCGTTGCCCGGATTGAGGTCGAGCAATTCGGTTTTGATGACAGAATTGACTTTACGACGTGCTTGATCTCGCAGCCAGTTTCGTCCGACCTGTATCAGCCAGGCTCTTCGATCTCGGATTTCCTCAGTCTGTTGTTGCAGTTTCAAAAAGGATTCATGAACGGCGTCCTGCGCGCGTTCGGCATTGCCGCAATAGGCATAAAATAATGCCCACAATTCGCGCGCCTGGTCTCGATAAAGAGACTCCAGCGGCGAAGCCGCATCGGTGGACGGTAACGATGTCATACAAAAATCCGTTTCTGATCGATCCTCGAAACGGGCCGGAGAAAGGCTTCAATACCTACCCGACACCGATAAAGACGCTTCACCCGATCAACTCTAACAGCATTCATAGAGGTATTCTCGCGAAAAATTCAGGACCATCTTCACGCCCACAAACGTCGCAATGATTCAAATCATGCCATGTTTGCGAGATTTGGTCATGACTGGCTATAATCCTTCTCCATCGGTACCGCACGACTTAAATTCCTTAAGATAAGATGTTCTCGATATGACAGTCCTCCGTGACGAAGCTCCTTTTTACGTCGGTGTTGATGTTGGAGGAACCAATATCAAAGTCGGTGTTGTGTCCGATCACGGGAACTCGCTCTCTTATATCAGTTACCCAACGGATGCTGAAAAAGGCCCCGATCACGGGATCGACACGATCTGTCGAGGAATTGATACGGCGGTCGCCGAAGCAGGACTGACTTTGGAGGAGATTCGTGCGGTTGGTCTGGCAACTCCCGGCACAATGGACATTCCTGCCGGCATGCTGCTTGATCCCCCCAACTTGCCCGGTTGGGATAATATTCCGATCCGAGAACGAGTGGCTGAACGGGTCAAGCGGCCGACAACTTTGCAGAATGATGCCAATGCCGCCGCTTATGGAGAATATTGGGTGGGGGCCGGTCGGCACGTTCACAGCATGGTCTTCTGGACTTTGGGAACGGGAATCGGGTGCGGCATCATCATTGCCGACATGATTATTCGGGGAGAGCATTCACACGGCTCGGAATGCGGTCACATCATTATTGAGATGAATGGCGGGCGACGTTGTGCAACCGGTCAATATGGAACACTTGAAGCGTATGCGTCTGCCACTGCGCTCAAAGCGAGATGTCGCGAAGCATTGGCTGACGGGAAAGAATCGATACTCAGAGACTGGATGGCAGAGGGTAAAGAACTTGATCCATTGCTGATGGCGAAAGCCGCCGAGCAAGGGGATCAATTGGCCAACGATCTCATCATGGAAACGGCAACGTATATGGGTGTGGGCACAACCTCTGTCCTGCATACGATCAATCCCAACATGATGTTGTACGGTGGCGCGATGACTTTCGGACGACATGATACCGAGTTGGGGCGTCGCTTTTTGCAGCGAATTAAGGATGAGGTGAAATCGCGAGCATTCCCCATTCCGTACGAAAAAACACTCTTCGATTATGCGACACTCGGCGGTGACGCCGGCTACATCGGCTCCGCCGGTTACGCTCGCCGCAAACATCCCGGAAATGAGTAAGCCATGCCCTGGTCACAAACGGAAATTCGTCTGCCCGCTCACTCACGCGGTTTTCATCTGATCACGCATGAAATTGAGAGCGGATTGAGCGACTTGGAACCGGTCGAAGTCGGTTTGCTGCATGTATTTATCGAGCATACATCGGCTTCGCTGACCATTAACGAAAACGCATCTCCCGATGTCTCGCACGACATGGAGATGGCCGTCAACAAAATGGTCCCTGAGAATTGGCCCTACATTCATACGCTCGAAGGCCCTGACGATATGCCGGCTCACATCAAGTCATCGATTTTTGGACCGGCGGTTACAATACCGATCAGCCAAGGGCGATTGAATCTGGGAACGTGGCAAGGTGTGTTCTTGTGTGAACATCGCGATCATGGCGGTAACCGCAAATTGGTACTGACGTTGCAAGGTGAATGAATCAGCGACGCTATTGCTCGGTCTCTTGAGTCAACACATCTTTCTTTGTGAGCCACTCGAAAATTGCATCAGCGGCAAGCTTGTTGGCGCGTTCGTTAGGGTGCGCATCGAAGCGGCTAACGATGAGACCTTCTGCGGAATGCTTTTGCATGACGGGTAACAGATCCTCGACAGCAATATTATTCTCTCGACAGCTTTCGACAATTTGCTCGTGAGCCGAGGCGAAGGCATAGTCGTCATTCAAATTGTGCAAGAATGGGAAGATCAGCAGTCGGAACTCACAGCCATTTTTCTCACAAAGTTCATGGATCGTTGCCAGCTTTTGTTTCATGCGTTCCCACGGCTCGCCTGCGTAATAATCGCTCATGAAATCGTAATAACTTTTGACTTGCGGACGTTGGGCTTGTTGGATGCGAAAGTACAACAGGTTGAAGAAATAGGTATCGCGAAATAAGAAAAAGTCCGAGCCACTTAGCCAATCTGCGGAATAGAACGTCTTAAAGTCGGGATGGAATGACTCGATATCATTCAGGCACAAAGTGTAAACAGCCGTGTCAACGCGGATGTCGTCTTCGAACAGATTTTCCAAAATCGCTTCCGCGTAAAACAGATCGGTTCCCGGCTTGCCGAGATTTGTCACAATTATTTCCTCGTCCGAATCTTTCTCCAAACTCTGGTTTACCAAATTACTGAATCGATCGGTGGAATGATTGATGCCATGTCCGTAGGTGAAGCTGTCACCCAGAAAACAGATGTGTTTGGCATTCTCGGGGATTGATTCGGGGAACGGTTTCACATCGCGACAAACGATTCCTTCATTGGGGCCGAACCGTAGCACTTTCTCTTCGGGCTCTGCGTATTTTCGGAACCATTTTTTGGAGACGTTCGACATGTTGAACGAATCGGTCCGGTCGTAGCCGACTGCAAAGCCAACCTCCAAAATTGTCATCAACAGGCAGAGTAACCAGAGCGAAATCGCTGCATTGACCAACTTTTTGCGAATTGGTTTTTCGTCACTTCCCCGACGCATTTTTAGCAGGACAATGAGGGCCACAGAAAGTGAGACACACCAGATCGTCGTGCCGATCAGATAACCGGTAGATAGGCCGAACCACGTCATGATGTCTCCTCAGGTGTCGAGGTTTCACGTCGCTTCAAGATGAGGAAATAGCCGTTCGTCTTGTCGGGGAGCAATTCCCATTTTTCCGGTTCAGTTTGTAACTCGGGAACATCATCCGCAGATTTAATCCAACTGTAACGATGACCGGTATCAATCACGATGTAATCCGTATACTCGGGGACTCGTAATTCGTAACCACTCACTTTGCGAGCATATTGGCTGTAATCGTAAGATCGCTCGTAATGTGTGAATCGTGGATGGATAAAGTCTGTCGAAGCGACTCGTGAATTTTCGGGAATCTGTTTCAAAACGTTTTCGACCTGCTCGGCTCTTTCAGAAACGACATAGAGCGACTTCCAATAATGAATGGAATGCGGATCCCAGAAGGCGACTCCGAGTGGCGAAAGTGAAAAGAAGATCGATGTCGCGACTCCTGAGAAGACTGCCAAGGATGCACCACGGGACGGGGTCCATGCGGCTTGTTTTTTTAGTCTGCCTAATCCGGCCGCTGCGGACCAGAAAACAATGGGAACAAGTGGTGCATGGAAGTGATGAAATGGGATGAGCATATCGGTGGCCGACGATCCGGTCTCATCCGAAAGTTGCATCAGTGACAGTACGCCAAATAAGGGAAGTCCGACCAGCAAACGCGAGGGTGAGAGGAGAGATAATCCTCCCAGGGGAACGATCAACGCCGCAGCGTAAATGATGGTCCGCAAGGAAAAGAATCGTCCGAACACCGCACCCGGCTGAGTGAACAAACTGCGTGCAATGTCGCCCGGTGAATTGCCCAACTCTCCGAAGTAGCGGGCATAATGGACATCGTCCCCGGCACGGAAAAACGGAATCGCCAGTTTGATCACAAAGATCAGATAGATCACCGAGAAAAGAGTCAGTCCCAAGCCGGCTTTAAGGCCCGATTTGTCCTTTTGGTCGGTCCACGCTCGACACGCCACCCATAACCCCAACGGTGCGAAGATAGCGGCAAAGTCCTCTTTGGCAAGTAATGTCAAAGGCAACCAGAGCAGAAATGCGAGCCGATAGTTCTTGCGTTCAAGATTGTCCAGCGTGAAGAGTAATAATGGTACTCCGTATGAAATGGGACGATATGTTTTCAGATCAATCGAGATTTCCAAAAAGTGCAGCGGGAAATAGACCAGCACGGCTATCGCCATCAATGTTGCCGCCCGTTTGCTCTCGGTATGTCGCAGCGTCATGCGATACACGGGAATCGCACAGACGCCCAAGGCAATCGCTTCACTCAATTCGAGTAAGAGATGAGACGGCCACAACATGTAGATCGGTAAAAGCAGCAGATGAATCGCCTGAATGTGTTCGCCGAGAAATAGTCCTTGATCGAGATAACTGCGGAATCCTTTGCCGTGCGTGAGATTCCAGAGGTGTTCTTCGTACATGGCCGAGTCACCGTGCGGCGTTTGTAAATTCGCGAAGAGTTGCCAGTTCATACCGGTGAAAACGATCACGAACAGCAGCATGCTGGCAAGTGCGGTCCAGGAAAGTTTTGAAGATGAGAGTTGAGCTTGTTGAGATTCTTGACTCACCCGACTCAACGCACGGCTATTGGCCAATGCAAAACTCAAACCCAGCCAGAATGGGATGGTGCCTGTTGTCAGCGACACTAAAGATTCGGAACCGCCCAACAATCCAGCAATCGAAAGACATTGCCAGACAAGCAACACCAGCCACCACTTTCCATCAGCCGCCAAAGTGCTGAATGATTCTTTGAAAGTGACCGGTACAATGTGGTCTTGATTCAGATATGTCCGAGAAACGCTACCGATGATCAGGCAAACGGCATTGAGAATGAAGGCTGCCAGGCACAACGTGAGAAAAGAGAGATTGGCAATCATTGCACCCGAAGGAAGTTGCTCAATCTCGCCGCCCACTTTCTCCACCAACGAGATCCAAAGGCCTTGGCTCATCATCGTTCCGGCCACTTGTGAATCACTCAGGACTGTGAACAAAAACCAGACCAGAGAAAATGTTCCCGCGCACCACAGAATTCCCGCTGATCGACCGTCGTATTCCGTTTGTGGCTCGGGTTTGTTCATAGTCGATAATTGTATGGTCGCGAGTATCAAATGCTGATACTGAAATATTTTTTGTCCGATTCACTTGCTACGCATACTCGTGACAAGACGATGGGATGGTTATACTTCATTTTCGCAAGAATTGCAGGATTGAACCACCAATGTTTCGATATCAAAAATACGCCGCCGTCTCGCTGGTCATTTTGGCCGGTCTGATGACTGCGCTGGCCTTCGGGCCGGGACGCGGTGGATTTCGTCAATCGGGTGGTCCCACCCTGACATTATTCTGTGCAGCCGGTGTTCGAGAACCGATTCGCGAAGTGATTGAGAAGTTCGAGGCCGAGACCGGCGTGATCGTAGAAACTCGTTATGCCGGTTCGGGAGTGCTGCTCTCCAGTTTGAGGCTGGAAGACGCCGATTTGTATCTGGCTGCTGACCGAGGGTATTTGGAACAGGCCCAGGAAAGAGGGCTGACGAACCGCATCGTTCCCTTCGCCCGTCAACATCCCGTCATTGCGGTCCAGGCCGGAAATCCGAAACAGATAAAATCGTTAGCCGACCTGACTCGTGAGAAACTTCGCGTGACGTTACCAGATCCAGAGCGTGCGGCGATCGGTCGCATCGCCAAACAACTGCTCGAAGAAAGTTCGCTATGGGAACCCATCTGGCAACACGCCATGTTGCAACGGGCCACCGTGAATGATGTGGCCAACGACATCAAACTGGAGTCGGCCGATGCTGGCATCGTTTGGAATACGACCGCCGCGCAATATCGAGAACTGGAACCAATTGAAATTCCCCAGTTTCAATCGGCAGAAAGTGAAATTGGCATCGCGGTGCTTAAAACTGTCAAGCAGAAAGAACTGGCAGAAAAGTTTATTGGTTACTTGCTGGATGAATCCATCGGTCAGTCCATTTTCGACAATTACGACTATGGAGTGATCAGTCGAAAGCCAACGGAGGTGACGCCGTGAATCATCCCGACCGAAATTTCTGGTGGGCACTCGGCTGTTTGAGCGGAGTGTATGTTCTGCTGTTGGCGATGTTGTTGCTGGCCGATTTACAGTACGCAAGTCTGTCTCATTTTGGAGCTTTACTGGCATCCCCCGCGCTGCGATACAGTTTGTGGCTGAGCCTGATCAGTAGTTTGATCAGCACGATTCTGGCGATGTGGGTGGCCGTACCACTGGGTTATCTTTTGTCCCGTGCGCAATTTCGGGGAAAGGCGATCCTCGATGCCTTTGTTGATATCCCCATCATTGTGCCTCCGGTAGTGATCGGATTAAGTCTGGTGATTCTGTTTCGTCAATCGATTCTGCGTCCGGTGGATGATTGGTTGCCTATCGCCTTTCATGTCCCTGCGGTGATGTTTGCGCAGTTCACCGTCGTGACGGCGTTTGCGACACGCACCATGCGCTCCACATTTGATGATCTCTCTCTCCGGCAAGAACAGGTTGCGATGACATTGGGTTGCAGTCGATCACAAGCCTTCTGGGCCGTCGTTCTGCCATCAGCGAGAACCGGCCTCTTGACGGCAGGGACTCTCGCTTGGGCGCGGGCTTTCGGAGAATTTGGCCCAGTGTTGATGTTCGCGGGGGCCATTGAGCAGAAGACCGAAGTTTTGCCGGTCAGTATTTTTCTGCACTTGAGCACGGGAGACATCGAAACCGCCGTCGCGATTTCACTGGTGATGATCTTTGTGGCAATCAGCGTGTTGTTGATTGTCCGGTCGGCTGTGGGTAGCAAGGCGATTTGAAAAGAGAGACTGGCTGCTGCAAGTTTGACGGGCTACCGCGAAAGCGGAGCTTTCAGTACCTCGAATGATTCGTGATTTGAAATCGACTTTTGATGATAACTCGCCCCTTTGATGCTGTTATGTATTTCTTCTTGTCTTGGACGGGTGACGTAGAGCAACTGAGGTCGCCTCATGATCATGAGGAGATCAGACCTAAGGCGGTAGAAGTCGTATCTCCTTTCCCCGGCTGATTTCGTTGAATTCAATTTACGCCCCATCAGCCTCTGGTCGCAAGCCCCATGGTTCTTTCACTTGATGGCCACAAAAATCACTAAAAGGCAAAATGAGGCACCAACAACTTGACAAGCGACACAGTCGCTCTGCGTGAGTCATGATGCTCGATTTCATATGCCGGAACTCTCCAGCGTTCGGTCGTTTCTGTCACCTTGAACTTGATCGCAGCGTCTTGTTTTTGGAGTGCTCCGTCTCGGCGGAGCTTTCTTTTTCAATCGGCGTTGTGCGCCCTCTTGCTGACGGAATGAAAAGAAAGCGGTGCCAGGACACCGCACTCCAAAAGCCCAGCTACACTTTGTCTGCTCTTGATGGGCTTCCGATTCACGGAGCGATTCCGCCACACAACGCTATAAATTTCTCTGCGTTCTTGCGAACGCAGCGACAACCTCTTTGCGTTTCTTTGCCTCTCGGCGGCTTTGCGTCAAAAAACTTATCTTGCCAAGTGACTCTTACCAGAGTTAGCGTTTATCGTTTTTGGAGTGCTCCGTCTCGGCGGAGCTT
Organism: Planctomycetota bacterium; assembly: GCA_030836185.1. Lineage (GTDB taxonomy): Bacteria > Planctomycetota > Planctomycetia > Planctomycetales > Planctomycetaceae > JABURQ01. Next base: position 76,663 of record JAURQH010000100.1, read on the forward strand.
TCTTTTTCAATCGGCGTTGCTGATTCTCTCACTCCTCGAATGAAGTTGAAAAGAAAGCGGTGACAGGTCACCGCACTCCAAAAGATTACAGCATCAGCTACCGATACAATTTCCAGAGCCAGATTGAGTTGTTGATTCTCTGCGTCCTCGCGTGAGATAATTTTCAATAGGAATATGATTCGCACCAGTCCCGACTGCTTGCGCAGTTCGGGCTATGTTCACTCTTGAAATGATCACGCAAAAATGGTCTTGCCAACTGTCCGCTACCAGAGTTACCGTTCGGGGTTCGTTCATGAAGGTAGGCTGGTGTTAGACGAGCGAAGCGAGTCGTAACCCAGCATCACAACAGCCCCAGTGAATCATTTGTCGGGTTACGCTGCGCTAACCCGACCTACGGCAAATACGACTTTGATCTTTGGCAATTCGAACGTCATTTGAAACCAGTTACGTGTTGACGAATGACGACTCCCCAACGTGAAATCGGAGGCGATTTCGCGTGACGTGGAAAATGCGTACCGACATTGAGGTCATTTTACACACCAACCGCGATATGACGCAAACTGAACGAAGCCAACGAGTTGCTCAAGATTCGGGAAGATTCGGAATCAAGATTTGGCAAGATTTGATTCAACATTTGGTCAAGATTCGGAAATGGCACCCCCCCAAATCATCGAATCTTCAAATCTTGAATCGGTGGTTGAGTGTTTGCGAATCGAATCGCGAAATCGGAAAATGACCCCAAAACGAACGAATGCCACAAACTCTATGACATCCGCAACTTGCTCAAGAGTATGAAAGAGTATCGTCAAGAGTATGAAGGGTGTGTGTCTATGTCCCATACTCTTGAAGACTCTTGGATGCCATGACCAGTCATGAGTTAACGCCATTTCAAGAGTCTGAGGTTTCAGGCTCTTGAGTGACAGGATGTTTGAGAGTGGTGATCGCCAAGTTCTGAAAAGAATGCTTTCAAAACAATCGTCTCCGGCGTTCATCAGGGATCACTGTTATTTCCCGGCGTCCACCAGTCGTCGAGTAACTTGCTCATCTTTTGGATCCGTTGTTGGTGGGATGGATCTTTTGACAGATTGTTTTTCTCATGCGGATCGGCGACTACATCGAACAACGAAACGTCTTTCACATAGTTTCGCCAGATTTCACCACGTTGACGATGTGGGACGATCAGTTTCCAGCGACCCTCTCTCACCCAACGATAGGCAACATCTCGCGCAGGATGACCGAGCGTTGTGGCATCACCCGGATAGATCTCTCCGAACACGGGGCCATCTACCAACGGTGTTGTCCCTATTGAAGACGGCAATAATGATCGGCCCGGCATTTTCGCTGTCAAATCCTTGATACCCACCGCATCAAGGATGGTCGGTACGATGTCGACGCTGTTACACAGTGCCTCGTGAGTGGCCGGTTTTGTATGTCCGTCCCAACGAATCAATATCGGCGTTCGCAAGCCGTAATCAAAAGGGGAACGCTTGGAACGAATATCGACAGGGTATTTGCCCGTCCGAGAATTCTTCTTCTCGACGGGTTGCCAGCCGTTGTCGATGACAAAGACGAATATGGTGTTTTTGGTCAAGTTACGAGTTTCCATCATTTTCATCAATTGGCCGACGGTCGCATCAAACTCACTGCAAGACGCATAATAATCGACAAGGTGTTCGGATACTGCAGGATTGTTCTCGTAAGATGCTCGGTATTTCTCGGGAGAGTTGTGAGGTTCGTGAGGCAGAAACGGTGCATACCACAGGAAGAAGGGTTGCTTGCCATGCTCGTCCAGGAAGTCAGCGATCGGTTGCATGGTGTCGCGACCGATGTTGAGACCCGCGTCACCATTACCGTGTGCAACAAGTGATCCATCGGGAAGTTTGCGGTTGCCGTATGCCGGTTCGGGAGAGGCTTGATCGACGGTCATACCGTGCGTGAAGCCGGCGTTGCGAAAATGACCTTCCCAGTATTTGCCTGTCTGGAATGAGTTGTATCCTTTGTTGGCCAATATTCGTGGCAGAGAAGGAGCCGATTTAATGAGGTAAGACGCTCTGTCGCGAGTGCGTAAATAATCATCCTTCGACATTTTGCTCAAGGCAGAGTTGCCCGGCGGAGGATGATTGAAATGGACGCCGTGTTGATGGGGGTATAGACCGGTCAGCAACGTGACGAGTGAAGGACGACAGACGGAGGTGGGGACATACCCGTTGGGGTAGCGGGCCGATTGTTCGGCCAGCTTGTCAAGATGCGGAGTCTTGACGTGCGGATGTCCCATGAATCCAAAGTCGGTCCACGCCTGATCGTCAGAAATGATCATCACGATGTTGGGGGGATCAGCGGCAGAGAGCTTGCCGAATAGGCAAAATGAAATAATGAAGAACGCGGTATGAATTCTCATCGGGATCTCCCTGTATTCATTTTGGTGGCTTCGTCGTCTTGCCTAAACAACCAAACGTCGTCACCAGTGACGAGACTATCATGCCGGCCAGACGTTGTTTCATCGTGGCAGAGCCAGCCATGTCAGGGTCGAAGCGGTCGATTGATTCCTGGTAAACTTCCCGCACTCTTTCGATGGCATGTGGCCAGTCCCAGTTTTTGACGGTTTCATACGCCGCGTTGCCAATTTGCTCGCGATAAGCGGTGTCACCCAATAACTTCTCAACGTGAGAGCAGGCGTCATCGACATTTCGCGGTTCATATAACAGGCCGGTTTTCTCATGTTCGACGAGTGACGGTATTCCACCCGCTCGGGGAACAACTACGGGGCAACCGGTCGCCATCCCTTCCAAAACCACATTCCCCATGGTTTCTGTTTCCGAGGCATACAGGAACAGATCGGAGGAGGCGTAAGCGGCGGCGAGTTCGTCGCCGGTCAAATAACCAAAGAAGCAGGCATCGAGGTTGGCGAACTTCTTTTCAAGTTCTCCACGTTGTGGTCCATCACCGACCACCGCCAATGTCGCATCGGGAAAGCGACTCACAATTTCTTTGAGGAACAGTACGTTCTTTTCGGGAGCAAGTCGCGAAACGGTCAACAGCAATGGTTTCTCAGGTCGTCCTTGAGTGAGCCGATTTCGCATTTCGTCCGACTTCTGACGAGGATGAAACTGTTCGACATTCACGGCGGGAGGCCAAAGCTCGACCCGTTCAAAATTTCGTTCGATCAATTCGTCCCGCATCAGTCCCGAGACGGTCATGTTCATGTCGGCCCGGTTATGAAACTCCCGCATCGTCCACCAGATGATGGGTGAGAGTGGTCGCAGGGCGGCGTAACCTTTGACGAATTCACCGTACAGAGTATGAAACGAGAACATGCTGGGATAATTCAGCCCGGCTTTGCGCAATCGATTGTAACAACGGAAGCCGAAGGCGAGCGGATTCATGTAATGAATCACATCGGGCTGGAATTCGCGGATTGCATCTTCAAGCCGATGATCGGGGATTCCGATTTTGTATTCGGGATAAGTGATGAACGGGAAACTTTTGAAATCGACGAGCGGTAAGTCGCAATCCCGTTCCCCCTCTGCGTAAGGGAAAGCGATTATCAAGTCGTCACCGGCGGCTTGCAACTGTTCGATGAGATTGAGCGTACGATGCACGACGCCGTCAATTTTTGGCAAAAAGACTTCCGCAATGATGGCGACACGCATCGAAAGATTCTTTCCCGTGCGGCAAATGGAACTTACTGGTTCTGTTTACGAGCCAGCGCCAACACGATGGAGTGATGATCCTTGATCGGGAAAGCAAGCTTATTGAGAATGGCTTGTGAGGTTCGATTCAGTTTGTGTAAACCGAGTTTTTCCACAAACGGTGTCAGCCAGCCACCCCGATATGCAAAGTCCATGAATTCATCGAAGTTGGCAAAATTGACTTCTGGCTGGAATGTTTCGCTCTGACACACTTCAAAGCCGTGGGACTGAAGTTTCTGCACCACGTCTGCTTCGTCTTGGGGATTCGAGACTAACGAAGGTGTGTCGATACTTTTTCCGCCAAAGATCATTTTCAGAATTTTGAGGTCTGCTTTTTTTTGCAGGTTTGGGAAACCGCCCATCGTGCCACCCACGAAAGACCAATATCCACCCTCATCCAGTTTGTTGTGGATTTTTGGGGCCAACACATCAATGGGCACAAATCCCGTCATGAAGTGTGTGCAGATGATGTTGAAAGAAACATCCTGAAAGTGATCGTCAAGATTGGCGGCATCATCAACGGCCAGTTTCATGTCGGAAATTCGTTCGCCGGCGATATCGACCATGGCCTGAGATAGATCGAGGCCGTAGGGGTCGATTGACATGCCGGCTTCATTGCGAAGTCGTTCGCAGAACATGCCGGTTCCACATCCAACATCGAGAATCCGAAGTGCAGACTCTGCCAGTTTCAGATTTTCGGTTGATTGTAATTGCTCGACAGCCTTGTCGAGCGAATCGCCGGTGACGTTTTGTGGATCAAGGTCATAATGTTGGGCAATGACCTCGTCATACTGGCGTTGAATCGTATCTGTTTGCATCTGTCAACTGAACCTTCTCAGAGGATTTATCCCATTAACGACAACTGGTTTGAGACACCATTCAACCAGCGATCACTCGCAATTACAACTGCTCAATTGCATGAACATCGGTTTGCATCTCAACGCCAAACAAAGGTCGGGTCGCGATGATTGGGATGATTGGGAGATTTAACGACTGTGTCTGTCTCTATATGGTCGCAAATGGTGACCATATCTCACTGATTTTTGACAAAAAATTGCAGATCTCGCTGAGATGTGTCGGGAGACTTCTCAAGTGGGTAGTCGTCATCATATCGGGGTTGCTATCCTGTGAGACCGACGAAATTCTGATTTGTTCCCGAGAGAGGCTCTGATTTCTGGCGATGTCTGATTCTTACGATGTCATCGTGATCGGGAGTGGAGCGGGTGGGGGGACGTTGGCAAATGCTGTCGCCCGAGCTGGCAAGCGTGTCCTGCTGCTCGAAAGAGGAAAAAAATCTCCCGAGGTTTCTCTGCCTCACGATGAACGTGCCATGCTGATCGACAAGCAACCGTACGATGATCGCCCAATTGATGTGAACGACACCGATGCTCGTCTCTACATGGGAGGTGTTCTGGGAGGCAGCACGTCTTTGTATGGTGCCGCGCTCATGCGCCCCAGCGATGACGATTTTCATCCCGGTCAACATTATGCAGATCGTTTGGAAAAGTCGATACACGATTGGCCCATCGGGTATGATGATCTGGCGACTTACTATGATCGTGCCGAGCAGCTGTATCACGTCAGCGGCCAGACATCGGACAACTTCGGTCCCCTCAATCATCCCTCGCAACAGTATCCGCATCAGCCGATTCCTCTCAAACCGATTAACGAGCGACTGGTCAACGGAAATGAATCTGCGGGACTCAAACCGTTCGTCTTGCCGTTGGGGATTGATTTCAATATCTGCCTGCAATGCGACGCATGCCCCGGCTATATCTGTCCTAACGGAGCCCGCATTTCGGCAGGGCAAGTGGTTGAGAAAGCCGCGGCGGAAACGGGATCAATCGAAGTCTGGACGAACGTGGAGGTCCAGAAACTTGAGCGACAAGGAGAATCGATCACAGGCGTGAGGGTCCTTGATCGAGAGTCAGGAGATCAACAAGTAGTCACCGCGAAGAGATACGTGCTCTCTGCAGGAGCCATTGGCTCACCCGCGATCTTATTGAAGTCCGGTTGCGATCATCCGTTGATCGGACGGAATTACATGATGCATCTTTCGCCCATCGTGGTTGGTTTATACCTCAAACGAACCGGTGCCGAGTCCACGTTTGTGAAACAGATTGGTTTTGCCGACCACTACTTCGGCACTGACGACTATCCTCACAAACTGGGATTGGTCCAGTCGTTGCCCGTTCCTGGTCCGTTGATGATTGGCAAGAGTGCTCCCCAATGGTTACCAAAGCGAGCCATCGAGACATTGCGAAAACGCATGTTGCCCTTGGCGGGGATTGTTGAAGACTTGCCCAACCCGGAGAACCGAGTCTCCGTGAAAGAAGATGGTCAGATTGCATTATCGCATCGTTATTCCGATTACGATTTTGAGCGGGGCAAAGTGTTGACTCACTTGATGGTCGACATTTTGAAGCGGGGAGGGGCAGCGCACTGTCTCACCAAATCGTTTCCATCGACCGAGCATGTCGCTCATCAGTGTGGCACATTGCGATTTGGAACAGATCGCCAACATGCGGTGGCCGACAAAAATGGGCGATTATTCGATCATCCTGAAGTGTTTGTCGCCGATGGAAGCCTGTTCCCAACTTCGTTGGGAGTCGGCCCGGCTCTCACCATCATGGCAAATGCGCTCCGAATAGCCGATACTGTGATCGACGAAATTTAACCTCTCTACAGATTACGTGGCAATAAGACTAATCACAAAGAGACCACCATCTTGCTGGGACTTGTCCCAGCCTACCTATTTTCCTGACAGCTATTGAGACTATGCAACAACCTTCGCCGGCAGAAATTTGGAAAGAACAACGCAAACAAGCCCGCGGTATTCACGGCGGTCGCTTGAAGATGCTCATCGCCTGGTTAGGGGTGACACTCTCGCGCTTACCCATTCCCTCACGCAGCCTGCGAGGAAAGCTGTTTCGTTCGGTGTTTGGTCAAAAGTATGATTCGCTGAACGAAGAGGAAGCCGAGTTTCCGATTGAAGATTATCCGACTTTGAATGCCGTCTTCACACGCGGGTTGAAACCGGAATGTCGGCCCATTCCCGAAACCGATTCGCAATATCTCGTTCCGTGCGACTGCCGAGTGCAGGAAACGGGCAACATAGACGGCGAAACGATTCTGACCGCCAAGGAGATCGATTACACGTTGTCCTCTCTTTGTCCTGATATGGACATCAGCAGATATCAAAATGGTCGATATGCCATCTTGTTTTTGTCGCCCGCTGATTGCCATCGCGTTTTTAGCCCGCAAGCAGGGCGTGTCGAAGAGGCGATGCACATTCCCGGTTCACGGTTGTTGGTCCATCCTCCGTTTCAGCGGAAAGAATTCCCGACATTTACCTTGAACGAGCGGATGGTCTTTCGGATTGAAACACCGTTGGGCTCCTGTCTGGTGATCATGGTCGCGGGTTGGGGAGTAGGAGACATCACATTACCCTGGGATCCCGAGTTTCGATGTTCCTCGCGAAATATCACTCGAAAACAGTATGATGAACCGACCCAACTGGAGCGTTGCGGTTGGTTGGCAACTTTTAATCTCGGATCGACGGCGATTGTGATTACCGAACCCAACGAGAAGAGTGAAGTTTTAGTCGCCGATGATGAGAAATTACAATACGGCCAGTCGCTATTTGATTTTCCTCCGTCTCAATAAACTCGTTTCATAAACATTGACTGAATCATGGATAGCAAGCCTCTGCTACTGATCGTCGATTGTGGCAATCCGTCCGTCATCGATTACACCATTCACGCGGCCAAGTCGAATGATCGCCGCATCGTCGTGGTGACTCATCCCGTCATCGACGAAAATATCGAAGAGGCTCACGAAACTTGCCCGATCTACCATTTTGATTTAGAGAAATACGAAGAACTCCGCAACGATGCCCCTCTCACCCAGCTTGTCATCTTTCTGGGAGAAGAATACGGCAAGCGAACTCGAGAAGTGATGACGACAGTTTCAGCAATCGTCGATCAAACTCCACCGGAATCAATCGCCGTCGTCAGTTCTTTTCGCGTCCATTTTGGGGATGCCGACATCATCAAACTGGAAGACGCTGTGCGTGGCCATTTTGCGGATTGCCCGGCCCGTCTGACAGTCTTTCGTCCGGGGATATTGCTGGGGAAATCCTCGCGAGCCGAACGCGAGTTCCGTCAATTAGCGCCCTTGTACCCATTGGTGCCACACAGATTGCGTAGCACAATTCTGGAAGGCAATATTCTGTTTCAAGCCATCGAGACAGAGTTAAGTCAGCCTTCCACAAGACGCAATCGGACCTTCACGCTCCTTGGCAAGAATGAAGCGTGGCGAGATGTCCTCAAGCGGTATCGGAAACCGACTTGGTATCATCGCTATCGAGAAGGGCTCGCCTGGATCGGTGGAGTGTTGCAGTTTGGTCAGTTGGCCGCGCTGGTCTTTCAATTGTTTCAATGGTTCTCTCCGCGTTTGCGGTATTGGAACTTTCACACGCTGACGATTCAGTCGCAACGTGAGCTTCTCGAATTATGTAACCAGTACAGCGATCAATTTCTGAAAGTTGTGGGCTACAACAACGGCGTGATTCACTTCGGCCATCAACACCCGAAGAAAACCATCATCTCGACAATTGGTTGTCAGCGAATCGAATTTGTCGAAGAGAACTTGGTCAAGCTCGACAATGGAGTGCTCTTGAAGCAAGTGATCGAAGCACTTAGCCCGCGCGGTAAAGAGATGTTTGTCATCCCCAATTATTCCTATGTCAGTATGGGGACGGCGTACTATGTCCCCATTCATGGCTCGGCCTCTGAATACACGACCGTCGGTGAAACCATCGAAAAGGTTGTTTTGTACGATCCTGAAATTGATCGCATCTTGTGCGTCAAGCGAAATGAGGAAACCTTTCGCAAACACATGTATCATCAAGGGAGTCGGGTGGTGTTGCTGAGATTGTATTTGCGATTCAAAGACAAGTCGCAATACTTCATGGAACGCGAGACACTTACTAATCCTGACAGTGAGAAGCTGATGTCGGTCTTCCATCACCCGGAAGCCTCGAATGTTGAAGTGCGTAAATCCAAAGCTGCTTCTGATGATGTGGAACTTTACACTTACTTTACTGCCGATGATGCCAACGAAGATGCGATGATGGAGTTTCCTCGTGACAATATTGGGAAGATCTGGGACAAAATCGAAGGGAATGCGGTCTCGGCCTGGTTGTTTCACGCCTTCATGAAGGCACTCGGCTATCACACTGAATTATTTTTTACCCCCGAAGAGTTCCCCCGTTTCTGGGAAACTCATCAATCGATGCCGATCTCGAAAATTCAATTACGATACGTGAAGAAAGACGGGTTACCGCATTCTCCGTTCGGTGAATCGGATCGCATCTCTGCCGATGTCTTTATGATGAAGAAACACAAAGAGACATTTGAAACTTACGTTTCAGGGAACTTTGAAAATGTCGCTCATAATCCCGGCAAGCACAGCAATTGATCTTCTTGAGAGACCACCCGATACACAATCATGACAAAGCCTCCTCCGATACTGGATACTTGCCGAGAATTGATCGACAAACAGATTCCGAATCTGTTTCGTTTGTATCTCAATCCGTACGTTGCTCAAGCTTGTGTCTGCCTTGAAGAGATACTCAAGCAGACTTGGCAAAATTCTTACACGACTGAAGAACGACTTCCCACATACCTGGGAAACGCCTTTGAAGAGGTTTTAAGCGGCGCGTGTAAGTTGGCCCGTTACGAAACCGAATGTCGGAGAACGTCGCAACGCGGTCTCGTTCTCGATCCCGCTGGTCGCCTCAAGTATTTTGAGAGTATCTCGATTGGTGACGATCAAATCACATTGATCCCCGACATTATGGTCCTCTCCGGTCCTGATGTCGGCGAACAGGTCAAACAGCTAGCCGATCAGGATTTCGGATTTGTTGTGATCATGCCGGAAGCGTTGTCGGACAAGTCCAACTGGGAATCGGCACTCGACCATCGATTGCAGATTGTCTGTTTCGATCAAGAGTTATGGTTAGAGAGTGATCGTGACGCTGAGTGGCGGACCGGATTGAACCCTGATGTTGTCGTGTTTGATGAATCATTCGTCAATCATGATGTCCCATTCAGTGCGATGACGGCACGAGACGACATTTATGGTCGTTGGATGCAGCCAGGAACCTCGACGTTCCATTCGACCACATATCAACCCAACAGTATTTCGACCTTGCATCTTGTGAAATGCTTGGCGGCTGTCGCTCCCGATTTCATCGCCGGGATACAATCAACCCTCGATCAGGTCCGCAGAGACTTATCGTTTCGCAGCGAGACTTTTGCAGAACTGTTTAGTCCTTCGTTGCGAAAAGCCATCCATACGCTCGATTTCAATCAAGAGCATGTGATTGCTCAAGGGCACAATGTGATGATTGGCCAGCGCTGTTATTTTGATGGCGTGGCGGGAGTCGCGTGTTCCATCCGCGGACATAATCCCCCCGAATATGTTGAGGAATTGAATGCAGGCGATTCTCCCGAAGAAGCTCGCGAGTACGTGTCTGAGCAATTGGCATCGTTGAGCGGTCTTCCCCACCATATTTCGGGAGTGAGTGGCGGTGGAGCGGTGGAAACCGCCCTTAAACTCGGACTTGCGGCACAATTTCCGAAGAAATACGTGTTGGCATTTCAGGGAGGATTCGGTGGTAAGACGCTACTTGCTCTCACGGGAACCGCCAACCCGAAATACAAAGCCCATCTGGGAACACTTTACGAACATGTCATCTACGTTGATCCATTCGCCAGCGATGTTTGCGAAACGGTCGATAAACTACTCGATGAATATCCGATTGCCATCGTGCAGTTTGAATTGGTACAAGGTGTCGGAGGTGTTGTCTCTCTGCCTGATCCATTGATTGCCCATCTACAAAACAAGCGAGATGAACACGACTATTTGATCTTCATTGATGAAGTGCAGACCGGAATGTTCCGTACTGGTCCTTTTTTACACTCGGCAGATCGAGGGGTTTCACCCGACTTGGTCTCCACCGGCAAAGCGACATCGGATATGATGTTCCCGTTCGCCTTCACGTTACTTAACGACCGCGTGAAACAGAAACTCGATGAACGGCAAGCCGACCTGATTCCCGCCCTGGGTTCTCTCTATAACTACGATCTCGGCTATCAGACTGTTGCGAACACATTTCAACAGGCGGAAGAAAACAATTTAAGCGAACAAGTTCGGTCGGCGGGAAAACTCTTTTCCGAAAAGCTCCATGCGGCACTTGATGATTGCCCGGCTGTGGAAGACGTTCGCGTATTTGGATTATTATTGGCCATTGAACTAAAGCGGACTGGTTGGTTGAGATCAAAGTTGCAGAAGATGCTATTCCGTTTCTATTTTGTCGGCCTCTTGCAAGATCGTGAGTTACCGATGATCATGGGGTTCTGCCAATATAAGCCCTACATCATGAAGTTTACGCCGCCATTGTCGGTCACGGATGACGAGATCGAGCAGATCGCCAACTCCTTGAGACGAGTCTTTAATCGTCCCTTGCCAATTTTGATCGCCAAAGCCGTGAAATTGTTGATCTCTGCCAAAATTCGTCGTAAATAACCTCTATAAAGTCATCCGACATCATGAATATTCTTAATATCAATTTTGAAGAGCTTTACCAACGGCATCTCTGTCGACATTCACAGTTCGGCTTGAATGTTGGCCACTTGGGTTCTGTCTTTGCCGTCTACTTTGGATTGTGCGCCATTGTCTGGGAGATTACCGCTCGCTTTGCAGGATACGATCACCCGGAGTACATCATCATCGGGTTAGTCACGCCTTACATGTTGGTGTTGCTGTTCAATGTCCCTTTGAAAGTCTGGCTCTCGACATTAGCGATGGTGGCCATCATTGTCTCGACAGCATTGTTTGTCTGTCCGCTGATTTCTTTGCCGGGAGGAATGGCCAGCTTGACGATTGTTCTGTATGTCGTGTTGATTCTCGCCGCTCATAAATATCAAAACTGGTCGCATCAGTTTTATCACAAAGAGCGCGACATGTCGGCTTTCAAAGAGAAGTATCAAAAGGGGTTGGTCCTCTTTCTATTGCTTGCGGTTTATGAATTGCCCATTCTGCTCAATTATCTGGTCTGGAACAAATCCGATTGGACAAGCTGACGAAGTTGGGTCGATGGTGATTTGCGTTTGATCAATCGAGCAGATGCTGTTTCAGGGTGCCACCCATATTGTAAATTCTCGGCGGTCTCCGCGGTTCATTTGCTTTGAAATCGTTTCGAAAAGAGCTGAGAGGGTGAGGCTCCTGCCGAACCAATTTCAACGACTCCACGTTTTTTGCTCCGCGGGAGCGTCACCCTCTCGGTTTGTCTGTGATTGTGGATTCCTGATCAACTTATTCACGTCGAGCCGTCGGTCCGCACAGCGGACTCTACAGAAAACTCATCTTGCCAACTTAACGCTACCAGAGTTAGCGTTCGTGGTTCGATAAGAATCCGCCCTGCCGACTTCCCTACCCCTATTTATTTCGTTCGTCCCCAGCCACTCAACAATATCAAACATACCGACACGAAGTGTCGGCCTACTTTGTGCGTGAAAGGTTCTCAAGGACCATTCACAACCACAACGCGTCTATGCGCAAATCTCTCACCTGTGGGGCCGCACCTGTTTTTATTATTATCGAGGACTGCAAACGCTTCAAATTAATTCGGAGATCGGCGTGCCGTGAGTCAGAATTGGCATCGGTCGCCCGGTATGATCAAAGAAGTGTTGCGACGGATCGACTCCCAAATGACGGTACACCGTGGCGAGCAAGTCATTCGGTTCGAGCTTGCGATCTTTGGCGTATTCACCTTTAGCAGTTGTTGCGCCGATCACTTGTCCTGTTTTGGTTCCACCACCGGAAACCAGAACCGACATCGCACCAGGCCAATGATCGCGCCCCGGTTGAATCACACCCGATCTGGTTCCTTTTTGCGGATTGACGCGCGGCGTGCGTCCAAACTCGCCGGAGACAATCACCATCACCCGCTTGTCTAAACCGCGAGCGTAAATGTCTTCAATCAAGGCTGAGACGGCTTTATCGAAAATCGGCAAGCGACCATTCATGTCGTCGTACAGGTGACCGTTGACGGCATGAATGTCCCAGTTACCGGCAGAACCGGGAGTGCTCGGATTTTGCATCTGCATCGTGACGAATGTCGATCCCGCTTCCACCAATCGGCGGGCCAAGAGAGCACGTTGTCCCCATTTATGGCGACCATATTTCTCGCGAGTGGTATCGTCTTCCTGGGCGATGTCAAACGCCTCGCGCGCTTTGTCTGATGTCAGAATGCTCATCGCCTGTTCGTTAAATTCATCCATAGCCGAAGCGGAGTCATTCAGATCGACGCCTCGTTTCATGTTGTCGAACGAGGTCAGCAGGCTCATGCGATCATTCAGGCGGTCCCCTTGAAATTTGGGATGAAGCGAAAGGTTCGGGACATTAAAGTTGTCCGCGTTGGGATCCGCAGAAACCACAAACGGCAAAGCCGTTTCCCCCAGATAAGAACTCCCGCCGCCATACACTCGGTTGGCACTCGCCACATACGGCGGAACTCCACTGGTGTCGCCCGCTTTCAGTTTGCCGATGATGGTCGGTAGTGTCGGGAACTGTGATGTCGGTTCGAGCGGCCGTAAGGGATCGCGTCCCGAAAGAAATCGTCCTGCTCCTCCCGCGTGATTGGCAAACTTGTGAGAGATCGAACGGATGATCGTGAACTTGTCAGCCACTTTCGCGTGGAGTGGCAGTTTCTCACAAATATCGATGCCGGGAACATTGGTCGGGATCGGATTGTACTCACCGCGATAGTCGCGCGGTGCCATCGGCTTCATGTCGTAAGTCTCAAGATGACTCGGGCCCCCTTGCAACCAAATCAGAATCACGGCTGGTTTATCGACCGCAGGTGCCGATGATTCATCGGCCTGCGCGCGATGTCGCAACAGGTCGCTTAAACCAAGTCCTCCCAAACCGAGAAAACCGGCTTGTAGGAATGATCGGCGTGATTGTGGTCCGGGGCAATAGATCGACTTCATGGCGGGATCCGTGAGGAGATCAAAAGGTGGGTTTGCGTCTGTTCGCTTCGTAGGCTGGGTCGTGACCCAGCACTCTTATGTGATTAACGCGCCAAGCTGGGACCAGTCCCAGCCTACCGTGGAGTTAGGTGGAGGCCGTAAAATCAGGTGGGATGAATGGGGGCGGCCCCTACATATCAATCGACTTTGATGATACCAGATCTGTAATCGCGATGTCAAAAAGAGTTTTCAAAGGTTTGGAGACAGATTTGTCGCTTTCTTGGTGCGGTGTTTTGCGGGAAATCCCTGAAAAACACTTGTGGAAGCGATGTCTCAGACGCGCGCAGAACTGCCCGATCAAAGTGATCCCGACGTAGGCAGTTCTCGAAATTGCGGCTTGATTCGCGGAAGTTCATAATTCTTGAAGTATTTACAAATGCTTATCGCTATTGATGTTTGCACATATTGATCATGGAAATATCTGACAGACCAGACCACCGGCACAGCATCTGCACTTATCGATAGGTGTCTAGTCAGGCATGTGTGTGCTCTCCACACAGAATTTCTACTTTTGAATTCTCAACTCATTCTTCAGGAAGAGGACACAATGTCACGGTCTCATTATGTGCGCAGACAGCGCGGATTTACCCTCATTGAACTTTTGGTGGTCATTGCGATTATCGCGGTGCTCGTTGCTTTATTGTTGCCAGCAGTTCAACAGGCACGCGAAGCGGCCCGTCGGTCAAGTTGCAAAAACAATTTGAAACAACTCGGGCTAGCCATCCATAACTACCACGACACGCATTCTGTATTTCCTCCGGGAACAATCAATGCCGGAGAAAGCGGTTGTGACAGCGTAGGATTCACACCGGGCGAACTGCGGAACCATACCGCCTACATGTTCTTGCTTCCTTACCTGGATCAGGCTCCGCTCTATAACCAGATCGATTTCAGCCTTCCAACGGGCGATTCTCATTTTGGTGCGTGTACTCCACTCAGTTCATTCACAGAGCAAGTTGACGCCAACGGAGATCCGATTCTTGATCAGTTCATTTCCGTGTTTGTTTGCCCCTCGGATGATGGTGAAGACTATCGTCATTCACCGGGAACTGTTTACTCTTATCACCATGCCCGCAGAACATCATATGGTCTCACTCAATGGACGACCGAATACACTCTGGCAACCACGTTCAATAGCGACGGTGACCGTCGACGAACTCCTTGGGGCTTGAATGGATCTGCCAAGTTTCGCGATTTCCAGGACGGCACCAGTACCACACTTGCCTTGCTCGAAACTCCCATGGAAAAAACCTCCCCGAGTTACGGTCCTTTCTGGACAGATTTCTCACATACGTTCTGGATCATTCCAACGTATGGAATCAACAAGCCTTACACAGCGACCGACAAACGTCAATATGCCTGGCGAGCCGGAAGCTCTCATACAGGTGGGGCGCAAGCGTTACTCGGCGATGGTGCGGTGCGATTCATTAGTGAAAACATCGATCAGGCAACTCTCAACAGCATTACCTCGACCAGAGGTGGTGAGGTGATCGGAGAGTTTTAATTGGCTGAGTCAGCAAAAACGAAAACGAGAGAGATGAGTTTTTCTCGTTGCGTTTTTGGGATGAATAACTCAACTCACAGGGTCTAATATTGGGCCCTCTGAACTTTTTGGATTCACGAAAGTTTTGAGAAATGTTATCCACGAAGTCACTTACATTCACTCTGATGACTGGTCTTTGTCTGGCAGTTAGTGCGGGTTGTGGAGGTTCAGCGGCAGACGACTTACCCGAACTCGGTCTGGTCACCGGCGTCGTCACGCTCGACGGTCAACCACTCTCGGAAGCGATGATTACCTTCGAACCAACCACCGGAGGTTCCTTCTCCTCCGGCACGACGGACGAAACGGGAACCTATGAGCTCCTCTTTAATGCAGACCATAACGGGGCCGTCATTGGCACTCATAAAGTGACCATCATCAAACACGATGGCGAAGCTGGACCTAACATCGTACCGATGAAATACAACGAACGAACAACTCTGACAGCCTAAATCTCGGCCAGCGAAAATCAGAAGGACTTCGCTCTGGAATCGAAGTGAGCGAGAGAGTGAGTCCGTTCATTCCATGTGTTTGATCATAGGGCGATCAATAGCCCGCATGCGCGAGCAACAAAGGCCTTGAAATATTTCCTCTAAAATCACAACCCCTCGATTCACTGCACCACTGAAAACTGATGGACGGTCGTGTGGCAATAGACTTGACCCGGTTCGAGAACCGAACTGGGGAAGTCGGGTTGATTGGGAGAATCCGGGAACAATTGTGTTTCCAGGCAGAATCCTTCGTTCTTGTTGAAGCCGCCGTTACTCTCTTCACCGTTCAGAAAGTTCCCGGTGTAGAACTGGATGCCGGGCTGATCGGTACTGACGGTCATGACGCGACCCGTTTCAGGATCAACGACCGTGGCGGCAGGTCGGAGAGTTCCCTGTTCTCCATTGACGACCCAACAATGATCGTATCCACCTTCCACTTGATCGATGCGCTCGCCAATGGTGTGTGCGGTGGTGAAGTCCATCGGGGTCTCTGCGACTGGTGAAAGTTCGCCGGTAGGTATGGCGGCTTCATCAACGGGCAAGTATTGATCACACTCCAGAGTCAATTGATGATCGAGAATCTTCCCCGAGCTGGCACCGCCCAGGTTCCAATAGCAGTGGTTTGTTAAATTGACGACAGTTTTCTGATCGGAGGTCGCCGAGTATTCCATGCGGAGTTCGTTGTCGGCAGTCAGAATGTAACGCGTCTCCACTTTCAATGTGCCGGGGTAACCTTCTTCTCCATCAGCGCTGGTGTAGTTCAAAACGACGCCGACTTGATTGTCTTTCGGCTCCAGCAACTCTGCCTGCCAGACGACTTTATCGAACCCTTGTTCCCCACCGTGCAGATGGCTGGGGGCGTTGTTGGTGGCGAGTGTGTATTCGTTCTCATCAAGAGAAAACTTTCCGTTGGCGATTCGGTTGGCATAGCGCCCCACAACCGCACCAAAGTAGGGGCCGTTATTAAGCCAGCCTTCAAGGTTTGGATGCGTGAGAGTGACGTTCTCGGCATTGCCATTTTTATCAGGAACAATGACGGAGGTCACAATGGCTCCATAATTGATGACACTCACTGTCATGCCGTTGCCGTTGGTCAAATAATATTGGGTGATCGGCGTTCCATCGGGCATCTCGCCGTAAGGTTCTGTCTCTGACCGCATCGCAGTTTCCTCGCTGGGTGTGTGTTCTGATTGATCGTCGTGATCGTGTTCACCGACGGGTGGAGTGCTGGTGTCTTCGCCGTTTGGTTCGCTCGTCGGTTGGCAACTGACGGAAACGCTCATCAGACAAGCAGCAGAAAACAAAGAGAAAACGCGAAGAGTCGGCGACATGTCTGACCTCGACGATGGATGTAGGAAATGAGTGTGTCTCTTAATCTTCACCAGATGAGCCGACATCTGCAAGGATTTCTCGTATGAAAAGAGAATCTTACCTTTGTGATTAGGAGCCGGATATGGGCTCCGCATGAATCCATCAGCGAGAATCAAAAAACGGGAGGCCGTTCAGGTTCGGCCCCCCGCATTCATGCACTCGTTTTCGTTATCTCATAGCCAAGTGACTGTCTTTAAGTTCAATTCGTTAAGCGTTTGGGAAGCATCGTTTTATAGAGATCAGTCGCGTTAAGTCATTTGGGTCGTTAAACTGGTCCTCATCAATACTGAAAGGATCAACTGATGTTTAACCGCGACCGACTGATGGAGCTGTTCCGCGAACGGGCTCTCAAATTTGGGGACTTCACCCTCGTTTCCGGCAAGAAATCAAGCTACTACCTCGACGGCAAGCAAGTCACTCTGCACGCAGAAGGGCTTCGGCAGATCAGCTTGGGGCTGTTGGATATGTTGAAAGAGACCGAATACGACGCCTTCGGCGGTATGTCTATCGGCGCTGACCCCATTGCGGGTGGAGTCCTCACTGTCGCCGCCGAACAGGGGCTCGACATCAAAGGGTTTATGGTCCGCAAAGAGGCCAAAGGGCACGGCACAAACAAATACGTCGAAGGGCCTGTCGAACCGGGAATGAAAGTCGTTATCGTCGATGATGTGGTCACGACGGGAGGCAGCAGTTTGTTAGCCGTGGATCGCGTCGAAGAGTTCGGCTGCAAAGTCGTCAAAGTGGTCGGCATTGTAGACCGTTTACAGGGTGGTGCCGAAAACTTTGCCAAGCGAGACATTCCGTTTGAATCACTGCTCTCAATCACCGATTTCGGTATCGAACCTCCAAAAGAAGATGGTTAGAACTTTTCAAGCCGACAAGAAACTCAACCCAAAAACAGGGACAACCTGTGTGGCAAGAGTTTTTCCCCGTAATAGTTCTCAACCAATCTTTCTAAAAACTCATTGAGGTTTCGTGCTGACCTGCGACAATAGAGAATAGAGGAACTTCCCATCACGTTGCCTGATTGCAGGCAACGCCTGCCTGAAGTTGTTTGTTCTTGTTATCTGTCGTCCACACACCGGGTTTTTGGCATGCGTCTCAAATATCTGCTCAATTCTTCTCGACTGATCACGACAAGCCTGCTGGTTCTGTTGTTTGTTTCACCGGCTTTCGCTCAGGTGGATTACAGCCGCGAAATTCGACCTCTATTGGCCAAACGCTGTTACTCATGCCATGGCCCCGGCGAACAAGAAGCGGGCTTGCGCGTTGATCAAGAAGCCAGCATCAAGTCGGAACTGGAATCGGGCGAGTACGCCATCATCTCAGGAAAGCCTGACGAATCGGAACTCATTGCCCGCATCAGCAGTGACGACGAGTTCACACGAATGCCCCCCGAAGGAAAACCGCTCACTGACCAGGAAGTCAAACTGCTGAAACAATGGATTTCTGAAGGTGCGAAATGGGAATCTCATTGGGCCTTCAAAGAGGTTGCACACCCTGAGCCACCCACCGTGAAACAGCAAGATTGGATCAAGACGCCCATTGATGCGTTCGTTCTGAATCGTCTGGAGCAGAACCATCTCTCGCCCAACCCACGCGCCACAAAGCTTCAACTCATTCGCCGAGCCACTTATAACCTCACCGGCTTACCGCCGAGCCAATCCGAGGTCGAAGCATTTCTCAACGACGAATCTTCAAACGCATTTGAAAAAGTGGTTGATCGATTACTTGAATCACCACGATACGGGGAACACTGGGCGCGACATTGGCTCGATGTGGTCCGCTATGCGGAAACCAACAGTTTCGAACGTGACGACCCGAAACCGCACGCCTGGCGTTATCGCGACTATGTGATTCGATCCTTCAACGATGATAAGCCGTACTCTCAATTTGTCCGGGAACAACTCGCGGGCGACGAACTCGATGAAGTCACCCCCGACTCGATCATCGCCACCGGGTATTATCGACTCGGAATCTGGGACGACGAACCCGCTGACCGGTTACTCGCCGTCTACGACAATCTCGATGATCTCGTCTCGACCACCGGACAAGCGTTTTTGGCGCTGACCATCAACTGCGCACGTTGTCACGACCACAAGATCGATCCGATCACTCAGGCTGATTATTACAGCCTGGCCTCTTTCTTTAATGGGATCAAACCCATGGTGAGAGGTGGCGGCCCAAATATTGAACGCGCAATTTTCCCGAGTGAAGAGGCTCGTCAGGAATATGATCGCAAAGTGCAAGAGTTGAATCAGCAGCGTAATGCAGCGCAGGCAAAGGTTCGTGCTTTTGAAGATGAGTTCCGAAAGAAGTACGAGAAAATTTCACTTGCCGAAGTTCAGCAACCTGACTTAGCGAATCTCAAGTATCGCTTCTATCGAGAGACATTTGAAAAACTCCCCGAATTCGACAACCTGAAGGCCGAGACAGAAGAATCGCTCGATCCGCCCTACTTCGACATTCGTCCCGCCACACGCGAAGACTTCTTCGGATTTGTGTTTGAAGGAGAACTGGTTGTCCCTGAAGACGGGCAATATACCTTCTGGCTCGACTCTGATGATGGCGCTCGACTTATCATCGACGGAAAAAAACTGATTGAATACGATGGTATTCATGGAGTTGGCAAACCCCATCAGAAACCACTCGAACTGAAAGCCGGGCGTGTGGCGATTCGTCTCGAATATTTTCAGGGACAGCACGGCAAAGGTTTGGCGATCCGCTGGTCGGGACCAAAGTTCCGCGACCGGTACCTCTCGGCGACCACTGCCGATAATGTTCTTCTTTCGGAACTCAGTTCGCGACCACTGCCGGAGTTGATACGGATCTCGGGCCGCAAAGTTCTTGGCCCGAAACGCTTCAAGCAGTACAACGATCTCAAAAAAGAAATGGGGCAGCTCTTCAATAAAAAAATCCACGCCGACTATGCTCTCGCTGTGACTGCAATCCCCGAGCCTCCCGAGATGCACATTCTCAACCGAGGCAATCCCCGATTGGTGGGAGAGAAAGTCACTCCCACTTTTCCTGTCTTGTTGACATCTCAGAAACCCGAAATTGAAAAAACGTCCTCGAACACATCAGGACGACGACGTGCCTTGGCCGAATGGATCACTTCCACCGACAACAAAATGACGGCACGGGTGATGGTGAACCGCATCTGGCAACACCAATTTGGTCGGGGCATCGTGCGTTCTCCCAATAACTTTGGATTGCTGGGCTCAGTGCCGACACACCCCGAATTGCTCGACTGGCTTGCATCTGACTTTATGGATCATGGATGGGCCATCAAGCGAATTCAGAAAACGATTCTGATGTCCAATACCTGGCAACAATCATCGGCTCCGAGTCCAGAGTCCTACACAGTCGATCCAACAAATGATCTATTCTGGAAGCACGACATGCGGCGTCTCAACGCCGAGGAAATTCGAGACTCACTGTTTGCGGCGACTGGTGAAATCAATTTCAAAATGTATGGCCCCGGTATCTACCCCATCATTCCCGCAGCGATTCTGGCGGGACAATCCCAACCGGGAAAAGGTTGGGGCGATTCGTCTCCTGAGGAACGCGCACGTCGTTCGGTCTACATTCATATTAAGCGATCACTGATCACGCCATTTCTGGCTGAGTTTGATTTCTGCGAAACGGACAGCAGTTGTGCGGATCGATTCAGCACCGTCCAACCGACACAGGCACTCGGTATGTTGAATAGTGAATTTGTCCACGAACGAGCACTCGTCCTTGCCGACAAGTTACAGCAAGATCACCCCGGCAACCTGGATGCTCAGATAGATCATGCAATCTGGCTTACCTGCCAGCGCCCCGCCACCGAAAGCGATCTCGAACGAGGCCGCACATTGGTCAATTCTCTGAAATCCGAACATGGTCTGAATGACGAACAGGCTCTCGACCTGTACGCTTTGATGATCGTCAATTTGAACGAATTCATGTATCTCGACTGAGGTCATTTCAATATGTCACAACACAATCCGAATCAATTTTGCGGACGCACACGCCGGGAGTTCCTGTGGGAATCCGGTGCGGGCTTCACGGGACTCGCATTGACCAGCCTGCTGTCGCAAGACGGTTTTCTGGACAATCAGACGATGGCCGCCGACGGGAAGTCGGAATATACCAATCCGCTGGCACCCAAAGCGCCGCACTTTGCTCCCAAAGCGAAGAACGTGATCTTCTTGTTCATGTATGGCGGGCCGAGCCACGTTGATACGTTTGATTATAAACCAAAACTGTACGACTTGGACGGCCAAACCATCGACGTGAAGACCAAAGGTCGTGGTGGGGAGAAAAGCCAGGGTCGAGTGGTCGGACCAAAATGGAAGTTCAAGCAATACGGCGAATCGGGACAACACGTTTCGGAACTCTTTCCACATCTCGCCAATCACGTTGACGATATTGCGTTCCTCAAATCGATGACCGCCGACTCACCAATCCATGGTTCGGCCATGCTGCAAATGAACTCGGGAAAGATTCTCTCCGGTTCTCCGGCTCTCGGCTCGTGGATTAACTACGGTCTCGGCAGCGTCAACGAAAACCTGCCCGGTTTCGTCGTCATGCTCGATCCGACCGGCGGCCCCATTTCGGGAGCAAAAAACTGGTCGAGCGGGTATATGCCGGCCACATACCAGGGGACATTAATGCGTCCCAAGGGTGACCCGATCCTCAATCTCAATCTCCCCAAGAACATCAGTAAACCGATGCAACGACAACTGCTCGACACACTCAATGCCGCCAATACCGAGCATATGAAGCAGCGGATCGACAACAGCAATCTCGCCGCTCGTATTTCCAGTTACGAACTTGCGTATAAGATGCAACAACACGCGCCGGAAGCGGTCGATATCTCTCAAGAGACGCAACAGACACAAGAGAAGTACGGCCTCAACAACGAACGGACTCTCGACTTCGGACGGCGTTGTTTGCTGTCTCGCCGATTGATCGAACGGGGAGTTCGCTTCGTCCAGTTGTACTCGGGCGGGCATCACAACGACAACAACTGGGACGCTCACGGCGACCTCGAAAAGAACCACAACTACCACGCCTTCAACACCGATCAACCCATTGCGGCACTCATTCAGGATCTGAAAGAACGAGATTTGTTCGACGAAACACTCATCATCTGGGGTGGTGAATTTGGACGACAACCGACCGCCGAATACGCTCAGGGAACCGGACGCGATCACAACTCTTACGGCTTCACCATGTGGATGGCGGGTGGAGGCATTAAAGGTGGTCAAAGTGTCGGTGCGACCGATGAACTCGGATCGGCCGCGGTGGAACGTCCCTTCCATGTCAAACATCTGCACGCCACCATCCTGAACCAACTCGGCTTCGATCCGAACCGCCTCAGTTATTTCTACGGCGGATTGGATCAAAAACTGGTCGGCGTCGAACATGTCGAACCGATCCATGAATTGATTGGGTAGTTGCAAGAACCAGGTGGAGAGCAGGTTCAAATGACAGACATATTGGCTAGAACCGACTTACTTGTATTCTGCACACTTCGGTTTGTTGCATCCATCTCGGCTGGTGCTGAAATGTACGGGATCACCTTTTACCTGTGCGACATTCTAATTTCATTATTGTGGATCATTCTGAACATTACGTTGTGGAATAATAATTCTGTTGGTCAATTGGAAATCTATGCACTGAAGCTGCTATCGGTCGTCTCGATTTTGATCGTAATATTTTTGGCAACGGTCCCTCGCGGGGATTTACCGACCTCAGCTCCCCCATTTGGCGAAGTGTGCTTGAATTGCCAATGGCACGTCTACCGGATGCTCTGGATTGGGCTCTATCTCGTGGTGATGTTATATTTTCTGAAAGCAAAAACACCGAATGAGAGTTTGGCGATCAAGCCGGACGTTTGAATAAATACTTCGAGAGACAATTACTCTCGACTTCGTTCTAGGAGTAATCAATAATTGAGAGATGCCAACACCGCCACAGCTAATCGTTCTTGCCGGTCCCAACGGAGCAGGAAAATCAACTCTCGCTCCTCATCTCCTGCGTGACACTCTCGGTATCAATGAATTTGTAAATGCGGATAAGATTGCCGAAGGTTTGTCGGGTTATTCCCCCGAAGGAGTTGCCGTCGAAGCGGGTAAGATCATGCTGCAAAGACTGTACGAGTTGATGAAGAATGGACGCAGTTTTGCGATCGAGACAACGCTGTCTGGACGTAATTGGCTTAAACTATTTCACCGGGCCAAAGAAATTTACGGGTACGAGATTACGATCCATTATCTGTGGATCGACTCGTGGGCTTTAGCCGTTGATCGTGTCAATCAACGAACTCACCATGGAGGGCACCATATTCCTGAGAACACGGTAAAACGTCGATACCGGCGCAGTATTACAAATTTCTTAATTGATTATAAAGAGCTTGCTGATGTCTGGACAATTCACGATACTTCAAAAGACGAAAAGATCTTGTTGATTGCCACCAAAGAAAATGACAATGAACAAATCATTGATCCCCTTAAATGGGATCGAATCCACGAGGACATTGACCATGATTGATGAAGCTCATCAAAATATGCAGACTGGCGATAGCAAGCGGGTTACGGATGCATTGATTAAGGCTCGCGACTCTGCCATTCGACTCCATCGAGCCTACAATATCCAGATGGCGGTCTCGCGAGACGGGAAAGTCGTGGAAATCTCTCCCTTCGATCTGCAAACTGAAGATGAGAAAGCGGCCAATACTTCTCCTTCAGAATAAGCGCTCACTATGTCTCGATCTCTGCTGCTACCGTTGCTCTGGTTATTTGTTTCACAATCAGCCTTCGCCGCAGAGCCGTGGACTCGGCACACCATCGACGATTCATCGCGCGGAGCCGATGGTGTTCGCGTTGCCGATGTGAATGGCGATGGGCTGCCTGATTTGACCACCGGATGGGAAGAAGGTGGCAAGGTTCGAGTTTATCTCAACCCCGGTCCCGAGAAGGCGAAAGAACAGTGGCCGGCGGTGACGGTTGGAAATGTCAAAAGCCCCGAAGACGCGGTCTTCGCCGATCTGGACGGAGATGGAGCGATGGATGTCGTCAGTTCCTGCGAAGGTTCGACGCAGACGGTCTTCGTTCATTGGGCTCCCAAAAGCGCCGATGATTATCTGAAACCCGACAAGTGGTCAACCGCCGCGTTTCCTGCGACCAAAAAGAAAACACGCTGGATGTTCTGCCTGCCGATGGATGTGGATGGGAAGAATGGAATCGATCTCATTCTCGGATCAAAACAACCAAATGCCGTCGTCGGCTGGTTGGAATCTCCCAGTGACCCTCGAAAATTGAGGGACTGGATTTGGCATCCGCTTTACGACGCGGGTTGGATCATGTCACTGATGAAAGTCGATCTGACCGGTGACGGCAGAGACGACGTCTTACTGACCGACCGCAAAGGACCAACCCGAGGATTGGTTCTACTCGAACATCCGGGACACGAGAAGGCGATGGAACAATGGCCCATCCACCGTATTGGTGGCAATGACCATGAAGTGATGTTTCTCGATCATCAAACAAGCCCCAAAGCGAGATGGGAAATTATCGTCTCCACCAAAGACAATGATCTGCTCGGCTTTTCTCGCGACGACCAACCTCACGCCTGGAATCAATCCGCGATTCCTGCTGCTAAAAACACCGGCACGATGAAATCAGTCCGCTGGATCGACGTTGATCTCGATGGACGACAGGAACTGATTTATTCGTGTGAAAATGCAAACGGAAAGCTCTCGGGGCTGGTCTGGTTGGAAGCGACCGATGATCCAGCCAACTGGAAACGTCATGAAGTCTCCGGGCCGGAAGGAATCAAATTCGATTTACTCCAGTTATTGGATCTCGACCACGACGGTGACCTCGATGTGGTCACCTGCGAAGAACGAAAAAATCTCGGCGTCATCTGGTACGAAAACCCGACGCGCTGAACGCGTTAAACCTCCCAGCCCTTACGGAATTCGGGAACAATTTGAGCAGCGGCAGCATCGTTGCCGATGGCTTTGAGTTTCTCGGCGTTCCATTCAAATTCTTTTCCACCAGCACGGAACGCTACATTGCCCAGCAAAACGGTTTCTGACAGTGGTCCAGAATAACCAAACTCACACGTTGCGGGGGCATCCCCCTTACAGGCATTGATCCATTCCTTGTGGAAGCCGGGAGATTTCGGAATCGTCTCGGCGGCTTTGAAGTTCTCGAACTTCTCTTCTGGATACAGTTTGTATTTGCCGAAACCTGTGGCGAGGATTCCTTCTGTCCCGACGAAGATGGTATTCATCCCTTTCACGGAAAGACCTTTCTCTTTCAGAATATCGGGGCCGGTCGCTGAATGTGCCCAATGCAAATTGACATCCTGTTCTGAAAAATAGAACTTGGTTGACATCGATTTGGGAGTCGTCAAATCGTGGACGGTGCCCGATTCCGCAGATACAGTCGTCGGATATTTCAGATCAAGTGCCCAGAAAGGGATATCAAGAATGTGGCAGCCGAAGTTCCCAGTTTCTCCCGTGCCATAATCCCACCAAAACCTCCAGCCGTACGGACAGATGGTAGGATGATAATCTCTCATCGGTGCCGGACCGACCCATAAATCCCAATCGAGAGTCGCGGGAACTTTGGGAGAATCTTTCGGGACAGGAGGCATGCCGCGACTACCGCCGATCCACGAATAAACATCGGTTACTTTGCCAATGGCTCCGGCTTTAATGATGTCAACGCTTTGATGAATGTTGTTGAGTGTATGTCGCTGGACACCAAGTTGCGTGGCGACGCCTTTCTCCTTCGCCTTCTTGGTCATCTCGCGAACTTCCCACACGCTGTGTGCCATCGGCTTTTCGCAATAGACGTGCTTGCCCATGTCCATTGCCATCATGGCGGGATGGAAATGTGTATGGTCGGGCGTACTGATGACTACGCCATCAATCTCGTTCTCCATCTCGTCCAGCATCTTGCGAAAGTCGGTGTATAATTTCACACCGGGATATTTTTCCAGCGTCTTGCCAGCACGAGAGGTATCAACATCACAGAAACCGACAATGTTTTCGCCCTTCACACCACCGACATTGGCAGACCCTCGGCCTCCTACACCGATACAAACCACGTTCAGCTTTTCATTGGCCGACTTTTCTGCTCGGGCAGATCGAGAATTTGTGGCAAACCACATGGCTGAACCAGCAGCGGCTGCCGTTGTTTTGAGTGCATCGCGACGTGTGATATTTTGTGACATGAACGCCCCTTATTGATTCAGTTTATTTTCGAAAGCAATCCCGTTTTGTTTCTCGTGTCAGTATAGCGACACTGCCAACTCATTTCTCGCAAAATTTAGCCGACCCGACAATCAAACATTTCGCATTTTTGACACAACACGAGTGATTCGTTCGACCGCATCATCCATTTCTGCCAATGTGTTCTGAACACCGACGGAAAACCGTACCGCTGAGGAATAAATTTCTTCCTGTTTGTTCATCGCGAGCAGAATGGGAGCCGGCTCAGCAGATCCACTCGCACAGGTACTTCCCAATGAACAGGCAATACCGGCAAGATCAAGAGCGACTAACAAGGCTTCTCCATCGACACCGGGAAACGAGATGTTCAAGGTGTTCGGCAACCGATGCTCTTGAGAGCCGTTGATTTCCACGGGACGACATTTTGCTTCCAAACCCGTTTGCAGTCGATCTCTCAAATCGGACAGCGTCTTCACTCTGGCTTCGAAATCATCGACACACATTTCCAAAGCGCGAGCCATACCGGCAATCAATGCGGTCGGTTCGGTCCCCGGTCGTTTTCCCTGCTCCTGAAATCCTCCCGTCACAACCGGTTGCATCTTGAGTCCTTGACGGATTAACAACGCGCCAATTCCTCGTGGACCTCCGAATTTGTGAGCGGCGAGACTCAATGTCATCACACGCATATTCTGAAAATTGATCGGAATACGTCCGACCGCCTGCACCGCATCCACATGCAAAGGAATATTGTGTTTCACACACAACTTGCCAAGTTTGCCGAAGTTCTGGACGACACCTGTTCCATTGTGGGCCAGCAACACACACGCCAGACGAATCTCCTCCCACGGCAAATCGGCCAATTGCTCACGGTCAATAAGACCGTTATCTTTCACAGGAATCTCACAAATCGACCAACCGTAAGAGCGTAAGTCCTCACACGTTTTTCGAGAAGCGGGATGATCGCCGGGAGTCATCAAAATTTTTCCCGGCTTGCCATAAGCAAGTCCGCGGAGTGCCAAGTTGGTCGATTCAGTCCCACCGCTGGTGAAAATGACTTCTTCGGGTAAACAACCCAGTCGCTCGGCCATCGATTCGCGTGCTGCTTCCAAAACTCTGCGGGCCTGTCGTCCCTCTGCGTGACGACTACCGGGATTGGCATACGCAGTTTTGTAAGTCTCGGCAACCAGATCGATCACCTCTGGGAAGGGAGGCGTCGTGGAGTTATGATCGAGATAAATGCGAGCGTTATCCGTCATGTCAATAATGTGACAGACTAGGGTTCATTCGTCAAGGGAGTCACACTTTTTCCCAAGTCCAGTCTTTGACACCCTCCAGATTACGAATCTGTTCTGTGGGCCATCTTCCCGCGTGTAGGTCAATAATCGTCTGGGCGTTCATACCGAACGTGCCGTCATGCGATTCGTGATCGAGCCCTGCGACATGCCCCGAGAGCAACACATTTGTCATTTCGACCAGCGGACTCGTGAGTGGCAACGGTTCTTCTTCAAAGACATCCAACCCCGCCGCGCGAATCTGTTTGTTTTGCAACGCGGCGACCAAAGCGGTTTCATCGACAAGCGAACCGCGAGCCGTGTTAATGAGAACGGCGTCCTCTTTCATCATCGCCAATCGCTCGGCATTCACAAGATGCCTGGTCTCTTCGGTGGCGGGGCAATGCAGCGTGACATAATCGGCTCGCGAAAAAAGCTCATCCACGCCGACCAATTCGATGCCCCATTTGGCAATGAAATTGTCATCGGCATACGGTTCGTAGGCGATCAACTTCATCCCCAGCCCTGCCGCTCTTGTTGCCGTCGCTTGACCGATACGTCCTAATCCAACCAATCCCAGCGTCCTCCCCATAACGCGCGGACCGGCAACTCGTTCCCATTTGCCTTCACGAATCCACATGTCATTCCAGGGAAAGCCACGAGCGATGGCCATCAGCATGGCGATGGCATGTTCGGCGACCGCGTGATGATTGACACCCGGCGTTGTGGCAACCACGATCCCGAGTTCATCACACACCTTGGTCTCGACGGCATCATAGCCGACTCCTGAACGGGCAATGACTCGCAATTGAGGCAGCTTCCGCAGCACTTTTTCAGTCCACGGCTCGGAACCGGCGATCACGGCGTCGTAACCTTTCGTGGCGGTTATGAGCACGTCTTCCTGCCACAGGTCCAAGCTTCGATCAACAATATCCACTTCAAATCCGTTTTCGGCAAACAGATTGAAATGAGGGCCAGCTTCTCCGTTGAGAGAGGTCACCAAAACGCGAGGCATAAGAGCACTTTCTGTGTCGGGCATATTGAGATATCAGGAAACATCCTAATCGCCCCACGTCGGCAACTCCAGAGAATCTTGATACTCGTCTGAGACAAGCGAAACCATTTATCAACAGACTACTAAGGGGCAACACATTCGATTCTCAGTGATTCGTCTTCGCGCTCGTCAGAATCGAGTAATAGCTCCTGAACTCGACCTTCTTTATGCCCACACTTTTGAGCGTCAATAAAGCCCGCTTGCTCGAGAAGTTTTCCCAGAGTTTCAAAGTCGTAAGCATAGAGATGTTCGTAGGACCGAAAGACACGATTGACGTGATCCATCGGCGTGGCGTCTTCCATGTGATCAGGAAATTTCGTGTCGCCACCATCCTTAATTTGACAATAGGTTCGCAGATACAATTCGGCATCTGGCACCAAAACCCGAAGAACACCTCCGGGCTGCAAACATCGACGTAACTCAGAGAGAAGGCCTGGAATTTGTGACGGCGGAAGATGTTCAAAAACATGCTCGGTATAGATATCCGACAATTGACCATCCTTAAAAGGAAGTCGAGTTTTGATCACGTCCCAAGTGAGGTCAATTCTCGGATACCATTCGTAATTCAGGTTAATCGTGTGGTCAATCATCTTCTTGCCACAGCCGATGTTGAGATACTTCAGTTCTCGTACGCGCTTTGAACGAGTCTGAAACGAATTCCATCGCATACAGGCATTCAGAACACCCAAACCCTTTCTCGTTAACGGAGAGATCCACGGGTTTCGTGTAAACAAGTGTTTGATCGAGGTATCTGACATAAATCCATTTATAGTTTGAGAGGAATTCGACAACGAAAGCAATAACAGAGCCTGAAGTCACCGCTGTTAAAGAAATCGCATTTTACGACAAGTCACCTGAATTCACCAGATGAAGTTTCCAAGCTCTAAGAATAGAACATTCTCATAAGATTCCGCTGAATCCCACCAGAAAAATTACACCTTTTCACGCGAGGCGAACAGCAGACCAAACTCATCAGACTGTTCATCGACAGATCG
This sequence comes from Planctomycetota bacterium, assembly GCA_030836185.1. Classification (GTDB taxonomy): domain Bacteria; phylum Planctomycetota; class Planctomycetia; order Planctomycetales; family Planctomycetaceae; genus JABURQ01. The sequence continues at coordinate 106,406 of JAURQH010000100.1, forward strand.
AATATGAAACCCCAGTTCATTGAGTTGACGTTTCAAACCATCCACTGTGGAACCTGGCTTTGCCCAAAGATGATATTCCATCGTGAGATGCTGAACGCCCGACCAAAGGGACGGATCATCGAGCAATTCCCACTCGGCTCCTTCGCAGTCGAGCTTGAGTAAATCGATTTGTCCGCCTGCTCGTTCAACAACCTCCCGCATTGAAATGACGGGAGTATAGATGCGTCCCCTCGCAAAATCGGCGACTGAAGTCGTGTGCAAAGAATTATGATGGAGAGCCAGCTCCAGAGTGCCCGCGTCCACTCCGATGGCTTCCGGGTAAACGGTCACGCAGTCATCTTCGGTGTTATGTTCTAAAACTGACTGAATTTGAGGATTCGGTTCGTAAGTATGAATGTGCTTCGGCTGAAAGCGATTCAAAGCTGCCAGAGTGAACAATCCAATGTTCCCTCCCACATCGACCACCACATTCACGGGAGAGTCAATTTCCGCCAATCGATAACAATCATCAACAAGAATCAGTGACAGCTCATGAAGCTGAACCTGTTCTTCGCCGGGAGGAAACTGTAACCGGCGATACTGACCGTTAATAGTGACGGAACCGGTCGGTAGTGACCGCCAAGGTGACCACACACCTAGCCGATAGCGTTTCCATCGATAGCTGAGTGAACGGGTAAGGTGACTCATTCAGTAAGCACCTTCCCGTAAGAATGATCAAGAACCGCGTCAGGCTTCGTCGAGGAGCGCCACGGTTTCAAAAGATCTACCTTCCAGTAATGCCAGAGAAGCACCACCTCCGGTACTCACATGAGAGACCTTGTCTTCAAAGCCAAGCTGCTTCACGGCAGAGGCGGAATCTCCTCCACCTATGATACTGACGGCTGAACTGTCCGCAATAGCCTGTGCAACGGCTTTTGTCCCCTCATCAAAGGGAGGCATCTCAAAAACACCCATCGGGCCGTTCCAAACGACAGTTCCCGCAGCACGAACAATGTCTGCGTACGCCTTGGCAGTATCTGGACCGATATCGAGACCTTCAAAGTCGTCCGAAATCTCACCCGCTTTGACAACTTCTTTATTGCAGTCCGCAGAAAAATCGTCGCCACAATGGGTGTCTGTCGGAAGTTCCAACTTGTCGCCACCCTTTTCCATGAGTTCTTTGGCAGTCTGAATATCAATCTTGCGTTTTTCTGGATCGGGTTCGATATAGCTCTTTCCAATTCTTCCACCTTTTGCGACAGCAAACGTAAAAGCCATCGCGCCACCGATAAGAACTTTGTCGCAAATATCGAGCAGGTTCGAGATCACTTTAATTTTATCAGACACTTTCTTGCCTCCGACGATAGCAACAAATGGACGTGTTGGATTGGCGATGGCTTCGGTCAAGTACTGAAGTTCTTTCTCTAAGAGAAAACCGACCACTTTCGGCTTGTCGCCCATCGCGAGTGGTACGCCGTGCAATGAAGCGTCTGGTTTTGCACACGAACCAAAAGCATCGTTGCAGTAGACATCGCCCATATCGGCCAGCGTCTTTGAGAACTCGGCGTCGTCTTTTTTCTCACCAGGACAGAAGCGAACATTTTCCAACAACAGAACATCACCCGGCTGTAACGCAGCCGCTTTGGCCTGTGCGTCGGGACCATCGGTATCGGTGGCAAATTGAACCTCTTTGCCGAGCAGTTCCCCCAAGCGAACGGCGGCCGGTTTGAGAGAATACTTCTCTTCGTATTGACCGGCCTCTGGGCGACCCAAGTGACTCATCAAAATCAAGCTGCCACCCCGTTCGAGAACCGAATTGATGGTCGGTAATGTCGCCTTGATGCGCAGATCGTCGGTGATGTTGAGATCGCCATCGAGAGGCACGTTGAAGTCAACTCGCATAAGGACTTTTTTGCCATTCACATCAACGTCGGAGATCAACTTTTTCGGCATCGTCTATCACTTTCGTATTAGCCCTCGTGCGAACGCACGCGGGATGGGTTCAAATCATTTTTAGCAAACTGAACGCTATCGTAATTTTCTGAGGTGGGAATGCAAGCGAGTGGGATTGATGCTGCTTCAAGCGTCACCCGAGTCATCACTTCTCATCATCCGGTTCGGGAGCAAATCCCCGTCGCATCGTATTTTCGGTCACATTGACCGGCACCAGATATTGCAACAGATAATCGGGACCACCCGCTTTGCTGCCGAGACCCGACATTTTGTATCCGCCAAACGGATGGCGTTCGACCAAGGCTCCCGTGATCTCGCGATTGAGGTACAGGTTGCCAACTTCCATCTCCTGTCGTGCTCGTTTCAAATTCTGAGGAGAGCGGGAGTACATTCCACCCGTGAGGGCAAACTTTGTGTTGTTGGCGAATTCGAACGCTTCGTCGAGGTCGTCGGCTTTGATCACACATAGCACCGGGCCGAAGATTTCTTCTTGAGCGATCTGCGAATCGGGATCGACATCGACAAAGATGTGCGGACCGATGAAGAATCCTTTGTCTCCCAAATCTTCCACGTCACCCGCCAAAGCGAGTTCGATTTCGTCTTCCTTGCCGATCTCGATATATTCCTGAATTTTCGCCAATGCGTCTGCATCGATGACCGGGCCAAAAGCGATACCAGGATCTTCTGCGGGACCAACTTTGAGACTCTTCGCTGCATCGACCAAACGCTTCACAAATTGATCGTAAACTTTTTCTAACACAATCACGCGCGAGCAGGCCGAACATTTTTGTCCCGCGTATCCAAAGGCAGAATGAATGACCCCTTGAACGGCTTCGTCGAGGTCCGCATCGTCGTCGATGATGATCGCATTTTTGCCACCCATTTCTGCGACGATATGCTTGACCGAAATTTGGCGGTCATCGGTTTTGGCAGCCGCTTCGTTGATCCCGAGGCCGACCGGCAACGAACCAGTAAAGGCAATCAAGTCCACATCGGGACTCCCCACCAATTCGGGGCCGATATCTTCACCGATACCGGGAACATAATTCACCACGCCATGAGGAATCCCCGCGTCGTGGATCAAATCCATCAGCTTGGCAGCAATAATAGACGCTTGCTCGGCCGGTTTCATCACGACGGTGTTACCTGTGACCAAGGCAGCAGTTGTCATGCCGGTCAAAATTGCCAAGGGGAAGTTCCACGGAGCAATCACGACAGCCACGCCTCGCGGCTTATAAAAGTAGCTGTTCTCTTCTCCAGGAAAATCGGTTTGCTGGGGTTCGTCGAGTTGTCTCATCTGGAGGGCATAATACATACAAAAATCGATGGCTTCCGCGACATCGGCATCGGCTTCGGCCCAAGGTTTCCCACACTCGAACACGATCCATGACGCCAAATCAAATCGACGATTTCGCATTTCGGCGGCAATCAATTCGATGTATTCCGCACGATGGCCGGTTTCAACTTTTGACCAAGTCGCGAAAGCGTTCCGGGCGGCAGAAATTGCTTCGACAGCATGGTCTTCGGTCGCCAAGACGATGCGGCCGAGTTCTTCACTTTTGTTGCTCGGATTAACGGACGCCATCGTCTTGCCGCTCTCTTCGCCTTTGCCGTCGATGGTCAGCAAATACTCCTGCCCAAACTCATCGCGAACGCGTTCCAGCGCTTCCTGCATCGCTTCCCGATTCTCGTCCTTCGAGAAGTCGGTCAACGGTTCGTTCTGGAATCCTGTTTGTTCTTCTTCCTGAACCTGTGGCATGTCGGCACCTATTTTGACCGGATTAATGAGAAGTTGAGAAATATCTGCATCGCGATCAACGGACTGACGCAGGAAAGAATCATTCGAGGTATTTTCGAGCAAACGTCGGACGAGATAAGCCATTCCCGGCAACATCTCTCCGAACGGAGTATAAATCCGCACGCGATGCCCCAGTTCCGAAATCGCTTCGGCTTGGTCGTCTCCCATGCCGTAAAGCATTTGGACTTCATAAGAACCGGGAGGCAATTCGAGCATTTTGGCCCAAGCCAAGCCGTGCGATAAAGAGCGTAAGTTATGACTGCCGAGTGCGGGTCGTAACCACTCCGCATTTTTCATCAGAAACTTTGTCTGCTTTTCGTAGTTGACATCGGATTCCCATTTTTGTTGATACACGGGAATTGGCCAGCCACGATACTTCGCACGGATTGTTTCGTAGTCCCAATAGGCGCCTTTGACGAGTCGCACCCAGATCGGCGTGCCTCGTTTTTTTGTCCATTTGAGAAGTTCTTTCAGATCCTTCTCGGCATCCGGCAAGTAGGCCTGGATGACGATACCTGCATCGGGATAGTCGCGGAACTCGTCCTCCATCAAGATCTCTTTGAAGATATGTAGAGTGAGATCTTTATGATCATAAGACTCCATATCAATGTGGACGTAGGCATCATACTCGCGAGCCGCACGCAAAATGGGTCGCAAGCGACGTTTCACAATTTCGGCAGAACCAACAGGGTCAATCGATTTGAACTGACTGTTCAACGCGGAAAGTTTCAGTGACACATTCATGCGATGAATCGAACCAAATTGATCGGAGTCCAGAACGTCATTCGTCGGCCATTGCGAGACTTGTGGGCCGAGACCTTGGATAATGTCGAGAAACGATTGTTGATAAGCGTCCGCTTCGGCTTCGGTCAGGACGGCTTCACCGAGAAGATCCAATGTGAAGGCGTAACCACGATCCCGAAGTTTCTGAACCGATTGATACACTTCGTCAACCGTCGTGCCGGCAATGAAACGCTTGGCCATTCGATGCACGTTCATACGGGCGTTGTACGAAACGGCTTTGCCGAGAACCGTGTTGGGTTGCGTGAGCTCCAAGCCCATGCGGGCTGCCCAGGGAAGATGGCCACGTACCTCTTCAAAATATTCTTGCAAGTGGCGAGTCACCGATTCGTGATCCCGCAACATTGGCAGAACATCCACGAAGCGAAACATCTGAATCTTGACCGATTCGTCTTCCATCGCCCAGTCGAGAATGCGGTCATCCCACCAGCGACGCTCGAACATGGAAGGTCGACGATGGGGAATATGATCCCAAATCTCTTCCCCCAGCCGTTTGGTTTCCTTTTCTACGGCTTTGGTGATGTCTGCCGTTTTCGTTGGCACTTGTGTCAGATCCTTCTTCGTATTATGAGACGTGATCGAAACCACGCCGGATGTTTTTGAATCAGATGATTCGCTGTAAGTCTTAGATCACCTCCTCATTGCTAGCGCAATTCGGCGATGACGAATTCTCTATCATTACGTTGTGTACTCAGAATTCAACCGGACGTACTCTTGAGTCAGGTCGCAGGTCCAGAATCGCACGTTTTCCGGGCCATCTCCACACTTCAGTTCAATGTGGACCTCTCCCGATTGCATGCTTTTCGAGACCGCTTCTTCTTCATAATTGACAGGTTGGCCCTGTTCGTAAAGCAATGTCTGATTCAAATGCAGCGTCACGGCGAGCGGATCAAAGGGGACTCCCGCATAACCGGCTGCCGACACAATTCGTCCCCAGTTGGGGTCGTTCCCCGTGATGGCGGTTTTCACGAGCGGCCCCTCTGCCACCGCTTTGGCAATTTTGTAAGCATCCTCATAAGAATCCAACCCCGTCACATCAATCGTGACAAAATGGTCGGCACCTTCCGCATCGCGAATGATCATTTGAGACAGCTCTTCACTGACCTGATCAAGAGCCGCCCCAAACTCACCCAAGACCGTATCATCAACCGGACCCATTTTGGCGGCTCCGTTCGCAAGCAGCAAAACCGTATCGCTGGTACTTGTGTGTCCTTCGACACTCACACAGTTAAAAGATCGATTGACGGCATGGCGAAGCAAACGGTCGGCCTGCTCAATACTCAACTCCGCATCGGTCATGATCACGCTGAGCATCGTGGCCATATTGGGAGCGATCATCGCTGCCCCCTTGCAGACTCCCGTAATACGAATTAACTTGCCGTTCACAGTCACTTCGCGAGAACTAATCTTGGCAAAGGTATCGGTCGTCATAATGGCTTCCGCAGCCGCTTGCAGATGCGAAGATTCTCCACCTTGATGCGGCACAATCGATTCCACACCGGAGAGGATTTTCTCCATCGGTAGTAAGTGACCGATAATCCCCGTTGAACAGACGAGAACATCTTCCGCGTCGCAATTGAGTCCGTCGGCCAGCTTCGCCGTCATAGCTTTGGCATCTTTGATCCCCCGCTCTCCCGTGCAAGCGTTCGCATTGCCCGAGTTAATCACAACCGCACGAGAACTTGCACGCCCAACGCGTTCTTTGGAGACCGTCACGGGCGCTCCACAAACCAGATTTTGCGTAAAGACTCCTACGGAGACCGCAGGCTGGTCGGAAACGAATATCGAGAGATCCGGCTTGCCAGACTCCTTGATGCCGCAAGTGATCCCGGCGGTCTGAAATCCGGCAGGGAGTTTGTGTGATGTACTGTCGGTCATAATGCTTGCTCGCGGCGCTTTCTTATTTCGTGCCTGATCAAGATCGAGAGACCGACCTGCATGCCACCCTCTCCTCCTCAGGAGGAGAGGGACGGGGTGAGGAGGCAACGGGTGACTCTAAATTGATCCAAACCACCATTAGACCAATATTCGCGAGCCGCGTGAATTCTCCCGGCAGAGACGATTCGTATTTTTTGAACTCACCGGAAAACTTTTTCTTTTTAACGAGGGACACGTTACCTTGTTATCTGATCATTACTTCTGGCAAGGATTTCCACTATGCCAAAACAACACCTTTTTTTGTGGCATCGAGTCTGTACTGTTGCTCTTTGGATTATATTTTCGGTGACACTGTTTATTGCTAATATTTCCTCCAAAAACATCACTCTGGCCGAATCATCTGCTTCCCGAAACATCGCAGTCATGATTGTTTCGCCCGGCAAATATCCGATTCGGGGAAAGTATCTCGAAGCAATTGGCATCGAAGAGACTAAAGACAAAAATCTTCGCATCACTCTGTTCACACCTGGTGGAACGCAAAAACCAATTGCCGATCTTGAGGAGCGCTGGTTTATCTATCCAGAAACCCCGAATCGCATCTGGATATACTATGGCAATGATATTCTGGAGTTACAGGAGTTCAGCAAAAATCGTTCAGCAACATCGTCACCATTGTTGAAAACATCGTTGATCTCAGATATCCCGAAACCCGTAGCAACCAGGATCCCACAAAGCTTAAGAAACAAACTCGTCCAAGCCTCCAAAGAAGCTCGTACAGATGGGGAGTTTTAAGAACTCAGACAACGAGACAAAACTTACAACCAAATACTACCTACCCAATCCTACCTGCAAGCCACCCTCTCTTCCTCTGGAGGAGAGGGTAGGGGTGAGGAAGAATTCCTCAAGGAAAAAAAGAAAACATGACAAATCAAACTCAGATAACCCGCCGACAACTCCTCCAAAACTCTATTGCCGGAGCAGGACTCATCCTGACTTCTCGATCACAATTGTTTGGCCAGGACAAAAAAGACGACGGCCTCGACTGGTACAACGTCGAAGATTGGGGCGTTGAAGGCAAAGGCTTCACCCAATGTGAACGATATTACGACCGTCTTCCCGCAACTGCGAAAGAAGAAGTTCGCGGAGCCGTCTGGTCGCTCAGTCGTCACTCTGCCGGTATGCTCGCACGGTTCGAAACTGACGCTAGAAACATCCATGTTCGCTATGACCTGCTCTCCGCATCACTGGCCATGAATCACATGCCAGCGACCGGCGTGAGCGGAATCGATCTTTATGGTCGCAACGAAGCAGGAGAGGATCGCTGGGTCAAAGTGACTCGGCCCAACAATCAACATGTCGAACAACAACTCGTCAGCGGCATTGATGCTCGACCAAACGGAGAACCCCGACTCTTCACCGCTTACTTGCCTCTGTATAACGGCGTGAACAAAGTCGAATTTGGAGTCCCCAAGGGGACCATCTTCAATCCGGTCGCTCCGCGGAAAGCCAAGCCGATTGTCTTTTATGGCACCTCGATCATGCACGGAGCGTGTGCGTCGCGTCCGGGAATGTCGATCAGCGCATTGGTGGGGCGACGTTACGACATGCCGACCATCAATCTCGGTTTCTCAGGAAATGGAAGATTAGAATTGGAAGTTGGCAAATACCTCGCGGAACTTGATCCGGCCGTTTACTGCATCGATTGTCTGCCAAACGTGCAAGGCCCCGATGTCGCGGCACGCACAGAGCCTCTGGTCAAACTCTTACGAAAAGCTCGCCCAACGACTCCCATCGTGCTCGTCGAAGATCGCACTTACACGAACGCCCCCTTCTTCAAATCAATGCGTGAACGGCACGCGGCCAGCCGTAAAGCATTGCGGACAGCCTATGAAAACCTGAAAGCCGCTGGAGACAAGAACCTGTATTACCTTGGAGGGGAAATCCAGTTGGGTGACGACGGCGAAGGAGCCACCGACGGTAGCCATCCCAATGACTTGGGTATGATGAGATATGCCGATGCGTATGCAACGGTATTGGATCCTTTGCTCAAGTCCACCAAATCGTGAAACGGTGATCGAGAACTAGTATGTCGGTCGAGATCCCTCCCCAAATGAATATGAACAACGAACTCCTCCAGCCTTGCCCGCATTGTCATAAGCTGATTTCCCCAAACATCGGTCGATGCCCTAAGTGCGAAACGATTTTAGCATTCAACTCACAGCTCACCGAAGCCGATCAGCACAAACAACTCAACATCAAATATAATTCGCTGCGAGTATTCCTCTCTATCACGGCAATTACTTTCGGCATCATACAACTTGTCAGCAGCTTTCTGAATTTCTTCGAAGTCGCGAACTCTTACGCTGGTCAATCTACCTTAGGCGTTATGATGTTCGCCATGATAGATACTGGGGCATGGGTACTCAGCGGATTGGCTCTCAGCATGAATTATATTGCTGGGCTTTATCTGGGGTTGGTGCTCGCGTGGATGACGCTATTCTTTTCAATAATGACGCTCAACTTTGTCTCATTAATTTTGGCAATTGCCTACATCATCCCAGGCCGCAAAGCTCTGAAAACTTGGCACCGATTACAAAAACATTCAACCGATCTCTAACACCAACTTGCCGAATTGATCAGAGGTCGCCATTGCTGCTAACGCCTCATTCGCTTGTTCCAATTTCACAACGCGATCGACGGCTTGTGTGATTTGATGTTGGTTAATGAATTCGAGCATAGCCGTAAAATCAGCAGGCGAACCCATCGTCGAACCGACAAGTTGCAGTTGCTTCCAAAACAATTTGAAATGATCAAATTTGGGAGCTGGCCCCGCCGTCGCTCCGTAATTCACAATGCATCCCCCGGGCGAAACGATGTTGAGCAGAGTTTTATAGCCTTCGCCTCCCGCAGAATCGATGATCAGATCGGGACTTCCCTGCTCGGCCACCAATTGTTTTCCCCAATCTTCTGCTCGGTAATCGTATCCCGCGACGGCCCCCAGCTTCTCTGCGAAGTTTCGCTTTCCTTCCGAAGATGAAGTGACGGTGACTTTGGCTCCTGCCGCAACCGCGTATTGCAGGGCAAAAGTCGCCACGCCACCACCGATGCCGGTGATCAAGGCATGCTGGCCCGATTGCAACTGCCCTTGGGTGAACAGGGCTCGATATGCGGTCACTCCCGCCAAGGGGACGGCAGCCGCATCTGTCCAACTGAGATGAGCCGGCTTGTCATGAACTTGTGTTGCAGGTACGACGACTTGCTCGGCAAACGTCCCATTCGTGGGCATACCAAGAATATGAAACTCATCGCTTTGTACACGCAGATTATCCCCCCAACCGATGCCGGGATTGATGATCACTTCGCGGCCGATCAAATCATTATCGACGCCATCACCAATTGTCGTCACGACTCCCGCACCATCCGATCCCGGAACCACGGGTAATTTGAGACCGGGATACATGCCTTGCGTGATCCAGTAATCACGCCGATTAAAGGCAGCCGCTTTGAGCGAGACCACCACCTCACCCGGTTCGGGTGTCAGATCGTCACGGTCTTCAAGTTCGTAGGGTTGTTTGATGTCTTTCAGGACGAGAGCTTTGATGACTGACTCCTTTTCATTGACTGCTATCACCGAGTGCTTGGAATTCTCATGACGATGGACCATTTTTTGGGTGGCTGGGGCACTGACAGAGGTAACAACTTCCCCGAGGTACACAGCCCCAGATGTACCATCATTCCATCAACCACTCTGATGGAATTTGATCGGGAATCAATGGGACTTCGAATCGATCATAAAACCAAGCCGCACTGGACCATTTCCAATCTTGCGAACGCTCCACTAGATTTTTCCTGACGGGATTCAGGTGAATGTATTCAATCATGAATGACAATGTTTTTGAATCTGTAATGTTTCGATCATAGCCGCCACCTGACTGCCAAAACAATTGGTTCTTCACGGAACTTCCTAGGTGGTTGGAGTCGTTGATTATGAGAGCTGGAAAGTATGGATATCCAGAAAAATATCGCCTACAGATTGGGATTTAATGACGGATAAATTTAAGCCCAGCCATTTCAAACCCAGTATACCCTCTCTCCAGGGCAATCGCATGAGTTGAGTCTTATTTTCCCGAGAGAATCTGTTTCAGGACCGCCGGATTCCAGCCCGCCATCAGGCGTTTCCCGCGCAGGCTCGCTTTCACCGTCGTGCTTCTCTTGATCAAAGACAATGCCACGCGACGAAATCCGCCCGCGATCTCCTGACCGTTCCCCTTCCGGATTCGGCTGGCATCCTCTGCAAATGTTACATCCAACGACCAGTGCAACTGATTCTCCACTGCCCAATGATTGCGTACATGTTTCGCAATCTCCCGCACTTTCGGCGGCAACGA